>NZ_MUYM01000028.1 GCF_002150765.1 Lentzea kentuckyensis
TGACGAGGTTCTTCACCGTGCCCTCGGCCAGAAATAGCTTCCCGGCGATCTCACGGTTGCTGTGTCCCGCGGAGAGCAGCCGGACGACGTCGAGTTCGCGCTCCGACAACGGCACGACCGGCGGTGTGGCTTCCTCGCGCGGCAACCGGGCCACCCTGGCCACGAGCTTCGCCGCGACCGACGGCTGCAGCACCGACTCACCCTGCCGGGCCGCGAGCAGCGCCTCCACCAGCCGGGCCGAGGACACGTCCTTGAGCAGGTAGCCGACCGCGCCCGCCCGAATCGCCGCGAACACGTCCGCGTCATCGTCGAACGTGGTCAACGCGAGCACCCGCACGTCCGGCTGCTCGAGGCGCAACCTGGCAGTAGCCGCGATCCCGTCCAGCACCGGCATCCGCAGATCCATCAGGACCACGTCGGGACGAAGTTCGGCGGCCAGCCGGACGGCCTGCTCGCCATTCCCGGCTTCACCGACCACTTCGATCTCGGGCTGAACCTCCAGCAACGCCGCCAGGGCTTCGCGGAACAGGGCCTGGTCGTCGACGATCAGGGTCCGCACAACGGAATCCGGAGGAGTCACCCCGGCACCTCCACGGTCAGTGTCACACCGCGCCCGGCCGCCGAGTCGACGGACACCCGCCCACCGAGACCCGCGATCCGCTCTCGCAGGCCGACCAGGCCGAACCCGCTGTCCGGCAACGGGTTCTCCGGTAAGCCTCGGCCGTCGTCGCGCACTTCCAATCGAACCAGGTCGAGGTGACCGAAGTCGAGGGCGACGGTGGCGGCCGTCGCGTCCGCGTGCTTGCGGACATTGGTCAGTCCCTCCTGCGCCGCCCGGAACAGTGATTCCTCGACGTCGGCGCGGAGCTCGCGCGCCGCGCCGAGCACCTCCAGTCCGGTCGGCACACCCGCCTCGGAAACCTCGTCGGTCAACGCCCGCAAGGCGTCCACCAGCGGAGCCGGCCGGGGTTCGCGCAGCGCGGCGACCGAGCGGCGCACCTCCGCCAGCGCCTGCTTCGACTGGTCCTGCGCCTTGGCGAGCATCCCGTCGAGCCGCTCGACGTCGGCGGTGTGGATCACGGCGCGCGCGGCCTGCAGGAGCATCTGCACGACGGTCAGGTGGTGCCCCAGCCCGTCGTGGATGTCGCGGGCGACCCGGTTGCGCTCTTGTGTGGTGGCGAGCTGCTCGGCTTGGGCGGCGTACCCGCGGAGCAGGTCGTTGGCCGCCGCCAGTGCGGTCCTGGCGCGCTGCTCCCGCACGAACAGTTCGGTCACCACGACGGTGAAGGTGGTGACAGCCAGCGTGCCGAGACCTTCACGCAGTCCGGCGACCCAGTCCATGCCCAGGTGCACCAACGGGATGACCGCGGCCACCACGACGGCCGCGGGCAGTGGCAGCAGCAGCACGCTCTGCGCGACCAGGGCCACCAGCAGCAGGACCGATCCGATCGCCGCGCCCGACATCCAGAACAGCGCGAAACCCAGCGCCAGCTGGATTCCGGCGTATGCCACGGCGAGAGCCCTGCCACGGCCCTCGACGAACCGGAACCCGAAGATGGCGAGCACGGCGAAGGCCAGCCCGAGCAGCAACGTCGGCACGAGCTGCTGTTCGAAAGCCGATGAGCCCAGCGGCAGGATCGCGCACGCGACGACCGTCAGGATGCTCAGCGTCCTCTGCACGCGCCCACTGTGCTGGACCGTGAACGCCGTGGTCAACCTGAGCGGCACCACTGGGATGGCCGGTCACGCGAATCCAGGCCTTCCGAAAGGTGCGAAAGTACTTTGTGGACAGGCGGAAAATCGCCGAAGTCGCGATCATGGCCGGTAGAACCGGCGGCGTGAAGCAATCAGTTTTCCGCGTGAGCCTGATGATGTGCGCAGTGCTGGTGTCGGCCGCGTGCGACTCGGGCGGTCAGGCGCGGACCGGCGACGACGTCACCATCGGCCTTTCTCTGTCCACTTTGGACAATCCGTTCTTCGTCGCGATGAAGGCCGGTGTCGAGAAGGCGGCGGCCGAACTCGGGGCCTCGGTGATCGTGCTCAACGCCGGCAACGACGCGAGCGTCCAGGCCGACCAGGTGCGCACACTCACCGAGCGGCGGGTAGGGGTGATCATCATCAACCCCGTCGACTCCCGGCAGGCGAAGCAGGCGGCGGACATCGCGCAGGCCGCGCTCGTGCCGCTGGTGTCGGTGGACCGGTCGGTCTACGGCGGCGCGGTCGCGTCGGAGGTGGCGTCCGACAACGTGCAAGGCGGTGCGCTGGCAGCCATCGCGCTCGGCCGGGCCGCCAACGGCAACGTCGTGCATCTGACGGGCGTCGCGGGTGCGTCGGCGACCTACGATCGCGGTACCGGCTTCGAGCAGGGCTTGAACTCGGGCGGCATCAGGGTCGTGGCGACGCGCACCGCGGACTTCAGCCGTGCCCGTGCCGTCCAGGTGATGACCGACCTGATGCGTGCCGGCAAGAACATCGAGGGTGTCTTCGCGGACAACGACGAGATGGCCCTCGGCGCGATCGAGGCGCTCGGTGCCCGCGCGGGCGCGGAGGTGCAGGTCGTCGGATTCGACGGCACCCCGGAGGCCCTGGGCGCCGTCGCGGACGGCACGATGGCGGCGACCGTCGCGCAGCAGCCGGACCTGCTCGGTCGCAACGCTGTGGAGCAGGCCGTGCGGGCGGCACGAGGCGAGAAGGTCCAGCAGGTGGTGGATGTTCCCGTGAAGGTCGTGACGAAGGACAACGCCGCCGCGTTCCGGAGGTAGTTCGTGCTGAGCCGGGCGTAGTTGTGACCGTGGCCGGAGGATCACGACGAGGCCGTCGCGATGCCGCGCTGGGAGACCGGCGCGACGGAGCTCGTCCTTGAGCTGATCCTCGGACAGGGTCCGTCACCGGTGTTCCATCATCTGTTCCGCGATCAGGCTCGTTCCTCGTGGGACGGGCCGGCGGCCTCATGGCTTGCGGTCTCACCGGACTCGCCCTCGCGCTGTCCGCCCCAGTCGACGATCTCGACGGTCACTGGTCGACCCCACCCGGGGGCCGCCTTCGACGGCCTGACCGTAGTTCGGGACGAGTCCGCGCATGGTGCTCACGTGGATGGTGCGGTCCGGGTTGCGCGGATCTCGCAGTGAGGTGACCGCTCCCACGCCGTCCGGGGCGGCGTCCTTGAAGGCGTAGAGCTCCCAACCGGTTGGGGCGACCTGGATGTCCAGGCTCAGCCGCTTGTCCTTGTCGGAAGCGTAAGGGTTTCCTAATCCCTTGATCGCTTGAGCACCGTCCGTCCGCGACTATGGTCGCCCGGTGATCAGGTCACGTTGGCTGCGCGCCGTCCTCTTCGCCCTGCCGGGACTTCTGCTCGCAGGGTTCGGTGCGGTGCACCCTGCACTGCTCGATGCGGCCAGCGCGTCTTCGTGGGCGGCGCTGCACATCGTTCTGCTCCCGGTCTTTCCGCTGCTGGCCGTGGCGCAGTGGCTGTTGCTGACCCCGGCACCGCCGTGGCTTCGGTGGCCGGGGCGGCTGGCGGCGTTCGGTTTCGCGGCCTTCTACGGCGGGCTCGACGCTGTCGCGGGGATCGCCGCGGGAACCGTGGTGCACGCCCAGAACGGTGTCACACCGGTCGTTGGTGCCGTGTTCGCCATCGGCGACCTGCTCGGTCACATCGGCTCAGCCTGCTTTCTCGTCGCCAATGCCCTGATCGCCGGCGCAGCCGTCGCGCGTGCGAAGTGGCGGGTGACACCGGGCGCGGTGGTGCTCCTCGTCGCCAGCGTGTCCTTTCTCGACAGTCACATCTTCTGGCCACGCGGCGTGTTCACGATGATCGGTGTCGCCGTCGGCATGTCTTGGTTGTGCCTCGCCGGCGACCGAGGTCCGCAACGATCGCCGGCACCAACCCTCTCCCGGGTTCGTCCGTAATGGATCAGACAGCCTCATCCTCATCGACAGGCTGAACGGCCCCTTCAGGCCCGAAGAGGACATTGCTCCGCCGGGATTTCCAGTTGCCCGTGACACTTGTCGTAACGCCGCCCTCGACACTGCACGGAGATACCGTCGACCCGCCAGCCCTCCACCACCCTTGCCCGCACACAGTCTGCGTGGACATCCGCGATGGCGCTCAGCCGCTCCGATCCGGTTTCGCCGGCCAACTCGTCAGACATGCCGTTGCTCAGACCTGTTCGGCCGCGCGAGTCCCCGCGGCCCGTCGAGCAACGTTGCCGATCACCTCGTACAACAACGCCGCAGCAACGCCACCGACGAGGTAGACGAGCAGCTGCGACCAGAACACGGTCGCGCCGGCCAGCGACAGCACCACGTCCGGCCCCATCGTCCGGGCGAGGTTCACCGAAGCGCCGGTGAGCGGGCCGAACACCATGATCTGCGTAGCCAGCGCGAGCCCGATTCCCAAGCCGTGCACGCCCTTGGGTGCATCAGGTGCGACCGCGAGCGCGTAGACGGCCGTGACGAGAATGAACGCACCAGTCGCCTCGGCGACCAGCGCCTGAACCGGTGTGACAGCCGGGCCGTAGGCCGTCGCCCCCAAACCGGCGGTCACCGCGGCGGAGATGTAGGCCGCGTAGACCACAGCGGCGCCGAGCACACCGCCGATCAGCTGCGCCAGCACGTACGCGGGCACCTCACGCCACGCGAACCGGCCGCGTACGGCCAATGCGAACGTGACGGTCGGGTTGAAGTGACCACCGGAGATCGCGCCGAAGGCGTAGATCGCCACAGCGAGCGCAAGCCCGTGCGCCAGGGCCACGATCAACAACCCGGACGGACCGGCCGCCACCGCGGCCCCTGTGCCGAACAGACACAGGATCGCTGTGCCGGCGACCTCGGCGAGCAACCGGCGGGTCAGCGGAACATCCACGGCAACAGCCCCCTCTGGTGACGGTGCGGGGTAGCGGCGGGCTCGACCGTAGGACTGCGCGGACCGCGCGAACGCGGCCAGCAGGCGGCCGTAAGCGGGCGGTAAGAAGCCGTTCCGCACCCGCACCAGCCCGAGCGTCCGAATGACCGCGCCATCCCAGGCGCCCTGGAATAGTTGTTTCGCGACAACGAGGTGCAGCTGTGTGCGGAGCTGTCGCAGCGTTGTTGTGCGGCGTGTTCGAACCGCCGCAAGGCCGCGGTCAGCGCCCGGCCGTCGCTGTCGTCGACCGGCGATCCGCTGTCCAGGCGATCAGGCGTCGCCAGGAGCTCCTGCCCGATCAAGCCGCCGGTCATCAGCGCCGGACGAACCACGAGCCGCCGGACACTGGCGCGATGCCGGCCGTGTACAAGAACCCAGGTGGTCAACGCGCGGTGCGGCAGTGGTGTTCGGAAGCCTTGGCGCGAGCGGACTTCCCACTCACCAACGCGACCGTGGAGATGGACGCCGACGGGGTGGTGCTGGCGGGCAATTCGCTGGGCGCCGCCGTGGCCCTGGCTGCCAACTCGCCACGCATCGCGGCGCGCGCTGGTCTCACCCGCCGGCTTCATCCGTCTCACAGTGGACACAGAATCAGGCCGTACGGCCGTTCGTCGTCGGCGAGTACTCGGCGGCTTGATCAACGAGTACGAATCCGCGGCGGCCTGAGGCGCAGGTCAGACCACCAGGCATAGTTTTGGCACCCCACACGTCCGCATACTCGGGCAACGGCTGGTGACGGCGTGCCAACTCGGTGACTTCGGCGACGTACTCAGGGCGGAGCCGCCGCGCGTCGGGATCAGGACGGTGCCTGGGACACTGGACCCCCGACCACCCGCAAGACCAGGAGTGCACCGTGCAGCAGGGAACCGTCCGCTGGTACGACCTCGAGCGCGGCTTCGGCTTCCTCGCCCCCGATGACGGCAGCGCCGACATCTTCGTGCACGTCTCGCAGGTGCGGGGCGAGGGCGCGGCCCGGGCGCTGCGCGAGGGCCAGACGGTGGAGTTCGAGCCCGGCGACGGACCCCGCGGTCCGCAGGCGCTGCACGTCGCCGTCACCGGGGACGCCGCGCCTGACGCGACCCTGGGCGTGCTCGCGACCGTCTCCTGGTACGAGCCGGCAAAGGGCTACGGGTTCGCCGCGCCGGACGGCGGGGGTGCGGAGGTGTTCGTGCACTCCTCCGCCATCGTCACCGGGGGCGTCCTCGCGGCCGGGCAGCGGGTGGCCTTCGTCGTCATCGCAGGGGAGAAGGGGCCGCAGGCCCAGCACCTGGTGCCGCTGAGCTTCGACGCCGGGGTCCGCCGAGCCCCTCTGGTCGCGCCCGGCGACGGCGCCGACGGCTCCGTCCTGTGGTTCGACGAGGAGAAGGCGTTCGGCTTCGTGGCCGCCGACGACGGGGCGGGCGACGTCTTCCTGCACGTGCGCGCCCTGGTCGACGAGGTGTACCTGCCGGCAGAGGGCGACCGGGTCTCGTTCACCACGGTCACCGGGGACCAGGGTCGTCAGGCGCGCGAGGTGCGGTTCGTGGCCACCGGCGAGCCGGTGGAGGCCGCCGCGGCCCCCAGCCAGGCTCGTCCGGCCACCCGGCCCGCAGCCCGCGCCGGCGACGGCTCGGTGGCCCGCTATGACGCGGACCGCGGCTTCGGCTTCATCACCCCTGACGCGGGCGGGCCCGACCTCTTCGTGCACGTCTCGGTGGTCTCCGGCGAGCCCCTGGTGGCCGGCGAGCGGGTGCGCTTCCGCATCCGGCAGAGCGACCGGGGCCCGCAGGCCGATGCCGTCGAGCGCGCCTGACCGTCCGGGACGGTCCTGCGACGCCTCGAAGCGGGCGACGTAGCGGCGCTGCCACGGCGTCTCGACCGCCCGGTGGTCGTAGCGCTGTCGGTAGTGCTTTGTCGGGTCCGGAGGGACNNGGCAACCCGACAAAGCACTATGGTGTGGCTCGGAACGTTGCCGGGGGAATTCGCGGTCAGACTGGTGCATCGTGCCGCGAGGCGCCCTGTTGAGCGTGGATTACCTCGCCAACGTTCCGGGACGCGCTGCTAGTTCGCCGCCGTCGCGAGGTCCCACGACTGACGCGTCACGCGACCTCAGCGGCCGCCCGGCAGCGGTTCTCCTCGATCGGCCTGCGCAGGGTGGCGTACAGCTCGGCCGCTTCGAGGAACAACGCGGCGGCCTGGGCGGTCTGCCCGGCCGCCCGGCGCAGTTCGGCCCTGACCTCCCACAGAGCGGCCGACCACGGGCCGCCCTGCCACAGCCCGCTGATCCGTTCCGCCTCGGCCAGGTGCGTCCGCGCCCGGCTCAGGTCGTTGGCCCGCGCGCAGGCCCGTGCCGCCTCGATCCGGAACGCCATCGAGCACGGATCGCACACGTGTGGCGCCTCGGTGAGCAGGCGTTCACCGTCCCGGACCGCGGAGAGTGCCTCGACGAGCCCGCCGGCGGCGAGTACGCGCAGTCCGTGGATCCTGATGACGAGGTGGGACCGGATGCCCGACGCGTGCGCGAGCGGCATGGCTCGGTCGAGCAGGGCGACGGCGGCGCTGCGGTCTCCGCGCCGGATGCGCGCCTCGGCGGCACGTTCGAGCGCGATGCTCTGCGCCGAGAGGCACCCCGACCGCTCCGCGTCCGTCAGCGACCGGTCGAGGTGCGCGGAGGCCTCGTCGAGGTGGCCGGACAGCAGTGCGAACTCGCCGAGCAGCAGGTGGGCCAGCGCCCGGCCGGCCGCCGAGTCCGCCTCGGTGGCGATGCCGAGCAGGTCTCGGCCGAACGACTCCGCGCCCTCGTGGCCTTCCGGTCCGTAGAGGTAGAACTCCTGGAAGCACAGGTGGGCGTCGAGCACGGCGCCTTCCAGGTTCGCGGACCGCCGGACGGAGTCGGTGAACTCCCGCCGGAACTGCTCGTGCCACGTGCCTCGCGCGTAAGCGACGAGCGCCAGCAGGGTGGACGCCTCGCCGAGCTCGTGCCCGAGGTTCGCGTCCAGCGCCAGCGCGCGTGCCCGCTTGGCGAGCCGCTCGGCCTCCTCGACGTTGCGCCGTCCCCAGGCGACCAGCCCGTTGGCGAGGATCACCGCCACCGTGTGCCGCACCGACGGAGGCTCGGCACCCTCGGCCAGCGCCGTCTCGTACAGCGCGACCGTGTCGGCGTCCGGCCCGACGCCGATGCGTTCCCGCAGCGCCTCGCGGAGTCGTTCGAACTGGCGCAACGCTTCCCGGCGCCGCCCGGCCGCGAGGTGGCGGCGCATCATCGCCCGGTGGGCTTCCTCGTCGGTCTCGTCGAGCTCCAGCAGCCGGGTCCAGTCACCGGCGGCCCGCAACAGCGCGAGGTAGTGGGTCCTCGCCCTGGCTCGTGGCTCCTCCGCCCACCACTCGTACCGGTCGTCCGGCACCACGTCGCCGCCGTAGCTCGCGGCTGCCGCGGCACACGCCTGTGCGTTGCCCGACGCCAGCGCGGTGTCCGCGGCGCGGTCGAACCGTTCGAGGTCGCAGTCCAGGCATCCGTCCGGCCACAGCACCAGCACGTGGCCGTCCACGCCGATCGCTTCGGGGCCGCCGAGCGCCCGGCGGGCGTAGTGCACGGCCTTGCGCAGGTTCGCGCCGGCCGCCTCGACCGGCAGGTCCGGCCACAGCAGCTCCATGACCTGTTCGCGGTGCAGCCGGTGCGCGGGTTCGATCGCCAGGAGCTTCACCACATCGGCGGCGCGCCGGCTGCGCCAGGCATGGGTGGGGACGGGGCTGCCGTCCACGGTGACGCCAAACCCGCCGAGCACACGCACCTGGCAGGTGGCAGGCATGGGCCGACCTTACGTCGGCCGGCGTGGGAACGCTCGGGGAACGCCGGCCTGCCTAACCTCGCCGCACAGTCGGAAGAGGAGGAAGCCATGTTGTTCATGGACGTCCACAACGAACTGCCCGACGGCGCCACCGCGAAGGACGTCGCGGAAGCCCACGAGGCCGACCTGCGCACCCAGGGCCAGCACGGTGTGCGCTACCTCAACTACTGGGTTGACGACCAGGCGGGCAAGGTGTTCTGCCTGGTGGAGGCCCCGGACGCGGAGGCAGCCCACAGAGTGCACCGCGAAGCGCACGGCCTGGTCGCCGACGAGATCTACCCGGTCGTGCAGGGGTAGGCCTCCGGCGGCGTCAGCCCTTGGCGGCTTCCCCGTGGCGGTCCCGGAACAACTGGACGATCGAGTCGAGCGTCCGAGCCGGTCCGGTTCAGTGACGGTGCCGAAGCCGCCGGGTCTGACGCGCAGGGCGCGGCGGGCCGTCTCGAAAGTCATCTCGTCTCCTCGTGTAACGCCGGTCGCGGGTGCGGGAACTGAGTCCTCGGTGTCGGCACCAACGACACGGGAATCGCGTTCAGCAAGCCGATCGTGCGAATCGACGACCGCAGGAGGAGTTTCCGCATGCCCAGAATCGTGACCAGTGCTGTGCTCGACGCCCCCGCCCAGGAGGTGTGGGAGCTGTTGCGGGACTTCTCCGCCATCGGCTCATGGCACCCGTTCCTGCCCGAGGCGAAGATCGAAGGCGGTGACCCGGTCGACCGCGTGGGCGCGGTCCGCGTCTTCCCCGCGGCGGGCGGGCACCGCGAGCGGCTCGTCGCACTGGACGACGCCGAACGCAGCACCCGGTACGCGTTCGAGGACACCGCCGGACTGCCCGTGCGCGGCTACGTCTCCGGCCTGCGGGTGAGGCCCGCGTCCGACACGACGTCGCTGGTCGAGTGGACGGCCGACTTCGACTGCGACGCGACCGACGAACCCCAGGTGATCTCCCAGGTCCGCGACGGGATCTTCCTGCCCGGCCTGGCCGCGTTGGAGGAGCGTTTCGCATGACCGACCACAGCGACCTCAAGGCGATGTTCATCAACTGCACCCTGAAGCGTTCGCCCGATCGCAGCCACACCGAGGGCCTGGTGGACGTCAGCCGGGCCATCATGGAGAAGCAGGGCGTCCAGGTCGAGGTGCTGCGCGCGATCGACCACGACATCGCGATCGGCGTGTGGCCGGACATGAGAGAGCACGGCTGGGCGACCGACGCGTGGCCGGAGATCTACGAACGGGTCATGGCGGCCGACATCCTGGTGATCGCGGGCCCGATCTGGCTGGGTGACAACAGCTCCGTGACCAAGCAGGTGATCGAACGGCTCTACGCGTGCTCGCACCTGCTCAACGACGCAGGCCAGTACGCCTACTACGGCCGCGTCGGCGGGTGCCTGATCACCGGCAACGAGGACGGCGTCAAGCACTGCGCGATGAACGTCCTCTACAGCCTGCAGCACCTGGGCTACACGATCCCGCCGCAGGCCGACGCCGGCTGGATCGGCGAGGCCGGGCCCCGTCCGTCCTATCTGGACCCCGGATCTGGTGGGCCGGAGAACGACTTCACCAACCGCAACACCACGTTCATGACGTGGAACCTGCTGCACCTGGCTCGCATGCTCAAGGACGCGGGCGGGATCCCGGCGCACGGCAACCAGCGCTCCGGGTGGGACGCGGGATGTCGTTACGACTTCGACAACCCCGAGTACCGGTAGATTTCCGTGGATGCTGCCCGCGGACGACGTCCTCGTCGCCGGACTCCGGTCCGGTGACGAGGCGACGTTCGCGCGGCTGCTGGACAGCTGGTCGGCGTCGATGCTGCGGCTGGCCCGGTCGTTCGTGTCGACCGACGCCTCGGCGGAGGAGGTCGTCCAGGACACCTGGCTGGCCGTGATCCGCGGCGTCGGCGGGTTCCAGGGCGCCTCGTCGTTGCGCACGTGGGTGTACCGGATCCTGGTCAACACGGCGAAGAAACGGGGCGTCAAGGAGAAGCGGACCATCCCGTGGACCAGCCTCGACCCGGACGGCGGACCGACCGTCGACCCGGACCAGTTCCGCGGGCCGGATGACGCCTATCCGGGGCATTGGCGGGAGTTTCCCGAGCCGTGGGTGCTCGGCGACGAGTTTCGCCACGTCGTCGCGCGGGCACTCGACCGGCTGCCGGAACGGCAACGGGTCGTGGTGACCTTGCGCGATGTGGACGGCTACTCCTCCGAGGAGGTGTGCGCGATGCTGGAGATCTCGGCGGCCAACCAGCGGGTGCTGCTGCACCGCGGCCGTGCGGCAGTCCGCGCACACGTCGAGAAGTACCTGGGGGGAGTGGCATGACCTGCGAGGAGTTCGTCGAGCTCGTCACGGCGTTCCTGGAGGGCACGCTGGACGAGGGGACCGAACGCGACTTCGTCGCCCACCTCGCCGAGTGCCCCGGCTGCGAGCGTTACCTCGACCAGTTCCGCGTCACCATCTCCGAGCTGGGGGAGCTGCCGCCGGAGACGTTGTCCGGCGACACCCGCGACCGGCTGCTCGAGGCGTTCCGGAACTTCCCGCGGGCGTGACGTCCGGCAGGCTCGCAGGCACTGAACTCCCGCCGCCCCTGTTGTCGTCTCGTGACGGAGACCAGACGAACGATGGTGCACGTCGGGTAGCCAGACGTCCTACCGTCGGTGACTGATCGGAAACCCTGCACCGGTCCGCGTCCTGAGCGGCCGGATTTCCGTGAGGAGCCCAACTTCATGAAGACCCTGCGGCTGGGGGCGCTCACGGTGCTGACGGCATCGGCGATCGCCCTCACGATGTCGGGCGCGTCCGCGCACGACCCCGACACCCCCGAAGGACAGGCGGCGGCCAGAACGTTCATGGCCGACTACCAGCCTGCGGAGCGGCACGCCGTCACGAACACCGCGGCCGGTGTGCCGTGCGTCGACGGCAAGGCCGACGTCTACCCCTGCAAGAACGTGGACCTGCTCAGCGTCCTGCCGCTGGCTCAGATGGGCGGCGGCAACGGCAACGACATCTGGGGCTGGACCGACCCGTCCTCCGGCAAGGAGTACGCGATCGTCGGCCGCACCAACGGCACGGCGTTCGTCGACGTCAGCACCCCCACCGCGCCTCGCTACCTGGGCAACCTGCCGTCCAACGGCGGCAGCAGCTCATGGCGTGACATGAAGGTGTACAAGGACCACGCGTTCATCGTCGCGGACTTCATCACCGGCCACGGGATGCAGGTGTTCGACCTGACCCGCCTGCGGACGATCACCTCGCCGCAGACGTTCACCGCCGACACCGTCTACAAGGACTTCGGCCCGGCGCACAACATCGCGATCAACGAGGAGACCGGTTTCGCGTACGCGATCGGCTCCAACACGTGCAGCGGTGGCCCGCACATGGTGGACATCCGCTCGCCGAAGTCGCCCAAGAACGCGGGTTGCGTTTCCCAGGACGGGTACACGCACGACAACCAGTGCGTGATCTACCGGGGCCCGGACGCGGCCTACCGGGGCAGGGAGATCTGCTTCAACTCCAACGAGGACACGCTGACGATCGTCGACGTGACCGACAAGGCCAAACCGGTGCAGATCTCCCGCAAGGGCTACTCCGGCGCGCAGTACTCGCACCAGGGCTGGCTGACCGAGGACCAGCGCTACTTCCTGCTCGACGACGAACTCGACGAGTCGCGCGGCACCGACAAGCGGACCAAGACCTACATCTGGGACCTGGCCTCGCTCGCCAACCCCGTGCACACCGGCGTCTACAACTCGCCCGCGACGGCGATCGACCACAACCAGTACATCAAGGGCAAGTACTCCTACCAGGCCAACTACCAGGCGGGCCTGCGGATCCTCGACGTCAGCGGGGTCGCCTCGGCGCAGCTGACCGAGGCCGGGTACTTCGACATCTACCCGGCCGCGAACGAGGCGAAGTTCAACGGGGCGTGGAGCAACTACCCGTACTTCGCCAGCGGCATCGTGCTGGTCAACGGCATCGAGCAGGGCCTGGTCGTGGTCAAGCCCAACCTCGGCGCCGCCGAACCGCCGCCGGCGGGCGGGAAGTTCGAGAACACCGCGGACGTCGCCATCCCGGACGCGGGCGCGGCGGTCACCTCCCCGGTGACGGTCTCCGGTGTCGCGGGCAAGGCCCCGTCGACCCTGAAGGTGAACGTGGACATCAAGCACACCTACCGCGGCGACCTCGTGATCGACCTCATCGCGCCGGACGGCACCTCGTTCCGTCTCAAGGGATCGAGCAACGACTCGGCGGACAACGTGGTCACGACCTACACGGTCGACGCGTCGGCGAGGACGGCGGAAGGCACCTGGCAGCTCAAGGTGCAGGACGTCGCCAAGGCCGACACCGGCTACATCGACGCGTGGAGTCTCCAGTTCTGAGATGACGTCGTGGGTGGTTTTGGCTGCTGCGCGGCCAAAACCACCCGCTGAGGAGTGGTCGTGCGCAAACTGACCTTCGTGGACTGGGTGTTCGCCTTGGTGGCCGTCGTCATCGTGGTGGCGGGGTCGGTCATGATGTTCGGCCGCAGCACGCCGCCGACGCAGCACCAGAACATGGGTCCGGTGGTCCCCGCCTCGCACAGCGACGGCCTGTCGGAGGCCGAGTCCGGCTACCGGTTCGAGCGCGTGGTGATGCCCGCGAACCGCGGCACCGGCGTCCCCGTCGCGTTCCGGATCCTCGGCGCCGACGGAAAACCGGTGACCAGGTTCCTGGACAACCAGACCAAGCAGATGCACTTCTTCGTCGTCCGCGACGACATGCACGTGTTCCGGCACGTCCACCCCGTGCTCGACGGCGACACCTGGGACACGTCGGTGGACCTGCCCGATGGTGGTGCGTACCGCATGTTCGCCGAGTTCATCCCGCTCGACACCAAGGATCCGCTGCACCCCGTGGTGCTGGGCGTGCCGTTCAGCCTCGCCGGTGACACCGAACTCGTGCCGGTGCCCCAACCGGAGGCGCAGTCGCGGACCGGTACGGGCTACTCGGTGACCAGGGTGGACGAGCCCGCCACGCTCGGTGTGATGAGCGAGCGCAAGCTGCGCTTCGCCATCCGCACCCCGGACGGTGTACCGGTCGAGGGACTCGAGCCGCACCTCGGCGCCAACGGGCACATGACCGGGTTCCACACCATGCTGCTCTCCGCGACGCACTTGCATCCCGTCGAACCGCTCGGTGCGCCACTGATCAACGGTGAGCTGACGTTCCGCGCCGTCTTCGCCGACCGCGGGGAGTACCGGCTGTTCCTCGAGTTCTCCCATCACGGGCGACTGCACACCGCGGCTTTCACCGTCGCCGTCGAGTGACCGGCAGGCGCTGGAGCGATGTCAACGGTCAGCGGGCAGCGTCGTCCTTCGTTCACACACTTCGTGATCTGCGCCATCGTCTGCTCGGAGTTCTTGTCCGCGAACCGGACGTGGTCGCGGTGGTTGGCGCCGCTACGTGTCCCACTACAACCACCGACGACCACATCAAGCGCGACCTGTTCCAGGACCCGGCACTTCGAACGGCGCCTGCGTTCGAACGGCGCCTGCGGATGCCTGCTTCGTTCGGATAGGACAGAGCCCGGCCGGATGGATCTTCTGGCCGGGCTCTCATGTCTTCCGCGCGTGCCGCTGATGTTCAGCGGCTGGCAACGGGACTAGGCGGGAACGATGTTCTCCGCCTGCGGGCCCTTCTGGCCCTGGGTGATGTCGAAGGAGACCTTTTGGCCTTCCTGGAGCTCGCGGAAGCCCTGGGCGGCGATGTTCGAGTAGTGGGCGAAGACGTCGGCGCCGCCACCGTCCTGCTCGATGAAGCCGAAGCCCTTTTCAGAGTTGAACCACTTGACGGTTCCGGTGGCCATGGTGCACTCCAAGCATGAATGTGACCCCCGCACTGCGCGGGGGTCGGGGTGACCCGCCATGGCCGGAGACGCTGAACAGCAAAACGCCGGTGACCTGTGGTCACGGGCGACCTGTACTTCAAAACCATGGCAGACGCGATCACGCTACACCGTGGACCTTTGTGACCTGCGCTCGCATCACGCCGGGAACATCTTGGGCGGCTCCCCACGGCATCCCAGCAGAGTCGCCT
Source organism: Lentzea kentuckyensis (assembly GCF_002150765.1). Classification (GTDB taxonomy): domain Bacteria; phylum Actinomycetota; class Actinomycetes; order Mycobacteriales; family Pseudonocardiaceae; genus Lentzea; species Lentzea kentuckyensis. Next base: position 14,803 of record NZ_MUYM01000028.1, read on the forward strand.
CCCGAACCGGAGCTTCACCTCGTCCAGTACTGATCTGCCACGTGGTTGATCGGTACGAACAGCAGGAGGAGTTCGGTGCTCACGGCCACGGGAGCTGAGCTTGTCTGTCCCGTGTCTCGAAACCCAGGCGGCAGCTCGTGTCGTGCAGAGCGGACGTCACGCGAGCTCAGACTGTCCCATGCGGGGTGGCGTGGCGCGTGCCCGTGCATCTCCGTGGCGCCAGTCGCGAACATGGCCACCTATCTCGCTCCGCCGGAGAGCTACCACCCGCCACAGGTGTCAGCAGGTGATGGTGGCAGCGGCCCAGTCCGCGTGGTCCGAGTTGTTGCCGTCACCTCCGTCGGTGACCTGGAGGTCGAGCATTCGCACACCGGTCACGTCGGCCTGGACCGGCACGGCCTCCGCACCGCCCCGCAGCACCGGGGTGACGGCGAGTTCACGCCCGTCGCCCAGCACCCGGAAGGACACGCTGCCCAGGCCGTTCGTCTCGTCGTCCACCCCGACCTGCGCGGTGAACGCCGAGCAGGTGGTGCCGAGGTAGATCCGCACGGACGACGCGGCGTGCACGCCCAGACCGGTCTGGTACCGGACACCGCCGATGGTGATCGGCTTGCCGTCGGTCGGGGACTGCTCACCGTTGCTGCGGTCGCGTTCCACCGGGCCCCAGCTGTTGACCTCCGACACGAACGGCAGGCCGGAAACACGGTGGGCACCTGTGGACGGTGCCGTGACCAAGGGCGGCGCGATCTCGCTCCAGCGCGACTCCGCGCCCGCCGTCGTGTGATAGCTCGCCCCCGCGGTCAGCTTGACGGTCGCCGCCGACGTCACGGGTCTGGCCGTCACCGTCCAGGTGGTGGTGAAACCGCGGCCGGGCAGCACCAACGGCGTCTCGCGCACCGACGGTCCGTTGAGGACCCAGCCGTCCGGCACCTGGAGCTGCACCCTGGCGCCGATCAACGGGGACGTGCCGTCGTTGACCAGACCGGTGGTCACCGTGAACGGCCGGGCACCGTCGACCAGTTCCGGTCCGGCGAGCGTGAACGACGTCAGCGGGGCGAGCTTCGCCGTGCCGCCCGGCCACACCCGGTACGTCACCGCGCCGTGTGACAGGACGCCGCCGCGGATCATGCCGGAGCTCGCGTGCTGCTCCTTGCTCCACAGGTCCTTGACGCGGTACGACCTTCCCGCCGGCAGGCCGAGCTCGGTGGCGGTCGCGCCGATGGCGGCGTTGGCAGTGCCGCGGTTGAGCAGGACGACCGCGACCGAGCCGTCCGACATGGGCTTGGCCCACACCTCCTGGTCGCCGTCGTCACGCACCTTGCGACCCTGCGTGCCCGACCAGTCCTGGTTCACCGCCAGCAGATCACGGTTGAGCAGGATGCGTTTGGTCGCGTCGTCCATCGACCGGACGTCGTTGCCCGCGATGAGCGGCGCGTTGAGCACGGACCACAGTGCGAAGTGCGCGCGGTACTCGGCGTCGGTCATGCCGCCGTTCCCGACCTCCAGCATGTCCGGGTCGTTCCACCCGTCCGGGCCCGCGTACCGCTCCAGGCCGACCTGCTGGTCGAGGATGCCCATCACCGACGTCCAGTTGTCGGAGATGTCGCCGGTGGTCCGCCACAGGTGCCCGCCGACCGCCCGGCCGAGCCCTTCCCACGGCCGGTTCTGGCCCCACTCGCACAGGCTGTAGACGATGTTCCTGCCGGTCTTGCGCAACGCCTCACCCATCGCGCGATACCGGTCCAGCGCCGGACGGTTCTCGTTGTAGCAGTTGTCGTACTTGAGATAGTCGACGCCCCAGTCCGCCCACGTCCGCGCGTCGGTCTCCTCGTGGTCGATGCTGGCAGGGAAGCCCGCGCACGTCTTCGTTCCCGCCGACGAGTAGATGCCCAGCTTCAGGCTCTTGCCGTGGACGTAGTCCGCCAACGCCTTGATACCGCTGGGAAAGCGGGTCGGGTCCGCTTGCAGCCTGCCCTCGGCGTCACGGTCGCGTGCCATCCAGCAGTCGTCGATGTTGACGTAGGTGTACCCGGCGTCACGCATGCCGGACGACACGATGGCGTCCGCGGTCTGCCGGATGAGGTTCTCGTCGATGTTGCAGCCGAACTGGTTCCACGAGTTCCACCCCAGCGGGGGAGTGGACAAGACGGCGGCTGAAGGCTCGCCGCCGGCCGCGGTCGGTGCGATGAGGGAAAGGGGAAGCAGTGCCGAGACGATCAGCGCGATCCTGCGACGCATGAACGTCCTCCTCTGGAGTGATCAGCGGAGCTACGGGGTCTGGCTGCGAAGGTGAGCCTTGAAGCCCTCACCGACACCGGGCTCGGGTGTGCCGTTCCAGTCCTTGATGAGCACGGCGCCGGTGCTGCAGCCCCACGGGTTCCAGGTCCACGCGAGGTAACCCAGGCCGTGCGTGTCGGCCCAGTTCACCAACCGCTGCATGTAGTCGAAACCGCAGTTGTCCTGGCCGAACTCACCGATCACGACCGGAACCTGTTGTGCCAGCGGGGAGATCTGGCTGTCCCAGCAGGATTCGGTGGCGCAGGCGTTGAAGCTGTAGGCGTGCCAGGAGGCCGCGATGTTGTTCAACGGGTCGATCGGCTTGTGCGCCAGCCATTCCCGCATGTCGTTGGCCCACTCCAGGCCGCCCAGCATGAGGACGTTGGTCGCGCCCGTGGCCCGCACCGCGTCGACCAGGTCCTGCATGCCGGCGGTCTCGTACGGGAGACCGGTGCAGGTGCCGCCGTCCCGCCAGCACTGCCAGCCCAGGGTCTTGTTCCAGTCGCTGGCGATCTCCGGGTACGGCTCGTTGAACAGGTCGAGGACGACGGCGTCGTTGCCCTTGAACGCGGTGGCGACGCCCGTCCAGAACTGCGGGGCGTACCGCGCGTCCGGCATCGGCTTCTGGCACAGCGCGTGCTCGTCCTTGCAGTGCCAGTCCGGCCCGTTCGTGTAGGCGCCCCAGGTCCAGTGCAGGTCGAGGATCACGTTGATGCCGTTCTTCACCAGCAGGCCCACGTAGTCCTTGACGGCCTGCTGGTAGGTGGCACCGCCGGGGGAGCCGTTGACGCCCAGCCAGCACTCCTCGTTCAACGGGATGCGCACCGCGTGGATGTTCCAGGTCTTCATCGCGTCCACCGACGCCTGGTCCACGGGACCGTTGTCCCACATGCCCTTGCCCTGCACGCAGGCGAACTCGCCGCTGGAGCGGCTCACCCCGAGCAGCCGGTACGGCTTGCCCTTGTCAGTGACGATCTTGTTGCCGGAGACGCGCAACGCCGGTGCGGGACCGTCGACCGGCGGGGTGCCCGTCGTTGTCGTGGTGGTGGTGGTCGTCGTCGGTGGGATGCCGGTGCACGCGGCACCGTTGACGGCGAAGTCCGTGGGCTTGGCATTGGTGCCGCTGTAGGAGAAGTTGGCCCCAGCGCTGACTTTGCCGCCGGCCGGGACGGTGCCGTTCCAGCTCAGGTTGGTGACGGTGACCTTCTTGCCCGACTGGGACCAGGTGCCGCTCCAGCCGTTCTGAAGGGTCTGGTCGCCGGCGTAGGTGTAGGTCAGCGTCCAGCCGTCGACCGCCGACGAACCGACGTTGGAGATGGTCACAGTGGCGCCGAACCCACTGCCCCAGTCGTTGGTCGTGTAGTCGACCCGGCACGCGAACGCCGCCGCCGCGCTCGCGTCACTCGCCCACGACCCGCCCGCCGCTGCCAACAGCGCCGTGGACGTGATGGACACCGCGGCAGCCAACGCGGCGAACGTGGTGCGACGATTTCTGACTGTTCCCGACATCAGCACTCCTTTGTGCAGGGTGGTGTTCAGTCCGGACAGGACAAGTACTCGCGTGTGGACTTCCTGCTCACACAGACGTGTTGGCGCAGCGCAGCACGCGTGGGTGCAGCAATGCGGCCGGATCGCGCAGCTTCTCCGACGTGCGCACGATGAAGTGATGTGCTTCGCCGGCGGTCAGTGAGACGAGCATGTCGTCGACGACCGCGTCACCGGCCACCTTGTCGGCGAGCAGACCGAGGTCCCGGACGAACGAGGTGGCCCGCACGTCGACGCGGTACCCATCGGCCACGGGCGTGACGTCCGCGGTGAACGGTGCCGGGTCGTAGCGGAGGTCGAGGTCTTCGCGGAACAGGTGGTGGGTGCGGACATCGCGGGAGGTCGCGACCAGCACTTCGCTCGTCGGATCGGCGGGCTCGAGGAGATCGTCGGCCAACGCCAGCAGCGCGGTGGATCGAGGCGGCACGTCGAGTCGCAGTTCGGCGGTGGCCAGCAGCGCGCCGGCGAAGTCCTGCCGGGTCACGTGCACCGCACCCGCCCACGGCTCGTCGTGGTCGTTGACAGCGATCAGCGTGGGCTTCCCCTCGCGGGGCTGGACGGTCAGCAGCCGCGGTGCGAACGCGTGCTTGAGGGCGTAGTAGAGGGGCTTGGGGCGTTCGTCGCTGTCGATGGCGGCCCACGAGGTGACCGGCCAGCAGTCGTTGAGCTGCCAGACCAGGGTTCCCGCGGTCCGCGGCCACCAGGAGCGGTAGTGCTCGACGCCGAAGGCCACCGCGCGGGCCTGGTTGAGCTGGGTCGCCCAGTGCCACTGCTCGAAGTCGGCCGGCACCGGCAGGTGGGGCGCGAGGCCTCGGTCCAGGTTGGCGTTGCCGTTGTGGCCTTTCTGGTGGAGCAGGAACGCGGGGGAGGTGGGTGTCAACGGCTCGTCGTGGATCCATCGGGTGAGGGTGGCCCAGGTGGGCGGCCCCTGAAAGCCGAACTCGGCGCAGAACCTCGGAACGTGGTCGCGGTAGTGCGTGTAGTCCAGGAAGTTCCAGACGTCCCAGTCGTGGCGGGTGCCGTGGTCTGCGTCGTTGGGTGGCAGGTCGCCAGGGCTGTACGGGCTGCCCGGTGCGTACGGGCGGGTGGGATCGAGCTCTTCGACGATCTTGGGCAGAATCTCGTGGTAGTAGCCGCCGCCCCAGCTCCGTCCCTCCAGGCCGTCCTGCCAGCCCCAGTCGGTGTAGGCGGGGAGGTTCTCGTTGTTGCCGTTCCACAGCACCAGGGACGGGTGGGCGAGGATGCGGGTGACGTTCTCCTCGGCCTCGGCCTCGACCTCCCCGCGCTGCGGCTCCTCCTCGGCGTAGTAGGCGCACGAGAAGGGGAAGTCCTGCCACACCATCACGCCGCGTTCGTCGCAGACGTCGTAGAAGTCGTCGGTTTCGTAAATGCCGCCGCCCCAGACCCGCAGCATGTTCATGTTCGCGCCGACGGCCTGGTCGATCCGGCGCACGAGGCGCTCGCGGGTGACCCTGGTGAGAAAGTGGTCGTCCGGGATCCAGTTGGCGCCCTTGGCGAAGACGCGCTTGCCGTTCACGACGAAGACGAACGGGGTGCCGAACTCGTCCGGTTCGGTGTCCACGGTGACGGTGCGGAACCCGATCCGGCGCTCGACGGCGTCCACCTGCCGGCCATCGGCCAGCAGCGCGACGGTCAGGTCGTAGAGCGGCTGGTCCCCGTGGCCCACCGGCCACCACAACCGGGCGTCCGGCACGAGAACGACGATGTGTGCGACGTCGCCGGTGATCGCGACTCGTTCCGCGTGTGCGCCGACCGTGACGAGCGCGGTGTAGTCGCGATCCGCGGCGCGGTCCAGTTCGAGGTGCACGTCGACGCGGCCGGTGCCGTCGGCATGGACCGTGACGAGCGGACGCACCTGGGTGAGGCGCGCGGTGTCCCATCGTTCCAGCCGCACTGGTTTCCACAGGCCTGCGGTCTGGAGGTCGGGTCCCCAGTCCCAGCCGAAGGAGCAGGCCATCTTGCGGATCGCGTTGTACGGGTGCGGGTACGCCCGTTGCCGCCAGCCGAGTTCGGTCTCCGTCTGCTCGGCGTGGGTGAGCGCGGACCGCAGCGTCACCGTCAGGTCGTTGTCACCGTCGCGCAGCGATCGCCCGACGTCGAAGCGATAGCCGCGATGCATGTTGGCGGTGTGGCCGAGCACCTCCCCGTTCAACTCGACGGTGGCGACGGTGTCGATGCCGTCGAAGACCAGGTCCACCCGCTCACCGGCCCGCGGCGCCTCCGCCCGGAACGTCGTCGAGCACTGCCAGTCGACGCGGTGCAACCAGGTCAGCGCCGCCTCGTTGCTGTCCAGGTACGGGTCAGGGATGAGGCCTGCGGCCATCAGATCGAGGTGGGTGCTGCCGGGTACCTGGGCTGGCACGTCCAGGCCGGCGAGAAAGCCCGGCACCGGACCTCCCACGGCACGCAGACGCCAGCCGTCGTGCAGGGGCGAGCTCGTCACGGCAGCTCTTTTCCTTGTTGGTCGACGCAGGGTTGAAGACCACTTGAATGCTTACTCAGGTAGCCGAAGTAAGTCAACGGCCTGGTTCAACGGGTGCCGAGGTCGGCCGTGCGGTTAGGCAAGTCGGACGCGGGTAGCGTGATCTGTGAACGTTTTCATCGGCAGGTTTCCGCAACCGACTTGGCGCGATGACAGCGTGAGAGACGGGTGCGGCGTGGTGTCCTGCCGGGCGTGAACTACCCCTGCCACGTTCCGGGGCGCGCCACCGCTATGGCTCCGCAACCCGTACTGGCCGCAGCAGGCCGCGCTCACACTCGGCGCCGAGCCTCGCTGGCCGGACCAGTACGGCTACGCCGTACGCCGGCGCGCCAAGGGATGAGCCGGACGGCACCCACTCGCCCAGCGCAGAGCTTCACCCGCAAGCCGGACTGTTCGCCGCGCTGAGCGAACGATCAGACTGTCTCGACCGCACCGGCCGGCACTGGCCGCGCTCCGTTCTCGGCGCGGCCGGTGCCGGCCGTCAGCTCACTCTGCAGGACGAGCACCGCCCCGCCGATCGCCGCCGCGTCCGACCCGTTGACCGACGGCACCACTCGCACCGGATGCGCCCGCCGGGCGAACAACCGGCGGTCCAGCTCCTGCTGGATCACCGCCTGGTAGATCGAACCCGCCACCGTGAAGCTCGGTCCGGCCAGGACGATCGCGTCCAGGTCGAACAGGACCGCCAGGGTGACCGCGGCATGACCGAGGTAACGCGCGGACCGCTCGACGAGTTCGCGGGCCTCGGGATCACCGGCGTTCGCGGCTGCCGCGATCCGCGCGAACTCGCTCAGGAGGTCGTCGCCAGCCGGGTCGAGTGCCAGCCGCCGGGCGAGTCCCGGTGTCGCCAGCGCCTGCTTGACCAGAGCCGACGGGCCGGCGTAGTTCTCCAGGCAGCCGACGTTGCCACACGAGCACTCGTCGCCGTGGACGTCGATCGAGATGTGACCGATCTCCGCGGTGTTGGACGAGCTGCCCCGGTACACCTCACCGGCGACCACCACCCCGCCGCCGATCCCGGTCGCCATGTAGATGCAGCCGTAGGTGCTCCGCGGGTCCACCGCACCCATCCAGTACTCGCCGATGGCGGCTGCCGCGGCGTCGTTGTCGAGCAGCACTGGCAGGCCGAGACTCTCCGAAAGACGCTGTGCGACGGGGTAGTCGCGCCACTCCTCGGTGGGTTGCGGCGTCAACAGCACACCCGCCCGCCGGTCCTGCGGGCCGTAACTGACGAGACCGACTCCGAGTACCTTCTCCCGGTCGGCAGCCGCCGTCGTCAGCAGGGCATCCACCTGTGCCGCCACCAGCGGCAGTGCTTGCTCCGGTGGCATCGAAGCCACGCCTTGAAACGTTGTCCTGGCCACCGGTCGTCCAGCCAGGTCGACGACCACGATGACGCACGTGTTGCGCTCCAGCAGGACGCCCACGCTGTAGCGGGCCAGCGGGTTGAGCTGGACCAGCGTGCGCGGCTTGCCGCCCGTCGGCGCACCACGACCGACCTCGATGATCAGGCCGTCGCCCAGGAGCTCCTTCACGACCTCGGAGATCGTCGCCCCGGTCAGGCCGGTCGCCGTGGTCAGCTCCACCCGGCTGATCGTGCGCGCGGCCCTGATCACGTCCAGGACCAAGCCGCGCGTCTTCGGCCGGCTTGCCCAGATCGGGCTCCTCGCCACGGTTCCACCCTTCAGCCGGCTGCTTTGCCAGGTTACTTTACTTACTCCCGACCCTGGCTCATTCGCGCCGCCTCCACCGGTGCAGACCTCAGCTCGACTATCCGAGGGCTGAGTTTCGCAGGCACCTTTAGAAAGCTCATGAGTGACCGAGTGAAGGTTGTGCTGACGTCCGACCCGCCGGGATGGTCTCCTTCGAACAACGCTCGTTCGGTGCTCGACTCCGATCCGCAGCGCAACACGGTGTTCTCCATCCACATGTACGGCGTCTACAACACCGCGGCGAAGATCAACGCGTACTTCGACGCGTTCCGCTCGGCGGGGCTGCCGTTGGTGGTAGGGGAGTTCGGGCACAACCACAGCGACGGCAACCCGGACGAGGACACGATCATGGCTCAGGCGCAGGCTCGCGGTCTCGGGTACATCGGCTGGTCGTGGAGCGGCAACGGCGTCGAGTACCTGACGCAGAGCTGGAGGACGGTTTCGCACCGTGAGGCGGTGCGATGGTGGCACGTGGACCTTCTCCGGTAACCAGACCGGATCGGCGAGCGATACCCCTCCACATCACCGGAGCGCGTCTCACGCAACCGGCGCTGACCTTCTGATCCATCGCGTTCCGGCCCATGAGGACACTCGTGGCCGGGCTGGTGCTGGCCCTCTCTCAGGCCCCCACGCCGGTATCGATCGACACCCATCTGGACCAGGCGCTCGACGCGACTGGGCTGCCCGGCGTCTCGGTCGTCGTCACTCACGGCGGCGAAATCGTGCACGCCATCGGCGCCGGGACGGCCGCGTCGGGGCTGGACGACGAGGTGCGCGACCGCGGGTCTACTCTCGAGACCCAAGAGGACAGGGTTCGTCCTCTACACCCAGGAGTGCTGCAGTGTCCTGGGCACAGCTCGGCCGGGTTGTTCCTGCGCCGAGCAGTGGTCGCGGGGGCGGACGTGAGCGAAAACCCTGAACGAACGCATGGCCGGTCGAAGGCGCGCGCCGCGGCGTACTTCTGCTGCGCCGTCGCCGGTTTCGTGCTGATCCTCGCGGTCGTGGTGGCGTTGGCGATCACGACCGACTGGCTGGGCGGTGGTGCCCTTTACTTCGTCGGCCTCGTCGCGGCTCACCTGATCTGCCAGCCGATCGGCAGGCATGTCGTCGTCAGGTGCTGGGTCGGGTTCAAGCGGAACACCTCGGCAGACGGATGGTCCGCACTCCAGGCCGATCCCCGTCGTCCCGTGCTCTACCTGCGCTCGTTCCTGATCGACGATCTGCTGGCGCGCACCGGTGAGACTGCGATGGACTACTTCCGGACCGAGGAGGAGCGGCTCGCCCGTGCGTTCGCCAGGATCGGACCGCTGGTGGCGATCGGGCGGCCCGGCGAGCCACTTCCACCGGCCGGTGCGCCTCGTGTCTACGTCGGCGACGACTGGCAGGAGACGGTGCGTGAGCTCCTCGACCGCTCCCAGCTGGTCCTCATCGGCGCAGGCCGGGGTGAGGGGCTGCGCTGGGAGCTCGACCAGGTCAGAGCAACCGTCGACCCGCGCCGCGTCGTGGTCCTGCTCCCGTTCGGGAACTGGGAGTACGACAACTTCCGCTCCGACGTGGCCGACCTGTTCCCGCACCCGCTGCCAGACCTCGCGCCGCTGCCCGATGCCGACGACCACACGGTCCGAGCAGCACTGCACTTCCGCGAGGACTGGACCGCGGAACAGGTCCGCCTCAGCACCGATCGCGCCACCAGCCTCGAGATGGCGCTGCTGCAGCAGCTCGCACCCGTCTTCGCGCACCTGGACGACACCCGTGCACCGACCAGGCTGCAACGGCAACGCGACCTGAGGTGGCTGGCGCTGAGCTTGGCGGGTCTCGTTCTCGTGCTGTCCGCGGTGTGGGGACTCCTGCGCGTCTTCGTGCTGCGCTGAGGCCGGGACCAAGGCGGTCCCGTCACTTCCGGCCCGGACAGCAGTTCGGTGAGGAAGTAGCTGTCGACAGGCGGAATTTCTCCCCTGTCGATGGCACTCTCGAACCGCTGGCGGGCGGCGGCGAACTGCTGGTCGTCGGCAGCGCGCATCGCCTCGGCCAGATCCGTGTTCGCCGTGGCCGTGACGGTGGCCTGCAGCATGGCGCGGCCGACCGAGCTCGACGGCCGCTCGGCCAGCGCCACCAGGAAGTCGACCGGATCAGGGCGGAGATCGCCGGAGTCGTGCAGAGGCGCGGAGTCCTCCGCGTACTGCAGCAACGCGTCTTTGACGAGCTCGGCGCGGTCCGGCCGGTTGCGGTGGACGCTGTTCCTGTTGACGCCGGCGAGCCCCTTCATGCCCTGCCCGATCAGCTCGAAGTGCTGTTTCTCGACCCTCGATCACCTTGTCGGTGATGGTGGAGATGGTCTGGCGCGACACCCGGGGAATCGTCGCCTGACTCGACTCCCCACCGCAGTGTCCGAACCTGACCCGCCGGCCGAACGGCCAGATGACCGGACACGGCGGCCGACCACTTCGCACGCGGATCCTTGGCGCAGCGGTGCCCGCAGGGTGCTCACGAACCCGAGGCGATGCGCGCGATGCGTGGTCCCGCAATGAACACGTAGTCGCGCACGTTGAGCACCACAGAGCGGTCAAGCCTGGCGGCGTTGAAGTAGATGACCTCGTGGTCGAGCAGGCCCACGTCCACCACGACGTCAAGCCTGTCGTGCAGCGGGAACGGCGGGATGGAGCCCACCGCGGCCCCGCCGTACTCCTCAGCGAGATCCGGGGGAGCGAGGCTCGCGTCCTTGCGCCGGTAGAGCCGCTTCAACGCCTTGAGATCGACCTTGCGGTGGCCCTCGACCACGGCCAGCACGAACCGGGACGCGCCTGCCTTGGTGCGGACCTCGGTCACCAGGCACTTGGCCGCCGCGTGCAGGTCGTGGCCACGGGTTCGGCTCGCCCGTTCCGTGTTGCCCTCCGGTGCGTGGCGCAGGACCGTGTACGGCACGCCGTGCGCGTCCAGCAGGCGCAGGATCGTGGCGAAACCGTCAGTACTCACACTCCACCTTGTTCATCGCGCACACCACGTCGTCGAAGACCTCTTCCAGCCCCATCAACACGTCCACGTCGCCGGCCGCCGTGATCAGGCCCGCGCGAAACGCCTCGCCCGGCATCAGCTCGCGCTGTGCCATCCGGACGGCGGTCTCGTAGGTGTAGCTGAGCGAGGCGTCCGGGGAGGTCGCTTCGCCCGGTGACAGCACGACCTTCTCGACGCCCACGTTCAGGGTGAGCGGGGGAGCGGAGGTGATGTTCAGCTGCAGCAAGCAGGAACGGTCCGGCAGCTCGTCCACCAGGTCGTCCTCGACGATCCGTGACGTGACCGCTTGTGTCCACTCCGGACTGAGAAACCGCATGGAAACCTCACAGGTATCGCGATATCACGGACAGTATTGATTCGGCCTGCCTGCGAACGGAGTGGTGCTCGCGGACGTAGGCGCTCGCGGCCTCGCCCTTGCCCTCACCCGAACGCCAGGCGTCGTGGGCGGCGCGCAGTTGCTCGGCCGCGTGGTCCTCGTCGACCAGCCAGTAGTCGCCCGCCGGGCCGTAGTTGCCCACGAAGTCGGCCACGAACTCCTCGCCGGGCGCGTCGGCTGGAACCTTGACCGGACAGCGGATCGGCCACGCCCACGCGTCGTCCAAATAGTCGATCATGCCGGAGTTGTGGGCGCACACCAGTTCCATGCCGCACGCCATGGCCTCCAGCGGCGGCAGGCCGACGCCCTCGCCCTTGGACGGCCACAGGAAGCAGTCGTGCGACTGGTACGACTCCAGCACCCGGCCGGGGTCGCCGTCCGACCTGACGACGTTCACCCGCGGGTCGGAACGAGCCGCGGTCTTGATGTCGTGGCCCAGTTTGCCGCGGTTCAGGATGGTGAGTTCCCAGTCCGGTGAACCGCCGCTCGCCGCCTGGAAGACGCGGATCGCGGCGACCACGTTCTTACGCGGGGTGAGCGCGCCGATGATCAGCACCCGGAACCGGGGACCGGGCGGATGCGCGACGGGTGTGAACACGTCCGTGTCGATCCCGGAGGTCAGCACGGACATCGGGATCGTCACACCCGCCTTCTTCCAGTTGTCGTACTGGAAGCTCGACGTGACGATCAGATGCGTGCACTCGTTGACCCACGACGCGAAGCACGGCGGGACAGAGTCGGTGTCGTGCTGGGTGACAGCGATCTTGATCGGGGACGGGTTCTCCCGCAGCACCGGGTCGAACGGCGTGGTCATCGCGACCGCGATGCGCGCGGGCGATGCGGTGGAGGCGGCCGCACGCACGACGAAGTCGTCGACGTATAGGCATTCGGCCTGGTAGCTGGCCGCGTGCTGGTACTGGCTCGGGTGCAGTCGCGCCTCAACGCCCAGCTGGCACAGGCCGCGCCACATGTCCAGCGCCTGGCGGCCGTAGCCGCGCACTCCGTCGATCGGGCCCCACCAGTCGATCAACGGACGCTGGTCGGATGTTCTGGTCGGCAGCTCCTCGGCGATGTCCGACAGGTCGACGTGCAGGTTGTGGTCGTCGGACCGGTGCGCCAGCGCTTCGGTCGTCACCTTGGTCCAGGTTCCTGGTGGCAGCCGCTGACCGTCCAAAGTGGTCTCGTCCGCGTTGCGGTTGAGCACGGCGACAGTGCGTCCCGGCGGCAGGCCGGTGAACTCCAGGCCGTCGCCGAACTTCGACTCGTGTTGCCGCCAACCCAGACGTGGGCGGTCCCAGTAGTACCAGAGCGTCGTCATGTCTGCTCCTGTCCGTAGCCGGTGACGAGGTGGCGGCAGCGGTTGAGGAACTGGCTCACCTCGCGTCCGGTGGTCACGCGATGGTCGAACGTGGCGGTCACGCAGATCGGCGCGCCGGGCAGCGTCCGGTCGCCGCCGAGACCGATGGCCAGCGCCTGACCGTGGTTGAGCAACGGCTGAAACGACAGGACGTCCTCCATGGACAGGTCGCTGATCGTCACGCCGCCGCCGGTCACGTCGGACACGGCCAGCTCGTCGTTGAGGTAACGGGAGACCAGTTCTCCCAGCCGTCGCTCGGTCGCGTCCAGGTCGAGCTGGTCGGCCTCGTGCACCACGCCGACCTTGAGCGAGTCGTCCAGGTCGATGGCGACGCCGACGTCGATCGACTCGTGTGTTCGGATCCCGTTGTCGAACCAGGAGTTCAGGTTCGGGAACTCGGTCAGCGCGGACGCCACGGCCCGCACCACGGTCGCCAGCAGCCGCACCGACGGCACGGTGGCCTTCGCCGCGAACTCGCGCACACCGGCGCCGTCGAACTGGACCGAGATGGCCGCGTTCAGGACGTTGGCCTCGGCGAGCCGCCGCACCTCCAGTTCCTTGGCCCGGCTCAACGGTTCTGCCGAGCCGGCCGACTGAACGTCCCGCAGCGTCACCACCGGCTGGCCGGCGAACTGCGAGAGCTCCACACCGTGTTCCTGTGCGTAGCGCAAGGCGGCAGGGGACACCCGTTGCCCGTCGGCTTTCGGGGCAGGTTCGGTTTCCTGAACCCGCCGCGCCCGCGCGTCGGCCAGCTCGGTCTCGTCGGCGCACACGTAGGCGACGACCTCGCCCACGCGGGCCTCGTGCCGCAATGCGACGGCGGGCACGACGAACCCCGCCGACGGGGCCTGGATCTCCACGGTCACCTTGGAGGTCTCCACCTCCAGCAGCGTGTCGCCCTCGTCGACCCGCTGGCCGTCCTCGACGAACCAGCCGAGCACGACCGCGGACTCGTCGTTCGCGCCTTCCTGTTCCAGCTTGATCTCCGTGATCACGACTCACCCACCACCTCGAGTGCGGCCAGCACGATGTCGCCGGGTTCGGGGAACACGTCGCGCTCCAGCTCCTTCGCCGCCGGGATCGGCGTCTCCTTCGGCACCACCCTGCGCGCGGGCAGGGCGCCGGCCTCCTCGACGAGCTGCGCCAGCAGCTCCGAGCCGAAGCCCGCGAAGCCCGGCCCCTCCTCGGCCACGACGACACCGCGTCCAGCGGTCAGCACGTCGAGCAATCTGCGCCACCGCAACGGGTAGATCTGCGTAGGGCACAGCACCTGCGCCAGCACGTCGTGCTCGGTGAACAGCAGGTCGGCCGCCGCGAGCAGGTAGTCGGCCATGCCGCCGTAGCCGACGAGAGTGACGTCGGCGCGACCGCCCGCCGACACGCGTGCGACCGGGAAGTCCTCTTCGGACAGTTCGAGCGTGAACCCGTGCGGCACGGTCTCGCCCAGCCTGCGGCCGTACAGGAGCTTGTTCTCCAGGAACACGGTCGGCCCGTGGCCGCCGCGGCACAGCGCGGCGATCAGCGAACCCGGATCCACCAGGCTGTTGGACGCCACGACCCGCAGTCCCGGCGTGCCGACGAACAGCCGGTCCAACGTCTGGCTGTGGGTCGGGCCGTACCCGCGCCGCCCTCCCATCGGGGTGCGGACCACCACGTCCACCGGGTCGGCACCGGGGCCGCGCAGGAACGCGATCTTGCTGGCCTGATTGACCAGCTGGTCGGTCGCCAGCGTCATGAAGTCGCCGAACATGATCTCGACGAACGACCTCATGCCGCACATGGCGAGACCCGTGCCGATGCCGGTGATCGCGGCCTCCGAGATCGGCGTGTTCAGGACCTTGTCCGGATGGTCGTCCGACAGGCCCCTGGTGACCTTGAACGCGCCACCGTACGGCGCCTTGATGTCCTCTCCCAGCAGGATCGTGTCCGGGTTCGCCCGCATGCCCGCCGCGAGGGCTTCGTGCAGCGAGTCGACGAACCGCGGGCCGTCGAGCCGCACGGCTCGCAGCCGCAGCGGGGGATCGTCGTCGATTTCGGGGTGCGGAAGGGGATTGGGCGACCTGCGTGCGTCGGCGGTCGCCGAGTCCACGACCCGCCGCACGTCCGCGACCATGCCGGCGACACCGGGTTCGTCCGAGGCGACGATGCGGTTGAGCGGGTCGTGCTCCTCGAACCGCGCGACCTCCTCCTCGCTGCGGTCGTCATCGCCCTTGGAGTGCGCCCGCAGCCGGTACGTCGACACCTTGAGGAAGAACGGTGCGCCCGCGCGGACGTGCTCGACCGCCTGGCCCGCGGTGTGCCACAGGTGTTCCCACTGCCAGGTGTTCGCCGACGCGGTCTCGACGCCGAACGCCGAGGCGCGCGCGACGATGTCACCGGCGAGCACCTCGGGCTGCTGGGTCGACTGCGCGTATCCGTTGTCCTCCAGCACGAACAGGATCGGCAGACGCCACAACGCGGCGATGTTGAGCACCTCGTACAGAACACCCTCGCCGAGCGTCCCGTCGCCGATGAACGCCACCGCGATCCGGTCGTCGCCGCGGAGCTTGCCCGCGAGCGCGGTACCCGCCGCGATCGGCAGGCAGCCACCGAGGATCCCGGTCGACAGAAACCCTTCCCGGCACAGGTGCTGGCTGCCGCCACGGCCTCCGCAGGTGCCCGCCGAGCGCCCCATCACCTCGGCGATGAGCCCGAGCACGTCGCCGGTCGCCGCCAGGTAGTGGCCGTGACAACGGTGGTTGGAGAACACCGCGTCACCCTCGCGCAGGTGGTCACCGATCACGGCCGCGCTGAACTCCTGACCGATGCACGTGTGCACCGTGCCGGACAGGGTGCCCTCCGCGAACAGCTCCAGCAGGCGTTCCTCGACGGCCCTGATCAGCAGGGCGGTGCGGATGATCCGGGCCCGTTCCGGCGCGGGCGGCCCGAGTGCGCCCGGATCAGTGCGGATGGTGACACTGGACATCCGCGATCACGCCGTTCCCGTGGCACGTGCCATCCGTTCGCGCAGCCCGCGTGGCCGCATGTCGGTCCACACCTCGTCGATGTGCGCGAGACACTCCTCACGCGACCCGCTCGGTCCGTTCACCCGCCAGCCGCTCGGCAGTTCCGTGCCCTGCGGCCAGATCGAGTACTGCTCCTCGTCGTTCATCACGACCTGGTACGTGCCCACAGCGGACTCTCCTTTCGTCATGACGTGGTCGCCTCGGCCATGGCGACGAGCACCTTGCGCGGCGGCGTGTAGGAACGTCGGCCGTGTGCGGCGAGCAGGTTGTCCACCAGCAGCACGTCGCCGTCGCACCACGCGACGTCGACCATCTCCGCGTCGTAGGCGGCGCGGACCTCGTCGAGGTGCTCGACGGGGATGTCGCCGCCGTCGCCGAAGAACGCGTTGCGCGGCAGGCCGTCCTGGCCGAACAGCAGCGTCAACGCCTCCCGCGTCTCCTCGTCCAGCGCGGAGGGGTGGAAGAGGTGCGCCTGGTTGAACCAGACGTGCTCGCCGGTCGCGGGATGCGTGGCGACCGCCGGGCAGACCTGGCTGGTGCGCAACAGGTCGCCGTCCCAGCGGAAGTCGATGTCCGCCTCGCGACAGAACTTCTCCACGTTCGCGCGGTCCTCGGTCTGGAAGACCTCCTGCCAGGGCAGGTCCATGCCCGCGCCGTAGTTGCGGACGTAGCGCACACCCCGTCGTGCGAACTGGTCCCGGATCTCCGGATCGACGCGCCGGTACACCTTGCGGCTGTCCGCCAGCGGCGTCGCCCCGCCCGCCGCCGCGGCCTGCTGGCAGTAGAACCACAGCTTCGCCGGCCACGTGCGCGAGTAGGAGTTCTCGTTGTGCATCGGGATCTGCTCGTCCGGCGGGTACTCCGTGGACGTGTAGACGCCCGTTTCGGCCTGTTTGCGCGGCGTCGATCGGTAGGTGTAGTCGAGCAGGTCCGGTGTGTACGACCGGGCCACGTCGCGGAAGCCCGACGGGTCGTTCACGTCGAAGCCGCGGAACAGCAGCGCGCCGGCCTCGTGCAACTTCGCGAGCAGCGCGTCGTGGTCGCGGCGCAGTCGTTCCGCGAGATCGGTTGTGTCGTCCGGTGTCAGCAGATACGGCAACATGTCTAGCCTTCCGTTCGATTCGCTTGCGGGGGAACCACTTTCCCGGCGAACGCCGACCCGGCCGCAGCGAGCAGGCAGACACCCGCGAGCGCGACGAGCAGTGACACGCCGTGCCCACCGCCGAGCAGCCATCCCGCTGCTGCCGGGCCCGCGATCTGCCCGAGCTGGGTGGAGAGGTTGAACACCGCGTTGTAGCGGCCGCGGACACCCTCCGGCGCGAGATCGTTGATCATCGCGGGCAGGGTGGGCGCGAGCAGCGCTTCGGCCAGCGCGAACACCGCCATCGCGAGCACCAGCGTGACGGGGCTCGGCGCGGACGCCATCAGCAGCCACGACACGGCGAACACACACCCGGCCGCGGCGGCTCCGGTGGTTCTCCTCGATTGACGTTTGATGACGACCAGCTGGCTCACCGCCAGCACAGCCGTGTTGACCGCGAACGCCACGCCCACCACGGTCGTCGACACTCCGGCGGGGCCGGTCGCCCACGCCGGGAACGCCGCGGTGGTCTGACTCAGCGCCGCCGTCCAGAACATCGTGTTCAGCACGAACGCGACCAGCAGCGCCCGATCTCCGAGCACGGCGCGGTATCCGGGGTTCTCCCGGCGCGGTTGCCGGTACCCGCGGTCGAGCGTCAGCAGGACGAACGCGAACAGCACGAACGAGACTCCGTCAACGAGGAAAACCGTTGTGTAGGCCGATGTCTCGCCGAGTGACAGCACGAGGCCCGCCGCGAGGGCACCCATGCCGGTGCCGATGTTGTACGTCGTGTACCCCAGGCCGAACGCCGCGCCACGTTGCTGCGCGGGTACCACCACCGCGAGCAGAGTGGACAGTCCGTTGGTCGTGATGCCGCCGGACGCGCCCAGCAACAGGCAGGCGATCAGCGCGGTCGTGACATCGTCGGCCAGCACGAACCCGGCCGTGCCGACGCCGCCGACGACCTGGCCGGCGGCGAACGCCTTGAACGGGCCGATCCGGTCGATCAGGACGCCCGCGAGAGGCATGGCGAGGAGTCCTGCCAGCCCGATCGAGCCCAGTAGCAGACCCGCGGTCGCCAGTCCGATGCCGCGCACCTCGTGGAGGTACACGATGAGGAACGGCTTGGTGAGCCCGCTGCCGAAGCACGACAGCAGGTTCAGGCCGAGCACCAGCCACGCGGTGCGGCCCAGCGGCGGGACCAGCCCGCCGGAGGGGCCGCTCGCGGTGGCGGAGTCAGCGTGCCGCATGCAGGTCCCCGAGGATCTCGTCGTCGAGGCTCAGGTCGTCGAACTCGGGCGCGGCGTGCAACGACAGCGCGGCCTGCTTGCCGTGCTCGCGGTAGGTCGAGATCAGCTGGGCGAACCCGGCGACCGACGCGTCCTCGAGCCACGTCGCCACCGGCAGGTCGACCTGGTAGGCGCGGATGAGCCTGGCGACGAGGCGGGCCGCGAGCAACGAGTTGCCGCCCTGCTCGAAGAAGCTCAGCCGGACGTCCACAGAGGACAAATCGAGCAGGTCGGCGAAGTTCTCCGCGATCGACTCCTCCAGCGGGGTGCGCGGCGCGGAGTCCACGGGCGCCGCGGCCGGCTGCGATCCCAGCCTCGACCGGTCGATCTTGCCCTGCCTGGTGAGCGGCAGGGAGTCGGTCAGCCGGACCTCTGCGGGGATCATGTGCCCCGGCAGGCGTTCGGCGGCGAAGTCGAGCAGGTCCGCGGTGGACGAACACGCCACCACGTGTGCCACGAGTGCCGCCCTGCTGGTGCCCTGGTTCTGCACGCCCACCGCGACCGACTGCACGCCGGGGTGGGCGGCGAGCACCTCCTCGATCTCGCCAGGCTCGATGCGGTAGCCGCGCAGCTTGATCTGGTGGTCGACGCGGCCGTGGTAGACGAGCCTGCCGGAAGGATCCTGGTGTACCAGGTCGCCGGTGCGGTACATCCGGCCTCCCGAGGGATCCGGCAGGAAAGAGGCAGCGGTCAGGCCGGGCCTGCCGAGGTAGCCGCGGCTGACCGGCGTCCCGCCGACGTACAGCTCGCCGACCTCGCCGTCGGGAACCGGGTGCAGCGAGTCGTCGAACACGTGCAGCCGCGCGCCCGCGATGGCCGTGCCGATCGGCACGGGGCCCTCGCCGGTCGCGGAGGTCTCGAAGGCGCAGCACGCGACAGTGGTCTCCGTCGGGCCGTACTCGTTGACCACCGTGACGCCGCTGTCCCGCCAGAACTCCAGCGCCCGGTAGGTCAGCGCGTCGCCGCCGACGACGAGCCTGGTGGACGCGTTCGCCGCGTCGGCGGGAGCGAGGGCGTCGGCCAGCAGTTCGAGGTGGGCCGGGGTGAGCTTGACGAAGCGGAAACCGCCTGACGCCATCGCGCGAGGCAGGAAGTTGACCGGTGGGTCCTCCTCCGGCAGCACCACCACCGGCTGGCCGGCGAGCAGCGGCACGAACAGCGAGGTCACGCTCAGGTCGGTGTTGACGGCGGAGTGCAGCGGCACGCCGCGGTCACCTGCGGAGTTGTAGGCAGACAACGCCCACCGCAGGTAGTTCACCACCGAATCGTGCTGCACCATCACACCCTTCGGCGCGCCGGTGGAGCCAGAGGTGTAGATGACGTAGGCGAGGTTCGCCGGATCGGTCGGCGGGCCCGTGAACGTGCCGGGCCGTGCGTCGATCGCCGCCCTGTCCTGCGCGAGCCGCTCGGCCGTGATGGTCAGCAGCACGTCGGCGTCCCGCACGATGAAGCGGCGTCGTTCCGGCGCTTCGGCGGGGTCGATCGGCAGGTAGGCGGCGCCCGTCTTGAGCACCCCGAGCATCGCCGCGATCAGGTCGACAGACCGCGGCAGGCAGACCGCGACCACGGTTTCCGGCCCAGCCCCGACCGAAGCGAGGTGACCCGCCAGCCGATTGGCCCGCTGGTCCAGCTCGGCGAACGACACGCGCTCGTCCCCCGCCACCACGGCGACGGCGTCCGGGCTGCGTCGAGCCTGGTCCGCGACCAGGCCGTGCAGCGTGCTCATGAGTGGTCCTCCTCAAAGTTCTCGTTGCGCCACATGGCTTCCACCTCGTCGCGGATGCCCTCCGAGTCCGGCGTGCCCGCGACGCTCTCCGGCGACTCGATGGCGCGCGCGAGCTTCTCGACCGAGGTCAGGCTGAAGATCGTCTCGACCGGGATGGCGACACGGAGCGTGCGCCTGATCTGCCGCATCGCCCGCACGGCCAGCAGCGAGGTGCCGCCCATCTCGAAGAAACTGGTCCGTACGTCGAGCTCGTCCCTGCCGAGCAGACGGCGGAAGATGTCCGTCAGCTCGGTTTCCAGCTGTGTCCGGGGTTCCGGTGAGGTGCGTTCGAGGGTTACCGGCGCCGCGGCCGCGACCAGGTCCGCGCGGTCGAACTCGACCCGCGCGTCCGGCTCGTCGAGCATCTCCTCGACGACGTCGAGCCATTCGGCTGCGATGCGTTGCGCCGTCGGGAGGTCGAACAGGTCGGAGTTGTACTCGAGCCAGCCGCTCATCGCGTCGCCGTCAGGACGCAAGGCGAGCCGCAGGTCGAACATCGCGGTGTCGCGCGGAACGTCGCGCGGCGTGAGCCGGGCACCGGGCAGGTCGACCACCGGCGCCGGGGTGTTCTGCACGGCGAAGAACACGTGGAACAACGACCTGCTGCGATCAGGGGCGACCTGCTCGACGACCTGTTCGAACGGCGCGTCCTGGTGCGAGAAGGAGTCGAGGCTGGTGTCCCGGACACGGCGCACCAGTTCGCGGAACGTCGGGTCGCCGTCGATGTCGGCCCGCAGCACCACCGTGTTCACGAACAATCCGATGCTGCGCTCCACCTCGGGCATCCCGCGCCCGGCGACCGGGGTTCCCACCGCGAAGTCGGCCTGACCGGACCGGCGGGCGAGCAACGCCTCGAACGCGGCCAGCAGCACCATGAACGTCGTCGCCCGCTCCTGCGCGGCCAGGTCGGCGACCCGCCGGGTCAGCACCGGCGGCAGGTGCACGTCGACCCGTCCGCCGCGGAACGACTGGCGCTCGGGGCGCGGCCGGTCGGTGGGCAGCGCGAGCGAGGGCACCCCGGCGAGCCGGTCGCGCCAGAACGCGAGGTCCAGCCGGGCGGCCTGCTCCCGTTGCCACTCCGAGAAGTCCGCGTACTGGATCGGCAGCTCCGGCAGGTCGGGGGAGCGTCCGCCGGTGATGGCCCGGTAACACTCGGCGAGCTCGTCGAAGAACACCGCGAGCGACCAGCCGTCGCAGATGATGTGGTGGGCGTCCAGCCTCAGCACCCGTCCGGACAGCCTCATCCTGAGCAACGGCAACCGGTCCAGCTCGAACGGCTCGTCGGTCTCGTCGAGCGGGATCTCACCGGTCGGCTCGATCACCTGGCACAGCCGGCCGCCGAAGCGTTCGTCGTCCTCGTCGAACAGCACGAACCTGGTCCGCAGGATCTCGTGCCTCGCGACCAGGACCGCGAGCGCCTCGCGCAGCACCTCCAGGTCGAGCTCACCGTCCACTTCGAACTCGCCCGACATGTGATAGGTCCGGTGTGCCTCGGGATTCAGCTGGCACAGGAACCACATCCGCTGCTGGGCGAACGAGGCCGGGAACACGTAGCTCTCGGCGAGGCGTCCGCTCATGACGATCCTCCCTGTCGATAGGTGACCCGGCGTTGTCTGGTGATCGCGGGCGCCGCGGTGGCCTGTTGCTGTCCGCTCATCTCGTCCGCCAGCTCGGCCACCGTCGGGTGGTCGAAGAGCGCCCGCAGCGACACGGGAAGCCCGAGCGACTGCCGGATGCGAGCGACGACGGCATTCGCCAGCAGCGAGTGGCCACCCAGCTCGAAGAAGTCGTCGTGCCGCCCGATGCCGTCGCGGCCGAGCACCGCCTGCCAGATGTCGGCGATCTGCCGTTCCACGTCGTTGGCAGGCCGCTCGTGTCCGGCGCCGGTCCAGTCGGGATCGGGCAGGCGCAGCCGGTCGACCTTGCCGGTGCGCGTGTGCGGCAGCTCCGGCAGCTGGATGTAGGAGTCCGGCACCAGGTACGACGGCAGCACCGCGCGCATCCGCGTCCTGAGGTCCGGATCACCGACCACGTACGCGACGAGGTGGTCTTCTCCGCGGTCGTCTGACCGGACTACCACCGCGGCCGCGTTCACTCCGGGGCATCCCCGCAGCGCGGCTTCGACCTCGGCGGGTGCGATCCGGTGGCCGCGCAGCTTCACGTACCCCTCACCCCGGCCCGCGAACTGCAGCGTTCCGTCCGGCAGCCGCCTCAGCACGTCACCGGAGTCCCAGTGGCCTCCCGCGACCTGGGGGCCGCGGCACACGGCCGGACCGTGCGGTTCGGGAAGCTCGATCTCGATGCCCGGGACGGGCCGGCCGACGGGCACGCTGTCCCTCCGGTCGGCGGGATCGGCCACGTGCAACGTGGCGAGCGTGCATTCGGTGGCACCGAACAGGTTCACGACCGTGCAGTCCAAGCCCGCGATGTCGGAGCCGCGCAGCTCTTCTCCTCCGAGCACCGCGACGCGGACCGTCTCCGGCCAGCCGGAGGGACGCAGGTGACGAAGCACTGTGGGGGTCGAGTGGTAGACGGTCACGCCCGCGTCGCGGATCTGGGCGACCACCTCGTCGGCAGACGACGCCCGCACGTCGATCGGGCACAGCGTCGCGCCGGTCAGCAGTGCGCCGAAGATGTCCAGCACGGCCGCGTCGAACGTGTACGAGCTCAGCTGGGACACGCGGTCATCTGGCCGGATGCCCAGTGCCTTCACGTAGTTCCGCACATGCAGCATCACGTTGCGATGGGTCTGCGCGACACGCTTCGGCTCGCCTGATGACCCCGACGTGTGCAGCAGATAGGCGACATCTTCTGGCGCGTTCCGCGCAGTGGCGATCGGCTTTCGATGATCACCACTGGCCGGATCACCAGAACGGCCGAGGCCGACCGTCGGCAGACCCAGGTCCGCGTCGACGTCCGTGACCACGGCGGCGAGTTCGGCGGCTCTGGCCAGCTGAGCCAGCCGTTCGGGCGGGTCGGCCGGATCCAGCGGCACGTACACGTGTTCCGCCGCCAGCACACCGAGAAACGCGTCGGGCACGCGCGTGACGTCCGTGCACAGGACACCGACGTGACTCCCCGGCTCCAGATGACGCAGGTGGTACGCGAGACCTCCTGCCGACTCGGCCAGCTCGCGATAGGTTCGGCCGGCCACCGCGATGTTGTCCGGACACGCCTCGACGATCTCCGCGAACCGGTCCGTGATCGACTGCTCCGGCAGCGCCACCGGTGTCGGCGCCTCGGGCTCGCGCAGGCCGAGGTCGGCGACGCGGACGTCCCGTTCTGTCATCTGCCGCAGCACCTCGGCGTAGTCGGCGAGCAGCTGTCGCACGGTGTCCGCCTCGAACAGGCCGGCGTCGTACTCGACCAGCAGGTCGAGGCCGCCGTCGGAAGCGCCGGACAGGTACACGTCCAGGTCGAACTTGGGCGCGGGCCTGGGCGTGTCCACCGGCGTGACCGTGAGGCCGTCGAGCTCGGGCACGGTGGTGGGCAGGTCCAGGTTGTTGAACACCACCCGCGGCGCCCGCCCCGCCGGACAACCCTGGTGCGCGAAGGCGTCGATCACCGTGCGCCGCACCCGGCCGACGACGTCCAGGACGGGATCGTCCGCGGTCACGGACGTCCGGATCACCGGTGTGCTGACGAACATCCCGATCGCGCGCTCCAGCCCCGGCTGGTCGCGACCCGCCACCGGCACGCCGACCGCGATGTCGTCCTGGCCGGTGTGCCGGTGCAACAGCACGGTGAACCCAGCGAGGAGCACCATGAACGGCGTCGCGCCGGTGCCGGCGGCGAGACCGCGCAGCGCGTCGAGCACACTGCTGTCCACAGTGGACCTGCAGACGCCGCTGATCTCCCGGCTCGGCTGCCGGACGCGGTCCGTGGGCAGCTCCAGCGGTGCGAGATCGGCGAGCTGCTCGTCCCAGTAGTCGTGGTCGACGCGTTGCCACTGCGTGAAGTCGACGTGCTGCAGTGGTGGATCGGGCAGCGTGCCACCGTTGTAGAACGTGGCCAGCTCGGTGAAGAAGACCGGCAACGACCAGCCGTCGCACACCAGGTGGTGTGCGGTCAGCGTGAGGACGTCCTCGTACAGCGAGGCGCGCAGCAACGGAGGGCTCGTCAGGTCGAACGGCCGGTCGTCGGGTTCGCGGCTCAGCGTGAAGTCCACCGACGGGTGGATCCGTTGCCGCACCCGGCCGTCGACGCTCACGAACCCGGTGCGCAACGGCTCGTGCCGTCGCACGATCTCCTGCAACGCGCCTTCCAGCCGGTCGACGTCCACGGGACCTCGCAGTCGCAGCGCGCCGCTCACGGTGTACGCGAGGTTCGCCGCGGGACTCAGCTCCGCCGCGAGCCACACGCGTTCCTGCGCGGGCGACGCGGGCATGTCCGGCTCGCGCCGCACGCGTTCGATCGGCCGAACCCTGGAACCGGTGCGGACCACCTCGGCCAGCCCGGCGACGGTGGGGTGCCGGAACACCGCGCTGACCGGCACGTCCACGCCGGTGAGAGCACGCAGCCGGGACACCAAGCGGACCGCGGACATCGAGTGCCCGCCGAGCCGGAAGAAGTCGTCGTGCGCCGCGGCCGCGCCGCAGCCGAGCACCTCGGCCCACACGGACGCCACGAGCTCCTCGGTGGCCGACAGGACCGCCACCCCTGTCTTCCCGGTGCGAGCGGACGGCAGCGCCTTGCGATCTACCTTTCCGTTGGGCGTCAACGGAAGCGAGTCGAGCACCAGCACGGATGACGGGACCAGGTGGCCGGGCAGCCGGTCGCGCAGCCACTCCCGCACGGCGTCGCCGTCGACGGCACCGACGACGTAGCCGACGAGAGCGTCGCCGACCACACCGGCGACGGCCTGGGTGACCCCGGAGAACCGGGACAGCCAGGTCTCCACCTCACCGAGCTCCACCCGGAACCCGCGCACCTTCACCTGGTTGTCGGCGCGTCCGACGAACGTGAGGCCGCCGTCGTTGCGGTAGCGCGCCAGGTCGCCGGTGCGGTACAGCCGGGAGCCGTCCGCCGCGGGCACGAACCGGTCCGCGGTCAGCCCACCGCGTCCGTGATAGCCGCGTGCCAGTCCGACACCGCCGACGCACAGCTCGCCCACCACACCGACGGGCGCGCGCCTGCCGTCCTTCATCACCACCACCCGCTCGCCCGCGAGCGGACGGCCGAGGCTGATCGACGTGGGGTCGACCAGCTCGTCCACTGTGGACCAGATGGTCGTCTCGGTCGGCCCGTACACGTGATGTACCGGCGCTCCGGTGTCGAGCAGCCGCCTGGCCAGCTCGGACGGCATCGGCTCCCCGCCGCACAGGCACCGGACGCCGTCGGGCCGCCAGCCCGCGTCCAGCAGCATCCGCCACGTCGTCGGCGTCGCCTGCACGACCGTCGCGCCGACCTCGGTCAGCCTGCGGCCGAGCAACGCCGGGTCCATCACCTCCTCGCCGGTCAGCACCGCGACCTGCGCGCCGCACGTCAGCGGGAGGAACAGTTCGAGCCCGGCGATGTCGAACGACAGCGTCGTGACGGCCGCGACCACGTCGCCGGGCGAGAGCGGCACCTCGGCGGCGATCGCGCGCAGGAACGCGACGATCGCGCGGTGGGGGATGGCCACGCCCTTGGGCGATCCGGTCGAGCCGGACGTGTAGATCAGGTAGGCGAGGTTGTCCGGATCGACGTCGGCGGACACCGCCTCGGCGGGCAGCCCGGCCAGCGCCTCGGCTGTCACGTCCGGGTCGTCGAGCACCAGCGCGGCGCCGGAGTCGGCGAGCACGAGATCGATCCGCTCCGCCGGGTACGCCGGGTCGACGGGCAGGTAGGCCGCGCCGGCCTTGAGGATTCCCAGCAGCGCCACGACCATCCACGGCGTGCGCGACATCCGGACGCCGACGACGTCCTCCGTGCCGATTCCCCGCGCCCGGAGCCGGTGCGCGAGCCGGTTCGACCACAGGTCGAGCTCGGCGTAGGTGAAGGCGTCCCTGATCGCCGTCCCGCTGCCCGCCACGAGCTGGTGCAGGCACGTCGCCGGCTCGTCCAGCGCCGGTCCGGTGCCCCACTCGTCGAGCACCGCCCGTTCGGCGGGATCCACCAGGTCTACGTCCGCCAGCGGCGTGTCGGGGCCGGCGCCCAGCACCGTGTTCATGTGCCGGACGAGCCGCTGCGCGGTGTCGCGGTCGAACAGGTCGGTGTTGTACTCCAGCCAGCCGTCGCCGGCGGGGTCGACCGACAGCCACAGGTCGAACTTGGCGGTGTCCGTCGGCAGCTCGACCAGCGGCAGCCTCACCGGGGGAGTGTTCTGCATGGCGAAGAACACCTGGAACAGCGGTGACCGGCTGGTGTCGCGGTGCGGGTCGACAGCGCGCACGACCCGTTCGAACGGCACGTCCTGGCGGGAGAACGCCTCCAGGCTCGCTGCCTTCACCCGGCCGACGAGCTCGCGCAGCGTCGGGTTCCCGGACACGTCCGCCCGCACCACGACGGTCTCCGCGAACAGCCCGATCGCCCGTTCCAGACCGGGATGTCCGCGTCCGGCGACCGGTGTGCCGACCGCGAAGTCCGGGTCACCTGACCACGTGGCCAGCACGGCCTGGTACGCCGCCAGCAGCGCCATGAACGGCGTGGCACCGCAGTCCTGCGCGAGTTCGCCGGTGGAGAGCGACACCGGCACGCGATCGCCGCGGTAGGTCTGCGTCGGCGGCCGGGGCCGGTCGGTCGGCAGGCCGATCGGCTCGAGGTCCTTCAGCGTCCTGCGCCAGTGATCGAGGTCGGGCTCCTGCTGCCGTTGCCACACCGCGAAGTCCGCGTGCTGGATCGGCAGCTCCGGCGGCAGCCCGCCGTCGTACAAAGTGGACAGTTCATCGAAGAACACCGACAGCGACCAGCCGTCGCAGACCAGGTGGTGCGCGGTCAGGGTGAGCACGTCGCCGGTGAGCGAGGCGCGCAGCAGTGGCGGGCTCGTCAGGTCGAACGGCCGGTCGTCGGGCTCACGGCTCAGCTCGAAGTCCACCGACGGCAGGATCCGTTGCCACACCTGCCCGTCCTCGTGCACGAAGCCGGTGCGCAGCGGCTCGTGCCGTCGCACGATCTCCCGCAAGGCCCGTTCGAGGCGGTCGACGTCGACGGGGCCGGGCAACCGAACGGCGCCCCGCATGAGGTAGGCGCGGCCGGCGTCCATCTCGTTGAGGAACCACAACCGTTCCTGGGCATGGGAAGCCGGAACGCGGTCGCGGGCGACGGGCGTGATTCCCCCTGCTGCGGGCGGGCCGGCCGCGACCGCTTTCGTCAGCTCCGCCACCGTCGGGTGGTCGAACACCGCGCGCACGCCGATCTCGACCTCGAACACCTCGCGCAGCCGTGATGCGACCCGCGTCGCCGCCAGCGAATGCCCGCCGAGGTCGAAGAAGTCGTCGTCCACGCCGACCGTGCGGCCGAGCACCTCGGCGAACACGGACGCGACCAGCTCCTCGGCGCTGGTTCTGGGGGCGGCGGTCGTGGCGACGGGCTCGGGCAACGCGGCCCGGTCGATCTTGCCGTTCGGCGTCAGCGGCAGCTCGTCGAGCACCACCACCCTCGGAACCATGAACCCCGGCAACCGGTCGCGGACGAACGCGGTCACCTCGTCGGCGTCGGCGTCGCCCGCCGCGTACCCGACGAGCGTGTCGTCGCGCACGACCACCGCGGCTCGCCGCACACCGGGGCACCGGGCGAGGGAGGCCTCCACCTCGCCCAGCTCCACCCGGAAACCACGCACCTTCACCTGCGTGTCCGCTCTGCCGACGAACGCGAGCGCGCCGTCGTCGCGGAAGCGCACGAGATCACCGGTCCGGTACAGGCGGGAACCGCCGGCGGCGGGCACGAACCGCTCGGCGGTCAGCCCGCCACGACCGTGGTAACCGCGGGCGACACCCGTGCCACCGATGTACAGCTCTCCGATCGCTCCCGGCGGAACCGGGTTGAGGTCGGCGTCCACGACGACCACGTGCTCGCCCGCGAGCGGTCGTCCGATCGGCGGAGGGTCGTCGGCGGCCGTCACCCGTGCGCCGGTGGAGTAGGTCGTCGTCTCCGAAGGACCGTAGAGGTTGCGCACCACGACGGCCGGGTCGATGGCGGCGACGAGCCGGTGCGGCAGCGCTTCTCCCGCGAGGTTGACCGCCTTCACCGAACCGGGCAGGGCCGGTACCAGTTCGTCCATGATGGACGGAACCGTGTTCAGCATGCTGATGTCGAGATCGCGGTGCGCGTCGAGGAAAGCCACCGCGTCGGTGTCGGCGAGCACCACGGTGTGGCCCGCCGACAGCGGCACGAACAGCTCGAAGACCGACAGGTCGAAACAGATGGACGTGGCCGCGAGAACGCGTGCCAGCTCTTCTGCCGAGAACTCGGCCAACGCCCAGTCGACCATGGCGGCGGCGTTGCCGTGGGTGATCGCCACGCCTTTCGGCACACCGGTCGAACCTGACGTGTAGATGAGATACGCCAACGAGTCCGGCTCGATCTGACTGGTGACGGGGTCGTCCGGCCACTGCCGCAGGGCTTCCGCGCTCACATCCTCGTCCCGCAGCACGATCGTCGCGCCGGCGTCAGCGATCATGAAGTCCGTGCGGGCGGCGGGGTAGCCGGGGTCGATCGGGAGGTAGGCCGCGCCGCACCTGAGGACGCCGAGCAGCGCCACGGGCAGGCGGGACGAGCGGGTCACCCGCACCCCGACCACGTCCTCCTCGCCGACTCCGCGCTGCCGCAGCACGGTGGCCAGCCGGTTCGACTCGCGGTCGAGCTCGGAATAGGTCAGGGTCGCGTCGGTCGCGACGATCGCGGGTTGGTCCGGCGGCCCTCCGATCCGTGCGACGAGAGACCTGCCCGGCCAGCTGCGGACGCCTGCTCCCCATTCGCGCAGCAGCCGGTGTTCGTCGGCGGACAACAGGTCCAGCCGGGAGAGCGGCACGTCCGGATCCGCGACGACGGACGTGAGTGCGGTTGCCAGGTGGTCGAGCAGCCGCCGCACGGTGTTCGCGTCGAACCGGTCCCGCTGGTACTCGGCGGTGATGCGCAGGCCACCTCCGCGCGGCCACACGTGCACCTCCAGCGGTGTCCGTACATCACCGGCGCGCAGCTGCACCGGTGTCAGCACACCATCAGCGAACGGCAGGTCCTCCTGCTCGTAGCCGTGCACGGCGAGCAGCACGTCGAAGAGGTCGCCCTCGTACGGGCAGCTCTGGTGGCGGAACGCCTCGAACGAGGTCCGGCGAACCCTGCCGAGCAGCGAGCGGAACGTCGGATCGCCCGTGAGGTCCGCGCGCATCACCAGTGTGCGCGCCAGCAGCCCCACCAGGCCACGCAGCGCGGCGCTGGTGCGGCCTGCCACCGGGCAGCCGATGGCGAACTCCCGCTGACCCGACCACTTCGCGAGCACCACCTCCAGCGCCGCGAGCACCACGGTGAACAGGGTCGCCTTCTCGGCGTTCGCCAGATCCGTGACGCCGTCGAGCGCCGGGACGTCCACGGACGCGAACTCCGCGTGGAACGACGGCCGTGCGGGCTTGCGTGCGGGGAGGGCGCACGCGGGGACGTCCGCGAGCTGGTCGCGCCAGTACTCGCGGTCACGCGGCCGGACGGGGCCCGGCGTCCCGGCCCCGGGAGGCTCCAGCTCCTCGCCCGCGTACAGGCGGGCCAGCTCGGCCATCGCGATCCGCAGGGACACACCGTCGCACACCAGGTGATGTGCGGTGAACAGGACGAAATGATCCTCCACGCCCACCTGGTACACGGTCAGGCCCACCAGTGGACCCGCGGCCAGGTCGAGCGCCGCATTCGCCTTTTCCCGTGCGCGCTCGTGTGCGGCAGCGGGCGGATCCAGGCAATTCCGCAAGTCCTCCCAGACGGGTTTCACCGGTTCATCGTGAACGCGCTGCAGTGGGCCGTTCCGGTCGGCGTGGAACGTGCTCCGAAGTGCGGAATGGCGACTGGTGAGTTTCGTGAACGCCTTTGTGAGCACGACCCGGTCGAGTGGCCCGGCGAATCTGCCGAAGTGTGCCAGGGTGAAGACGGACGTGCCGGGGTTGACCTGTTCGAACAACCACACGCCCAGCTGGGCGGAGGTAAGCGGTGCACGCGTCATCGCGACATTCCCATCGAAGGCACGTCGAATGGTCGAATGGCGGAACGGTCTCCTCTCACCGAGCCGTTCCCAGGCCTTTTCTTTGTGGCACAACGACGTTCCGGTCAGTGGTTGCCAGAACGTGAACCCCAGGACATGTAACGTCCATGTAGCCCCAGTGCCATCCACCATACGAGTAGCCATCTGGGTGTCAAATCGGCGGGCAAAACCCAAAATTGTCAGCCTTTGTCACCGAACACGGTCAGGTTCACCGGTCTGGACTAGTTTGGGTTCGCTCACCCGCGGTAGTGGCGTGGTGCGGGGACACGGAGTGCTAGCCGCCCACCTGGAAGCTGAGTCCAGCGACGTGGAATTGGCCACGGCGCGTCACCTGCAGGGCCGGCTCTTCTCACTCGGACGGAGCATTGCCGGTTTGACAACGGTTTCTTCGGGGAGTTCTGTCGACGTCAGGTCTCCTCTCACCAGCCGCTCCGGCCGCGATCCCACCGGAGCGATCTGATGACGAGCACCGCCGAACTGGCGCCGTTGCGCCACGACATCGAGCAGGTCATGTCGGCGCACGCGATACCGGGCGTGAGCGCGGGCGTGCTCGCCGACGACGGCACCGAGCACCTGCAGACTCTCGGCGTCCGCGACGTCGGGGGACGTGCGCCGGTCGGGCCCGACACGCCGTTCCGCGCCGCCTCGGTCAGCAAGATCGTCACCGCGTCCGTCCTCATGAGACTGTCCGAGGCCGGTGACCTCGACCTGGATCTGCCGGTCCGCACCTATCTGCCCACGTTCCGGGTGCGCGATCCCGTTGTCACCGAGTGCGTGACGCTGCGCGACCTCGTCACCCACCGCGCGGGCTGGGTGTCCAACTTCTGCGAACGACGGCCGCACGACGAGTTCGGCGACGACGCGCTCGCCGCCGCCGTCACGGACCTCGCGCACGCCGCGCAGATCAGCCCGCCCGGCCGGTTCTACTCCTACTGCAACAGCGGGTTCTCCGTGCTGGGCCGCGTGATCGAGGTGGTGACCGGCACGTCGTTCGAGGACGCGGCGGACCAGCTGGTGCTGCGACCGGCAGGGCTCACCCGCACGCACTTTCCAGAGGACGGTTCCCCGCCGCCGGGAATCGCGTTGGGGCACAACGGAATCCCACCCGAGGTGGCACGACCGTGGAGCCGGTCGCGGGCACGGTCGCCGTCCGGCGGGCTCGTCACCACGGTGCGGGACCTGCTCGGGTTCGCGCGTTCGCTGCTGGACGGCTCCGTGCTGGCGCCGGAGACGGTCGAGGCCATGTGGACACCGCAGGCAGAGGCTGTCGGGTTCGCGGAGTCCATCGGCTTCGGCTGGAACGTCGACCACCTGGCGGACGGCACGTCGTACGTGGGGCACGGCGGCAACTCCGACGGGTACGTCGCGGTGCTGTCGATCGTGCCCGGCAAGCGGTTCGCCGTCGCGGCGCTGCTGAACTCGACGGCGTTCCCGCCACTCGGCGGCATGATCCAGGACTGGGCGACCGAGCTCTTCCTCGGCACGGCAAGGCCGGACGTGCCGGTGCGGGGCGAGATCCCGAAACCGGACGTCACCGCGTATCTCGGCCGGTACACCGACGGCGTCGACCGCGTGGACGTCGTCGACTCGCCGACCGGTGTCGTGCTGCGCCCGCCCGCGAACCGTCAGGACCTGCCCGCCACCGAGGTCCGGTTCACCGGAGCCGACGAGGGTGTCACGACCATCGCGGGCGCCCGGCTCGTGGTGCGGTTCCTGCGGGACTCCTCCGGCGCCGTGAGCTGGCTGCGGATCACCGGCCTCGTCTTCCGGCGGGAGGACTTCCGTTGAGCGGCATGGACTTCGCGGACTACCGGCGGTTCGACGGACTCGGGCTGGCCGAGCTGGTGCGCACCGGCGAGGTGACGGCGGGGGAGTTGCTGGAGACCGCGATCGGGCGTGCGGAGGCGGTCAACGGACAGATCAACGCGATCGTGCTGTGGATGACCGAGATCGCGCGGGAACGTGCGCGGCTGCCGTTGACCGGCCTGTTCGCCGGGGTGCCGTTCCTGGTCAAGGACCTCAACCAGGACTACGCGGGTACGCCGACCTCACGCGGCAGCGCGGCGTGGCGCGACGTCGCCGCGACCGAGCACGCCGACGTCGTGAGCCGCTGGCTGGATGCGGGTCTCGTCGTGTTCGGCAAGACGAACACGCCGGAGTTCGGCGCGAAGGCGACGACTGAGCCGCTGGCGTTCGGCCCCACGCGCAATCCGTGGGACCTGACCAGGATCGCCGGCGGTTCGTCCGGCGGGGCCGCCGCGGCGGTGGCGGCGGGCGTCGTGCCGGTCGCGGGCGCGAGCGACGGCGGCGGCTCGATCCGCATTCCGGCCGCGTGCTGCGGCCTGCTCGGCCTGAAACCCAGCCGTGGCCTGGTGCCGGCGGGCCCGATGCATGCCGAGCTCATGCACGGCGCGAGCACGCACGGCGTGATCTCGCGCAGCGTCCGTGACACCGCGGCGATGCTCGACTGCCTTGTCAGACCGGTGGACAGTTACCTCGAAGCGCTCGTGAAACCGTTGCCACGCCTGCGGATCGGTTACACCGAGCGGTCGTTCCGCGGTGTGCCGTCGACGCTCACGGCGGTGCGCCGCACCGCCGATCTCCTCGCGGAGGCCGGCCACGACGTCACCGAGGCGGACCCCGGCATCGACGGCGACGCGCTCGCCGCGGACTTCCTCACCGTCTGGTACGCGCGAATCGCCGCGACCGTCGCGGAGACCCGGCAGGTGACCGGCTCACTGCACGGGCTGGAGCTCGACAGCGTGCTCGCCGCCGGCATCGGCAGGTCCATCCCCGCGCCCGTCTACGTCGCGGCGCAAGCACGTTGGCACGACCACACGCGGGCGCTCGCGAAGTTCCACCAGCGGTACGACGTGCTGCTCACCCCCACCGTGGCCGGTCCGGCGCCGCCGATCGGCGCTCTGGAGACCCCGAGGTGGATGCGCGACGCAGGTCGTCTCGTCCGCGCGGTCGGCCTGAACCGGGCGGTGGTCCGCGCGGGCCTGGTCGACCGGATCGCGCGCACGACGCTGGGCTGGGCGCCGTTCACCCAGCTGGCCAACGTGACCGGATGCCCTGCCGTGTCCGTGCCCGCCGATCCGGAGGGCGGCCTGCCGCTGGGCGTCCACTTCGTTGCTCCGAACGGTGGCGATGCCCTCCTGCTCCGGCTCGCGGCTGAACTCGAAGAGATCGCGCCGTGGGCGCACCGCCACCCGTCAGAGAGGAACTTCGATGAAGCCGTGCCTGCATGACCTCGTGGCCGAGCAGGCCGCCCGAACACCGGAGGCCGTGGCGGTCGTCTGCGGCGAGACCAGGCTCAGCTACCGCGATCTGGTGGAGAAAGCCAACCGGCTCGCGCACCGGCTGCGGGCGGAAGGTGCCGGCCAGGAGACCGTGGTCGCGGTATCCGTGCCCCGGTCGCCCGAGCTGCTGATCGCGGTGCTCGGCGTGCTCACGGCCGGCGCCGCCTACCTGCCGCTCAACCCCGACGAGCCCGCCGCACGCCGCGAGCTCATCCTCGCCGACGCCGAGGTCTTGCTGGTGGTCACCGAGGAGTGGCCGGCCGGCCTGGACGGTCCGGCCACCCGGCCCGATGTCGCCGTCAGCCAGGAGAACCTCGCCTACGTCATCTACACCTCGGGCTCGACCGGCACTCCCAAGGGCGTGCAGGTCCAGCACGACACGGCGGTCAACTACGTCGAGTGGTGCGCGTCGACCTACGACGTGACCGCGGGATCCGGGGCGCCGTTGCACTCGCCCGTCGCCTACGACCTCAGCGTCACCAGCCTGTTCACCCCGCTCGTGGCCGGCCGTGCGGTCACCGTGCTGCCCGAAGGGGCGACACCGCTCACTCCGCTCGCGGAAGCTCTGCCCGGCAACAACTTCAGCTTCGTCAAGCTGACGCCGTCACACCTGACGGCGCTCGCCGAGATGCTGCCTCGAGGCAGTGCGGCTGCCCGCCGTCTCGTGGTCGGTGGTGAGGCATTGACCGGTGAGGTGCTGAGGTCCTGGGCTCCCGACACGGTGGTGGTCAACGAGTACGGGCCGACGGAGGCCACGGTCGCCTGCTGTGCCAAGGAGTTCCGCGCCGGCGACGTGGCCGATGGCCCGGTGCCGATCGGTGACGGCATCGCAGGAGCGCGGCTGCATGTGCTGGACGAGAATCTCGAAGAGTCCGAGACCGGCGAGCTGTACGTCGGCGGCACGCCCGTGTCCCGCGGCTATCTGGGCAGGCCGGGCGCGACCGCGGCCGCGTTCGTGCCCGACCCGTTCGGCGAGGTGCCCGGCGCACGCCTGTACCGCACCGGCGACCTGGTGTCGCGCACCGCCGACGGGTTGGTGTACCTCGGCCGCGCCGACGACGAGGTGAAGATCCGCGGCTATCGCGTCCACCCCGCCGAGATCGAGTCCGCGCTGTGCTCGCACGACCGGGTCACCTCGGCGGCTGTGCTCACCGAGCCGCACCTGATCGCGTACGTGACGGGTGAGCCGGACGCGTTGCTGCGTGACCACCTGGCCGAACGTCTGCCGCCCCACATGGTTCCCGCGGAGATCCAGTGGCTGCCGTCGTTGCCGCTCACACCGGGAGGGAAGGTCGACCGCGCCCGGCTGCCGCAGCCGTCCGGCGAGGCCGCGGAAAAGCCCCGCACCCCGACGGAAGCGGCCGTGGCGCGGGTGTTCGAGGAACTGCTCGGCACGCCGCCTGTCCGGCTGGACAGGAACTTCCTCGCGCTGGGCGGTGACTCCGTGCGCGCGGCGCAGCTGATGGCCAGGCTGAGCCGGACCTACCACGTGGACATCCCGATGGACCTGTGGCACATGGCCCCGACCGTGACGGGGCTCGCGCTGCTGATCGACACCTACGTGCGCGACGGCAGGGATGCCGCGATCGCTCTGCACGAACAGTCCGACCTGGACGAAGTCCTGCTCGACGACGAGATCCTTGCCGCGCTCGAGACCGGAGGCACACATGCCACACGATGACCGCACGTACTTCCTGACCGGGGCCACCGGGTTTCTCGGGGCCTTCATCCTCGCCGAACTGCTCGACCGCACCGGCGCCACCGTGCACTGCCTGGTGCGCGCGGCCGACGACGCGGACGGTGCCGACCGGATCCGCGGGGCGATGACCGAGTTCCGCACCTGGCGCGACGAATACGCGACCAAGATCGTGCCGGTACCCGGCGACCTCACCAAGCCATTGCTCGGCATTCCGGAGGACCGGTTCTCACAGCTGGCGCGCGAGGTCGACGTGATCTACCACGCCGGCGCGCAGGTCAACTTCGTCTATCCGTACGCGGCGCTCAAGGCGGCCAACGTCGGTGGCACGCAGGAGGTGATCCGGCTCGCGGTGCGCGACCACGTCAAGCCGGTGCACCACGTGTCGGCGGTGGACGCGATGGTGAAGCTCGGGCTGGTCAGCGTGAAGGAGGACGACCCGTTGCCCGCGAGTCCGATCCCGCACGGCTACGTGCAGAGCAAGTGGGCCGCCGAGCGCGCCGTCGCCGCCGCACAGGCCAAGGGACTGCCGGTGTCGATCTACCGGCCGTGGCTGGTCGGCGCGCACACCACCACCGGTGTTTGCCACACGACCGACTACGTGCTGCGCCTGTTGCACGGCTGCCTGGAGGCCGGGGTCGTGCCGAACCACGAGGAGGACCTCAACATCAGCCCGGTCGACTTCTTCAGCCGCGCGCTGGTGCACATCTCGTTGGACGACAACAACCTCGGCAAGCCCTACCACCTGGCCAACCCGATCGGCGAACCGCTCGTCGACCTGTACGCGCGGATCCGGTCGTTCGGCTACGGGATCGAGGAGCTGCCCTACGAGGCGTGGCGCGACAGGCTGCACCGGACGTTGCAGCCGGAGAGCCCGGCGTACTCGGTGCTGCCGCTGATCCCCGAGCGCCCTGCCCCGGAAGGCGCGCGCCACCCGTCGATCGACTGCACCAGGACGTTCGCCGCGCTGGAGGGCACGGACATCACGTGCGCCAGGCTCGACGAGCAGCTGGCGCATCGGCAGCTGAGCTATCTGGTGGACATCGGGTTCCTGCCGGCGCCGGACCGAGCGCTGACGGCGGTCCGGTCATGACTCTCGCGTTGGGTGCCCGCACCGAGGCAGGAGAGAAGTTCGTGGCGCTGTGCGAAGCGCACGCCGACGATTTCCGGTCGCGTGCCGCCGACCACGACCGCGACGGAACGTTCCCTCACGAGAACTTCGCGGCCATGCGGGACAGCGGGGTGCTCGCGGCGCCGGTGCCGGCCGAGCTCGGCGGGCTGGGCGTGACCGCCGTGGAGGACCTGGTCGTCGGCATGAGCCGGATCGCCAGGGGCGACGCGTCCACCGCGATCGCACTGGCGATGCACATGGGCCCGTGCTGGTCGATCAGCCGGAACCGGCGGCGGCCGGGCGCGGATCGCGAGGTGCTGGACGGCTACCTGCGCCTGGTCGCCACGGGTGAGCTGGTGCTGTGCGGCGCGGGTACGGAAGCCGGCACGCACACCAGGTTCCCGCTCACCGAGGCGTCCCGTGTGGACGGTGGATGGTCGCTGACCGGCGACAAGATCTTCGCGACGCTGTCGCCGGTGGCCACCGCGTTCAACATCTTCTGCCGCACCAAGCAGTCCGACGGCTCGTGGGTCGCCGCACGAGCCTGGGTCACGCGGGGCAGCGGCGGCTTCGAGGTCGTCGAGAACTGGGACGCCATGGGCATGCGCGCTTCCGGCAGCCACGCGCTGCGGTTGCGGGACTGCTTCGTGCCCGACGAGCTGATGAGCGTGCGCGGCGCGTGGGGGGAGTGGAGCGCCGAGGAGCTGGTGCACTCGTCCGCGGGAAATTTGGCGCTGCTGTCGGCATATCTCGGCATCGCGGAAGAGGCCCGTGATATCATTCGCGGGACGCTTCTCAAGCGGCGCAAGGCGCCCAGTGACCGGCTGCTCGCCGACCGGCACGCCATCCAGACGTTGTTCGCCCGGATCGAGACGCAGCTGCTGACCTGCCGCGCTGTGCTGCAGCGGGTCAGCAGGCTGTGGGACGAGCATCTGGAGTCGCATGTGGACAACGATGGATCGCTCTCCGACGCGCATCAGCTGATGGCGGAGTACCAGTGTGCCAAGGCTGTCGTCGAACAGAACGCGATCTGCGCCGTGGACCTCGCGATGACGGCGTCGGGAGGCGCCGGCTACCTGTCCTCCAACCCATTGGCGCGTCTCTACCGCGACGTGCGCGCGGGACCGTTCATGCAGCCGTTCTCCCCGGTCGAGCTGTACGAGTACGTTGGAAAGGTGCGGCTCGACCGCGATCCGGTGGTGGACCTGTGATGATCGAGGCGGCCGGACTGTGCAAGCGGTTCGGCCGCCGCACGGCCGTCGACGGGATCGACTTCACGGTGCGCCGCGCCGAGGCGTTCGGGTTCCTCGGCCCCAACGGCGCGGGCAAGACCAGCACGATGCGCATGCTGTCGTGCGTCTCCCCGCGCTCCGGCGGCACGTTGCGCCTGCTCGGTTCCGACCCGGACTCGGCAGGCCCCGCGATCAGGGCCCGGCTGGGTGTCGTGCCGCAGGCCGATGCTCTGGACCGCGAGCTGACCGTGCTGGAGAACCTGGTCATCTACGGCCGCTACTTCGACATCCCGTGGTCGGCTGCGAAGCGAAAGGCGTTGGAGCTGCTGGACTTCGTGCGCCTGGCGGACCGCGCGCACGAGGAGGTCGACGGTCTGTCCGGCGGTATGAAGCGCCGCCTGGTGATCGCCCGTGCGTTGATCAACGACCCTGACCTGATCATCCTGGACGAGCCGACCACCGGCCTGGACCCGCAGGCGAGGCACCTGATCTGGGATCGTCTGTACGAGCTCAAGCAGCGAGGCGTCACCCTCGTCCTGACCACGCACTACATGGACGAGGCCGAGCAACTCTGCGACCGTCTGGTGGTCATGGACCACGGTCGCATCATCGCCGAGGGCTCGCCGCGCGCGCTGATCCGCGAGTACTGCAGCCCAGAAGTCGTCGAGCTGCGCTTCCCGGTCGGCAGGCGCCCCGACATCGCCGACCGCTTCGCCGCGGTCACCGACCGCGTCGAGCAGCTGCTGGACCGCTTTCTGCTCTACACCGGCGACAGCGACGCGGTGCTGGCCCGGTTGAACGGCTTCCAGCCGGAGAACACCGTCGTGCGGCGCGGCAACCTGGAGGACGTCTTCCTGAGGCTGACCGGCCACGAGCTGGTGAGGTGACCGTGGCGATCCGCGTGGTGCAGCACAACGTGCTTACCTTCCGCCACATCTGGCGCTCGTACCTGGGCTCACTTCTGGGGCCGCTCGTGTTCCTGGTCGCGGTGGGCGCGGGCGTGGGCACCCTCGTCGACGCCGGCGAACTCGGTATGCCGTACCTGACCTACCTGGCACCTGGCCTGATCGTCGGCGCGGCCGTGCAGACCGGCTCTCTGGCGGGGTTCGGCCCGATCATGGGCCGCATCCGCTGGGACCCGATCTACGAGTCGATGCTGCACGCACCGTTGCGCATCCGGGACGTGCTGGCAGGCGAGATGCTCTGGATCGTCCTGCGCCTGACGGTGGGGTCGCTGCTGTTCTTCACGGCCATGCTCGTCCTCGACGTGGTCGCTTCACCGTGGACAGTCCTTTGTGTACCCGTCGCCGTGCTGTGCGGCTTGTCGTTCGCGGCGCTCTTCACCGCGATAGCCGGGCACGCTCCCAACGGCTACACCTACGACGTGCTGTCCCGCGTGGTGGTCATCCCGCTGTTCCTGTTCGGCGGCGTGTTCTTTCCGGTGGACCGCCTCCCTTGGCCACTCCGCGTGGTGGTGGAGCTGACTCCCGTTCCCCACGCGACCTCACTGGCCCGCGCGACGTTGACCGGACCGCCGGCCGCTGGCCTCGTTCTGGTGTTCCTGGCTGTTGCCGCCACGTACACGGCCGGCGCCCTCCTGGTGGCGCACAGGGCGTTCCGGAAACGGCTGACCTCATGAGCCGCTGGACCCACCTGGTGGAACGCAACGCCCTGGTCTACCGCAGGCTGTGGCTGGTGATGGTGGCAGGCCTGCTGGAACCGTGCGTGTACCTGCTGGGCCTCGGCTACGGCATCGGCACCCTGATCGGTCCGTCCTACGCGGCGTTCGTCGCACCGGCCCTGATCGCAACAGCGGCCATGAACGGCGCGATCTACGACACGACGTTCTCCGTGTTGCACAAGCTCAGGTACGAGCGGATCTACGACACCCTGCTCACCACTCCGCTCACCACCAGGAGCATCGCGGCGGGCGAAGTCGCCTGGGCACTGCTGCGCGGCGCGGTCTACATCTCGGCGATGATCGCCTTCACCGCGCTGCTGGACCTTCTGCCGCTGAGCGCGGCCGTGCTGCCGGCCGCGTTGCTGGTCACGTTCTGCTTCGCCGCCCTGGGATGCGCGATCACCACCTATCTGCGCAGCTGGCAGGACGTGGAGAACGTCAACCTGGCGCAGCTGGTCATCTTCCTGTGCTCCGGCACGCTGTTTCCCGTTGATGTGTACCCGGCTGCGCTGAGGTGGCTCGTGGAGTTGAGTCCGCTCACCCGAGGGATCGATCTGCTCCGCGGACTCGCGGGTCCCTTCCAGCCCGTGCTGCTCCTGGACGTGGCCTATCTGCTGGGCCTGGGCCTCGCAGGCCTGGCGATCACGACCCGCCGCCTGGCGCGCGTGGTACTTCGGTAGGTCGCGCCGAGCACGAGCGCCACTGGGCAGCCGGTACCGGGCGACCTGGCCTCGTGTAGGTGCCGAGAAATGCGTCCGTGCAGGTCAGCAGGCGTCGGCGGGTAGTGCTCATCGTCCGGCATGATCGCGGCTGTGCTGGTCCGCTTCACCTGTCTCGCCATCTCCCAGGTCTTCGCCGCGCTGTGGCTCTTGCGCATGACCGATCGAGAGAAGGACGTCGAGATCCTTCGCTACGCCACCGATTCGCGGTCCGGCACCGGCGACTCGGCGATCAGCGCCCACGATTGCGACCTGAGGACAGGGCCTTGCTGGCCGCACTGCTCGTGCCCCTGGCCCGCGCGACGTTTGACACACCCGCTTGAGATCCGCAGGCCAGGCACGTTGAGCACGTCCTGGCGGATCACCCTCGCCGTGGCCAGGGGCCAACATCGCGCTCGGTGTCGTGATGGCGGTGCTGGGGGCCGACCTGGTCGACGTGCCGCTGTTCGCGGCGAACGCCGTGCTGTAACTCGCGCTGCTGGCGTTGCCACTGCTGGGCAGGAACTCAGTCCGCCTGTCCAATGTGGAACTGCGCGGGCAGGTCAAGGGTACTTCGCCGTTCGCACGGCCACGTCGGGACAGGGGGTGACGCGGAACCCCGCGTCACCCCCTGTCACCTCACCGCCCGGTCACCACGCGCTCGGCCGCGGCACCTCGTCGCCCAGCGCGAACGAGTCGTGCCACTTGACGCCGTCACCGCTGAACCGCGAGCCGGTGGACACCGCGACGAAGACGTCCGCCGCCGTGCCCCTGGTGAACGTCACCACGTCGTCGCGCCCGTCACCGGTGAAGTCGCCGACACCCGGCACCTCGTCGCCCACGGCGAAGTGGTCGTGCCAGCGCACCGCCGGGCCGAACGACGAGCCGGTGGACAGCGCCGCCGTGGCCTTCCCGTCGGCGAACGACACGACGTCGTCGCGCCCGTCGCCGTCCACGTCGCCCAGGAGCGCCCGCGCCGTGCCGGCGGCGAGGTCGTCGTGCCACTTCCAGCCGTCCTGCACGAAGCGGGTGCCGTCGGACAGCGACACGTACACGTCAGCGGAGGTGCCGCCGGTGAACGTGACGATGTCGTCGCGCCCGTCGCCGTCCACGTCACCGACCGCGGGCCGTTCGGCGCCGACGGCGAAGTGGTCGTGCCACTTCCACCCGTCCTGCACGAAGCGGCGGCCGTTGGACAGCGCCACGTACACGTCGGCCGAGTCGCCTCGCGTGAAGGTGGCGATGTCGTCCTTGCCGTCCCCGTTGAAGTCGCCCACCAGCGGGATCTCCGCGTCGGCCGCGAAGTGGTCGTGCCACTTCCAGCCGTCCTGCACGAACTTCGTGCCGTCCGACAGCGACACGTACACGTCCGCCGCGTCACCGCGCGTGAACGTCGCCACGTCGGCGCGGCCGTCACCGTCGAAGTCCCCGGTCAGCGGAATCTCGTCCCCGACGGCGAAGTGGTCGTGCCACTTCACGCCGTTGCCGCTGAACGCCGAGCCGGTCGAGCGGGCCACGAAGGCGTCGGAGCTCGTGCCCCTGGTGAACGTGACGATGTCGTCCTTGCCGTCGCCGTCGAAGTCGCTCGTCGTCGGATGGGCGGTGCGGGCCGACACCGGCTCGCTGGGTGTACCGGCGTTGCCGGCTGCGTCCACCGCCACGACCCGGTAGTACCAGGTCTGGCCGGTGCGCAGCGCCTGGTGGGTGAACGTCGGCAGCGTCGCGACCCCGAGCAGGTTCTGCGCCGAGACCGGCACCGACGCGGTCTGCGACCCGTACACCCGGTACTCGCGCGTGCCGACGTCGTCCGCGGCCGGTTCCCAGGTCAGCCGCAACGAGTGCACCTTCGTGCCGGTGAACCCGATGCGGGCGGCGGCCGCGGGGCCGCGGGTGTCGGCGGCGGGCGCCACGAGGCTGTCCGCGGTGTAGCGGGCGGAGGTCCACGCCGGCGCGCCCGCGACCGGTCGCAGCGTCACGGTGACCGCCGACTTGCCGGCGGTCACCGCGGCGGGCAGCGCGTACGTGTCGTGCAGCCAGCGAGACGCGCCGTTGCCCAGTGGCTGGGTCCACGTGCCCGCCGGCGTGCCGTCCACCAGCACCTGCGCCCGCTGCCCGGCGGCGGCCTGGTCGCCGAGCCGGCGCAGCAGGACCCCGGTGTTGTCCGGGGAGACCGCCACGCGGAACGACGTCTCGCCCGTGCCGGAGCGGACGTCGTCGCGCACCACGACGTCATCCGAGTCGCCTTCGTAGCCGGAGTCGAGCACGGTCTGGGTGGTGCCCGTCGCCTCGGTCCAGCCGTGCGCGGCCCGGCTCGCCGGGTCGCCGGTGTCGATCGCGTCGGTCTGCCTGCTCGCCGGTTCCGGCCGCGTGTAGAGGAACGCGGTGGAGGAGTAGTCGGCGTCGTGGTCGTCCTGCGCGCCGTGCTCGATGCCGAACTCCAGCGCGTTCGCGTACCCGACCGAGTCGGCCAGCATCAGCCGGTACACCGCGTCGCACTCGACCGTGCAGCCACCGGCGGCACGCAGGTGCCGGGGGTTGCCGTTGAACGGGTTGCTGAACTCGCCACGGTCGAAGTACCAGCCGCTCTCGTAAAAATCCTCCGTGCCGGTGCCGTGCAGCTGCGGGCTGGGGGAGGAGTCCACGTGCACCCGCTCGTCACCTTCCAGGTAGCCGCGGGTGTTGCCGCCGGGCACGGTGCCGCGCATGGTGTGCGAGACGCCGACGAACCGGCCGCGGCCCGCCGCCGAGACGAACGTCCAGTCACGGCCCGGCGTGGTGGCGCCCGCCCGCGACTGGGTGGTGAAGTGCCCGGCGCTGCCGCCGGGTCCGAGCGCCGTCGTCCACCGGCTGTCCGGCGCGGCGACGACCTCAGAGCCGATCCCGGCGATCGCGGCGGAGCCGGTGTTGACCAGCTCGACGGTCGCCGCCGTGCGGTACGGCATCGGCCACCAGCTCGAATACCAGCCGCCGGGAGCCGTGTCCATGGCGAACATCAGCGCTCGCACCGACGTCTCGCCCAGCCCGCCACCGAAGAACTCGCCGACCGGACTGTCCACTGTGGTGCGGCCGTCGAACGTGATCCGCAGCCGCAACGCGCGCAGCGCCGCCGCCCCGGCGTTGTCGGGCACCCGCAGGCGCAGGGCCGAGATGCTGCCAGGACCGGTCACCGCCGCCAGGGTCGTGCGCGCCCCGGCCGCCAGCGTGGACGTGCGGGCGGTGGTGGTCGCGCCCGGCGCGGCGGGCTTGGGATCGGCCGTGCCCGCGGCGCGCAGCATCGCCAGCACGTCGTCCGCGCGGTCGGCCGGGTCGAACGCCGTGACCCCGTCCGCGGTGGGGAAGTGCCGGTACGTCACGTGGTAGAAGTTCGGGTTGTTCTGCACGGTGACCCGCATGGACGTCCGGTACGGCATCGGCACCTTGACGTACGCGCCGCCCGAGCTCTGCTCCGAGGTGGCCACCAGGGGGAAGCTGAACGGCGCGCCCTGCCGGCCCTCGACGAGCTCCTGCAGCGACCGGTCCACCACGGCACGGCCGTCGAGCTCGATCCGGATGCGGCCCGTGCCGGTCATGTCACCGGTCGGCCGGCCGGAGCTCGCCTGGGTGAACCACAGCGACGCCAGTTCACCCGCGCCGCTGTCCTCGGCGATGACGCAGCCGCTCGCGTCGGTGCGCAGGCACGAGTTGGCGCCGCTGAAGCCGTCGTTGTTGCTGCCGTCGCGGCCGAAGCTGGAGAACTGCCGGGTCCGCACGCCCGGCGGGGTGAGGGAGGGCAGGTCGTCGAGCTGGCGATAGGTGGCCCAGCCGACCGGTCCCACTTCGGAGGTCGCGGCGTGCGCGGCCGGCGGTGCGACCGACGCGACGGCCGCGGCGGCCAGCGTGACCACCGCCGCCGTCGCGGCCCTGATCGTGAACGTGTTCATCACGGCCTTTCACGGTGTGCGAGGCGCCGCGGCGGTGTGCGCCGCGGCGCCTCTGGTGGGGTCAGGCGCCGGGTGGGCTGACGTAACCGGAGATCAGCACGTTGCGGCCGCCGGCCCTGGCGGTCACCGGGTTGATCGTGGTGGCCTGCACCTTGGACGTCGTGGGGCTGTTGCCCCAGTTGCCGTTGATGGTGGTGATCGTGCCGTTGGAGTTCACCGAGGCGATCACCGAGACGTGGCCGCCGGTGCCGGAGCCCGGCTCGCCGTAGATCACCCAGTCGCCGACCGCCGGGCTGCCGATCTGGCCGGCCGGGCGGCGCTTGAACAGCCCGCGGTTCACGCCCCACGAGCCGAGCGCCGTGGCCACGTACGTGCCGCGCGGCGTGCCCGCGATACCCGCCCGCTCCCACGTCCAGGTCGCGAACATCGCGCACCAGTCCAGCGTGCACGGGCCGTACTTCTTGCAGCCGGGGTAGGTGACGCCGACCTCGCCGCGGGCGATGTCCCCGATGGCCTGCCGCAGCGACGGCGCGCCGCCCAGCAGGAACGTCGAGATGTCGGCCTTGTGGTCGCCGTTGAAGTCGCCGACGCGGGGCACCTCGGTGCCGACACCGAAGCGGTCGTGCCACTTGACGCTGGTGCCGACGAACGAGGAGCCCGTCGAGGTGGCCACGTACACGTCGGCGGCGTCACCACGGGTGAACGTGGCGATGTCGGCCTTCCCGTCGCCGTTGAAGTCCCCGACCTCGGGGATCTCGTTGCCGATGGAGAAGAAGTCGTGCCACTTCCAGCCGTCCTGCACGAACTTCGTGCCGTCCGAAAGGGACACGTAGACGTCACCGGCGTCACCGCGGGTGAACGTGACGAGGTCGTCCTTGCCGTCCCCGTTGAAGTCGCCCGTGCCGAGGACCTCGCCGC
The DNA here is from genome assembly GCF_002150765.1 of Lentzea kentuckyensis. Classification (GTDB taxonomy): domain Bacteria; phylum Actinomycetota; class Actinomycetes; order Mycobacteriales; family Pseudonocardiaceae; genus Lentzea; species Lentzea kentuckyensis. The sequence goes on from NZ_MUYM01000028.1 coordinate 59,445, forward strand.
CGATGCCGAAGTGGTCGTGCCACTTGACGCTCGTGCCCTCGAACGCCGACCCCGTGGACAGCGCCACGTAGGCGTCGCCGGTGTCGCCGCGGGTGAAGGTGACGATGTCGTCCTTGCCGTCGCCGTTGAAGTCGCCGACGAGCGGGACCTCGTTGCCGATGGAGAAGAAGTCGTGCCACTTCCAGCCGTCCTGCACGAACTTCGTGCCGTCCGAAAGGGACACGTACACGTCGCCGGTGTCGCCGCGGGTGAACGTGGCGACGTCGTCCTTGCCGTCGCCGTTGAAGTCGCCCACCAACGGTGTCTCCGAGCCGGCCGCGAAGTGGTCGTGCCACTTGACGCCGCTGCCGTTGAAGGCCGACCCCGTGGACAGCGCCACGTACGCGTCCGCCGCGTCGCCGCGGGTGAAGGTGACGACGTCGTCCTTGCCGTCGCCGTTGAAGTCACCGGTCAGCGGGATCTCGTTGCCGATGCCGAAGAAGTCGTGCCACTTCCAGCCGTCCTGGACGAACCTGCCGCCGTCGGACAACGACACGTAGACGTCCCCGGTGGGGTCGTCGGCGTGCGCGGCGGGCGCGGTGATGCCCGCCAGCCCGGCCGCCACGGTGATCCCGGCGAGAAGCGCGCCGCCCAGTCGTCTCCTGCCCACTCCGGACATGCCTTTCCCCCAGTTCATCAGAGCACCGCCGGAGCCGGGATCTCGGCCCCGATCGAGAAGAAGTCGTGCCACTTGACGCCGTCGCCGCTGAAGCCCGAGCCCGTGGAGAGCGACACGTAGACGTCTCCGGTCGTGCCGCGGGTGAACGTGACGATGTCTGCCTTCCCGTCACCGTTGAAGTCCCCGACACCGGGCGTCTCCCCGCCGACCGCGAAGTGGTCGTGCCACTTGACGCTCGTGCCGGAGAACGCCGATCCCGTGGACAGCGCGACGTAGACGTCGGCGGCGTCGCCGCGGGTGAACGTCGCGATGTCGTCCTTGCCGTCCCCGTTGAAGTCGCCGACCGCGGGGAGCTCGCCGCCGATGCTGAAGAAGTCGTGCCACTTGACGCCGTCGCCGCTGAAGGACGATCCCGTGGACAGCGCCACGTACACGTCGCCGGTGTCGCCGCGGGTGAACGTCGCGATGTCGTCCTTGCCGTCGCCGTTGAAGTCGCCCACGGCGGGCACCTCCGAGCCGACCGCGAAGTGGTCGTGCCACTTCACGCTGGTGCCGGTGAAGCCCGACCCGGTGGAGAGCGCGACGTAGACGTCGGCGGCGTCGCCGCGGGTGAAGGTGGCGATGTCGTCCTTGCCGTCGCCGTTGAAGTCGCCCACCAGCGGCAGTTCGCCGTAGAGGCTGAAGAAGTCGTGCCAGCGCACGCCGTCACCGCTGAAGCCCGACCCGGTGGAGAGCGCAACGTAGACGTCGCCGGTGTCGCCGCGGGTGAAGGTGGCGAGGTCGTCCTTGCCATCACCGTTGAAGTCACCGGTCAGCGGGATCTCGTTGCCCACCGCGAAGTGGTCGTGCCACTTCACGCTGGTGCCCGCGAACGCCGAACCCGTCGAGGACGCCACGTAGACGTCCGCCGCGTCGCCGCGGGTGAACGTCGCGATGTCCGCCTTGCCGTCACCGGTGAAGTCGGTGGAGCCGCCGCCGATGATCGCCGGCCCGGACGCCACGACCGTGTCGAACCGGTACAGGTCGTGGTTGCGCATCAAGGAAATGACCTTGCTCGCGTAGTTCGGGTCGGTGGCGTACTTCTTGGCCACCTCGGTGATGAACCGGTTCGGGTCGTGCCGGTACGGCAGTGCGCCCGCGTAGTTCGAGCTGGTGGTCAGCAGCCGCCCGTAGTCGCGGAACGAGTCGCGCATCGAGGCGTACACCCGGAAGTACGCCGTGACGTTGTGGCACGACGGCGTGCACTCCTGCGTGGTGTAGGCGTGGCAGCCGATCGCGATCGGGCCGGGCGACCCAGGCGCGGTGCACTTGAACCCGAAGTAGTTGCGGTCGTTGACGGACAGCTTGCTGGCGCCCCAGGCCGACTCGAGGATCGACTGGCCGACCGTGACCGAGGCCGGGATGTCGTACTCCGCCATCACGGACTGCGCGGCCGGGCCGGCCGCCGCGATGTAGGCGGCGGTGTCGGCGGCGATGGTGACCTCCGCCGAGGCCCGCACGTGCTCCTGGTTCGGAACGCTGTCCGGCGCGGCGGTGGCGGCGGTGGCGGTGGCTGCCGTCGCGAGCACCGCCACCACGAGGCCGCGCAGCACGCGGCCCGTCGTTGACGCTGATCTCATGGAATCCCCAGTGCTGTTTCAGATGGCCGTGCTGGCCATCCCCCATGAGCGGGAAGCTAGGGAAGACCGCTCAGAGAACGCTGTGGAGTCGCTGCGAGGGTGCTGGCGGCTCGCCGGCCTCCCGGCTGCCGTGCCGGGCGAACAGCCGTGTCGCCTCCGCCGACGCCGCAGCGGCCTCGTCCTGGCGGCCCAGTCCCTCGAGCGCCCTGGCGAGGTCGCGCAGGCTGCGTCCCCGCCACAGCGGCAGGCCCAGCGCGTCCCACCACTGCAGTGACCGCTCCAAGAAGTGGCGCGCCTCGGCAGGCCTGCCCTCCGCCAGCTCCAGCTCGCCCAGGGTGCGCAGCACCAGCGCCTGGCCGAACCCGTCCTCCATCGCGTGACAGGTCACCAGCGCCTCCTGCAACGGCTCGCGCGCCGCCGCGGGCACCCCGCGCCGGATGCGGGCCTTGGCCAGTGACTGGGCCGCGTACGCCGTCATCAGCCGGTCATCCGCCGCTCGCATCGCCTCGAGCGCCCGCAGGCAGTCCCGTTCCGCCTCGGCCACCCGTCCCGCCGCGCGGTGGATGATGCCGCGGGACCGCAGGGTCAGCGCCACGCCGTGCTCGTCGTCGAGCGCCTCGTAGGCGGCACGGGCGCGGTCGCACTCGGTGAGCGCCTCGTCCAGGCCGCCCAGCTCGGTGAGGGTGAGCGCCCGGCTGTGCGCGGCCCTGGCCAGCGCACGGGGCTCGCCGGCGGCACGCAGGGCGGGCAGGGCTGCGTCGAGCGTGGCCAGTGCCTCGGCCAGCCGGCCGTGCTCGCGCTGCGCGGTGCTGAGCAGCAGATTGGTCACCGCCTGCCCGGCCGTGTCGCCCACCTCCGCGTAGGCCTGGGCCGCCTGGGCGTAGTAGTCGGTAGCCTCCTCCACCCGGTCCTGCTCGCTGCGCAGCCAGCCGAGCCCGGCCAGCAGCAGGCCCTGCGCGGCCCGGTCGTCCGCCCGGCGCGCGGCCGCCAGTGCAGCGTCGTGCGTGCGCCACCAGTCGGCGAAGCGGTTCTCCACGGCGAACGACGACGAGCACAGCAGCGCCGCCAGGCGGGTCGCCACGTCGACCAGCTCCAGCTCGCTCAACCGCTCCACCGCGTGCACCATGGTGGCCTGCTCCGCCTCGAACCAGGCCACCGGGTTCGCGCGCACGTCGGCGAGCCAGTCCGGCGGCGCGTCCGGCCCGGTCGACGACGGACCCGGCCGCAGCACCCTCGTCCGCGTGTCCCCGGAGGCGTGTTCCACCAGCGCCGCCCAGCGGCCTCCCGCCCGCCGCGCCGCCGCGAGCAGCAGTTCGCGCGGCTGTTCGTGCTCGGCGCGTTCCCAGGCGAACACCCTGGTGAGGTCGTGCAGCCGGTACCGCGAACGGCCCGTGCCGTCCAGCCCGACCGGGTCGAGCAGCCGCGCGTGGACGAGTCCGTCGACCAGGTCCTCCGCCTCCTCGACGTCCACCTCCAGCAACGCCGCGACCAGACGCGCGGTGAAGTCCGGCGTGCCCAGCCAGCCCAGCAGCCGCAACGCCGCCCGTTGCGGCTCGGTCAGACCCGCGTAGCTCAGCGCCAGACTGCCGCGCACCTCCAGGTCGCCCGACACCAGCTCGTCCAGCAGCCTGCGCTGTCCGCGCAACCGGTCGGCGAGCCGGGCCAGCGGCCAGTCGGGGCGCGCGGCGAGCCGGGCGCCCGCCACCCGCAGCGCCAGTGGCAGGTGGCCGCACAGCCGTGCCACCTCCGCGGCGCGGTCCGGCTCGGTCGCCAGCCGCTCCGCGCCGACGATGCGTTCCAGCAGGGCGAGGGATCCCGTCTCGTCCAGGACGTCGAGGTCGACGTGTGTCGCGCCCTCCAGCACGGTCAGCCGCGCCCGGCTCGTGACGATGCACAGGCAGTCAGGTCCGCCCGGCAGCAACGGGCGGACCTGGCGCTCGTCCGCCGCGTCGTCGAGCACGACCAGCACGCGCCGGGCGGCCACCAGGCTGCGGAACAGCGCGGTGCGCTCCTCGACCAGGTCCGGTACCTCGGCGGTCGGCACTCCGAGCGCCCGCAGGAACCGCCCCAGCACCTCCGCGGGGTCGAGCGGCGCAGACCCCGCGCCGTGCAGGCAGACGTGCAGCACACCGTCGGGGAACCGCTCGCGCAACCGGTGCGCGGCGTGCACCGCCAGCGTGCTCTTGCCCGCGCCTGGCTTGCCGGACACGGCCACCACCGCACCCGCCGTCGCACCGACCACTGCGGCGACCTCGGCTGACCGCCCGGTGAAATCGGCGACGTCGGGCGGCAGCTGTCCCGGCACCGGGTGCGGGACGTGCTCGGGCTCGGTGGCGGTGACCTCGTCCTCCCCGCGCAGCACGCGCTGCTGCGCGGCCCGCAGCTCGGGACCGGGCTCGACACCCATTTCCTCGACCAGGAGCCGCCGGCCCTCCTGGTACGCGGCCAGCGCGTCGGACCGCCGGCCGGCCCGGCCCAGCGCCACCACCAGCTGCCCGCGCAGCCGCTCCCGCAACGGGTGCCGCTCCACCAGCGCGGCCAGTTCCGGCAACGGCACCGCCGCACCGGCGCCCAGCAGCGCGTCGAACAGGTCCTCCCGTGCCGCCAGGCAGGCGTCCGCCAGCCGGGCGCGCTCGGCCTCGACCCACCACCCGTGCGCCCCGCCCAGCGGCTCGCCCCGGAACAGCTCCAGCGCCGCACCGAGCGCCCGCTCCGCCGCCGTGAACCGGCCTCCGGCCAGTTCACGCCGCCCCTCGGCGGTCAGCCGCTCCCACTCCCACAGGTCGACCCGGTCGTCCGGGACGTCCAGCAGGTAACCACCGCCGCGGTGCACGACCGCGCCGCCGAGGACCCGCCGCAGCGCCGACACGTGCGTCTGCACGGTGGCACGCGCGTTGTCGGGCGGACGCTCGGTCCACAGCGCGTCCGTGATCTCCCCGAGCCCCACCACCCGCCGGCCGCCCACCACGAGCAGCGCCAGCAGCGTTCGCAACTTCGGTCCACCCACCGGTACCACCGCGCCGGCCACACGTGCTTCCACCGGCCCCAGAACCCGCAGCTCCACGCAATCCCCCTCGACTGGCAGTCGGCCGAGAGGACCAGTTCGTTACTGGCTCGTGATGTGATCTCCAGGTGTGCGAGCGGGTGTGGGAGTCGGGATCCACGTGGTGACCGGTTCCCGTGCCGAGGGTGCGATGGAGGTGCGGTCCGATGGCGACGCAAGAGCCCTGGGTCGCGCATCACCTCCGGAGCGGTTCGCCGGCGAGCTGTTCCTCCGGTTCGCCCGGCGCGGGTGGCTCGCTTGACCTTTGAGAATTATGAACCCGTGGTGTGCGTGGAGTGTGAGAACTCCACTGCGTTCATCGAGGATGAGGCGTCGCTCGACGGATACGCTACGACCGTACGTGCGCTGAGCGAGTCCAGTTTGGACCTTGAGGAGTCGAAGGCCCTCATCGGTCGCCTCGGGGAGGCGCCGTGGCCACTCGACGAAGCGGTCTGACGTCAGCCTAAGCAGGCTGCCAGAAGTTGTGTCCGTAACCCGATCGAGCACGCCCCCGCCTTGCGTTGATGGCGTCTGCAAGTACCACCAACTCAACATCAACAGGCACTTACCTACAACCAACAGGGCAATCACGCCAGGCACGCCGGTCCGGCGCACGGCGACCAGGTTGAGCGTCGTATCGCGGTCATGGTCGACTCGGCGGCAAGCAGATGTGCATCTTCATGTGGCGCGGGCGGGGATCGGACACACCGGGCGGTGCCCATCTGTCCGCTGGACGTTGATGAGGGGAGCTTTCATCAACCTCAGCACAGCGGGCACACTCGGACATGCTGAACAACCCCGGCTCCAGCTCCGGGTCGAGCGCGATCAGCCAACAGAGTCCCCGCAGGGCCCATGGCACCAACGGAGGCCACGCGGTTTCGGACAGGACTTCTGGCCAGTTGCTTAGAAGGTCTCGACGAGCTTCCTCAGTGGTGTGCCGAGGTCCGGGTGGTCGCCCTTGTCGATGCGGTGCAGCAGCCGGGCAGCGGCGTAGAGCTGGGCGAGCTGTCCGGCGTCGCTGTCGAGCACGTCGGCGAAGGTGTCGCGGACTCGTTGCGCGGTGTCCGGAACGAGCAGGCTGTGGCAGAACAGTGTGGCCGCGTCTGTGCCGGCTGGACCGCGTCCCCACAGTTCCCAGTCAAGCAGGCCGAAGTCCGGTCCCGTCAGGTTCGCCCAGTGCAGATCACCGTGCACGGTTTCCCACTGGCGTACCACGGGATTCACCGAGTTTCCCAAGTACTGCTGGATCCGGCCGGTGACCAGAGCCTGATCGGCGTGGACCCGATCGGTCGGCGCCGCGGCGACCACCCCGATCGTGCTGCGGAGTTCGGCCCACCACTGGTCGGGAAGGTCGAGCACGTGGCGCAAGGTGTCGGTGGGGGAGCAGGGTGAACCCAGTGCCAGGGTCATCAGCTCGGCGCGCTGCTGCCTCCATTCCTCCCACTCGTAGACGTCGAGAACCCGTGGCTTGGACAGGCTGGTGAACACGTTGGCGTCGAGGTTGCCGGTCCAGAATTCACCGTCGGTCCACTGCCTGTCCTCCGACACCACGCGAAGCCAGAGCCGCCGGCCGGCAGCTTGTACGGGTGCGCTGATCGACCGGTCCAGCCAGCCGAGCCGGGGTGTGCCGGTGACGGTGAGACCGAAGTGGTCCGCGGCGTGGCTGAGGTTGTCGTGCATCCACTGCCGGAACCGCGCGTCGGCTTCGATGAGATCGACGCTGGACGTTCGGCCGTCGCGGTCGAGTACGGGTGGGTGGTCGAGCTGTTCGGACACGGGATCCTCTCGCGTTGGCGCGCACCGCGCACACTGTGCGATTTCCTTGGTACCGCTTGGAAAACCTCCAAGCGAGAAGCCGAAGGACTGATGACCCGAACTGGGGAAGTGTTGAACGAGTTGTCGGGCTTCTGGCGGGCGAGCTGGCTGTTGGCGCGTTCCTCCTAGGTGGCCACAGGTTGTGAGTCGGGGGCTGCCTGCTCTCGTGCTGTCGGCAGGACGCCCCCGACCCTGTTCTGGCATCGGTCACGCGGCCAGCGGATGGTGCTCACCGGTGAGTGCTGCCAGTGCTGTGGCGACTTCTTCGAGGGTGGCGCGGATGCAGGAAATGATCATCGGGCGCCACCTGGAAGTGGCGCCGAAACGCAGGGCAGTCGTCGTCACGGCTGGGCGGTTGAGGTGATCGCTTGGGTGACTGCTGTGATCGTTGGCGTGGCGGCGGCGGGGAGGCGGGCCACGAGAACCCGGCGGATCTCGGGTGGTGCGCCCTGGACGCGCAGGGAGGTCACGCCGGGCGGGAGAACCGGCGACAGGCGTTCCGGGATCGTGGTGACGCCGAAACCTCCGGCGACCAGGTGCAGTTTCGTCAGCCAGTCGCGTGCGCTGTGGACGACACGTGCTCGCCCGGGCAGGCCCGGCCAGACACCGAGCAGTGGCTCCGCGCCCGATGAGGGGGTGGCGATCCAGGGGGCGTCGACCAGTTCGTCGATGTGCACGGACGTGCGGCCGGCGAACGTGCCGATGGCCGGTGCCGCCACGAGAAGTTCGGTGTCCTGAACGGTCGTGATGTGCAGGCGTGGTGACTCACCGTCCGGTGGCCGGTGCGGTGGACGAGAGGTGAGTACGGCGACGTCGATCGAACCGGCGCGCAACGCCCGAACCAAGCTGGGCGTGGTGCCTTCGCGTGTGGTGACCCGGATCCATGGCGCTGTCGTGGCGAGTCGGGTGAGCGCGGCGGGCAGGATCACCGGTCCGGCGCTGAGGAACAACCCGAGCCGTACCAGTTCGGTGCGAGGTGCCTCGCCGGTGAGGTCGCGTTCGGCCGCGTCGACCGACGCCAAAATCGTTCGGGCATGGCGCAGCAGCATCAGTCCGGGCCGGGTGAGCCGCACTCCGTCGGTCCGTCGCTCGAACAGGGTGGCACCGGCGCTGCGTTCGAGGGCGGCAGCCTGGCGCGAGACCGCGGACTGCGTGTAGCCCAGCTGTGCGGCGGCAGCGGTGAAGCTGCCCGACTCGGCGATCTGACAGAGCACCCGAAGGCTCGTGCTCGACACATCCATGCCGACTACGCATACCACAGATGCCGGATCATCGCTTCCCGCATGTCTCTGTCCCGCCTAGCGTGGCGACGGACGAGACAGAAGGGTCTTCCCATGCGTGCAGCGACATTGACCGCCTTCGGCTCCCCGCTGACGGTGCACGACGTGCCCGACCCGCAAGCCGGCAGCGGTGAGGTCCTGGTCGAGGTCCTGGCAACCTGTGTGCCCCCGTACGCGGCCGAGGTGTTCAGCGGCGCACGGCGCTATCCGCTGGAACCACCGGTCGTGCCGGGTGTCGGCGGCATCGGCCGAGTGGTGCACGTGGGTCCGGACGCGACCAAGCTGAGGGTGGCGGACCTGGTGTGGTGCGACTCAACGGTGCGCTCCCGCGACGACGCGCTGACACCCGACATCACACTGCAAGGCTGGAGCTCCCGTGGCGAGGGCGGCGCACGACTGGCCCGGTACCTGCACGACGGACCGTTCGCCGAACTCATGCGGGTTCCCACCGAGAACGTGTACCGCCTGCCCGCCGGGGCGGCAGCCGACCCCGCGCGCTGGTCCGCACTGGGCGTGCACACCATTCCCTACGGTGGCCTGCTGGCCGGTCAGCTCGCGGCCGGAGAGACCTTGCTGGTCAGCGGGGCGACAGGCAACCTCGGCAGCAGCGCGGTCGCCGTCGCGCTCGCCATGGGCGCCGGGCACGTGGTGGCGCCGGGACGTAACCGGGCCGCCCTCGACCTGCTCGCCGACCGGTTCGGCTCCCGGGTGAGCCCGGTCGAACTCAGCGGAGACGAGGACACCGACCGCGCCACAATGGCCACGGCCACCGACGACCCGATCGACATCGTGCTGGATCTCCTCCCACCCGAGGCACCCAGCTCCGTGGCACGCGCGGCGGCCATGACAGTGCGCGAGTACGGACGCATCGTGCTGATGGGCGGCGTCGGCATGCTCGGCGGCGCGGACCTCGCCCTGCCCTACCCCTGGATCATGCGCAACTCGGTGACCATACGCGGCCAATGGATGTACCCACGCACGGCCAACGTCGGCATGATCCGACTCATCGCGACGGGCGCCCTGGACCTCACCCCCGAACACACCACCCGGTTCGACCTCGACCGGGTCAACGATGCGGTCACCCACGCAGCCACACACGGCGGACCCTTCGACCGCACCATCCTCACCCCAAGGGCCTGAACCCTCAGCTCGGCACCGCGCGCTCATGCCGACACGGATCTCCGCGACAACGATCATCCGCTTTGCCGCTTGGCGAACTGATGGTGATCGCGTCCCCGCGAGTACACGCCCGTGCGGACGAGCGGATCTTGGCACTGCACGGTTCGACGTGTGAGAGTTCGTCGTCGCTGTAACCCGCCGGGCGGCTTCTTCGTCCCGCTGACGTTCTGAACTACGTGTCCTACGTGAGGTCGCCGGCGATACGGGCGGCCTCACGTGCCGCGATCTCGACACGGTTGTGCAACTCGGACCACCCCTCAGGTAGGTTGCTGACCGTTGGGTGGTACCCGGCGCTGCCATCGATGAGCTCGCGGACGATATCGGCGTGACCAGCGTGCCGACAGGTCTCGGTGATCATGTGGACGAGCATCCACTGCAAGGTCACATCTCGCATGCCTTCGGGAAAGTGTGGCACCTTGCCGGGTGAGTCGAGATCAAGTGCCGCGATGGTGGCGTCGGCGTGCATCCACGACCGCTTGTACTCCGCGATAACCTCCTTGCTCGTCTCGTCCGGGCGGGCGAGGAAGTCCTCCGATTGAGTGCGGTCGACCCGCCACTCCGCCGCGTGGGCGGGCCGGTCGAACACTTCGCCGAAGTAGCCGAACTCGTTGCCCGTCATGTGCTTCACCAGTCCGAGCAGATTGGTGCCGGTCGGGGTGAGCGGTCGGCGCGCGTCGTACTCGGAAAGGCCATCGAGCTTCCACACCAGTACGTCGCGTACCTGCTGCAAGTACAGGTGCAGATAGATTTTCGTGTCCACATCCCGACTCTAGAAGTCCGGTGCCGCCGCGGTCTTGAACACCAGTGCCGTATGGATCGACGATGCGTGCCATGTGATTGGATGGCCCGATGGACCCGGTACGTGGCGCGGTTCGGCTGGACACCGAGCGGTTCGGTGTGGACGCCTTCCGCGACGGCTGGAAAGCGCAGATCGGCGACGGTTTCACGTTGCCCGCTTTCAACCACGAAGCCACATCTGGTGCCATCGTTCGTGGTTGTGCCTCCCGCGTCGGGGACTCAGCCATCACAGACTTCGAGACCGCCACACGTGTACAGGTCGATTCCGCGTTTCCCGACAACGGCGAACTGCGGATGTACGTGGTGCATCGTGGCGCCTACATCCTCAGACGTGAACGCGACACGGTGGTTGTCGATGCCGGCCAGTTCCTGCTGAGCCGATCGATCGGGCTGACCGGTTACGACGTCGCTGCGGGCACTTCCGCCCAAGTGATCGGCCTGCCCGCTGAGGCGCTGGGCGTGTTCGCCGACAGCACGCGAGCGACCGGCCCGGCCGCCGCCGCGGAGGTTCGTGTGCTCCTGGCACACACGCGTGTCGTCCAGGCGACGCTCGGCGACCTCAGCGATGACGGCGTCCACGCAAGTCGCAACGCGTTGGTCGAGCTGGTTCGCGGGGTCTTGCACGGATATGTCGACGGCACCGAGCCCGGCCCGCTGGTCCACGCGGCCAGAAACCTCGCCGATCAACTACTCACCAACCCGGACCTGACACCAGCGCTGCTGGCGAGCCACCTCAAGGTCTCGTTGCGCACGCTGCACCGGGCTTTCGCGTCAACCGGCGAGCCCGTCACGGCGTACATCCGCCGGCGGCGCCTCGAGCAGGCGCGCCGCGCGCTCCTCTCGCCCTCCCACAGCACGGTTTCCGAGATCGCGGCACGCTGGCAGTTCGCCGACAGCAGCCACTTCATCCGAACATTTCGTCGCTACTACGGCCAGACGCCGGCCCGCTTTGCCCGCGATCACTATCACTGAGCGTTTCATCCTCCTGCAGCCGCTCCGGCGGGCGAAGTCGTGGGCTCACCAGGTCTACCGCATGCCCAGGTCGCGGTGGGGCGCTCGGACCGGTGTGCTCCGGTGGCCGGATCGAGATAAGCGACCCCGCGCAAGTTCACGTCGGCGAAGGTGGCACCCCGCGGGTCTTCCGGGTGGCTGAGGTTCGGCGTGGGTCGACTTGTCCTCCGAGTTCGGCACGACGTCCGCGGTTGATCGAGTTGAGGACGAGCAACGTCAGCATCAGCAGCCCGAAACCGATGCTGATGCCGCTCAGGGCAACGATGATCGGCGGCCAGTCGCGGTCCGACGGCGCGGTGATGGTCGTGACCAGGTCCCTGGGCGGCGGACTGGGGAAACCCGTGGACTCGGAGGGCAGCACTGCGGTCAGGGCGGCCACCGGGTTCACCATGCCGAAGCCGATCCGGTGGTCCCTGCCGGACGTGTTGCCGGGGTGCAGCGCGGTGGCCTTGAGCCGGTCCATCACTTGGCGCGCCTTGAGGTCTGGGAACCGCTCGCGCACCAGCGCGGTGATACCCGCGATGTACGGGGCGGCGAAACTCGTCCCCTGGATCTTTCCCACGCCGTCGGCCTTCACGTTCGCGTTGGTCAGGCCGGTGCCCTTGGGGTCGACGGAGATGATCTCCTCACCGGGTGCGGCGATGCTGACCCAGGGGCCCCAGACGCTGAAGCCCGACACCTCACCGGAGCGCGCCATCGACGCCACCGACAGCACGTCGTCGGCGAACCATGCGGGCGACGAGACCGAGTTGACGGTCGCCGGGTCCAGGTTGTCGTTCTGCAGCGGACAGCCGGCTTTGCTGTCGAGGTTGCCGGCCGCTGTCACGATCACGGTGTTCTTGACGTCGACCGCGTATCGGATCGCGGCCTGCAGTGCCCGGTCGTCCGCGCTGAAGTCCTTGGGGGCGCCGCAGTTCGTCAGGGAGATGTTGACGACCCCGGCGCCCTGGTCCGCGGCGCGCACGACGGCCTGTGCCAGCGTCGAGACCTTACCGGCGGACGTCCGCTTGTCCCTGGTGGCGTCACCCTTGAACTCGAAGCGGTCGCTGGTCTGGCGGATCGCGAGGATCGTCGCCCCCGGTGCCGCGCCGACGAAGTCGCCCTCGGTCCTGGCCGCCGCGGCGACGCCGGCCACCTCGGTGCCGTGGCCGTCGCAGTCGTCCGCGCCGTTCCTGTTCCCGCTGACGTACTCACCGCTGGGCACGACCCGGCCGCCGAAGCGAGGGTTGCGCGGGTCGACACCAGTGTCGATGATCGCGATCTTGACGCCCTTGCCGGTCGCGAACCGGTGTGCCTGCTGGAGGTTCAGGTGGACCTGGCCCCACGGCATGTACTCGATCAGTTCGTTCTTGGTGTCGGACTCGACGCAGCCCTTGCCGGTGGGTGTGTACGGCACGTCCGGCCCGCCCGTGTCCCGCGGCGGCTGGGCGCCGGGCGGTAGCGCCGGCGGCACCGAGTTCGGCTGGACTGCGGATGACGGCGGTGGCGCGGAAGCCGCTGGAACCGCTCCCGTCAGCAACAACAATGCGGTGATCGCCGTCGCCGTGGCATGGCGGAACCCCGTGGTAACGATCTTCACCTGTGACCCCCCGGTCCTCACCCACCGACCCCCCGATCGGTGATGACCGAAGTCCACCACGGAAAGCCTGGAGCCGCAAAAATCGGGGCGCCCCAACCTGAAACCGGCTTCAGGTTGGCGTTTCCGCGGAGCGAGGCGGCTACGCGCCGCACCGTCGTGTCGGGCGTACGACCTCGCGTCGCACCTCGTCAGAGAAAGCGTGCTGAGGATCGCAGGTCAGTGCGGATATGGGACGCAGGCTTTGCGAGCCGGCCACGAGACGTGACCGAGGCTAAGCCCTCAACGTTTCGGCTGGAAGGGGAGTGCCTGATGACCACGCCGCCTGGCTGGGCTTCTCCGGAGTCAGGATTCTGGGATGGACGGAGGTGCCAGCAGCGTGCGCGCTGGCGAACCGACCTCGATCGGACGAGCAGGGCATGTCGAGCTGTCGACAACACTCAACTCCGCGGTCCCTCGATGCGGTGGAGTTGAGGGCGTTTGGCCGTGCGCTGGTCCCCGGAAGACTGGCCGCGCAGGCGCCTGCCGAGCCAAGGGCCGAGAAAGGTAGCTGCCCAACGCAGTTCAGCGGTGGCGCGCCATTGCGTTGACGGTGGGATGGGCAACGGCGGTGGAGGTTCGTTCCAGGAACTGTTGCTGCCCGGCACCTGCAGAGCGTGCGCGACCGCGGCGGCGATCAGTTGATGCCCCAGGGGGCTGCAGTGCAACCGATCCTCGCTCCAGAACCGACGGTCGGCGACGGAGGGGTGTCGAGCGATCTCCGCGACAGCGACTCCGTGCCGGGCGGCTGCGGCCCGGATCCGGTCGTTGATGTCGAGGATGCGGGAGCGAACTGGTCGGGCGAGGGGGATGATCCTGGTGAGGTCGGGAAAGGTCACGGTCGCCACACGGGCTCCGGAGGCGGTGAGCGCGGCGAACATCGCTTCCAGGTGATCGGCCACCGTGGAGGTCTCGACTCGAAGCCGGAGCAGGTCGTTGACTCCGGCGACAACGGTGGCCACGTCGGGACGCAGTGCAAGAGCCGGCCCCAGTTGCTCGGACCGGACTTCGCCCGCGCGGCGGCCACGGACGGCGAGGTTGGCGTACTCGAGATCGGGGTTGTCGATGGTGAGGTGTTCGGCGAGCCGGTCAGCCCATCCCCGAAGGCCCACTACGTCGTCACCGTCACCGACGCCTTCGGTTTGGCTGTCACCCAAGGCGACGTAGCGCAGGTACTTGCTGCTCCGAACGGGTTCCTGGGTACCGCTCTCCTGGGACTTCATCGGTTGGCCAGGACCAAGCCGTCGACGACCAGGCCGGCGCGTGCCCCAGTGCTGGTTCCCGCGGTGTCGTCGAACCGGACGTCGAGATCGCTGTCTCGCACCGCGGGGCGGACCTGCTCAGTGACTGTCACGCCAACCTCCTAGGCAGAATGTTGACTAATCATAACCATGTCTATGATGGGCTTGCCCCATGTCGTCGATGACGAGGAGATGCGCCGGTGAGTCTGCGGCATGCTGTGCTCGCGGCGTTGCTGTCCGGCGAGTTCAGCGGCTACCAGTTGGCCAAGGCGTTCGACGTGGGCGTCGCCAACTTCTGGTACGCCCAGCCGCAACAGCTCTACCTGGAGCTGTCCAAGCTCGAGAACGACGGGTTGATCAGCGGCCGAGAGGTGGTCCAGCAAACCCGTCCCAACAAGCGGCTGTTCATGGTCACCGACGCCGGCCTTGCCGAACTGGCGCACTTCGCCGCCGCTGTGAGCAAGCCGTCGTTCATCCGCGACGACCTGCTGGTGAAGGTCCAAGCCGTCGACCACGTCGACGCGGCACCGGTGATCGCGCAACTGGATCAACGAGCCGCGGCAGCCGCAGCCAAGGTCGAGATCCTCGACAAGATCCTGCGGCGTTTCCGCGGGGATCTCGACGAGGAGACCTACCTGCGTCACGGATCTCCGATCGGGCCCTACCTGACGTGCTTGCGCGGTCGGCGGTTCGAGCAGGAACACCACGATTGGTGTGTGCGGGCCGCCGCACTCCTGCGTGATCGGGCGACTCGGAACGGTCATCCGGCGCCTACCTCGGATCAATCCCGGTAGCGCTGTCGACCGGCATCCGTTTCGAACTGCGGTGGCCGGGTGAGCCCACACCGAGATCGTCGTGACGACGTAGGCCGTTCGGGTCCGGGTCATCGACACCGTGACACGCGATCGTGCCGCTTCGATCGGACGGCCGACGATGACTCGCCACCGTCGGACGGCTCAGCGTTCCACGGTCGAGCGGATAGGGTGACATGTGGCGGATGCACGGATCGATACCGTGGTGGACACCGTGTTCGGGCAACAGTTGGCCGACCCGTACCGGTGGATGGAGCAGGACGGCCCGGAACTGCACGAGTGGCTCGACGCGCAGGCCGACACGGCGGCCCGGTATCTCAGTGGCCTGCCGGGGCGGGCGGAGTTGCGGGCGCGGGTGGCCGAACTGAGCGCGGCCGCAGTCACCGCGAGGCGGTTCGCGATGGCCGGCGAGCATGTGTTCTTCCTGCGGCAGGACGGTGACGCCGCGGTCGCGGTCCTGATGGTGCGCACCGGGAGCGACGAGCGTGTCCTGCTGGACCCGGCCCGGTTCACCGCCGGGGAACACTGCCACATCGACTGGTACGTGCCCAGTCCGGACGGGCGGCGCATCGCCTGTGGTGTCTCGCAGGGCGGCTCCGAGCAGAGCGTGCTGCGCGTGGTGGACGTGGCGACCGGACAGTTGGACGACGTCGCGATTCCCGGGACCTTCCACGGTGTGGTCAGCTGGCTGCCGGACGGGTCCGGCTTCGTCTACCACCGCTACCGGCAACCGGCGACGGACACCGAGACGGCGCTGCGCCGCCGGGACAGCGCCACCTACCTGCATCGGTTGGGCCGGCCCGAGGACACGCTCGTGCTGGCGCGCGGCCACAACGACCGGATCGCGATGGCGCCGATCGACCGGCCGTTCCTGCTGCTGCCGGCCGGTTCGGACTGGATGATCGCGGTGATCTCGCACAGCTCGCTCACCGGATCGATCACCGAGCGGATCAGTGACTGTTCCCTCTACGTCGCACCGCGCTCGGCCTTGGTCGATCCGGTGTCGTGCCCGTGGCGCCGGCTGGCCGGCCTGGGCGACGGTGTGACCGGGTTCGCCGTGCACGGCGACACGTGTTACGTCGTGAGCCATCGGGACGCGCCGCGCTCGCACGTGCTTGCGTGGTCGTTGGTCGAGGGCGGGTCGAGTGTGGTGGTCCCGGGCGGTGAGCGTGTCGTACAAAGTATCCGGGTCGTCGGTGACTGGCTGCTGGTCCAGGACGTCAACGGTGGTATCGCACGGCTGCGGCGCGTCCCGCTGGCCGGAGGCGCCGTCCAGGACGTGCCGTTGCCGGTTGAGGGCACGATTCTGGAGTGGACGGCACATGCCAACGGAGCGTCCGCGCTGATGGTGCTCAGCTCGTGGACGACGTCACCGATCGCTTACCGGTACGACGAGACCTGGCAGGACACGGGCTGGATTCCGCCGTCCCCGGTGGATTTCAGCGGCATCGCGGTGACCGATCTGGCGGTGGTGGCCCGCGATGGCGTGCGGGTGCCCTTGACCGTGTTGCACCGCAAGGACATGACGCTCGACGGCGACAATCCGACGCTGCTGACCGGATACGGGTCCTACGGCTACGTGCGGCCACGCGCGTTCACGCCGGAGTTGTTGGCGTGGCTCGAACGCGGCGGCGTGTACGCCGTGGCGGGTCTGCGCGGCGGCGGTGAGTACGGCCGAGAGTGGCATCAGGCCGGCCGCGGCGCGCACAAGGAACGCACGATCACCGATTTCATCGACTGCGCCGAACACCTCGTCGCGGCCGGCTACACGCGACCCGAGCGGTTGGCCGGGGAGGGAATCAGCGCCGGTGGCATCCCGACCGGCGGTGCCCTGGTACGCCGGCCGCAGTTGTGGGCGGCCATGGTGATGCGGGTTCCGGCGACCAACCTGACCCGCCAGGAGTTCAGCGAGAACGGCCCGATCAACGTGCCGGAGTTCGGTTCGGTGACCACCAAGGACGGCCTGCGCGACCTGCTGATCGTGGACAGCTACCTGCGCGTGCGGGACGGAACGCCCTATCCCGCCGTGCTGCTGACCGCAGGCCGTAACGATCCGCGGCTGGCCGTGTGGCAGCCGGCGAAGATGGCCGCGCGACTGCGGGCGGCTACGAGTTCGGGCCGGCCCGTCGTGTTGCGTGTCGAGCGGCACGCCGGCCACGGCTTCGGTTCGACCAAAGCCCAACGCGACGCGCTGACCGCCGATCTGTACACCTTCCTGCTCACCCACCTGGCAGACCCGTGACGGTGCAGCAGGCGAGGAACTTGGCCGGCGAACTCGGAGCGCGCATGGAGTCTCTCCGTTTCCTGCTGCGTGACCGCGACGCCAAGTACGGCGACGCGTTCGACGCCGTCTTTGAGACAGAGGAACTGCGTGTGATTGCGGCTGCGCTGTGAGCTCCCCGCATGAACCCGCATTGCGAACGGATCATCGGCAGCATCCGCCGTGAGATTCTCGACCACATTCTCATCATGAGAGAAGGTCGCGCGCGTCAAGTACTCGCGGCTTGCCAAGCGCACTACAACGAGCATCGGCCCGACCAGTCCCGTGGCCAGCAACCCTCCAGGCATCCAAGAACAATCCGCGTCGGTGCATGATCTCGATGGCCCTGGTGGCCAACCACTTCGCACGCGGTTCCTCGGTGGGGTGATCAACGCCTGCCTTTTCAGGGCTGCGGGTCGATGGTGTGGGTGTGACGGTGGTGGACGTAGTCGCTGGTGTGTTGTTCGGCCCAGTCCTGCAGGTGTTGCAGTGCTGAGGTGACGCCACGGGCGAGGTCGGTCAGGGCGTACTGCACCGTCGGTGGGCGGCTGGTGTGCACGGTGCGGGTGATCAGTCCACCGGTTTCGAGGTCGCGCAGGGTCTGCGCGAGCATCTTGTCGCTGACGCCGCCGGCCCGCCGGCGCAGCTCGGACCAGCGTTGCGGGCCGTCCATGAGGTCGACCAGGACCAGGGCGGCCCACCGGGCGGTGACCAGGTCGAACAGCTGCCTGCCAGGGCAGGCGGGATCGCGGACGTTGCCTCGCGCGCTTTCCTGCACGTGCTCACCTCACCTGAAGGTATGTACTTCCCTAGAGAAAGTTACTCGGTCAGAGTGAGTGAGCCAACCGCTGATCGTCAAGGAGTACCTGTGGTAACCGATGTTGCCGTGACCCGCGCCGCGAACACCGCGACGGTGCTCGGCGGCCCCACCGCGCTGATCCACCTGGCCGGCTGGACGCTGCTGACCGACCCGACCTTCGACGCCGCCGGCACCGAGTACCAGGACGGCCCGGTCCTGGTGCGCAAGACCGCTGACCCGGCGCTGAACCCCTCACAACTGCCCGCCCTCGACGCCGTCCTGGTCAGCCACACCGGACACCAGGACAACCTCGACACCACCGGGCGTACGGTGGCCTCCGGTGCCTCGGAGGTGTTCACCACCGTCGCCGGCGCCGAGGATCTCGGCGGCGCAGCCGTCGGCCTGGAGCCCTGGCAGACCCGGACCCTGTCGAAGCCGGGCCGCACGCCGCTGAACATCACCGCGGTCCCCGCCCGCCACGGTCCCGTCGGCACCGAGGCCATCACCGGTCCGGTCACCGGTTTCCTCCTGCACACCGACGACGGCTCGGCACCGACGGTGTACGTCTCCGGTGACACCGTCGACCTGGACGCGATGAGCGCCCTGGCCGACCGGCACCGCGTGGACGTGGCGCTGCTGCACCTGGGCGCGGCCGGCTTCGAGGCATTCGGTGACATCCGACTGTCGCTGACCGCGGCCCAGGCCGTCGAGGCCCGCCGCCTGCTCGGTGATCCCCTCGTGGTGGCCGTGCACGCCGAGGGCTGGGCCCACTACACCGAAGACCGCAGCCACGTCCAGCAGACCTTCGACGCCGCCGGCGCTCCGCTGCACTGGCCCGCCCCGGGCGAGCCCGTCACCCTGCCCGACCCGCACACCCGCTGACACCTCACCCAGGGCCGCCGCCGACGCACCAGCCCGCTCCTTCCAGGCCGCCGAGACGTGGGCGCGGGCTGCGGTCACCGGACGGCAAATGGCTCACGCGGATCGGCCCGTAGCCGACTCGCCAGTCCGCAATCGAAGAAACGAAAAAGGAAAGAACATGACACCGGAAGTCGTGCACGAGCGCTTCGCCCAGTACCTCAAGGACCAGGACCTCGACGGACTGGGTTCCCTGTTCGACGAACACGCCATGTTCGTACCGGGACCGGGACAGGAGCCCGTCTACGGCAGGGAAAGCATCAAGGAAGCACTGAAGCCCTACCTCGCCTCGCCCAGCACCATGGAGGTGACGGCCACGTCGGTCCATCAGAACGGCGACCTGGCGATGGTCCAGCCGTCCTGGCGGATCACGAGCGAGGGCGGCATCGTGGAAGGAAAGGCGGTCGAGGTGATGAGGAGGACGAGCGAGGGGGACTGGGTCTACATCATCGACAACCCCTACGGCGTCTGATTCTCGTCAGCCCGGCATCACCGCCGGGATGATGGAACCTCGTCACGGCAGCGGCGGGCGTATCTACTTTCTCGATGCGGCCGCCGCTTGCTTTCCGGCGTCGGTGACACGGTGATGATCCGGTGTGGACCATCCCGGCTTCACCCTCGCCCAGCGACTGAAGGACAAGGCCGAGCAGGTCTGACTGTTCGCGCGCAACTTCGCCATCCCCTGGACGAACAACACGTCGGAACAGGCACTTCGCGGCCCCATCCACGGCGCGCTCACCCGTGAATGGACACGGACACGTTGATCGTGATGTGGCTGAATTCCTTGCTTTGTTACGGAACGGACTGTATCCGTTAACTATTTGAATCGGGCGGCTGTTTTCTTCGCGTTTATGGTCGAGATCTTGTTTGAACCGATATGCAACTGACGCCTGGGATGGCGACGCCAAGTGCGTGGACTTGTGGTAGCGGGAGCGCCTGACCTGCTGCTTCGACATGTTGGTAGATCAATTCAGATGATTTGACCTGCGTTCTTCGTCTATCGACGATGCTGCCGCCTGGCGCGTGGCGGTTCTTCGCGAGATCTTTGTTCGATGGGGATGTCCATCCGGTCATCGGTCATCTGATTAGCCCGTCCAGCTCAATTTTTGGCGCTGAACGGTACAAAGTTCGAAGGTGTCCGCAACTCCGACAGGGCATGTGACGCATATCACACTTCCCTTATATTTCCAGGGAACTACCGTTGGGTAACTTTCGCCGTCCTGAGACCTGCGTCACGTCATGGGAGGACTCTTGCGACACCATGCTGGGTTCTGTGCGCCCGGGACAACGGCGAAGACATGACACTGCTTTCCATTGTCGTGCCTGTGCGCAATGAGGAGTCGCGGCTGTCGGCCACGTTGTCCGCGCTCACGGTGGCGCTCGCGGCCACCCGTGAGCCGTGCGAGATCGTCGTGGTCGACAACACCAGCACCGACCGCAGCGGCGAGGTCGCCCGCGAGCACCGGTCCGGATCGATCCCGGTGCGGCTGATCCGCTGTGCCCAGCCGGGGAAGGGCGCAGCGGTGCGGACCGGAGTGCTGCGGACCGACAGCCGCTACGTCGGCTTCTGCGATGCCGATCTGGCGACCGACATGGCAGCGCTGGCGCCGACGCTCAGGTTCCTGAGCACCGGCGTGAACGTGGTCGTCGGATCGCGGGCGCACCCGAACTCGATCGTGCGTGCGAGGCACAACCAGGTCCGGCAGGCAGGCGCGTGGGTCTTTCGGCGCGCGGCCAACACGATCGTGCCTGGCGTCGGCGACACCCAGTGCGGCTACAAGTTCTTCGACCGGCACACCGCCGACGCGATCTTCCGACCGCTGCGCACACCGGGGTGGGCGTTCGACGTCGAACTGCTCGCCAGGGCGCAACGGATCGGCGCGATGATCGTCGAACTGCCGGTGAGCTGGAGGGACGTGCCGGGGTCCACGTTCCGTCCGATGCGGGACGGCTGCCGCAGTTTCGCCGCGCTCGCCAGGATCCGGGCGATCCTCGGCGCGGAGAGAACGCCCGCCGTCGCCCCGGTCATGACATCCGTGGCGGAGGTGTCCTGAGTGAGACCACCGCTCAACGGTGCGCGGGTGGTAGTGGTGAACTGGCGCGACCGCGGGCATCCGCACGCCGGTGGCGCCGAGGAATACGCCGCCCGCGTGGCGGACGCGATGACCGCCGCCGGGGCGCAGGTCACCTTCCTCACGGCCAAGGGGGAGGGACAGAGCGGCGGCGACGAGTCGACCGTGCGTCGCGGCGGCCGGTGGACGGTGTACTTCTGGGCGCTGTTGTGGCTGCTGCGCAACCGAAGTCACATCGACCTGGTGATCGACTGCCAGAACGGGATCCCCTTCTTCAGCCCCCTGGTGGTCGCCAGGTGGACGAAGGTCGTGCTGGTGGTGCACCACGTGCACGACGCCCAGTTCGCCGTGCACTTCCCGCCGTGGCTGGCCCGGATCGGCCGCTGGCTCGAAGGTCCTGCCGCGCGCAAGGTCTACCGCGACGCGGTGACCGTCGCCGTGTCGCGGTCCACCGTGCGCGCGATGCGCGAGCGCCTCGCCTGGCGAGGCCGGATCTTCGTGGTGCCCAACGGCACGGACCACCCGTCGTCCGCAGACGGCACACGTTCCTCGCACCCCTCGCTGGTGTGCCTGGGCAGGCTCGTCACGCACAAGCGGGTCGACCGGCTGATCGAGATCGTCGGCACGCTGCGCGGCCACTGGCCCGGTCTGCGCCTGCACGTGATCGGCCGTGGACCGGACGAAGCCGCGGTGCGCAAGGCCGCGGCACCGTTCGCGGATTCCGTCGTGGTGCACGGTTTCGTCGACGACTCGACGAAAAGCGCTCTGCTGCGGGAATCCTGGCTCAACGTCACCCTGTCGGACGGCGAAGGCTGGGGACTGGCCGTGATCGAGGCGGCCGCGCACGGCGTCCCGACCGTCTGCCGCGAGGTCGACGGGTTGCGCGACTCCGTGCGGCACAAGGAGACCGGCTGGCTGGTACGGGACGACGAGGACGTCGGCGGCGCGATCCACGACGCTCTCACGTTGCTGGCCCGCCCCGACGACGCCGCGGCCGTGGCCGACGCGTGCCGGGCCTGGGCCGCCGGTTTCGACTGGGCCACCAGCGGACGGATGTTCGTCGCCGTGGTGTCCACCCTGCTCGACAGTTCAACCACAGGCCGCGTCGGCGGCCCAGCTCCTGAGGAGGACCTTTGCGACGCGTCCTGACCTTCGTCCTGCTCGGACTCGGCGTGTTCGGGATCGCGACCGGACTGTTGCTGCGGTTCTACGCCTATCCGGCTCTCGCCAAGATCCCGCACGACCCCAAGACGACCGCGGTGGCCCAGGGCAGCGGCGTCACCGCACTCGTCTACGTGGAGCAGAAGGGAGGCCCGGCCCTGCCGGAGATCCGCCGCGACCTCAGCGTGACGTCGACCACGTACGTCTCCGGTGACCTGCGGGCGCCCGAGGTCCAGGCCGACAGCGGCGTGACCGTGTGGAACGAGGCCACCCAAATCACGAAGGACGAGGACAGGCGGACGCTCAGCGCGAGCGTGCGTGAGCTGTGCCTGGACCGGTTCACCGCGGAGGCCGTCGCGCCCTGCACCACGCAGTACCTCCAGAAGGAAAAGCCGGAGAACGGCAAGGACACGAAGATCCGTGGCGCGCGCGGCCAGGTTCAGTTCCCCGGCCTGAACTTCAAGTTCCCCTTCCAGACCGAGAAGCGGACCTACCCCTGGTACGACAGCGGGGTGGGCAAGCCGGTGGACGCCAGGTTCGACGGTGAGGAGAAGCTGCAGGGCCTGTCGGTGTACCGGTTCAAGCAGTCCGTGCCGCCCACCGACGTCGACCGCCGGGACGTGCCCGGCTCGCTGGTCGACCAGCCCGAACCGACCGTCTCGGTCAACTTGTACTACCAGGCGGAAAAGACGCTGTGGGTCGAGCCGGGCACCGGCGCGCTCATCAAGGTGCGTCAGTCGGTGAAGCAGGAGCTGCGCACCTCGGGCCAGAGCGCGGGTCAGGGCACCGCGGTGTTCGACGGAACGTTGGAGCTCAACAAGGAGACGGTCGACAACAACGTGCGGGTGGCCGAGGACAACAAGTCCAAGCTGTGGCTGCTCACCGGCCTTCCGGTGATCCTCTGGATCGTGGGTGGCGTCCTGCTGGCCGCCGGCATCGTCCTGCTGCTCGCCGGCCGCCGCCGTACCGCCTAAGGTTTTTTCCGCAGGACCAGCACGAGGTTCCAGGACACGACCTCGCGAAGCACCGGAACGCGCACGACCCAGGTCGCCCACCACGGGTGATACCTGGGAAGTGCGCGTTCCAGGCAGGCCTCCGGGTGGTTCCGCGCCCAGCGCAGCGCCGAGCCGACGGACACCGCGAAAAGGCTTTCCCCGTAACGGTTCTTGGGCTCCTGGCCGTGGTTGTCGCGGAATCGGCGGCGGGCGTAGTGGCCGCCGATGAAGTGCCACGGCGAGGTTTCGTGGCCGCCCCAGGGGGAGTACCACGGCGTGAACGACAGGAACACCGTCCCGCCGGGCTTCGTCACGCGCACCATCTCGTCGAGCATCGTGCGCGGCTCGTCCACGTGTTCCAGCACGTTCGACGAATAGCAGACGTCCACTGAGGCCGTTCGGATGGGCAATCGCGTGCCACTGGCCCGAATCATCCCTTCGGCGTACTCGCCGCGGGCCGACAGTTCGCCGGCATCGGGATCCAGGCCGACGTAGTAGGCGCCGGCCGCGCGGAACGCGTCGGCGAAGTACCCGGGGCCGCCACCGACGTCGAGAAGACTCCGGCCGGTGAGGGAGGTGAACTCGGCGACCTGCCGTGCGGAGTCCTCGGCCAGCAACCGGTAGAAGGTGTCCCGGTCGGTCTGCTCGTTGCGGAATGCCTTGAACAGGCGGATCGACCGGTCCAGCGTCGCCTGGCCCGGCACCTTACGGCGTGCCGTAGTTGACGGTGTCGGGGTTGGAGTTGTTGGGCGCCGGGGCGTTCTTGAACTGGACGGCCTTGTCCGGCGCGAGATTGTTGACCAGGGCGTACGTTCCGCCACCGGCGAACGCGAGCCCGGCGACGACCGCGATGACGGCACCGATCAATGTGCGCACGCTTGCTCCTCGGCTGTCCGCGAGTGGCTAGATCGGCTGAATCTACCGGCTGGTAACAGCAGCCACAATAGGCCGGACGCGACAACCGCCAATGCGCCGAGATCTCCTGCGACAACAGGCAATCGCGGCGCTCCGGCCGGTGGCGGCGCGATCACCCCCGGCACCCGGTAGAGGGTCAGCCACGGCCCGGACCACACCTCCCGCAGACCCCTGAGCACACCGGGGTCGACCGAGCCGGGGGTCCCGTGCTCCACCAGCACCCAGCCGATCCCGAACGCGCCGAGATCGTCGTTGCGGGCCATCACCCCGCGAATCGTCGCGACCCTGCCGTCCTCCCCGGACACCGGTCTGCCACCGACGTACACGACGTCGTCGATGACGACGGTCCTCGGCAGGAACCGGGGCGCCGGATCGAGTTGCGTCCGGTCGCCGTTCCAGGAGAACCGCCGGAACGCGGACATCGGCAGAGCCAGCACGTCGCCCGCTCCGTCGTCCGCCGCCAGCACGGTTCGCACGGCACTCCAGTCGGCCGGGTAGTCCACCACCTCCAGGCGCCCCAACCCCGCCCAGGCGAAGTCGGGCATCGTGATGAGCGGGAGCAGCGCCGCCAGCGCCACGAGCGCGGTCCTGTTGGTCAGGTACTTCCCCGCCGCCTCCACACCGAGGGCGAACCCGAGCGAGAGCGGGAGCGCCCACCACGCGGCCCACTTCTGCGAGTCCCGCAGCAGACCCGCGCCGGGCACGTGGGAAACCGCCCACGCCAGCACGTCACCACCGCCCGGCAGCGTGCCGAACACCGCGATCGCGACGCCGATCGCGCCGAGGACGACGAACGAACGCGCGGGCGCCAGGCCCCATCGCGGCGCGAGCGAACGCAGCCCCACCAGGGCTACGGCGACCGACAGCAGGGTGATCACCGGCAGCAGTGGCATCCCCCGGCTGCCCGGCACGACCTCGGCGTTCCAGATCCCACCGAGACCGAGCACGCTGGTGACCGGAGAACCCCAGTTCTCGACCCTGGCGGCGAACGCCCCGGCACCGTCCGGACTGGACAGTGAGCCGCCGGGGTGCAGCACGGAAGGCAGCAGCCACGGCATGTTCAGCAGGACCGCGACCGGCACGGTGACCGCGAGTTTGCGGCGGCCCGAGCACACGACCGCGAGCACCGCGGCGATGATTCCACCGGTCGGCGTGAGGACCGCGGGAGCGCAGGCCAGGATCAGCTTCGGGAGCGCTTTGGGTTCCCCTCGGCGGACCGCGAGCCCAGCCGCCGCGATCCACGGCAGGCAGGCGTACGCGACCACGTACGGCCAATGGCCCATGAAAAGTCGCTCGGCCACGTACGCGCTCCACCCGTACCAGATCGCGGCGACGACCCGGATCGCCACCGAGTTCGTGGGCACGAGCCTGCCCGCGCCGAGCGGACCGGCGAACAAGGCCGCCAGGAGCACGATCTTCTGCACGACGTCGCCTGGCAGCAGAGCGGTCGCGAACGACATCACCGCGTCCGCCGGGACCGACCTGGGCAGCGCCGAGCCGAGACCGAGGCCGTCGGGCAGGAGCGACTGGTCCGGCGCGAACACCATGTCGTAGTTCAGGACGAAGCCACGGCCGAGCAACGGGGTGAGCACGAGCAGGGCCAGCACGGCGGACACCGCGGGCAGAACCAGCCGCATCGCACCCGCTCTTCTCGTCGGCAGCCCGGAACCTGGACTGCGGGACTATAGTTCCCCGACCATTACCCTTCGGTAACTTAGGGGACGAAGCCAGTGGCGGACACAGTTCCGGCCAGGACCCGCGTCGACGCGATCGCGGTCGCGGTGGCCTTCGGCGGCAGCAATGTCGCCAGCTACCTGCTCACGGTGATCGCCGCGCGACTGCTCGCGCCGCCGGTCTTCGGGGAAATGGGCTCGTTGCTGGCGCTCCTGGTGATCGGCGCGGTGCCGGCGATGGGCTTGCAGACCGTGATCGCCCTGCGGGTGGCGCGGGCGCCCGAACAGGATCGCGGGCCGCTGGTGACGCTCGGGCTGATGACCAGTGCCACCGTCCTGGTCACCGCGCTGGCCGTCTCGCCCGTGCTGATGGCGTTGCTGCACCTGCCGGGACCGTGGGCGGTGCTGCTGCTCGCCTGCTCGCTCGCGCCGATCACGCTCGTCGGCCTGTGCTACGGAGTCCTGCAGGGCACGCAGCGGTTCCGGTCGATGGTCCGCCTGATCGCGACCGAGGGGGTCGGGCGGGTCGGCGGCACGCTGCTTGGCCTGCTCGTGTTCCGCACGCCCGCCGGGGCGTTCGCCGGGACGGTTGCGGGGTCGGTCGTCGTCGCCTTCGTGGGCTGGCTGATCTGCGGCAGACCGGTGCCGGGCCCGCGCACCGCGGGGCACGTGCGCGACGTGCTGCACGCCGTGCAGGCGTTGCTGGCGCTGGTGCTGCTGGTGAACCTGGACCTGGTGCTGGCCCGGCACAGCCTTCCCGCTCGTGAGGCGGGGGAGTACGCGGTGGGCTCGGTGATCACCAAGATCGCGTACTGGCTGCCGTACGCGATCGCCGTCGTCGTCCTGCCCAAGCTGGCCCACGAGAAGGCCCGCCGCCGGATCGTGCCGATCGCGCTGGGCGTCTGCGCCGCCGTGGACGCGGTGGTGGTGCTGGGTTGCGCGGTGTTCGGTCGCACGGTGGTGTCGCTCGTCGGCGGCTCGGCCTACGCGGCGAGCAGCCTTCCGGTGTGGGCGTTCGCCCTGGTCGGATCGCTGCTGTCGCTCGTGCAGATCCTGTTGTACTCCAGGATCGCGGGCGCCGACCGCCGGTCCACGTCACTGACCTGGCTGGCGGTCGGGTTCGAGGTCGTGCTCGTTCTCGGCTGGTGGCACGGTTCGCCGACCCAGGTCGTCGCCGGGGCCGTCACCGCCACCGCCCTGCTCGCCTGCTTCGGAGCCCTGATCGAGTTCCGGTCCCGTGTCGAACCAGTCAAGGCACGGTGACACCGCCGCGGCCAGGGCGACGAGGATGGCGGCCTGCGTGGCGGTTCCGTACGCCCAGTCCTGCCCGTGTCCTTGCAGGCGTCCGACGACCGCGATCCCGGTGGCGGTCGCCATCCCGGCGACGACGATCAAGGCCGTGACGTTGAACCGCGCGGTGAACCGCTGGGCCACGGCACGGACGAGCAGACTCGCGATCAGCAGGACGACCGGCAGGATCCCGCCGACGGCCGCGAGCAGCACCACCAGCACCGCCGGCACCCACCGCTTGCCCGCGGGGGACGTGGTGATCCGGACCCGTCTGCGCACCGGCGAAAGCGTGACCAACAGCAGGAGCGCCGCGGCGACGGCGCCGACCAGAAGCCGTTGCCGGTAGGTGGTGTCGGGCTCGAAGTCCAGCACCACGGTCGTCACGCCACCGGCCGGCAGCACCCAGGCCTGCTGCCACCCGTCGATCCTGGTGCGGGCGAGCGGCTCGCCGTCCACCTTGGCCACCCAGCCGTCGTTGGCGTTCTCCGGGATTCTGAGGACCGCGGCCTGCCCGGCGGCCACCCGCAGTTCACGGTGTGCGGTACCCCACCGCTCGAAGTCGATCGCGCGGTGACCCGGCGGCGGCCCGGTGGCGGCCGCGGTGCTGGGCCGGAGGGTGAGGTCCTGCACCACGAAGGAGGCCGATCGAGCTGTGCTCACCTCGTGCTCCCGACCTCCGAGGTCGACGCCTTCGACCAGGTCCCGACAGGTGCCCAGCGGTAGCGGACGGTGCTGGAACACGTCCCGCAGCGTGCCGGAAACCGTGGTGGCGTAGGCGGTTCCGTCGATGGTGACGGCCGGGCCGGAGCCGCACGGCACGGTGAACGGGGTGTCCAGTGGGATCGGCCGCACCAGATCGGGCGCACCGACGATCTCGACGTCGCTGATGCCCACCGGTCCCGGAACGCGGTCGGGAACCCCTTCGCTCTTCTTGATCGTGATGTCCAGCCGGTCGGTGGTCGCGACGAAGTCGACCGAGCCGTCGGAGAACACCGGCACGGTCCGGCTCAGCTCCGGGGTGGTGATCTGCACCTCGGTCGGGCGGGACGCGCCGGACAGCGCCGACGTGGTCAGCCGCAAGCCGGTCACGTCGCGGGCGGTGGACCAGGCCAGGCGCAGCGTGGGTTCCTCGTCGGTGTAGTCGGCGATCCACGTCGTGGTGGGGTTCACGTCGACCGCGGCCAGAGGCGCGGCGGCCGGGTCACCGGCCAACTGGGTCGTGCTGGAGACGGTCAACCCCGGTGCGGTGACAGGGAGGGTGCCGCCGACGGTGGGCAGGACCGTCCCTTCGAGACGGTAGTTGGCGTCGTCGCGGGTGCGGAAGAGCCGGTGGATCCCGTCGGGTTCCTCGCCGCTCCTGGCCAGTCCCACGTCGCACCGCTGGTCGCCGTCGGTGCCGGTGCAGGAGTAGCGCGGCTGAGGGCCGCGGCTGAAGGCGAAGGTCGTCCGCTGTTCGGGGCGGGGCAGGACGTCGGTGGGCACCCGCAACGCCCGTTGGGCGGTCACTCCGGGCACCGACAGTTCGGCGATGCCGACGGCGCCGCTGGTCAACTGCGCCGCCACCGACAGCACGGTGATCCGGACCCTGCTCGTGAGCCCCGGCGACACCGCGAACACCTGCTCCGCGGAGCCCCTGGCGACCTCGTGGTCGCGGAAACCCGAGTCGGTGGTGATCCTGATCCGGGTGACCGGCCAGCCGACCCGGATGTCGTCGACCATCCGCAGCGCCACCTGGTCGACGACCCGCGGTGTGTCCAGGCCGACTTCGAGCCACTGCCCGGCCGGTCCGGCGAAGGTGGAGGACTGCCAGGCGCTGTACGGATCTCCGTCGATCGCGGCGAATGGCATGGACGACGGGTCGGAGGCGCGGACGGAGTCCGCGAACCCGGCCGAACTCGACGCGGTGACGCCGCGGATCCCGCGGTAGGCCGCGACCGTCAGGTGCTCCGGACCGGGGAACGGCAGGATGTCGGACACCGGTCGGTCCTGCCTCGGCCGCTCGTCGGCAGTGAGCGTCTGGCTCAGGTTGTCGCGCACCCGCCCGACGTTGCGCTCCCGGTGGCGCAGCCCGTCTGTGACGAGCCAGTCCCGGCTCTCGGGCGCGCCGCCGTCACCGGCGAGCACGGCAGGACGATCTCCCCGCAGCACTCCCGAGTCGAGCAGCGGCAACAGGGATTCCGGCCCACCGCTCACCGTCGCGATGTCCTCGGCGTTCACCGCGACCGCGCGCGGCACCGACCGCTTCACCTCGTAGATCTCCAACGCGGGCGCGGGCGCGGCGTCGAGGTCGATCGAGTTGACGACCGGCTGGTCACCCGGCTTGACCACCGGGCCGAACGTCATCACGCGTTCGATCCCGGCGGAGCGGGCCAGCGCGTCCCGCATCATCGTGACCGGTGGCGCACCGGTGGCGACCCGGTCGATGTCGTTGCGCACCAACAGGAACCTGTGCCCGGACCGAGCGAGGAAGTCGGCCAGTCCGGGTGCGCCGCGCCCGTCGGCGAGCGCGTCCTCGACCGCGTCCATCAGCCGGGTGTTGCCCTCCGAGCCGAGCGGGATCTGGCTGCGCAGCGCCCAGGGTGACCGGGCCAGCGCTTGGGCGGGCTCGTCGACCGTCTTGCCCCAGGTGTACTCGCCGAACCCGGTGCCGGGCAGCAGGAGGGTGCGCGCGTCCGGGTCGTTGTCGGCCAGCCACGTCATCGCGGAACGCCAGTAGTCCGGGATCTCCTGCCACCCCGGCCCCGGCCGCAACGTGAGCGTCCACGCGGGCACGGCCATCACGGCCACCAGCAGGACGCCGACGGCGAGCCGGACCTTGCCCGCGACCGCGGTGGTCGCGGCGGCCGGGATTCGGACGCGTGACACCGCGTGCATGAACGCGAGCATCAACGGCAGCCGCAGGCCGGGCTCGAACTTGTGCACGTTGCGCAGGGGGGCCAGCGGACCGTCCAGCAGGGCGCGAACGGTGTGGGACAGCGGGCTGTCGAGCGCCCCGACGTAGCCGATGGTCATCACGGCGACGCCCGCGATGACGCCGATCGTCAGGAAGAGCCGCTCCGGCAGTCCGCGGCGGACCAGCCCGGCGAGGCCTGCCGCCGCGAGGAGCCCGGTGGCCAGCATCAGGACCGGGTTGTCGACCAGCATGAAACCGGAGGGCCACCACGGGCTGCCCTGCACCACGTAGGCCACCCACTGGTTGGTGCCGCGCAGGACCTGGAACAGCGACGTCGGCGCCGTGGTGTTGGCGGCCGACTCGACGTAGTCGACGAACGGCAGGCTGTACTCGCCGAGCAGAATCAGCGGCAGCAACCACCACAGCACGGCCGCCACCACGGACGCGAACCACCAGAGCACGAGCCGGACGTGCCGCGCGGTCCACTGCCGGGTCAGCAGCCACAGACCGGGCAGCAGCAGGACCGTGAGCACCAGCGCGCCGTTCATCCCGCCGACGCCGAGGGTCGCCAGCCCGGACAAGCCGGCTGCCCGTCGTGGCGAGGAGATCCGGTCGGCCTTGATCAAGGGCAGCAGGATCCACGGCAGCATCACGGCGGCGACCATCTCCGCCGACAGCGGGCCGATCTCGGTGAGCATCCGCGGCGCCAGCGCGTACGCGACGGCCCCCAGGTACTGCGCCGGGGCGGTGCCGATCCGCAGCGCCCGCGCGACCGCGAGGACACCGCCGAACGCGCCGCACAGCAGCAGGGCGCACCACAGGCGTTGGGAGATCCACGGCGGCAGCCCGAGCACCTGGCACACCGCGAAGTACGGCCCCATCGGGAACAGGTAGCCGTACGCCTGGTTCTGCAGTTCGCCACCGCTGGCCGCGGGGTTCCACAGGTGCAGCGCGCGGCCGAGGAACGCCAGCGGGTCGACCACGAGGTCGAGCTTGGTGTCGAAGGTCGTGCGGCCGGGGCGTTGCAGGAACGACAGCAGCGTGAGACCCAGCATGACCCACGCCGTGGGGTTGCGGTGCAAGCCCACGGCCACCCTGACGCGCGTCACCTCTTGCGGACGACGTAACTCGTGGACCGCCAGTGGCTGACCGGGATGTCCTCGGACACGCTGTCCACCACCTCACCGCCGTGCTCGGCCACCACGGCGCGGAGCCGGTCCGGCGCCAGCGCGGTCATCCGCATCGGCGCCGGGTAGCGCAGCACGACGCGCTGCCCCCAGGCCACCAGGCGGTAGGGCGCGAACCGCCAGAGCATGCCCCTGACCGTCCACAACGGACTCGTCGTGCACTGCAACACCGCCACGCCACCGGGACGCAGCACGCGCATGAACTCCGCCAGGTAGCCCTCGATCGCCGTGCGTGGCAGGTGCTGCAACACCAGTTCGGTGTAGACCAGGTCGAAATCGCCGTCGGGGAACCGGTGCAGATGCGGCGTGTCGTTGTGGACGAACCGGCACTTCCCGCCGCTGCGGTCCAGGTTCTCGGCGGTGGAGAGCATCGGCGGCGAGACGTCCACGCCGACGACCTCGTCGGCGTGCTCGGCCAGCGCCTGCGACAGCCGCCCGGCCCCGCATCCGAAGTCCAGCACCCGCCGCCAGGTCACCGGCAGATCGAGCCGGGCGAGCCACTCACGGGCGACCGCCACGTCCTGGCGCCCCAGTTCGAGGAACTGGTCGACCTCCCACCGGCCGCCGCGCTTGTCCGGCGCCACGTGCACCGCCCACAGCGGATCCGCTTCGCCGAGCCGGGTCCAGTCGCGGCGCACCTGGTCGAATGTCATTCGGCGGAGTCTAGGTCCGGTCACGTTGTAGGGGAACCGATCCGGACGTCCACAAGGCACATCGGGTCCACTTCGGTGCCGCGGTTGATCTCCAGCCGGTCTGAGCCGCTGTTCACGACGACGTACAGCACGTGCAGGCCCTCGGCGAGGTTCACCTCCTGGGCGACCGTTCCCAGCGCGAGCCGCACCGGGCCCGCGCTGGAGGTGTAGTACTCCATCCGCAGCAGCCGACGGCCCTCCACCCGGCTGCTCAACGGAATCGTCACGACCTGGCCGCCGACCGGGTAGCCGCAGTCGGCCACCGGACCTTTCCTGCCGACGACCGAATCCTTGACGCCGGTGATCCTGCGCGGCGATCCGTTGTCGTCCAGCAGGAACATCTCCTCCGCGGGCTGGTCGAACTTCGGCCGCTGAGGGAGCAGACCGACCACCCTGGATGCCAGGCTGTCGTAGACGAACCACTCCGAGATGACCTCGCTCGGGACATGCGTGTCGTAGAGCACGATCGACGGGTTCGCCGTCAGCGCGGCACGCGCGGTGCTGACGTACTGCTCCGACTTGGCGAACCGCAGACCGGGTGCGAGCCACAGGAAGCTGAACGTGGCGCTGATCCCGAGCAGCGTCACCAGGCCGAGCACGACCGGCCGTTTCAGGCCGCCGGTGCGCTCGCCCGGTTCGAGGAACGCGAACGTCGTGCAGAGCACGGCGATCGGTACCGCGTCGGCGATGTACCGGGGGTCGTTGCCGATCAGTGGCCCGATCTCCGGCAGCCTCGTCACGATCACCAGCCCCAGGTCGACCGCGAAGTACCCGGCCAGCATCAGCCACGCCGCCCCAGCGCGCCGCGGCGCCTTGAGCAGTCCGCCCACGAGCACCATCACGGCCACCGCGGCCACCGTGAGGCGCAGCCACAGCGGTGACGTCGAGATGGTCGCGCCGGGCGCGGGACCGGTCCACGGGCCGCCGAACAACCCCGGCAGGAAGGTGTTGACCACCGCGAGGCCGACGAACTCCACAATGGAATACGCGGACGGCAGGTCGTTCTTGACACGGCTGGTGGTCAGGCTGAGGAACAGGACGGCGAACGCGACGAGGGGGACCCCGTGCGCCAGCCACACCCGCCACGGCACCCGTTCGCCCAGCAGCAGCGTGAGCCCGAACAGCACGGCGATGAACAACGCCGCCTTCTCGTAGAAGGCCAGCCCGGCGACGGTCCACAGCAGGGTGATGACGACCTGCTTCGTGGCGCGAGTGCGCAGGTAGGTCAGGTGCGCGTTGATCGCGCCGAACATGGTCAGCAGCAACGGGAAGAGCTGCACGCCGTAGGCCCACCACAGCGTGGGGTACAGGATCAGGGGGGAGAACGCGTACACCGCGAACGGCAACAGCAGTGTCCAGCGCGACCCGAAGCACCGCGTCAGCACCCGCCAGAACAGCACGGACGCCACCCCGAGCATCACGAGCAGGGGGAGCACGGCGAACACGTGGCTCAGCGGCGCGACCGCCGTGATGAACCACGCCAGCAGGAACATGCCGGGCGCCAGGTGGCCGCTGTAGTCCTGGAAGAGGTAGTCGAGGTCGAACGGCCCGTGGGCCGCCGCCCGGTGCAGGATCACGAAGTCGTCGTGCCCGAAGTAGCCGTTGAACGCCATCCAGGCGTGGATCGCGAACGGGATGACGCCGATCGCGACCGCGGCCAGGGTGATCGGCCGGGGCCAGGCCAGGACGATCTGCCGCGGTTCGGTGGTGGTGGTGGTCACGTCTCCAGCAACCTGCCCATCGCTGCGTAGAACACGTCGACGATCTTGGTCGGGTTCTCGGTGGTGTAGGCGTCGCCGCCGGTCGCCCGCGAGATCGCCCGCAGCTCGACCGGGTCGATGTCCGGCCCGATGCCGATACCGATGATCTGCAGTGGCCGTTTCGGGTCCTGCAACTCGGCCAGTTGGGCGAGCAGCTGTTCCTGGGTGATCCCTTGGGGGTCCTCGTTCTTGCCGTCGGTGAGCACCACCACCAGGTTGATCCGGCCCGGCTCCCAGTTCTGCCGGGCCGAGGTGTAGGCGGCCAGCACCGAGTCGTACAGGCCGGTGGCGCCGTTGTGGATCGCCTTGACCTTGCGGAGTTCATCCAGCGAGCCGTCGGCCAGGAGCTCACCCACCGGCCGCACCGGCAGGAGTTCCTTGTAGTCCTTGTCGCCGTCGAGGTTCGTGGAGAACCGCCACAGGCCGATCTTCGTGGTCGGCTTGAACAGCCTGATGCCCAACTCGGCGGCCTGGATGGTGAGCGTCATCCGGTCGGTGGCGGCCTCGGGGACGACCTGGGCCATCGACCCGGACACGTCCAGCAGCACCTGCATCCGGGCGCTGCGGTTGACCGCCGCCCACTGGTTGAGCAGTTGGTCGGGGTCGGCGGGTGGCGCGACCGGCCGGACCACCGCGGCGCTCGAACCCCCGAGAGCCCGCCCGTCGGGCCCGCGAAGGCCCTCCTCGGCGAACTGCCCGGCGGAGGTCTGGTCGAGCAAGCGGCTCAGGAACTGTTGCGCCACATCACGTTTGCCCTGATCGGAACCGGGCAGGACGACGTACGGGTAGTCCAGCGAAGGCACGGCGGGATCGGCGTACACCCCGACCAGACCGTGTTTTCCCAAGTCCGACTCCGGTGTCACCACGCCGTCCAGTGGCCGGGCGGGATCGAACAGCTCGGCGGGCTTCTGGACGGTGTGCTTGGCGAGCTTGCGCAGCGTCAGGGCATAGGAACCGGCCGGATCCGGAGCGGATCCGGCCAGCTCACCCGTGGCGATCAACGCCGACAGGCCTGCCGGGTCGACGGCCGGGTCGACGAGTCCGATCGCCGGCTCGCCGCTGAACACCTGGGCCCAGGTGGGCGTTCGCTCTGGCCAGCCGAACTGCCGCGCGGCGGTCTCGGTCAGGCCCAGCACGATGGGCGAGGACGCGATCGACGGGCCCGTGACGGGGATGTCCCACGCACCCCGCCGCTGGGCGCGCAGCAGCCACTGGGACGACTCCGGGATCCACACATCCGGTTTGGCCTGCGCGAGGGACTCGACGGCCACAGCGGAATCCCGCGCTATCACCTCGACTCGGTAGCACGCGGCACCGTTCTGTTCCGACACCCGGGCCACGGCCGAGGCGATGCCCGGCGCGGCCACGACGCTGAGCGTGGCGACTGTGTCACAGCTCGAAGAGGAGAGCCGTTCGTGCAGGTAGTCGAAGCCGAACCAGCCGGCGAGTGAAAGCACGAGCAGGATGCTCAGGATCATCACCGGTGAGTCCGAACGCCGAGCCACAGGCCCCAACCCCTCGTCGCCGCTGACTGGTCGAGCCAGCCTAGACGGTCCACGACCTCCAGGTCGTCGACGGTGATCTTCCGGAGACCAGTCACGACTTCTCCGTCGATTTGATCGTCACCCCCACGCAGGTCATCGACTGCGGCCCACCTCGACGCCCGTCAGGGATCCTGTGGTCGGAGCTGGAACCGGCGAAGATTGCCTCGATTCCGGCGCTCGCCTCACGAGCTGCTCGGGTGAGGCAGACTGAGCGAGTTTCCGAGTCTGATCGAGCGATCGCCTTCATGGCCTCTGGCTTGGACGCCCTCCAAGAACTACGCAGGCAGTACGGCGGAGGGGTCTGCTGCACCGTTAGGTGACATCTTGACCGGGCCAGCGAGTTTCGTCTCCTGGTTCGTGACAGAGCGGGCCAGTTCGCGGCGTCGTTCGATTCTGTTCTCGCTGACGCCGGCATCGACGTCGTGAAGATTCCGCCGCGATGTCCACGGGCCAACAGCTACGCCGAGCGGGTTTGTCGGCCACTACAACCACCGAAGGCCACACAGAGCGCGGGACCACGCCCCACCACGACCCGATTACCCGCTCACAGAATCAGGCCGTACGGCCGTTCGTCGTCGGCGAGTACTCGGCGGCTTGATCAACGAGTACGAACCCGCGGCGGCCTGAGGCGCAGGTCAGATCGCCAAGCCTAGTTTTGGCACCCCACAGGCTTGCCAGCAACACCAGGTCCATCTCAGTAGGCGACGCGCCGAGACGAAGCGCGCCACCGCGATGGAGATGAGTCCGTCGCCGAGGTTGTAGAACATGCGAGCGGTGAAGTACCAGCGGAAAGCGGAATTCGCAGTGCTGCGGGAAGAAAACGCTGCATGGTCGGTTGCCATCCGCCCTTCATCGAGAGTTTCCCGAGTCTATGTCGATCTACGTAGTTCCTCCCTACCTTCGTAGGTTCTGGCCACCGCCTGGCCACCGCGAGAATCCAGCGAGTATCCGAAGTAGCGTCCCGAGGAGCCCGACATGGCAACACGTTCGCCGCTGGCGCGAGGCAGAAGCCTGGCCGCCCTGGTGATCGCGGTGACGGTGGTGGCGCTGCTACCGGTGACGGGCACCGCCGCGCCGAGCAACCCGTGGACCGCGGTCTCCGGTGGGCAGACCTTGGCGGACTCCGCCAAGGAGCCGGAGGTTCGTGCCACCCGGTTCGCCGGGTTCGCGCTGGACCGCGGCATGATGGCGTCTACATTGGACGCACGTGCGGTGGAGGACTCGCGGGAGGTGCTCCTGCCGACGCCGGAAGGCGCTTTCCAGCGGTTCCGGCTCGTGAACTCGCCGGTGATGGAGCCCGGTCTGGCCGCGGCGCACCCGGAGATCAGGACCTATGCGGGCCGGGGCATCGACGATCCGGCCGCGACGGTGCGGGCGGACCTCACCCCGCTGGGATTTCACGCTTCCGTCCGGTCGTCGCGTGGTCAGTGGTACGTCGACCCGTACTACCGCACCGACCAGAGCTTGTACGCCAGCTACTACGGCCACGACGTGGCGAAGCCGGCCAGCCCGCTGGTCGAACGCGCCACGCTGAAGGGTGCGGTGCCGGACGCGCCACGGGTCAGCGCGGGGTCGCGGGTCAAGCTGCGGACCTACCGGCTGGCACTGGTCTCGGATCCGTCCTACGCCGCGTACTTCGGCGCTGCGAACGTGACCGCGGCGAAGGTGACGCTGGTCAACCGGGTGGCGCAGATCTACGAGGATGAGAGCGCGATCAGGCTCCTGCTCGTCAAGGACACCGACAGGACGAACCTGAACACGACGGCCATGGCCACCGAGCCGAACGGCCCCTGCGGAGCGGAAGCGTGCTTCCGGCCGGACGAGCTGACGGCCTGCGACGTCCCCGGCCTGTACCGCAACCAGACCGTGGTCGGACAGCTGGTCGGAGCCGGCAACTACGACATCGGGCACCTCGCGCTGGGGGTCAACGGAGGCGGACTGGCCCAGCTCGGTGTCGCCGGCGGCGCCGACAAGGCGTTGGGGTGCACCGGTTTGCCGACGCCGGTCGGTGACTTCTTCGCTGTGGACTACGTGGCCCACGAGCTCGGGCACCAGTTCGGCGCCAACCACCCCTTCAACGGCACCCAGTACGGCTGCTCCGAGGGGAACCGGAACGCGGCGACCTCCACCGAGCCGGGCAGCGGATCGTCGATCATGGCGTACGCCGGGATCTGCCAGCAGGACAACCTGCAGCCGCACAGCGACCCGTACTGGTCGCAGCGCAGCTACACCGAGATCAACTCCTACGTCACCGGCGGCCTGCCGAAGCTGGACGAGGTGCAGAACGTGTCGTTGCGCGACTTCGACGGCACGGACTCGTTCCGGATCGGCTACCGCGGTCATCGGTCGGTGCCGATCGTGCGCGGCGAGAACTTCTCGGACACCGGGATCAAGGCCGCCATCGAAGCAATCGAGGGCTGGCCCTCCGGTGCGACCGTCGACGTGCTCGGGTTCTCCGGCCACGAGATGACCGACGCCGGGTTCCAGGTCAGCTTCACCGGCGGCCCGGTGGCGGGTAAAGACGTCCAGATGCTCACCATCACGGCCGCGAACGGCACCTCGGGTTTCGTCCGCGACACCGTCAAGGGCGGCAAACAGGACAACGGTGGCTGGCGAACCTCGAACACCGCCAACCACATCCCCGTGGTCACCGTCGCGCCGAAGCACACGATCCCGGTCCGCACACCGTTCGCGTTGACCGGAAGCGCGATCGACACCGACCGCGACACGATCACCTACATGTGGGAGCAGACCGATCGGGGAGGCGCCACCGGAACGGCCCTGGTGAACAACACGAAGACCGAAGGCCCGCTGTTCCGCCAGTTCGGCACCGCGGCCATCGTCAGCACAGAGGACAGCCTGAAGTACTACTCACCGGGACTGAACGCGACGAACACCAACCCAGCGCGCGTCTTTCCCGATCTGGCGCAAATCGCCGCGAACAACACCAACGCCAGGACCGGCACCTGCCCGGCCGCACCGCCACCACCCACCACCGGCGGCGCGACCAACGTGCCGGCCGCGCTGATCGACTGCTACTCGGAGTTCCTGCCCACGGCCGACTGGGTCGGCCCGGACCAGAGCCGGACTCTGCACTTCCGGCTCACCGCCCGCGACGGACGTCAGGGCGGCGGCGGGATCGGCAGCGCCGACACCGCCGTGCTGCTCGCGCCGTCGGCCGGCCCGTTTCTCCTGACCTCACAGGAGAGCGCGACCACGTTCGCCAGCGGCTCCAGCCAGACGATCACCTGGGACGTGGCCCGCACTGACGTAGCGCCGATCGGTGTGCGCGCCGTGCGGATCTCGCTGTCCGTCGACGGTGGCCTGACGTTCCCGCACGTGCTCGCGGAACGCACACCCAACAACGGAGCCGCCACGGTGACCTTGCCGCGGATCGCCACCACCAAGGGAAGGATCAAGATCGAGGCGATCGGGAACATCTTCTTCGACCTGAACGACGCGGACATCACGCTCACCAACTGAGGTCAGCCGGCCGGGGTTTCGCTCCTTCCCTCGGAGACGTGGAACTCGTCGTCGATCACTACTTCGGCCTGCTATCGGAGGATGTGCTGCCATCGGACGCGTTCTCGACAAGGCCGGCCACACCAGGCTCTGTAGTTGCTGCTTGTCCACGCAACAGCCTGGCCCTCCGCGACGATGGTCAGGAGACTCGATCCCGTGGTCGAGGCCTTCGGGTATTTCTGCGACCGTTTCGTCGAGCTGGTCGAGCCGACGTTGTGGATGGATCCTGATGATGGCTAGCGGCATGGTCACTTGCCCCAGGCATCGCCGACCCCCGCGCGCACCATCCGTTCCGCTTGCTCTGGCCGGCGTTCGTGCTCGGCGATCAGCGCGTCGATGTCCGCGTCGTCGTGCCACACCAGGCTGACGAGCGCCTACCGCTCGCGAGCGAGGCGGTTCGATGCGTTCACCGCGGTGGTCTGCCGGCCCGTACCGATGGGAGCGGGGACAAGGTGCTCGGTGGTGGTCGCTTGCCGACGTTCGGAGTTGACATCTCGCCACCGCTACCCCTGGCCGCAGGGCGGAGCGGCCAGGGGTAGCGGTCGACGCCGCGGCGGCAGGCGAGAACCGGGTCGTCCGGTCAGGCCCGGTTCAGTTGCCACTGCTGGTTGGCCCCGCCGTTGGCGGCCCACTGCACGACCTGCGCCCCGTCGCTCGTCGCCGCACCGTAGACGTCCGCCGCCAGTCCGCTGTCGTGGCTGACGATGGTGTAGTAGCCGTTGCCGGTGGACCGCAGGTACCACATCTGGTTGGTGCCGCCGTTGGCCGTCCACTGCTGCAGTTGCAGCCCGGCCGTGCTGCTGTTGGCGTTGACGTCGAGCACCTTTCCGCTCGGGACGTACTTGAGGGTGTAGGAGCCGTCGGAGGTCGTGGCGATGGTCCAGGTGGCGGTGCCGCTCTGCTGGACCACCTTGGCACCGTCCGCGGTGGAGTTGCCCGCGACAGCGAGCGGCTTGCCGCTGTTGCGGTTGACGATGCGGTAGGTGCCCGGTGCGGGTCCGTCTCCGCCGCTTCCGGCGAGGTTGAAGTACTCCACCGCGTCGGTGAAGACGGGGCTGCCGGACTTCGTGGTCGACAGCTGCAGGTACACGCGGTTGCCGGCGGCCGGGGTGGTGAAGGACACCGGCTGGGTGACCCGCGAGCCGAGCGGGACGGTCAGGGTCGTGCTTCCGGACGCGACGACCGCGCCGTCCGGCGCGTCGAGCCGCGCAGTCCAGGTGAAGCCCACCGAAGTGTCGGCGAGGTCGTCGTTGAAGACGGTGATGTTGCGGGTGACCGTGGCGTTCCGGGCGTAGTTGGGCACGGCCTGCGGCAGAGGGAAGGTGCCGTTGGAGTCCGAGACGCCGGAGGCCGACCAGAACGGCAGGTCGACCGCGGCCACCGGGTTGAACGCCGCCTGCACGCGCTGGATCTGCGGGTTGCTCCAGGGGTTCGGGAGGTTGTCCGCGCCGTAGACAGGGCGACCGCCCTCCTCTGGGGTGAAGTCGGTGGTCCGCACTCCGGGCACGACGCTGGCCCAGGCGGACAGCAGCGTGTACGGACGCAGGTCGGTGGCGTTCTTGCCGCGCTTGGCCAGGGTTGCCGTGGCGAACCACTCGAAGCCCTGCTTGTTGTTGCATGCCGGCCAGATGTACTCGCCCTCGCCGTCGGGCCGCCCGTTCACGGTCTTCAGGCCCTCCCCGTACCTGCCGAAGCCGTCGACGTAGTGCGGGAACACCGCGAAGTTGGCGTACGTCATCCCGGGATACCCGTTGAGATTCCCGTCGACGCCCACCTCGGCAATGACCGGCCGGGTGCCGTCGTTGCCGTTGATCGCCGCGTACAGGTCCTTCTCGAACTGTTCGGAATCCTGGCCGCTCTGGTTCGGCTCGTTGACCTGACTCCAGCGGATGACCGCGGGGTGGTTGCGGTCGCGCAGGACCAGCGCACGGGCGTGGTTGACCATGTTGTCGTGCCCGGCGATCCAGTCCTGCTTGCCGGAGGAGCCGCGAATCGCGGTCTCGCCGATGATCATCAGGCCCATCTCGTCGGCGACATCCAACATGTACGGGCTCGCGGGCTCCTGGTGGATGCGCACCACGTTGTAGTTGAGCCGCTGGTAGTTGTCCACCGCCTGCGGCCAGCCGCCGTTGCCGGGCGACGGGGGCAGGAAGCCGGGCAGGGTGTCGTAAGCGTCGCCCTTGCCGCCGTTGTTGATCCGGTCGTAGTCGGCACCCTGGAGGTTGTCGCCGCGGAAGTTCACGCGCACGCCGTTGAGGTAGTAGTAGTCACCGTTCTGGGTGGCCTCCCGGAACCCGAACCGGTACGTGGCGTCGCTGGTGTGACCGTCATCGGCGACGGCATGCACCGTCAGCCCGTGCAGCTGCGCCCGGTACCCCGACCGGTACGGCACGTTGGGCCACCAGTACGAGGTGCTGTCGAGGTTCCACGCGACCGGCCCGACGGTCACGGTCACGGTCGAGTTGGCCGCCACGGTGACCGTACGGCTGGGCAGCTGCGGGTAGCTGAAAGCCGTTCCGTTGCTGGACGACAGCGACCCGGTCAACGTCACCGACCGGGAACTGCCCGACGTGTTACGCACCGACACGTCGTAGCTCAACGTCTTGTTCGCCACCGACGTACGCACGAATGTGTCGCTGACGTACACCGCCGGGTACGTCCGCAGGAACGCGGACCGGAAGATCCCCTGCGGTATCGCCTCGGACCAGTCGGCGGCGTCGGGCACCAGGTACCGGCCGTTGGATGCCTTCAACGCGCCGCGGCCCTTCACGGCGACGCTGATCGTGTGGGTGCTACCGGGGGCCGCGTAGGCGGTGATGTCGAAATTCGACGGCGTGAACGACGTGGTCTGCGTCGCCACCACCCGGCCGTCGACCGACAGCGTCGCCTGGTGGTTGACCGCCCCGAACTCGATCCACGCCGACTGCGGCTGACCCGAGTCGGGCACGGTGATGGTGCGCGAGTACACCGCCTCGTTCACGTCGGTGAAGCCCTGTTTGTACCAGCCGCCGCCGGGCACCGTGATCGAGGTCGCCCCTCGACCCGCCGGCGTGAAACTCCACGTCCCGGCCAGGTCGACCGAGGCGATCGCGGCGGCGCCGGCAGCCGCGGCAGCTGCGGCCGTGACGGCCGGCTGTGTTGCGACGGCCGGCTGTCCTGCGGTGGCGGGTTGTACCGCGCTGATGGTCGCGAGGAGTGTGGCGGCGGCCAGCGCTGCGCGGGCGAAGCGCTGGGATGGCGTGCGAGGGCTGTTCTGACGCATCAAGAAACCCCTTTCGCGGGTGTCGCGTCTACGGGGATGCACCGATCATCGGACCCGTCGTCACTACCGCCGGGGCCGCCGAAATGGAGAGGTCCACCATGGACTCGTCTACCGGCTCCATGCCCGCGGAGCAGGGCATCGGTCGGTAAGCGATCGTGGTTCCAGCCGGACGTGATCTGCTGGCTGCCGGTGTAGGTCCAGGCGACCGTCCAGGCGGTGACCGGCGCCCCGTTGTTGGTGACGGCGACGTTGGCGGTGAACCCGCTCGCCCACACGTTGGGCTGGTAGGTGACCACGCACGGTGACGCGGCCGAGGCGGACTGGCTGCCTGTCAGCACCAACGCGCCGACGGACAGGGCGGCGAGCACGCGCGACAACCTTGGCACGGTGACCCCTTAGGATTCTGGGAGCGCTCCCAGACACCGAACGTAACGGAGCCTTCACGAGTTGGAAAGCGTGTGCCGCTCGAAAAGTCGTCGCTGCTGGTCACGCGGCATGTCTGTACTCGTTGATGAGGCCGCCGAGGATGCGGATGCGGAGCACGCTGTGGGTGTCGAGGTCGTGTACCGCGGCGGGGTGTCGCCGAGCTTCGGGGTAGTTGGTCGCGGGCCTGGTCACTGGTGCTCCGGCTCGCGGCAGAGAATCTGCGGTGGGGATCCTCGGTGGGATGATCAACGAGTACAGGTATGCCGCGTGATCCGCAGCGATGACTTTTCGAGCGGCACACGTTGAGGTCAGCGGGCAGTTCTCCTTCGACCTTGAGGTCGGAGGCCGCCCCCTCGGGCTTGATCAACGAGTACGAACCCGCAGCCGCCTGAGGCGCAGGTCAGACCGCCAAGCCTGGTTTTGGCACCCCACAGGTCGGGTGCAGTGGCGTGCATGTGTGGCACCGAACGGGGCTCGGTCTGGCCCTCACGCGCGATCAGGGCTTGAGCCGGACCGCGAGCGCAGGGGCACCAGACGGCTTGAAGTTCGCCCACACCGCAGGGTCGCCCGTGTGGTAGATGGTCGCGTTCGGGCTTGCGGTGAAGACGTCGGCGTCCTGCCTCGGCTGTGTGGAGCCGAGGTAGACCGCCGTCAGAGCGGGGTTGCCCCTCACCGCACCCGGTCCGAGCCGGGTGACGCCCGGCATGACGACCGTGGTCAGCTTCGCGTTGTTGGTGATGGCGTTGTGCCAGACCGTGGTCAGGCGCGGAGCGTGGACCCAGCGCAGGTTCGCGAAGCCGGTGACCGCGTTCTTGTCCATCTCGGTGAGGGCCGGCAGGCGCAGCCCGACGAGCTTGCCGTTCAGGTCGAAGCAGTTGATGCCCAGGTACTCCAGCTCGGGCAGGTTGACCGAGATCAGCTCGTGGCTGTCGTTCAACGCGTTGCGACCGAGCCGTCGCAGCTGAGGCGCGGTGAAGTACTGCAGACGGGAGGCGTCGTCGAACGCGAAGTCGTCGACCTCGGTCGCGTTCGGCAGGTTCACCTTGACCAGGTACTGGTTGCGGCGGAAGGCGTCGTGGGCGATGGTGCCGGCGCTGGGCAGGTACAGGACGCTGAGCTTGGCGTGCGGGGCGTGGCCGAAAGCCATGACGCCGATCGACCGGGCGCCGCGCAGGCTCACCTCGCTGAAGTTGTGGTTGCTGAACGCACCGTCGGGCACTGCGTCCAGGTCGTCGAGGACGAGTTGCCTGACCCAGGTGTCCCACCAGCCGTTGTGCCAGAGGTAGGGGGACTTGCCGCCCCGGGCCTGCTGGCCCGCGCACGGCAGCCCGGACGCCGGGGTGCATTCCCGTCCACTTTGGATGCTGCGCAGGTTGTAGACGTGGAGCCGGGTGAGGTTGCCCAGGCCGAGGTCGCGGTGCACGCCCTGCAACGCGGCGAGGTCGGCGTCGGAGAGCGCCGTGCCGCCGGTGAGGTACAGCGCGATCCCGGTCGCCTTGGCGAGTTCCGGTTTGCGTTCGGCCAGGCGCGCCTTGAGGGCGTTGGCGGTGACGTCGTACTGGAACGCGACGGTACCCGCGGGCAGTTGGTGGTCACCGGGTTTGCCGGGCCGATAGCTGTAGCCGTCGTCGCGGCGCAGGTCGGGGTCGGCGGCGAACACCGGATCTGGTCCGGGATCGGCGGTCGGATCCTCGGGCAGCGTCCCGTCCAGGTACGGCAGGCTGCCGTCTCGAACGGATCTCTGCTCCGCACGTGGAGTGGTGGAGACCGGCGACGACGTGATCGTCGTCGCCGGTGGGCCTGAGGCGACCTCGGATTCGGCTGTGGCGAGGTTGCCGACCGCGGCCGGCTTGGAGGAGTTTCCGCCCGAAATGAGGACGACTGCTCCGGCACACGAGACGGCGAGGACGGCTCCGACAACGGCAAAGAGGGTTTTCCGCTTC
Organism: Lentzea kentuckyensis; assembly: GCF_002150765.1. GTDB lineage: Bacteria > Actinomycetota > Actinomycetes > Mycobacteriales > Pseudonocardiaceae > Lentzea > Lentzea kentuckyensis. The sequence continues at coordinate 103,828 of NZ_MUYM01000028.1, forward strand.
ATGTTGGCGTTATGTCGCTGCTTCGGAGTCGGGGGATGATGTGAACGCTAACATCGGGACGTCGCCGTCAACAAGGTCGACTTCGGCTATCCCAGCGCCCATCGCTGGTTGCTGCCGCCGTGGCACGTCCACAGCTGGACCAGCGCGCCGTCGGCCGTGGACGCTCCGGTCACGTCCAGACACAGTCCTGACTGGACACCGGTGACGGAGCCGTCGGAGTTGCGCAGCCACTGCTGGTTGGTCTGGCCGTTGCAGGACCAGAGGATCACCTTCGTACCTGGGCTGGTCTGGTTGTTGTAGGCGTCCAGGCACATCGTGCCGCCGCCGACGCTGAGCTGGTTGCCGGTGGTGTAGGTCCAGTTCTGGCCCGATTGGCCACCGCAGGGCCAGATCCGGGCCTGGGTGTTGGCCGTGGTGCTGGGGACGTCGAGGCACTTGCCGGCACCGACCGCGCGCACCGGACCGGTGACCGGGTCCTCACCACCGGTCGTGCCGCCCGCCACCCGGTACATGACCACGCCGTGGGCGGGGACCGACGCGCTGATCGTGCCCGTGGTGGTGGAGGTGGAGCCGGACCACAGGTCGGTGAGGGTGTAGCTACTGGCGCCGGTCTTTCCGATTGCCGACGTGGTGGTCGAGATCGTGGCGGCCGAGGAACCTTCGTTGAACAGCACGACCGACACGTCGCCGTTCGCGAGTGGCTTGGCCAGCACGTCGCGGCCACCGGACGAGGACACCATCCGGCCCTGCCTGCCGAGCGGGTCCTGGTCGACCGCGATCACCCGCGTGTTGGTGAGAATGGAGACCGTGGTGGCGCTGGCGTTCGGGATGTTGTTGCCGGCGATCAGCGGCGCGGCCATCTGGGCCCACAGGCTGAACTGGGTCCGGTCCTCGGTGGCGGACATGCCGTTGCCGATCTCGAGCATGTCCGGGTCGTTCCACCCGCCGGGTCCCGCGTAGCTCGCGAGGCCGACGTTGGCGTGGAAGATGTTCAGCATGCTGTTGTAGTTCGCCGCGATGTCACCGGTGGTGCGCCAGCTGTTGCCCACACCCGCGCCCCAGGTCCACACGTTGTCCTGGCCCCAGTTGCAGAGGCTGTACAGGATCTGGCGGCCGGTGGCGGCCAGCGCGTCGCGCATGGCCGTGTAGCGGGACTGGGCGTTGACGCCCTGGTTGTTGCAGTTGTCGTACTTGAGGTAGTCGATCCCCCAGGACGCGAAGAGGGTCGCGTCCTGGCGCTCGTGGTTCAGGCTGCCGGGGTAGCCCGCACAGGTCTTCGTGCCCGCGTCCTCGTAGATGCCGAGCTTGAGGCCGAGCGAGTGGACGTAGTCGGCGAGGGCCTTGATGCCGTTGGGGAACTTGACCGGATCCGGCACGAGGTTGCCGCTCGCGTCCCGGTTCTGGGTCATCCAGCAGTCGTCGATGTTGACGTACTGGTAGCCCGCGGCCTGCATGCCGTTGTTGTGCATGGCGAGTGCGGTCGACCTGACCAGCGAGTCGGAGACGTTGCAGCCGTAGGCGTTCCAGTCGTTCCAGCCCATCTGCGGAGTCCTGGCCAGCCCGTTGTCGAGGGCCTGGGCAGGCGGGGCCGTGACGATCATGGCGACGGGCGCCACCACCGCCAGGGCCGCGGTCGTCACCGCGGCCACAGCGACATGACCGAGACGGCGTGCGATCGTACGTGGGCTCATGGTCAGCTCCGTGTCCACTTCTGGCTGGTCGCACCGTTGCAGGTCTGCAGGGTGACCGGTGTGCTGTTGGCCGTGCCACCGGAGTTCGGGGCGAGGCACAGTCCTGATTGGACACCCGTGATGGTGCCGTCGGTGTTGACGTTCCACTGCTGGTTGGTGCCGCCGGAGCAGTCCCAGATGACCACCCGCGTGCCCGGCGCGGTGCCTGACCTCTCGGCGTCGAGGCACTTGTTGCCGTACACCTGGATCTGCTTGGTGGTGTTGACCGTCCACTGCTGGTTGGCGCCGCCGTTGCAGTCCCACAGCGTCACCTGCGTGCCGTTGGTCTGGGACACGTTCGGGACGTCCAGGCACCGGCCGGCGTTGTCGTTGCGCAGCTGCGACGTCGTCCCGCCACCCGAACCGGAGATGACGAGGTTGTCGAACTGCGCTGTCTCGCCCTGGCTGGTGCCGAGGCCGGCCTGACCCGCGGACAGCGTGGAGTCGGTCACGGTCCCGACGACCGTGCCGTCGACGCTCGCGGTGATGGTGCTGCCGGAGAAGCCGAGCGACAACGAGTGCCAGCGGTTGGTGCCCAGCGCGGCGGTAGTGCCGCTGCGCAACGTCGTGACCTGGGCGCTGGTGTTGGTGCGCAGGATCGACCAGGCGCCGGTGTCGCTGACCCGGAAGTGGTAGGCGTTCAGCGCGGCCTGGTTGCCGGTGTCCTGCCCACCGGCGCGGCCGATCAGCGAGACGTAACCGGGCTTCTCCAGCAGCGCGTCCGCCGACACCGCGTAGTTGTTCCAGGCCACGTTGCCCAGCAGCGCGTACGGGTCGGTCCTCGTCTTCCACGGGATCGCCTGCTGCGTGGACGCCTGGCGCACACACATGCCCGAGCGGCCGGCGCCGCACGCGGACGCCTCGAAGGCACCCTCCATGTCCATCAGGTACTTGGCCTCCTTGCCGGCCGCGTACCCGTCGAAGTTGTCGCTGTAGGGCAGGTTCAGCGAGCCCTGGGGCGGGCTGGTCACGGTGCCCCGGCCCTGTCCGGTCGTGGTGGTGACCGTGTACAGGTAGCCCGGCTGGACGGTCAGGGAGAAGGCGCCGCCGGTCGGGGTGATGTCGGCGCTGTGGACGAAGAAGTCGTTCTGGTTGTTGGAATTGAGGTTGGTCGCCCACACGTGCACCTGTCCGGTGGACAGCCCGCCGGTGACGTTGAGGTTCAGCGTCTGGGCGCCGCTGGCGTCCATGGTCTCGATGACCATGCTGTAGTCGGTGTTGTTGGGCGACTTCATGGTCACGTAGCTACCGTTGTTGCGGTTCCCGCCGAGATAGCCGGTGGACGCGTCGAGGTACTTCCAGCCGGGGGCGGTGAACTGCGTGGTGTGCGCCAGTGCCCACGTGTCCTTGCCCACCGCGTAGTAGCCCGACCACGGCTGGTTGGCCAGCACGAGCCCCACGGTCGGCCAGGGGATGTTCGGTGTGACCGCGGCGATCAGGTCCCAGTTGAGGTAGGCGGTCATCTTCCCGTCGATGTAGACCCGGTTGATACCGCGGGCCAACGGTTTGGCGCCGTCGTTGTAGTCCTGGGAGCCGTTCTCGCTCGACCACAGCGTCTTGCCGGAGTTGGCGACGTTCGACGGGACGGTGCACGAGGTCTGCGCGCTCAGGTAGCCGCAGGTGTAGTGCGCGCTGAGCACGTCGACAGCGTTGCGGTAGGCCGTGTTGCTCGAGATCGGGCCGGCCGGTCCCCAGTCCCCGGGCCACGAGTCACCGGAGATGATCTTGACCGCACTGTACCCGTTGGAGTTGAGGGCGTTGCGAATCGTGACGGTCCAGTCGGCGTTCCACTGCTTCTCGTTCTGCACCGGCGTGAGGTAGTCGATCGTCAGCCCGTGCCGGCGGGCGCACCCGAGCCAGGACAGGTAGTAGTTCACCAGGTCGTTGGAGAAGAAGGTGCCGTTGCCGATCCAGCCCGGCGCACCCCAGGCCAGCCCCACCAGCTTGAGGCCGGGGTTCCGCGCCTTGGCCTGCTCCATGATCCACCACTCGTACCCGCGGTCGCAGTCGAGGTCGCCGCGGAAGTGGGCGTGACTGGGCTCGGCCCCGCTGGTGGAGTTGGTGTCACCGCCGATCTCCGCCTTGAGGATCTGCAGGGCGGCGCCATGGCCGGGTTTGAACAGGTAGTCGAGGATCTGACCGCGCTGCGGCTCCGGATAGTCGATCAGCAGGCGGCTGTTGCCCCCACCGCCGCTGACCGCGCCGACGCCGTCGAACGTGCGGCCACCGGACGAGCCGTTGATCGTGATCGCCGTGGCGGCCTGGGCCGGTGCCGCTCCCACGACACCGGCCGCGACCAGCGCGGCCGCGAAGACTGCGGTGCGCACGCGCCCGAGCAGGGTTCCGGGCATGGCTGTGCTCCCTCCAGAGGAAGACGAGTGATCAGACCGCTGTGACGCCGAAGCGCAGAAGAAAGCGGGAAAGCCGCCGCCGCGGCGATGACGCGAATCAGTCGAATGAGTCGAATTCGAAGAAAAGAGAATTTCGTCTTCTCTCGAAGTCGAAGACGTGCTGGACTGCGCATGCGGACCCCATCAGCGTTGACGGCGAGCACGAACAGCGCAACGGCGACCGACCAGTTCTGCACATGAATCGGCGCACGCTGCGATGTGAACGCTAACACAGTCCGCGATCGCGGCCAAGATGCAGCTGGTGGCATCAGTTCTTGATCGTTTTTAGGCCTGACGGTAGTTCATTAGTGAGCGTGCTCATCGCAACTTTCGCAGACCGGGACACGAGGCCGGCGTTACCGCCGACCGGCTTCGGGGCGGTTCGCGGTGGGGATCGTGATGAGGGTGGCCGTCGGTGAGGTGCCTTTGTTGAGGAACATCATTGCCAGCGCACGGACGAACTGGTCGAACAGGTAGAACCCGACGGGCATGACGGGCAGCAGCCTTTCACGGAAAGCGATGTAGGCGGGCCACCCGGTGCGGATGAACGTCGCCGCCGCGTAGTCGCGGCGTAGTCCGAGCCAGTCACCGATCGCGTCGCTGAGCACGTAGCGGACGAACTCGTTGAAGAAGCCGCGGGTGACGCCCAGGTCGATCGACGCGGTCAGTCCGAGCAGATCCTCAGCCAGCTCCCTGCCCTCGCGCGTCGGGCTGAGGATCGGTGTGAGCACCTGCGCCGACTGTGCGTCCGCGGCGGCCCAGGTCTTGGGGATGAACTCGTCCCGCACCCCGAGCAGATGGATGGCGACCTGCCACATGTGCAGGAACGCGTCCTCTTGCGCGATCGACATCGGAACGCGCCATTCGCGCAGCTTCCTGTGCACGAAGGTGCCGAGGCTGTGGAAGGTGACCAGGATGTCGCCGTTGCTGATCGGGATCTGCTCGTCGCTGACCGCCCGCCACTGCGGCGACTGGGGCAGCAGGTGCCGCACCGCTGCGTGCACCAGGCGGGTCTTGTTGGCGGTCACCACGAATTGCCCCGTGGGTTCGAAAGCGTTCAACTCGCTCATGTCGTAGCCGAAGGTGAACGTCTTGGCCGCGCGGTCCTTCATGGCGGCGCCGCCCGCGGACCAGTAGACCGATTTGGCCTCACGTGGGATGACCGTGCTCATGATGCCGCTGCCGAGGCCGTACAGCAGGAACAGGTAGGTGTCCTTGCGCCGGTTGAAGTCGGCGGCGAGGCGCAGCTTGGCCTGGTCGGCCCAGGAAGGCAGCTTGGTCACCTTCTGCAGGTGTGCGGCGAGGTTGGCGGGCAGGCCGCTGGGCAACCCCTCGTTGTTGTTCACCCACGACCGCATCGCGGTGTTGACCGCTGGAACCTGGCCGGTGTCGAGAAGTCCCGCCAGCAGACGGTCCACCTCGTCGTCCCAGACCCACCACGGGTCGACGCCGGCGGAGGTTCCGCCGGCCGGAGCCGCTCCTGCTGGAGCAGTGCCGGCCACGCTCACCAGACCCAGCGCGACACCGAGTGCAAGGGCGTTCCTCCTGTTGAGATTGCTCATTTACTTACCTAGCTTCCTTGGTAGGTAGATGCGCCGAGTTCAGGGCTCCCGCGTAGCAATCGGGGCAGGTCGGCCTTGATTCGGCGCGAGAATCCTCGTTAACATAGCCAGGCTGCACCAGGCCGCCGTCCAGCGGCAAGCCGATCGCCGACCTGAATCGGTCCGCTACGTGAGGATCCGGATGAGCAGCGTGATCTCCCCCGAACGATCGCTCTACGAGGACGACCACGAGCTGCTGCGCGACACGGTTCGCGCCTTCGTCGACAAGCACGCCGCGCCCCACGCCGAGCGGTGGCGGGCGGAGGGCAAGGTCGACCGCGCGCTGTTCGAGGAGGCGGCCAAGGCGGGAATCCTCGGTTTCAGCATCCCCGAGGAGTACGGCGGTGCCGGCATCACCGACTACCGCTTCAACGCGGTGATCGGTGAGGAGTTCTCCCGCAACCCGGTCTCGGACGGGCTCGCCGGGGTCGCGCTGTCCAACGACATCGTCGTGCCCTACTTCACCGGACTGGCCGACGCCGAGCAGAAGGCCCGCTGGTTGCCCGGTATCGCCGCAGGAAAGCTCATCGTCGCGATCGCGATGACAGAACCGGGAACCGGGAGTGACCTGGCCGGGATCAGCACCACCGCCGTTCGTGACGGGGACTGCTACGTGGTCAACGGCAGCAAGGTCTTCATCTCCAACGGGCAGAACGCCGACCTCGTGGTCACCGCCGTCCGCACCGGCCCCGACCGCCACCAGGGAATCAGCCTGCTGGTCGTCGAGGCCGATCGCGCCGGCTTCTCCCGCGGTCGCAACCTCGAGAAGATCGGGCTGCACGCCCAGGACACCAGCGAGCTCTTCTTCTCCGACGTCCGGGTGCCCATCGCCAACCTGCTCGGCGAGGAAGGGGCCGGCTTCGTCGGTCTGATGCGCAACCTTCCTCAGGAGCGGATCTCGATCGCCGCCAACGCCGTCGCGTCCTCCGAGGGCGTGCTGGAGCGCACCCTCGACTACGTCAAGCAACGCAAGGCGTTCGGCCAGCCGATCGGATCCTTCCAGAACACGCGCTTCGAACTGGCCGAGATGGTCACCGCCGTCCGGGTGAGCCGGAGCCACGTCGACGTCCTGCTCGCCAGGCACTCCCGCGGCGAGCTCAGCGCCGTGGACGCGGCGGCAGCGAAGTTCTGGACCACCGAGCAGTACGTCGACATCGTCGGGCGCTGCCTCCAACTGCACGGCGGTTACGGCTACATGCTCGAATACCGCATCGCCCACGACTACCTCGACTCGCGCATCACCACCATCTACGGGGGCACCACGGAGATCATGAAAGAGATCGTCGGCCGCGATCTGGGGCTATAGGTCCCGGCGCTGTTCGTCCATGGTGCGAAGCACGTCCTTGGTCACCTTCCCCGCCGCGTTGCGGGGGAGTGCGCTGACGATCACGAGATCCCTGGGCATCTTGAAGGAGGCGAGCCGTCCGTCGAGGAACCCGGTCAGATCCCGCAGGGACATCTCCGTGCCGGCCGCGACGGTGACGAACGCGACCGGTACCTGGCCCCAGCGCTCGTCCGCCCTGCCGATCACCGCGACCTCGAGCACCGAAGGGTGCTCCGCGATGGCGTTCTCCAGTTCGGCACAGTAGATGTTCTCGCCACCGCTGATGATCATGTCCTTCTTGCGGTCGACCACCCAGACGAAGCCCTCGTCGTCCTGCCTGACCAGATCACCGGAGTGGAACCAGCCTCCCGCGAACGCCTCCGCGGTCTCCCGCGGCTTGTTCCAGTACCCCTGAGTCACGGTGGGCCCGCGATAAACGATCTCGCCGACCTCGCCCGTGGCGACGTCGTTCATGGTGTCGTCGACGATGCGGTACTGGATCGTCGGGATCGGCCGGCCCACGGAGCCGAGCTTGCGCGACGAGTCCTCGCCGCGCAGGACACAGGTGATCGGTGAGGTCTCGGTCTGGCCGAACACAGCCACGTTCAGGGCGCCGGGGAACTTCTCGGCCATGGCCCGCAGCGTCGCCCGGCTCGCGGGGGCGGCACCCCAGCTGATGATCCGCAGCTTCAGATCGCGCTTACCGATGTCCGGCTGGGCGCAGATCAGATCCCACTGCTGCGGAACGTTGAACACCACAGTGGCACCCTCGCGTTCGTAGGCGTCGAGTACCGCCCGTGGGTCGAAGGCGCCGAGCGGGTGGATCACGACCGTGCCGCCGACCAGGATGTTGGCCACTATCGAACCCAGACCCGCGATGTGGAAGAAGGGCGCGGTCAGGAAGCCGATGTCGGAGTCGTCGAACATCTCCATCGCCCGCACGCAGGTGAGCGCCTGCAGTTGCAGGTTGCGATGGGAGAGCAGGACTCCCTTCGGCCGGCCGGTGGTGCCCGAGGTGTACATGATCAGCGCCGTCGACTCCTCGCCGACGTCGGGCAGTTCCATCGGCTCATGTGCGGACAGGAACTCCTCGTACGCGGCGTGCGCTCCGGCCCTGTCCGGTTCTCCGACGACGATCACCGTGCCGATCGACGCGGCGCGCGGCACGCTCTCGAACAGCGACAGCAGCTGGGCGTCGACGACGACGGCCGACGGCGTGCAGTCGGCCAGGACGTGGTCGAGCTCCCGCGGTGCGAGCCGGAAGCTGAGCGGGACGGCCATGGCTCCCAGACTGTTGGCCGCGAACACGCTTTCCACGAACCACGGGTGGTTCAGGGTGAGCATCGCGACGCGGTCGCCCTCAGCCACGCCTCGGGCGGCGAGCGCGGCGGCCAGTCTCAGCGACCGCCGCGACAACTGTGCCCAGGTCGTGGTCTGCCCGAGATAACGCAGTGCCGGCTTGTCCGGTCGCATCATCGCGTGGGTGGCGGCGTGCGCCATCCAGTGATGCCGAAAGGACCAGGCTGGAACCGCGGTGGTCGGCATGTGACCACTCCTCTCCGGTGCCGGATCGGCGTCGATCGCCGGGCCAGTATGCCTGCCGCGCAGCTGGCTGAGAAGGATTATGTAAATCAGAAATCACGCAGCGGCCGGTCGGGGGAGCGCCGCGCCGGGAAGGTCTCCTGGGTGCGATTCGTTCCGTGGTTCACTGGCGCACATGGGCCTGCTTTCGCGGATGTTCGACCGGGGGCCGGGGTGACCGCCGAGTCGGCTGCGGCCGTGCGGCCGCGCAACCGCCGGCAACTCATCGTCGACGCGGCCGGCCGAGCTTTCAGCGAGCACGGCTACCACGCGGCGTCCATGGAGGAGATCGCCGCCGGTGTCGGCATCACCGCGGCGGCCCTGTACCGGCACTTCCCGAACAAGTACGCGCTGTTCGCCGAGTGTGCGAACGTCATGGTGGATCGGCTGGTCGCCGCACTGGGCGAGATGGCTCCAGAAGCGGCCCTGGCGGACGTGCTCGCCGCCCTCGCGCGGGTCACGATCGCCCATCGCGCTTCGGGCGGCGTGTACCGGTGGGAGGCCCGCTACCTCAACCGCGAGGACCGCCGGATGCTCCGGACGAAGTTCGGGCACGTCGTAGGCAGGGTGACCGACGTGCTGCGGCGCGAGCACCCGCTACCCGACGAGCCCCTGCGAGCCGCGGCGGCCCTCGGGGTGATCGGGTCCATCACGATGCACCACACCTCGATCTCACCACGCCGGGCCGAAGAACTGCTGGTGGAGTCCGCCATGCGCGTGGCCGCGACCGACCCCGCAGCCGCCGGAAGCGCCCGCCGCGTCGAACTCCCTGCACAGCCCGTGCCTCGCACTCGGCGCGCGGAGATCCTCGCGGCCGCCATCCCCCTGTTCGAGCGGGACGGGTTCGCCAGCGTCACGAACGGCATGATCGCCGAGGCGGTGGGCCTGGTTCCCTCCGCGCTCTACCGGTACTTCCCCGGCAAGGCCGACATCCTGGCGGCGGCCTGCATGCAGGCCGCCGGACTGCTGAGCCAGGCGGTGGAACAGAACCTCCGCGGCGTCGCCGATCCTCACGACGCCGTGACAGCGCTGGCGGCCACCTACGTGGCCTACAGCTTCGAGCACACCGCACTCACCAGCGTCGCCGACGCCGAACTCGCCGGCCTGCCGCCCACCGTGCGGCGGCCCCTGGTCGTCGCGCAGCGCGAGCACATCGCCGTGTGGGAGCAGCAACTGCGGTTGGCACGTCCAGAACTCGACTCGCGCCAAGCGCGAACGCTGGTGCACGCCGGGTTCGGCGTGGTCGTCGAAGCCGGACGCAGCCTGCGCTGGCGGGACAGCCCCGCCCACCGCGACGCCGTCGCCGCTCTGGTGGTGAGTGCTCTGGGACTTGTGGGCGGATCTGCTGCGTGACCCCGATCGCACCGCGCGCTACCTCGATCCGAGGACGTGTCCGCAGGTGCGGGTGACCGTCTGACCGCCACCGGGCAGTGAGTCACGACTACGGCACGGGTGGCCACGTCCCGTGTCGGAGGTCGTTTCCAGACCCTCGGCTGCCCGGCGGGCTACTGGCTTGATCGCTGCAGGTTGCGCAGGAGATGTGCCTCGACGCGGGCGAGGACGGTGGCGGTCAGGTGACCGAAGGTGCCGACGAGGAGGAGCAAGCCCCAAACGGCAGGCGCGTCGAGGTTCTGCTGGCGTTCGACGAGGAGACGGCCGATGCCGTGTCCGGTGCCGAAGATGTCGACCAGGAGCGCCACGATCATCGCGATGGACGAAGCCACGCGGGTGCCGAGCATGATCGCCGGTGCGAGGGACGGCAGGACGAACTTCCGCCAGCGGGCAACGGGCGAGAAACCGAGCGTGCGTGCGGTCTCGAGCCGAACGGCGGGGATGGCTCGCGTGGCGGTGACGGCGTTGAGCAGGATGGGCCAGACCACGGCGAATGCCACAGTGAGGACGCTCGTGAGCCGGCTTGTTCCGAGCAGCAGGACAGCGACCGGCACGAGGGCGGCGCCGGGCACCGTGGCGATGAAGTCCAAGGACGGCGTGAGTGCACGGTCGACGTGGCGGGACGACCCGATGACGGCGCCGGTGAGCGCACCGGCGATCACGGCGACGAGGAGTCCGAGCAGGTAGGTCGACATGGTCTCCGCGAGTGCCGCCAGCAGTACACCGTCGGCGTGCAACTCGGCCAGGGAGCTGAACCACTCGGCCGGTGGTGGGAATGCGATCGAGGCGGTGTCGCCCATCAGCTGCCACCCGGCGAGCAGTGCGAGGAGAGGGAGGAGCCCGCGGTGGGTTCTCATGTCGCGCCCGCCTGGTCGAGGTTCGCCGCGCTGCCGGGCAGACCGATCCGGACCGCCTGGCGCAACGTCGCGTTGAGCACAGCGCCGACGACGCCGCAGATCAGGGCGTATGCCCACATGCGCGCGGGATCGAGTGCCTGCATGGACTGGATGAGGCCGCCGCCGAGACCTTCGGGCGTTATGATCATCTCGACGACGACGGTGACCAGCAGCGCGATCATCCCGGCGACCCTGGCCCCCGCCAGCCATGCCGGGAGCACCGCGGGGAACACGATCGTTCGGAGGGTCTTGGCCCTCGTGAGTCGCAGCGTTCGCGCGACGTCGTGCAGGCGCACGGGAACGGTGGCGACCGCGCCTGCGGTGTTGACCAGCACGGGCCATTGGGCGGCCCAGGTCGCGAGAATCAGTTCGGTGCCAGGACCAGGACCGAACTGCAGCAATGCGACAGGCAACAATGCGACCGCGGGGATCGTGCGCAGGAAGTCGACCGAGGCCATGAGATAGACCCGCACCGGCGGCAGTGAACCGATCGCGAAGCCCAGGGCGCCACCCAGCGCGAGCGCGAGTGCGGCCGCGAAGACGACGATCGCGAGGGTGCGGGCGAGGTCGGCGACGAGTTCGCCCGATGCGGTGAGCGCGACCAGTGATTCAGCGACGTCGACCGGCGCGGGCAAGTAGCTGTAGCGCAGCACACCGGTTGACACCAGCAGTTGCCACGCGCCGATGAAGGCGAGCGGGACCAGCAGCCCGACGCGACTAACCATGATCGGCGCGCAGGGCTTCCCAGAGTTGGTGCCGGACTCGCAGATAGCCGGGTAGTTCTCGGGTGACGAGCTGGTCGCGCGGGCGAGGCAGGCCGGTCGGCAAGGCTCTGGTGATGGTGCCCGGTGCGCCGGTGAGGACGAGCACGCGGTCGCTGAGGTAGATCGCCTCGTCCAGGTCGTGGGTGATGAACACGATCGTCGCGCGGGTCCGCTCGTGGATGTTCAGCAGCACGTCCTGCAAAGCCGCCTTGGTGAGCGCGTCGAGTGCGCCGAACGGCTCGTCCATCAGCAGGACGGTCGGTTGCAGCGCCAGCGCTCTGGCGATCTGGACGCGCTGCGCCATGCCGCCGGAGAGTCGCCGCGGGTACTCCTTGCCGCGTCCGTCCAGTTCGACCAGACGCAGCGCCCGCTCCACCCGCGCACGCCGCTCCCGCCGGGGCACCCTGCCCTCCAGTCCGAGGGCGACGTTGCGCTCAACGGTGCGCCACGGCAGCAGTGCGTTGTCGTAGTCCTGGAAGACCACGACGACGTCGGCAGGTGGTCCGTGCACCGCGCAGTTGCCCAGGAACACGGTGCCCGAGGAGGGGGCGAGCAGGCCGCCGAGCACCCCCAACAGCGTGGTCTTGCCGACTCCGGAACGGCCGACGATGCCGACGATCTCGCCGGCGGCGACGTCGAAGGAGATGTCCCGCACGATCTGCCGGGGGCCGTCGGTGGAGTTCAGCCGAACCCCGAGTGAGTCGACCTCGTACGCGACCGCGGTCCGCTCGGCGGTGCTCACGGACGGTCCTGCCAGACGAGCTCGCGCACGTCGGGTTCGGTGTCGATGGTGCCGACGGCCCGGGAGATGGCGACGTACGGACGCAGGTCCTCCGGCGTGATGTCGATCGTCCACTCGGGCAGCGGCGACCGCTGGGCGACCTCTGGTGGCATCGCCAGCCACGTTTGCAGGTACTCGCGGGCCTCGGCGTCGTGGCCGTTCAGGTAGTCGACGGCCTCCTGCAGTGACTTGCGCCAGGCCCTGATCACGCCGGGATGCTCGCGCGTGTACGCCGCAGTGGCCGCGAACAGCGCCGTCATGCCGCTGGTGACCTTGCCGTCGCTCGCTTTCCGCACCGCCGCGGTGACCACTTCGGACTGCAGGTGGAACCCGCGGTCCAGCAGTGCGCTGCTGAACGGGATTCCGGCCACGACGGCATCGACGCGGCCGGCGTCCAGCTGGTCGCCCATCGCCGGGAACGGCGTCTGCACGAACTCGACCTCGTTGAGGCCGACGTTTTCCTTCAGCAGCAGGTACTTCAGAGAGTCCGTGATCGTGCCGGTCAACGCGGGGACGGCGATCTTCTTGCCCTTGAGCATCCCGAACGAGTCAAGGGATCGGTCCTTGGTGAACAGGGCTCCGTTCGGGCTGCCGGGCGTCGAGCGTTGCATCCGGTTGACCACCTGGAGGTCCAGGCCCTTGCCGGCGGCCACCAGCACGATCGTCGGGAGGCTGAAGGCGATGTCGTACTGGCTGTTCGTCAACGCGGGCGCGAACGTCGCGGGGTCCTGAGCCTCGGTCCGCTCGATGCGCAACCCGTTGCGCGCGAAGATCCCCCGCTCGTCCGCGACGTGCACCGGCAGCGTGCTGCCCAGCGGGATCATCGCCACCCGCACCTCGGTGACCCCGTCCGGCGAGGACGGGGCATCGGTTCCGCAGGCGCCGATCGCACCGGTCAGCAGCAGGACCGCCGCAGCGCGGATCCAGTTCCTCTTCATGGCGGGCCACCTCGTTGACACTCGCTCGTATGCGTTATCGATCGATCACAGCCGGATGTAACAGCAGCTCACTCAACGCGGCCGCCGTCCCCACACCGAGACCATCCACAGCGACGCGGGAAACAACTGATCGGGCTCGGCGAGGCAGGCGCGGTACCGGTCGACGTCGGCGGCGGTCATCAGGCCGGCGGTGACGATCTGGTCCTTGACGAGGTCGACCGTCGCCAGGGTGAACCTCGCGACCGGCCGCGTGCGCAGCGGCACCGCGAAACTCTCACCTCCGAGGTCGCTCAGCCCAGCACCGCGCACCAGCTGCGGCACCCGCAGGCCGAGGCCCGGGTCACCGCCGCGCCGCACGATCAGGGCGTTTATCGCACGCCGCATCTGGTGGGCGAGGACGGCAGCCTCGTCGTCCGCGGGCTCAAGGCACTCGGTCGGCGCCGAGCTCATCTGCTCCAGCAGCAACCATCCGCCCGGCTTGAGAGCCGCGATCATCGGCCGCAGCGCCGTCAGGGGCGCGAAACCCAGCACGGCGCGGGCGTGCACCAGGTCGAACGCCGCCTCGGGCAGCGTGTCGGCGCCGATGTCGTGGGTGCGCAGTTCCAGGTTCGGGGCCGGCGGCGCCGCGAACACACTGGTGTCGATGTCGGTGGCGAGCACGTACCCGGCCGGGCCGACACGATCACTCAAGTAGCCGGCGATCGAGCCGTGGCCGACGCCGACCTCGAGACACCGCCAGCCGGGGCCGACGCCCAGGCCGTCCAGGTGCCGGCGGGTGGCCGGGTCGTACAGGTCCTCCAGCAGGGCGAGCCGGGCACCCGCGTCTGGTGTGGAGTTGCCGAACGGGTAACAGGACGCTGCCGCACACCGACTGTCAGGGCACATGGGCTGATGATCGAGGCGGCGAACCGATGCACCAACGGGGAATGCCCGCAGCTTCGACCGAAGGATTACTCGACCGCGACGACGACCTCGGTCAGATCGACCGTGCCCTCGCACGGGCACTGACCGGCGATGGTCAGGTCCTGCTGATCGAAGGTGCGCCCGGCATCGGGAAGACGACCTTGCTCGCGGAGCTGCGCAGACGAGCCCGCGCCGAGGGAACGACCGTGCTGGCCGCCCGAGGTGGCGAGCTGGAGCGCGATTTCGGGTTCGGGATCGTCCGCCAACTGCTCGAGGCACAGGTGGCCGGTGCCGCCGAGGACGAACGCGATCGGCTGCTGGCCGGTGCGGCCCGCCTGGCGGCCCCCGTGTTCACCGCGACCGATGTGCAGGAGAACAGCGGCGACGTCACCTACGCGACACTGCACGGGCTGTACTGGCTGGTCGCGAACCTGGCGGAGCAAGCGCCGCTGGTGCTCTCCGTGGACGACGCACAGTGGGCTGACGCGCCGTCTCTGCGCTTCCTCAACCACCTCGCGCACCGGCTCGACGGCCTACCGGTGATCATCGCGCTGACCGCCAGGTCGGGAATCGCGGCGCACCGCGAGGACCTGCGGTCGCTGGCGATGGAGGCAGCGATCACGATTCTGCCGCAGCCGCTGAGCGAAGCGGCGGTCGGTCACCTGGTCCAGGCCGGTCTCGGTGCCGACGCACCGGCCGCGCTGCGGCTGGCCTGCCGGGAGGCAACGGGTGGGAACCCGTTCCTGCTCGCGGAGCTGCTCAGGGAACTTCGCCGAGGTGCGGATCCCGATCCGGCGGTCGTTCCGCACCTCGCACCGGAGCGGATCGCGGCCTCGGTGCTCCTCCGCGTCAGCCGGCTGCACCCGGCTGCACCGGCGCTCACCCGCGCGGTCGCGGTGCTCGGTCCACACGCGACACTGGCCAACTGCTGTCGGCTGGCTGCGCTGGATCCCGCGTTGGCGCGATCACTGGTCGACCCGCTCGCTGTCCTCGGCGTGCTGGAAGCCGGCGACCCGCTCCAGTTCATTCACCCGATCGTCCGCACGGCCATCTACGACGACGTACCACCCGCGGAACGCTCGGTGTTGCACGCTGCGGCAGCGCGGCTGCTGGCCGATCTCTACGCCGATCCGGAAACGATCGCGGTACACCTGCTGAGCACCCATCCCGCGGGGGATCCGGCAGTGGTCAAGGTTCTGCTCGAAGCGGCTCGCCGGACTGTGTCCAGCGGCGCGCCGGACACCGCCGCGGCGCTCCTGCGCCGAGCGATCGCGGAGCCTCCGTCCGATGACGATCGGCCTGAGGTCGTGCTCGGACTGGCGCGCGTCGAAGACGAGCTGAACTCGGCCGAGGCTCCGCGTCTTTTCCTGCTCGCGGCCGAGGACGCGGCCGACCCCGTGGTCCGCGCCCGCGCGATGATCGGCTTCGCCTGGGCGGTGCATCCGGATGCGGCCCGCCTGCGTCCCCATCTGGATTCGTGCCAGGACGCCGCGTTGGCGGTACGTGCCCAGGACAGGGAGATCGCGCTCGAACTGGAGGCGGCCAGGCTCGGCGCGTTGCTGTTCAGCAGTGATCTTCCGGTGTCTTTCGAAGACGAGGTCGAGCGCTTCCGCGACCTGCCTGGACGCACGGCGGCCGAATGCCTGCTGCTGTCCTTCGTCGCCCGCAAGGCACTGGCCGGGCGGCACGTCGCCGAGGCGGTCGCGTTCGCCCGCCGGGCAGCCGCGCATCCGACGCTCACGAGTCACGCCGGACACCCGCTGTGGCGGACGAACATCATCTTCACGCTGATGGCAGACGAGCAGTACGACCTCGCCGAGCAAATCCTGTCCCAGGCGTTGCTCAACGCCGAGCGCTCCGGCTCGCCGCAGTGGTTCGGCAGAATCACGTGGTTGCGCGCCTTCATCCGGCACCGGCGCGGCGATCTGCGTGGTGCCGAAGCCGATGCCCGCCTGGTGATCGAACGGCAGCGTCCGACCTACCAGATCAACTCCTGCGTTCCCGTGGCGCAAGTCCTCCTCGACCAGGGACGGACCGAGGAATGCGCGATCATGCTGGCCGAACGCGGGCTCGACGGACATTCGGCGCACGACATGCCATCGGTCTGGTTGCTGACGATCACCGGGCAGTTGAAAGCCGCCTTGGGTGATCTCGACGGAGCCCGTACGGACCTCGAGAAAGCGCTGGACCGCACCCAGCGCTTCCGGAACCGGCTGCCCAACGAACACGACATCCGCGTCGCGCTGGTTTGCGTTCTGCACGCCCTCGGCGACAGCGACGCCGCAGCCACCGTGGCTCACAACGCACTTGAAGCCGCCATCGCCACTGGTGTTCGACGAGCCGTGGGCGGGGCGCTGCGTGTGTCCGGCCTGGTTCACGGTGGCATGGAAGGGTTGGAGCAGCTCCGCCAGGCCGTCGAGATCCTCGCCGAGTCGCCGTCGCTGCTGTGGCGGGCCGAGGCGCTGGTGGACTACGGAGCCGCCCTGCGCCGCCACGGACAGCGCACCGCGGCCCGCGACCCCCTGCGCGAAGGCATGGACCTGGCGCACCGCTGCGGCGCGGCACCGCTGACCGAACGCGCCGCTGACGAACTGCGTGCCGCGGGCGCCCGGCCTCGGCGGATGACCGAGGCCGGGGCCGACGCCCTCACTCCGAGCGAACGCCGTGTCGCCGAGCTCGCCGCCGCGGGCAAGACCAACAAGGACATCGCGCAGTCCCTCTTCGTCACCCTGCGCACGGTCGAAATGCACCTCTCCAACGCCTACACCAAGCTCGGCATCGACTCCCGGCGAGGCCTCACGGGCGCACTCGCCCGCTGAAACCCTTCGGTCGGTGCTTCGGTCCGGCCCCGTCGTGTGCGGTTCCCCGCGCGCGGAACGTGGCGGCCATGAACAGAGCGCTGATCGTTGTGGTCGTCGCGGGCGTCACGTCGATGGCGCTGGTCGCGCCGGCGTCCGCCGATGCGTACGACACCAAGCTCGTCAGCGCGGCTCCCGGTGGCATCGCCGGTGACGGGAGCTCGCGCGACGCCTCGTTCTCGGCCGACGGCAAGTTCGTCGCGTTCGCCTCGGACGCGGACAACCTCAGCGACTCGGACGACAACGCGCACACCAACGTCTTCGTCCGCGACCTGGTGAACGGAAGGATGATCCTGGTCAGTGGCGCGGAGGGCAACGCGGGCAATCCGTCCATCTCCGCCGACGGACGCCGCGTCGTCTTCACGTCTGAAGACACCGATACCTGCACCAACGAAGTGGGTGAGATCGCGGCGTGCGTCAACGTGTTCGTGCGTGATGTCGTCGATGGCACGACCACGCTCGTCAGCCGGGCATCGAACGGTGACCCCGCGGACGGGACCTCCGCCGCTGCCGCGATCTCCCCGGACGGGCAGCAGGTGGTGTTCTACTCGGTCGCCGCGAACCTCAGCGACTCCGATCAGGACAGCTGCGGCACCTGGCCGTACGAGGTTCCATGCACCAAGGTGTTCGTGCGCGACCTGGCGGCCGGCACCACCACGTACCTGATGGACGGCTGGGCCACCTCGTGCGGGCCCGCGATCTCGCCGGACGGAGGCTACGCCGCCGTCGAGTCGGGCCGCGCCATCGCGAGGGTGAACCTGCGGGACCGCACCCAGACCTGGGTGAGCCTGCGCGACGACGGCTCCTGGATCTCTCCCGCGTCCTGCCCGGCGATCTCACGGGACGGCCGCCGGGTCGCCTTCGCCGGCATCGAGCGCTCGGGTGACATCGCTTGCGTCTCTCTGCCTGACGGGTGCAACAACGGCGACGAGGTCTACGTCCGCGATGTGCAGGCAGGCACGACGAAGTGGGTGAGTCAGCACGCCCCGTTCCCGTCCTTCGGCCACAAAGCCTCGAATGACCCGTCCATCTCCGCCGACGGACGCTTCGTCGCCTTCGACACCGCGAACCCGAACCTCACCGCCGCTGGTGCCGGCGCGTACGTGATCGACCTGACGACCAGTGCGCTGACCTTCGTCTCGCAGGGCGATGATCCGTCGCTCTCGGCGGACGGGTCGGTGGTGGCCTTCGACGCCGAGCTCCCCGGCTACGCGGTCCGCAACGTCTTCGCCCACGTGTGGGTCTCGGGTAGCCCGTCCGGTGCGGACCTGTCGTTGACGCTCACCGCCTCGAACACCTCACCCGCGGTCGGTCAGAACGTGACCTACACGGTGACGGTGACCAACGCCGGCCCGAACGCCGCCACCGGTGTGAAGGTGGGAGGGAACGGTCCGTGGTGGGGTTCGAACCTGGTCTCGGCGACACCGTCCGAGGGTTCGCACGACTCGGTCACCGGGCTCTGGACGGTCGGCACGATCCCCGCGGGCGCCGGCGCGACCCTTCAAACCGTCGTCAGAACCAATGCCGGCACGAACACCTACTACGCAACGGTGAACACGTCTGATCAGCCCGACCCGGACTCCACCCCCGGCAACTACAACCCGGCGGAGGACGACCAGGCGTCTGTCACGATCACGGCGGCGGCGAACTGTGCGGCGGTCACGACCGCCGCTACTGGTGACAGCTGGGTCGGCCAGAACGAACCCACCACCACCCACGGCACGGATGCCACGCTGCGAGCACGCAGCAAGGCCAATGCCAACGCGCGCACCCTGGTCCGCTTCCCGCTCCCGGCGATTCCGGCCGGCTGCCAGGTGTCCGGCGCGAAGCTGCGCCTCTACAGCTCGGCCGCCGCAACGGGCCGAACGCTCTACCTCAACCGGCTCGCCGCACCGTTCACGGAATCCAGCGTCACCTGGAACAACCAGCCGGCCGTGACCGGAACATCCGCCAGTGCGTCCTCCCGCGCCGGTTGGGTCGAGTGGAACGCGACCGACCAGGTCGAGGCGATGTACGGCGGAAGCAACCACGGCTTCCGCGTCCGAGACGCGTCCGAGAGCGCCGGCACTGCCGCCGAACAGCGCTTCACCAGCCGCGAGAACACCACCAACAGGCCCGAACTGATCGTCACGTTCAGCCCGAGCCCGTGAACCGATCGGAGAGACTCATGGAACAGGCAACACGCCGTCCGCGGAAGAGGTGGTCGCTCCTCCTGTCCGTCAGCCTGGCAGCGGCTTTCGGCTCGGGCCACCTGACGGCCACCGCGTCCTCGGACGACTGGTGCGACAAGGCTCCGACGAGCGTCAGCGTCTCGGATGAATGGCTGTCGTTCACCGTTCCGGCCGGGCTGATGCCCGATCCGAAGTTCGACGGGCGTTCCGCGGAGATCCAGGTGCACCGCGTCAGTCCCGTGTACGCCCACGGCAAATGTGCTTATGTGCTCAACCGCGCGGCAGTGCTGGTGCACGGCAGCAGAGTGTCTGGCACGCCGTCGTTCGACCTGCGGCACAACGCCCCCAACGGCGACACGCTCAGCACACAGCGCGCGCTCGCCCAGGCGGGAATCGACACCTTCGCGCCCAGTCTGCTCGGCTACGGCCGTTCGACGCGGTTCGCCGACGGCCTCGACGATCCCGGCAATGCGAGCCTCAGGCCCTACAACGCCGATGGCAGCTGTTCCCACACCGAGGGATGCGACCGCGCGCACCTCCCGATCTTCCCCCTGGACCAGCAGGGCACGCTCCTGCTGAACAACCCCCTCGACGGGGAGCGGAGCGCACACTCCACCGGCACCCGCTTCGCCCGGACCGACGTGTTCGTCCGCGACATCCGCCAGGTCGTCAACTACGCCATCGCGCACGCGAAACCGTCGGACCGCAAGGTCACCCTGATCGGCTGGTCGTTCGGCGCGAACTACGTCGCCGCGACGCTGTACGCCAACCCCGCGTTCGCCAAGAAGGTCAACCGCGTCGTGTTCCACGCCTCGGGTTTCGACACTCCGACCGAGGAACTGGTCCCGCCGGACGGTTTCACGAGCTTCCCGACGAACCTCGCGACGCGGGACTCCATCGTCTCCGGCCCGACGATGCCGCCAGGACGTGCCGCGGCCTGCACCGGCCACCGCATCCCGGGAACACAGGAGCAGCTGTGGAACCAGATGATGGAGGAGGACCCGCTGGGCAGCACGTGGGGCGGAGGCACGGGCCTGCACCGCTCGCCGACGTTCTCCTTGTACGGCTGGAACTCTCGGGTCGCCTCCTCACTGACGACGCCCTCGCTGGTCATCCACGGCACCGACGACACAGTCGCGAAACCGGAGTGGGGACCCGCCATCTACAACAGCCTCGGCGCGTCCGACAAGGTGCTGGTGCAGGTGCAGTGCGGCAGCCACCTGCTGCACCTCGCGGGCTGCTCCGGCGATCGCTGCACCCCGGAGTCGGGCACGTCGTACGGCGGTCGCCCCGGCGACCCCTGGGCAGGTCCGTATTCCACCTACCAGGCCGCACTGACGGAGTGGATCAAGAACGGCACCTTCGACGGGGCTTCGCGCGGACACTTCGTGGTCAACGAGAGCGGCGTGGCGAATCCCGCCCGAGCAACCTGATCCACCACCCGTCGAAGGGAAGGAAACGAGCTGTGCGCAGCGACATCCGGCTGGACGCCGACAAGGACGGCTGGGTCACGATCGACGGCGCGGTGCTGAACGTGGCGGCGTCCGACGTGATCCTCGAACAGAAGGCATATCGCACGGACGAGGGCCGCAGCTCAGAACCGGGGAGCCGAGCCTGCCGCTATGTCCCAACCCGTTCGTGTACCGGCGCGCGAGCCGCCCGGACACCCTGGGCGTCGAGCTGGAGCACAACATCGATCCAGTCGTGGTCAGCGGCACCGACGGTGGCGGCGACACTGGCAGGTGTGCGTTCTACTTCCTCGTCGAACTCTTCGCAGGCAACGAAAAGGTTCTGGGCCGCCCGAAGTGAAGCAGACATCTGGCGAGGAGCTCGTGCCGGTCAGGGCTGGTTAGATCGAACTCGGCTACCGCGACGCCGTCTGGTTCCACTTCGTGGAGGCCAGTTTCCTCGCGCAGCTCCCGGACTGCGGCCTGACGCGATGTCTCGCCCGGCTCGCGTGCTCCTCCCGGGAGTTCCCACTGCACGGCCTGGCTCGTCCTGCGGCCCACGCCAGCGAAGGTGGACGTCCAGGCGGGATCACCGGTCTCGTCCGGCCCAACGCTGGGGGGAACACCAGCGTTGCGTTCTACGTCGTTTCCTCCAGCCAGGACGAGTTCGAGGGCTCCTGCGATGTCGGCAGGGTTCCAGTCCGGCCGCGGCACTGATGCCAGGGGCAGTTTGGCGTACGCGTCGGTCGGTTGCTTGAGGACGCCGTCCGTTGGCAGGGTAATGGCATGCGGAAACTTGTCGTCACGGAGAACATCACGCTCGACGGGATCGTTGATCTGGCCGGCGGGTGGTTCGATCCGTTGGGAGCTGAGGTCGACCAGTCCGACATCAACGAGGTGATCGCGGAACAGCGCGCGGCAGCTGATGCCCTTCTCCTGGGTCGCAACACCTTCGAAGCCTTCCGCGAGTTCTGGCCGAAGCAGTCCGAAGATCCCACCGGCGTGTCGGACTACCTGAACCGGGTCAGCAAGTACGTCATTGCCAATGCAATGGACGATCCGGGTTGGGATAACACGACAGTGTTGCGTGGTCCACTGCTCGACGAAGTGCAGGCTCTCAAAGATCGACCTGGTGGGGACGTCGTCGTCACCGGAAGCATTCAGTTGGTGCAGTCGCTCATTGCCGCGGACATCGTCGACGAGTACCGGCTCTTCGTGTATCCGGTGGTGATCGGTCACGGTGCACGGCTGTTCGAGTCGGCGGACATCCGCCTGGCCCTGCAGGAGACTCGGCAGTTCAAGTCGGGCGTGGTGTTGTTGCGCTATGCGAGCGCCTAGCCCGAGTTTTGACCTCCGAGCGGCTGGACGAGACCCTGTTTGATCATGAGTGACGTCTGTTCGAACAGACGTTGGGCAGGACCGTCCCCAGCCTGTCGAGCGCGTGCTCCCTCTTCGCCGTTCTGCCGAGACCTCCACCCGCGGACACCCCGATCAGGGACCTGGACACGTTGCTGGCAGAGCTCAAAGGTTCGCGAGCACGGCTACGCCACCTCCGACGAGGAGCTGGACCGAGGGGTGGTTGCCGCATCGATCCCGGTGTACAACTTCACGTCCCGGGTCGTCGCCGCGCTCAACGTCTCCGCACCGAACGAGCGGATCGGCGTGCAGCTCGACAAGCTGGGCCGGATTGTGGCGTCCGCCGTCGCTCACCCAGAGGCCATCATGACGACGCCAGCCTTGTTCGCCTGGCCGAGGGCACCGCGCTGATCTGCGGGGGAGGAGATCAGGATCAAACGTCCACTCACGCATTGAACACCTGGTCAGGCAGAACTCCGGCGTTCGTCACCGTCACCCTCGAGCTGCTCGAACTCCTTCACGGCCGCGGCGACCACCACGCTCACCGCGTGACCGTCTTTGTCGGTGATGCCTTTGAGGGCCTGTGCCGCGGCCTCCGCGCGCCCCCGACGAGCGTCCCGGACATCACCGGTCAATTCTGGCTGATCGGGCCGTTCGGGTCATCCGTCGACTATCTGCCACTGCTGGTTGGTGCCCGTGTTGGCGGGCCATCCGATCACGCGGGCGTTGTCGTTCGTCGAGCCGCTCTCCACGTCCGCGCACAGACCGGTGCGTACGTTGACGAGCCGGTGGTAGCCGTCACCGGTGTCGGCGAGGTTCCACCACTGGTTGTCGCTGTTGGTGTCCTGCCACTGGTCCAGTTGGGTTCCCTGGTTCGCTCCGCTCGGGCTGTTGAGCAGTCGGCCGCTGTTGCGGTTGACCAGGCGGACCGAGCCGTCCGGATTGGACAGAAGCTGCCACTGCTGGTTGGCGCCGCCGGACCAGGTCCACTGGACGACCTTGACGCCGTCGGCCGTTCCGTTGCCGGTGACGTCAAGAACCTTGCCGCTGCGCCGGTTGACCAGTCGCACGTACCCGCTCTGCAGCGCGACGGTGACATCGACGCGCCGGCCCGCCGTCAGCGACACGATTCTGGCGTAGGACCCCAACGGTGACGTGGTGATGGGCGCGGAGGTGGTCACGGACGTCATGCCCCGGCGGCTGATCAGCGTGACGTCCTGGTCGATCGCCGAGGTCACGGAAAGCGTTGCCGTGCGGGCGGACAGGTCCCAGCTGAGACTGTGGATCCGGATCTGGCCACGCGCTCGTACGCCGGTGATCGAGCCCTTGGCCAGTTGCCCGGGCAGGGCCGGGAGGATCTCCAGCACGCCGGGCCGGGAGTAGAGCAACGCCTCGGCCAGTACACCGGGGATCGCATGGGCGGCGTCCGCGTTGTAGGTCTGCAGGTTCGGGTTGTGCGATGTCATCAGCGACCGGAAGACCATGTTGTTGCCGATGATCTTGCGGAGGTTGGCGTAGACCTTCCCGCCGTCCTTGAGCCGGGCGGCGGCCAGTGCCCGGTGCAGGCTCCCGTGGGCGGAGAGGTTCTCGTCGCCACGCAGTTCCAGTGCCCGCAGCGCGGGTGTGATCAGCTCGGGCCGGTCTTCGGGGTTGATCTCGTGCAGTGGCCAGGCTCCGTACAGGTGATGGACGTGCCGGTGGTTGTAGTTGTCGCCCAGGCTCGGCCAGGACCACTCCGCCAGCGCGTTGTCCCCGTTGATCCGGTACGCGGGCAGTTTCCTGAGCAACGCCGTCCAGCGCTGCACGCCCTGGCCGGCGCCCTGCTCCACTCCGAGCGCGTTGGCCGCGGAGATGGCGGCCTGGAGGGCGTGCTTGCCGGCCATGATGTCGCCGGTGGCGTTGACGGACAGCAACACGCGGGTGTTGCCGGGGGCGTTCTCCATCGAGAACGACGGTACGAACACGACTTTGCCGCCCGAGTCGGTTCGGGTCAGGAAGTCCTCGTAGAACAGCGCCAGTTCCATGAGCGCGGGACCGAGCTTGTCCCGCAGGAACGCCTGGTCGCCGGTGACCTCCCAGTACTCGATGAGCGGGTGGAGCAGCCAGTCGGCGCCGCCGGTCCAGGTCTGGCCGGGGAAGCCGGTGTCGAAGTGGAGCATGTGGCCGTACTCGCCGTCGGTGCGGGACGGGGCGAGGAAACCACGGGCGCCGTAGAGGTTCCGCGCGTTGGTGCGCCAGTGGCCGAGTTGGCCGAGGACCAGGTTGAAGTACCCCTGCATGGCCTCGGTCGTGTCGAGGATGTTGCCGCCGGCGACCTGGAGGTTGATGTTGGCGTCGGTGGTGAAGTCGTCGGCCCAGGCACCGGTCCATGTGCCGGTCCAGATCCCCGTCAGCCGCGGCGGCAGGATCCCGCTGGAGCTGATGAAGAGGTACCGGCCCGAGTCGTAGAGACGCTCCAGCAGCGCGATGTCGATGACGCTCTTGTTGTTGTTCTGCCGGGTGATCAGCTCACTGACCGACAGTCTCCGGTCGGCGCCGGAGACGTTGAGGTCCAGCCGGGAGCGGTCGTACCAGCTGGTGTGGACCGCGGTGTGCCGTGAACGCAGCGCGGTGTAATCGGTGTCGACCGCGGCCAGCGCCGCGTGCAGCGGCTGGGAATCCCACGCGTTCGGCGTCTCGTACCGGTCGAGCTTGGTGAGCAGCAGCAGCCGCGTCGCTCTGGACACGACAATGGTGGGCCCGCTGGCGGAGACGGTGCCTCCGGTCGGGACGACGCGCGTGACGCCTTCATAGCCGAACGCGCCCTGCCCGGAGGGATAGGTGCCGCGCAGGTTCAGGTAGCCGGAACCGTTGCCCACGGTGGCCCGGGTCGTGAAGCCCATGCTGCCGGGCACTCCGTCCAGCGCGGTGTGCACGCTCAGTGTTACGTCGATCGTCCGGCCGGGCGCAGGCGCCAGTTCGTGGACGATCACGTGGTCGGCGCGGGAGACGAACGCTCGGCGGGTCCACGTGCCATAGCTGTCGGTCCAGCTGGCGATGACCTCGCCGGTACGGAAGTCGGTCACGCGGCCGTAGTCGTTGGCCGTGGTCATGTCCGGCGCCGCGATCCGAAGCTCGTACGCCGGGTGGTAGGTCTGGGTCCAGCGCAGCGACCAGCCGGCCGCGAAGTCCCGGTTCGCACCGGCGTAGTCACCGGCGAGCGCCTTGTCTCGGGCACCCTGCAGGCGTCCCGAAAGCACTGGCGGGGTGAGCGATCGGGAGCCGTTGGGCAGCACGAGGCGGTGATAGTTGACGATCACCTTCTCCAGCGTCGGCGCGCCGTACAGCGTGGCGCCGTACTCGCCGTTGCCAGTCAGGAAACCGTCCGTCCAGGACGGGGCCGGGCTGGTGTCGTAGACACCCCGCTCGGGAAGGGTGATCTGCGGTGGTGCGGCCACCGCTGCCGCGCCGGACAGCAACCCACCGGGCAGCGCGGCGGCCCCGGCGGTCAGCGTGGCGGCGGTGAGGAAGCGCCTGCGGTCGATGGGCAGGTCCATCACGCAAACTCCTATGTCTGGAGACTGGCTCTCCTGCGCACCCTGATGTCCAGCGCACAGGAGAGCCAGGACATATGATGAATTTTCAGCCTTCGATCTCACCGATGTCCATACCCGAGAGTTGTCAGGGCGACCAAATGCCGCTGAACAGCCGAGACGTGAGCGGCATCCGGAGGTGCGAGGTGACGACAATTCCCTCTTTGTCCCGAAAGATGAGATGTCTTGCAACCTGATACGCGAGGCGGTCAAGACGCTCGTCGTCGCGCGTGTTGGAGAATCGGCGAGATGACGACTTGTACGTGAGGAGCCTGAGCCGGAGCTGTTGTACACCGCCGTCCGAACACAACTGGACATACCAGCTGGTCCGGATCCCGGTATTCGGAGCAGATCCGAAACCCTAGCCACGCACAATCATGTGGCCGACAGCTGATGACGAGTCCGTGGACATCGCTGCGTCGCGGGTCGCTCTGCGGCGAACTGGCGCGCCCTGACTACGCTCTTATCCGGGAGAATACGGCTGGCCAGCAGTCTGAACGATGCCGTCGAACTCGTTGACGAGATAGCGGAGACTCGCACGGTCAGCGGCTACTTAGAGACTGCATTGCCCACGTCTGCTGGATCGCGGCCTGGTGCGATCACGAATCGAGCCGCCATCGGGTGGCCGAGCACTCAAGTGATCACGCGTTCACGGCGGGAATCGTCCATCAACGGACTGTCGACGAACTGTCGACGGGGCCTGCGACGGTGACCGCATGGACGATGCCGGCTGCGTCACCCGCCGGGGGACACGGCGAACGCTCGATGGCAGCCGACTCGACTTTCGTCCATCCCTTCCAGGAACGGGAGTGCGCGTGAATCGGAGCAAACGACGGGTGCTGCTGGTGACGGCCGCGATCGCCACGTTGTCCATCGGGACCGCGGTCGCCGTCCAGGCGGCTGGATCCAAGGCCGGTTCGGGGGCCGGCGGGTGTTTCGACCCGGTGGCCTTCGGTGCCGTGCCTGACGACGGTACGGACGACCGGGTGCCCATCCAGGCCGCCATCGACGCGGCGAGCGCCGCGGGAGGTGGCACGGTGTGTCTGGGGAGCGGGCGCTGGCGGGTGACCCGCGCGCCGGTGGGGTCTTACAACCGGGCCGCGGCGTTGTCCACGCACGGTGCGCGCGTGACGTTCAGCGGCACCGGGCCGGGCACGGTGCTCGAACTGGCGGGAGACCAGCAGGCGGGCGCGGTGTCGGTGCTCTCGCTCGACCCCGGGGCGAGTGACATCACCGTGGAGCGGCTGAGGATCGACACCTCGGCGACGACCAACACCGACGAGCAGACCCATGCGATCGCGATCGGCTCCGGCGTGTGCACGACGGCGAACGGAACCTGCTCGATGCCGGTCACGGACGTCACGGTGCGCGACGTGGTCTTCGCCCATCCGTCGACGCCCGGTGCACGCAAGGGCGACTGCATCCGGCTGCTCGGCAACACCCAGGCCACGGCGGTCAGGCGCGTGACGATCACGGGCGGGTCGTTCGTCAGCTGCGCGCGCTCCGGGATCGGCGTGCAGCGCAACGTGTTCTCGCTGGCGGTACTGGGAAACCACTTCGGCGAGCAGATCGGCGACACCGCCTTCGACGGGGAGGCCACCGGCGGTGACTGGGACGACGGCCTGCGGCTGGAGGGCAACTCCTTCGCCGACTCGAGGGTGACCTCCAGCGTCGCGCTGTCGACCTACCGGCACGTCACGATCACCGGAAACACCTTCGGCGGCAAGGGACTCGCCCTCTACCGGACCGAGGACGTCGTCGTCACCGGCAACACGTTCGACGTCACGGCGGGGACCGGAGGCGGAGTCATCGACTCGCAGAACATCGCCACCCGGAACAAGATCACCGGCAACATCATCCGGCGCCACGGCGTGTCCGGTCCTGGCATCCGGATCACGCCGCACAGCGGCGGCATCCCGGCCCAGGTGACGGTGGCCGGCAACACGATCGTCGCGGACGGCAACGCGGACGCGATCTACGGCGACTCGGTGCACGAGATCGGCATTCGCGACAACGACATCACGTTCACCGAAGCGGCCCCCGACGGCTCCGGAATCACGCTGCAGGGCATCACCGGCCCGATCGAGGACGCGATGATCACCGGCAACACGGTGACCGGCGCGAGTCCCTACTTCGCGGCGGTCCGGCTCGACTCACGGCCCGAACCGTTCCGCGGCGTCACAGTCGCGCTCAACTCGTCGCGCGGTGCCACCCGCTCACTGCAGTGCTCACAGCGTGCGCCGGGCGGCTTTCCGCCGTCGATCATCTCCACCGGCAACCGCTGGAACGTCGCGCCGACCTGCTCGGTCGCCACACTTCAGCCAGGTCAATGAAAAACGGTGCTGACCGGGCGAACACCTGACCGGACGGTGTGAACGGGCTCTCTTCCGGCGGAGGTCCTGCTGTCGCGAGGCGGCAGGACCTCAGGAGTTCGAAAATCGGACGACGTGAGGGCGTTGACCTGCGAACCTGGGGCGATGACGGCATTTTCCTGTGGGGCCTGCGGGGTGATGGTGACGGTCGATCTCGTCGAGATCCCATTCCCAGGTGACGCGGGAACCAGCGACGAGCATGCAGACCCCCAGCCGCGAGTACGCCAGGGCACATTCGTCCTCGACCCTGACCCGTTCGGGCCGCCGCTCGAGCCGTTGCCGGACAACGCTCAGGTCATGGTGTCAGCCGGACCACGTGGGACCATTCTCGTCCACCCGGACGACGTTCTGGGGCTGCGTCCGCACACGGATGCGAGCCGGCTCCACGGCTGCTGTCGGTTCGACGGCCTCGATGGTCCAAATCTGCTGGCTTGCGATGGAAGCTGCACCATCGCATGATCGGCTCGATGGCATAGGAGAACGTGCAGACCTGGAGCACGTCCGCCGCGACGGACGCGAGTCCGGACCGGGTAGGTATCGCCGCTCGACCACGACGCGCAAGTCGCGCAACACCACGGCCTGGCCGCTGCAAACCCGAGGGCGGTGTCGGTTGATGTCGCCGACGCTCCGCACCGGGCAGCGTGCTGCGCACACAGCTGCGCCACGTCGTGGCGACCGCCGAGCTGGACACGTCTCGCTCGACGTCATCCCCTCGATCGCGAGGCCGTGACAACCCGCTCGCGTGAGGAGCCGAAGTGGTGCTGTTGCAGGGGCACGCGCTGACCCCATCGGGTGACCATTCGAGACGGTGCATTCGCTGAAAGGGTAGAGATTTACGTAAAAGGGAGTTGGTGGCCGGACATGTGGTCGGCCCGTAGGACGATCGCCCCTGATGTTCCAAGACCGTGCGGTGAATCCTGAAAGGACTCGATGCGAAGTGGACGTGTTCGACCCTGTGCCGGTGCTTCCGGTGGTGATTCCCGTGGCGGCGGTGGTCTTTCTGGTGTTGCTGTGGGTCCTGCACCGGCGTGGCCGTCTCACAGTGCCGCGTGCCTGTGTCGCTCTCGCGCTCTGCGTGTACGTCGCCGGAGTTGTTGCGAACACGGTGTTCCCGATCTACTTGAGCGCGCCGGCGAGAGAATCGCAATGGAAGGTCTACTTCGGTCTGATCAACGGCTACTCCGTCATTGACGCGGTGACGAACATCCTGGTGTTCGTGCCTGTGGGCATGCTTGTGCCGCTGCTCCTGGCCAAACCTTCGTGGTGGCGTGTGCTGGTCGCGTCAACGGCGTTCAGCGCGGTGATCGAGATGAGCCAGTTCTTCGGCAGCAACCTCGGGAACGGTGGTCACCTGGCCGACGTGAACGACCTGTTCTTCAACGTGGTCGGCGGTGTGCTGGGGTACGGCGTGTTCTCCCTGCTGAACCGAGTGCCGGCCCTTGCCGCTCTCATCGACCGGTTCCGCTGGGCCGACCCGCGTCCTGTGGTCAGTTCGTCATCGAGGTGACCGGTCCAGCCGGCGGCGGAAGTCCAGCAGGTGGTGCTGCAGCTCGTGCAAGGTGTGCACCGCGACCCAGCGCACAGAACGCTCGACGCTTACGGGTCGGAACGGTGAGCGTGCGCTCCCAGTCGCCGTGTCCGAGCAGGTCCAGCACGCGCGTCCCATGGGCTCGGTGACCGGACCGTCGCTGCGCCGGGCTGCGAGCAGCCGTTCCCGTTGGACCAGCATGACGTCGCGAACGTGGCAGGCGTACTCGATCGGTGACCAGACCTCCGGCAGGGTGCGGGTGCGGAGGCCCTCCCGGTCGTCGCACAGCAGATCCGCATAGTCCTCCGCGTACTGCTGCGCGAGGCTCGAAGCCTTGTCTCCCAAGTACATGTCGTACTCGAAGTCGCAGTCGGCGCAGTACCTTACGCGCCTACGACATCGCGCGGAGTGTGCGCGGCGGGAAATGCGGTGGAGAGGGCAGAAGAGTCTGACTGAAGGGGAGCCGCCCGAGCGGGATGCGGTGAGATCGCCCCACACGTTGGGAAGGTATCGGCTGTGGGGTGCCAGAACTCGGCACTGAGACGCTGAGCTGCGGTGATCAGGTGTTGTCGTCCTGAGGGCATGATCGTGGGCGTGGCGCTGCGACTGCTGCACCTTGTCTTTGTCCGGCTGGGTGTTTGGCTGGTCCTGCGCGGCCGGTTCTCAGCGGCCAAGGACGTCGAGTTGCTGGTGTTGCGGCACGAAGTCAAGGTGTTGCGTCGAGGTCAGCGCCGTCCTCGGCTGGATTGGGCTGGTTGTGCGGTGCTGGCCGTGTTGGTGCGGCGGCTACCGGTGTGGCTGCGAGAGCACCGGTTGATGTTCCCAGACACCGTGTTGCGGTTGGCATCGGCGCCTGGTCGCCAAGAAGTGGATCTACCCGAACCGGAGTGGTCGCCCGCGGGTCGATGAGACCGTGGTGGCGTTGATCGAGCGTATGGCGCGTGAGAACACCGGGTGGGGTTACCGCCGTATCCAAGGTGAGCTGCTCAAGCTCGGCTACCGGACGGCGGCGTCGACTGTTCGTCGTGTGCTGAAGCGGCTTCGGATTCCGCTCCAGGCAGCCAAGAACAATCCGCGTCGGCGCATGATCTCGATGGCCCTGGTGGCCGACCACTTCGTGCGCGGATCCTCGGTGGGGTAATCAACGAGTACAGGTATGCCGCTTGAGCTGCAGCGATGACTTTTCGAGCGGCACGGGTGGCGCGCTGTATCGCAGAGACTCCGGATAGAACGCGAGCTTTGACCGGTCTGCTGCAGCACGGTATTGCCGTCGGAGACGTGAAGACCGCGACGCGACTCTTGGAGTGGACGTCCGCGCTGGCTGCGAGCTCTCGGCCCTGGGAGAAGGCCGTAGATCGACTGGTAGTGCTGGCGGTCCAGGCGGTCTGGATGAAACGGCCGGTGCAGGCCCTCAGCTTGGTGCTGACCGCCAGAAATCTCGCGCGTGCTGAACGGCAGACCCCTGCAGCGGGTCTGGACATCACCGGACAGGTGATGGAACCGGTCTACGGGTTCCGCTCATCGCGATCCGCGCCGTGATCCTGCTCGCGCTGGGCACCGTGATGGCGATGTTCTTCGGCGGCGTGGTGATCCTCTCCTTCTACGCCCTCTACTTCCTGCTGGCCCTGCCACTGCTGGCGCCTGAGCGCCAAGACCCTCGCGATCATCGCTGCCGCACTCGCCGTAGTCCTGCCACCGCTGGCCCTCGGCCTCAAGTCGGTCCAGGCCGCGCTCAAGGCCTGCGACCCGCTCGACCGCATCGGCGGCGCGGGCGTGCTGGACCTCGTGCTGACCGGCTTCTACCCGACGATCCCCTGGATGGCGTTCGTCGTCGCCGGCATGGCACTGGGCCGGCCGGACCTGACCTCAGGCGCCGTACGGCGGCGGCTGGCCGTGTTCGGCCCTGCCGGGCTCGCGAACCTGCCAGCAGGCCCCCGCGTCCTGGCCCAGCGGGCCGGGGCGCGTCCGAGTTCAAGCCCCTGGGCATGCTCGTTGACCGGACCGCTCCCCGCCCATGCCCATGCCCAGGATCAACGCGACCGCGTCCTCCGAGCACGCCCCCGGCGTCAGAACCTCCTGCAGCAGCAGGCCACGGATCGCGGCGATGACGACCGTGGCCCTCGTCAGGGCTTCCCCGGCGCCGAGCCCTTCGCGCTCCGCCAGCGAGGCCAGCATCCTGGTGAGGTCGTCCAGCGACGAGATGAACTCGCGGAAGTCGTCCGGGCTGTAGGCGGCCAGCCCCACGACGTGGAAGAACCCGCGGATACGCGACAGCTGCTCCGGGCGGGTGTAGGCCCGCCAAATCGCCAGGACGAGGTCGTCGAATGTCCCCTGCTCGGCCGTCCTGAACAGCGCTTCGTTGTCGCGGTTCCGCTGCGCCCCGAGCATGGCTGCCAGGACGCCCGTGAGCGACCCGAAGTGGTACCGCATGAGCGCGTGGCTGGTCTCGGTCCGGGCAGCGATCTCGCGGAGTGACGTCTCCGGTGGCGGAAGGCCGTCGTCGAAGACGTCGAGGAGCCGCGCCAGGAGGCGCTCGCGTGCATCGCCGTTGCGTGCCGTGCTTGACAGAACCACCCCCCTAGTTTATCCATTGGAAAAGGGATTTATCCATTGGAAAACCGGCCGGAGGGCTTGTAGGACGTGAAGGACCTTCGATGAGCACCATGTGGCACGGCTGCCTCGCCGACACCGATTACTTTGAGCTGCGTTCCAGCCGTGGGCACGACTACGGCGTCTGGGTCACCACGCCTCCACGCTATGACCCCGCCACAACGCAGCCGCCCGTCGTGTACGTGCTCGACGGCAACTGGACGGTGGGCCAGACGGCCCCGCTCATCGTCAGCCAGCAGGACCCCATGCAGAAGATCAAGCCGTACATCCAGGTCAGCGTCGGCTACGCCGGCGAGGAAGCGGAGCACTGGGCCAGACTGCGTAACAGGGACCTCGTGCCACCCGGTGAGCCCGTCGCCCAGGAGTTCCTCGACGCCGTGGAGATGGGAGTCCAGGCGGGCGCGATGACCCGCGAGCAAGCCGACGCCTATCTCGACGAACTGCGCGACACCCAGGGCGACGCGTTCCTGCGCTTCCTCACCGACGAACTGCACCCCCGGATCGCACGCGACTACAGCACGGCCACGAGAGGTCACGGACTTTTTGGCTACTCCTACGGCGGACTCTTCAGCCTCTACGCCTGGCTCACCGGCACCACGCTCTTCGAGAGCATCGGAGCCGGCAGCCCCGGCGTCGCCAGCGCGGGCAGCCAGGTCTTCACCCAGATCCAGGAACTGGGCGACCAGCCGGCCAAGCTCCACGTGACCTTCAACGACCGGGAGCTCCTCGGGAACGTACCCATCTACCAGAACCTCACGAAGAACGCGGCCACCGTCCTGCACCGCCTCACCTCCCGCGGCGCGACCGTCACCAGCGAGGTGCTGCGCGAAACGCACGTGACCGGCCTGCAGGCCTCATTCCTCAGCTACCTCAGGACCTGCCGTGCCCTGTGACCTCCAGAACACCTGAGCCAGGGCGATCACGCCGAACACCGCGCTGGCGACACACTTGGATCCGGTGCGTCGGCAACCGCCCTGCGAGCTTCCGCCCCACCATGACGGCGAACGCGGCCGCGGCGACCGGTGCCAGCCAGCCAGCGAGAGCGACGGTCAGCGGTGACGCCGACCGTCGCCAGCTACACAGGGCTTGTCCGAACCACGATGGCAGCGCCCTGCTTCCAGACGCGTTCCAGCGGACGTCGAACGGGGGTGGACCGCTGACTTCTGCGGCTCACACATGCGACAAAGCGTCAAGTCTTCCTTGCTGCAACGAAAAGCTCATGGACAACCTGTTGTACCAGTCTGCCCATTCCATGAGCGCGAACTCGACCTCGGCGAGGGTCTTGAACGGGCCGTGCCGGTTGACTACCTCAGTTTTGAACAAGCCGATGATCGACTCCGCTAGAGCGTTGTCGTAGGCATCACCCACCGAGCCTATAGACGCCGAGAGTCCTTGCAGGGAAAGGGATTCGGTGAACTTCACCGACGTGTACTGACTGCCGGCATCCGAGTGGTGGATCAGTCCGGGCTCGACCGGGTAGCCGTAATGATCACGGCGCCACACGGCCATGTTGAGTGCTTTGGACACCAGCGCGGTCGTCTTCGAGTTGGACGCGGTCCAGCCGACGATCGCGCGGGAGTAGGCGTCGAACACGAACGCCACGTAGGCCCACCCGGCCCACGTGGAAACGTAGGTGAAGTCAGTGACCCAGACCAGGTTCGGCGCGGTCGCGGTGAAGTCGCGGTTGAGCCTGTCCGCGGCGCGTATGCCATCCTTGACCGGGATCGTGGTGCGCTGCTTGCGGCCTCTGACCACGCCGTTGAGGCCGAGTCTGCGCATGATCCGGTCCACGGTGCAGAACGCCACGTCGTGACCCTGACGACGCAGGTAATGGGTCATCTTGCGGCGCCCGTACATCTGCTCTGGTTTGCCCCGCAGGTCGCGCAGGGCGTTCTCCACGTAGGCATCGGTGACATCCTGGGCCGACGGTGGTCGGCGGCGGGCCTTGCGATAGGTCCTGGGCGCGATCTGGATTCCGTGCTCGGTGAGCACGTCACAGATTGACTGGACGCCGTAGACCTGGCGGTACTCGTCGATGAAGCCGACGATCAGTGGTGCCGCGGATCGAGTTCCCGCGCGAAAAAGGCCGAGGCCAGCTTCAGGATCTCGTCGGCCTGCTTGAGATCCCGGACTTCCTTCCGCAGCCGCAGCAACTCCTCACGCTCGGCCGGCGGCAGTCCCTGTGACGGCTGTGCGGCAGGCCGGGAGCCCTCCGCGAGGGCCTTCTTGATCCACACCCGCAACGTCTCGTAGTGCACATCGACCATGGGCCGATCGGCCTGGCGGCGGCGTACGGAGACTCGTACTCATCGAGTCGCTCAAGGGCCAGGCGCACGGCCTTCTCGCGAACTTCGGGCGGGTAACGCTTCGACATGATGACGACCCATCGTCCTCAAGAACGGAAGCGGTTCTCAAATCCGTGACGGTTCATTCTTCGTGATGGAGGTCGGCACCCGCTACGTCCATATACTCGGGACCACCTCTAACCCTGACGGGCTGTGGACACTCAGCAGGCTCGCAACTTCCTTATGACGCTTGACGATCGGGCGAACGACGTTCGATTCCTGGTTCGTGACAGGGCGGGCCAGTTCACGGCGTCGTTTGATTCTGTTCTCAGTGACGCCGGCATCGACGTCGTGAAGATTCCGCCGCGATGTCTGCGGGCCAACTGCTACGCCGAGCGGTTTGTCGGCACTCTCAGACGAGAGCTCACAGACCGGCTGCTCGTCATCAACGAGCATCACCTGACGTCAGTGCTGAACCGCTACGTGTCCCACTACAACCACCGACGGCCACACAGAGCGCGGGACCACACTCCACCACGACCCGATTACCCGCTCACAGAATCAGGCAGCGGCGCCGTTCGTCGTCGGCGAGTACTCGGCGGCTTGATCAACGAGCACGAACCCGCGGCGGCCTGAGGCGCAGGTCAGACCACCAGGTCTAGTTTTGGCACCCCACAGGGTCGAGGAGACCGCGCAGCACGGCCAGGACGTCGCTGTCAGGGCCGCGGTCGCCGCTGCGGTTGTACCGGGAAATTTCCGGTACAACCCTTTTGGCGAATATCAGCTCTGGTCGCGTCGCCGCTGACGGATCACTTCGCCGGCGTCGTGGCGGACGGGAGGAGGACCGTGACGTCCAGCCCGCCGGCCGGGCGGGCGCTGATGGTCATCTCGCCTTGGTGCGCGGCGACGATCGCATCCACGATGGACAGACCGAGCCCGATGCCGCGATCGGTGTGAATCCGCTCGCCGTCGCCGCGCACGAACGGTTCGCGCAGCTGGCTGAGGACGTCCGGCGACACGAGTGCGCCGCTGTTCCCGATGCGCAGGAACGCCGACCCGTGCGCCACGCCGGTCGCGACCTCGACGTGGCCGCCGGAACGGTTGTGGCGCACGGCGTTGTCGGCCAGGTTGCCGCACATGCGTTCCAGCAGAACCGGTTCGCCGCGGACCGGCGCCGGTCGCAGGTCGGTTCGCACGGTGAGGGTGACGCCGTCGAGGCAGTTCGCCATGGTCTGGGCGAGGTCCACGTGGTGCCGGTGGCCGGTTCCCGTCTGGCTGCGGGCCAGCGCCAGCAGTCCGTCGAGGGTGCGTTGGCTCTGTTCGACGGCGGCCCGGACGTCGCCGATCATGGCCAGCAGTTCCTCGATGCCGGGGTCGCTGTCGAGGGTGACGTCGATGGCGGTGCGCATGGTGGTCAGCGGGGTGCGCAGCTCGTGGGCGGCGTTGGCGGTGAACAGGCGCTGGCTCGCGAGCACGCGGTCGCGTTCGGTGACGCCCTCCTGGATGCGGTCCAGCATCCCGTTGATCGTGGTGGCCAGGGTGGCGAGCTCGTCGGCGGGTGTGGTGACCGGCATCCGCTCGGACAGCGTCTCCGCGGAGAGGCGTCGCGCGGTCGCGGAGATCGTGCGGATGGGGCGCAGCACCCGCCCGGCGACCAGCCAGCCCAGTACCGCGGCGAGCACGGTCACCACCGTGAGCGCGATCGCGGACTGGGTGATGAAGTCGGCGAGGGTGATCTCCTTGACCTCTCCTGGCGGCAGTGGAGGCAGCTCACCGCCCTGCGGCAACGGGGTCAGGATGACGACTGACTTCCGGTGGCCGGCGTTCCTGCGCATCAGCAGGTAGGTGAGACCGGTCAGGAGGATGCCGGCGGCGATAACCAGTGCGGTGTAAAGGATCGTGAGCCGGGCGCGGGCGGTCACGTGACGGTCCGGTAGCCGGCGCTCGTCACGGTCTCGATGAGCGGCGGGTCGCCGAGCTTGCGCCGCAACGTGCCGACGGTGATCCGGACCGCGTTGGTGAACGGGTCGGCGTGCTCGTCCCACACCTTGTCCAGCAACGTCTCCGCGCTCAGCACCGTACCGCCGGCGGCGAGCAGCTGTTCGAGCACGCCGAACTCCTTGGGCGTCAGGTGCAGGAGCAGGCCAGCGCGCTCCGCGGTGCGCCGCGCGGGGTCGAGCACCACGTCACCGGCGCGCAGGACCGGCGGCGTCGCGCGTGCGCTGCGGCGGGACAGCGCCCGCACCCTGGCGACGAGCTCGGAGAACGCGAAGGGCTTGCCCAGGTAGTCGTCGGCGCCCAGGGTGAGCCCCTCGACCCGGTCCTCGACCGTGCCGGAGGCGGTGAGCATCAGGACCCGCGCCTCACCGTGCTCGGCGAGCTCGCGGCAGACCGCGTCCCCGTGCACCACAGGCAGATCCCTGTCCAGCACGACGACGTCGTACGGCGTGACCACGCACTTGTCCAATGCAGTACGCCCGTCGAACGCGACATCGACCGCGAACCCGTGCCTGCGCAGGCCCGCCGCGACGTACTTCGCCAACGGTCGCTCGTCCTCGACCAGCAGCACCCGCATCCGGCCAGTGTCCTGCCCGCCGCATATGGATCACGTATGGACCGGCCATCGGTCCTCGATCGCCGGTGATCGGTAGACCTTCCGCCGTGACCACGACACGTCGATCAGTGCTGAGCATGCTCGGCGCCTCAGGAGCGGTGCTCGCCACCGGCGCCTTCCCCGCAACCGGTGCTGCCTCCGCCGCGACACCCGCCGACATCCGAGCGTTCGACCAGTTCGTCAGAGAACAGGCGGCCAAGGACGCGTTCTCCGGCAGCCTGCTGCTGGTCCACAAAGGACGCCCCGTGCTGGCCAGGTCCTACGGCCGGGCGAACGACGCCGCGCCCAACGGCCCGGACACCCTGTTCGCCATGGCCTCGATCACGAAGCTCTTCACGGCTGTCGCCATCGCCCAGCTCGCCCAAGCCAGGAAGATCTCGTACGAGAGCACGCTGGGCACGTATGTCAGCGGCTTTCCCACCGAGATCGCCGACACGGTGAAGGTCCACCACCTCCTCACCCACACGTCCGGCCTCGGCGACCCCTTCACGATGCCCGGCTACCTGCGGGAAGCACTCACCTGGACCGACACCGACCAAGTGATGAACGGGACGACGGACTACATCAGGCGCTCCTCGCTCGCGTTCGCGCCAGGAGCCGGGTTCAGCTACAGCAACGCCGGCTACCACCTGCTGGGCGCGATCGTGGCCCAAGCGTCCGGAAAGACCTACTACGACTACGTTCGCGAGCACGTGCTCCGGCCGGCCGGCATGACGACCACGGACTTCTACACCAGAACTCAGTGGCACACCGACCCTCGCCTCGCTCACCCCTACGCGAGGCAACCGTCCGGCGGCCGCGCCGACACCATCGACGAACGGCTGTACGTGGGCACGCCCGCCGGTGACGCCTTCACCACGTGCGCCGACATGGCACGTTTCGCCTGCGCGGTGCAGGGTTCGAAGCTGCTCGACCGCGCCTTCACCGGTATCACGCTCGGCGGCAAGGTGCCGCTTCCGCCGCCGAAGGGCCCGTCGCCCGCGGTTCCGCCCGTCGCCTTCCAGTGCTACGGCCCAATGACCCTGCTGGTCAACAACCAGTGGGTGACGGGCCACGGCGGTGGCAACCGCGGCACATCGACCGACTTCCAGATGTACCCCGACAGCGAGTGGGTGACGGTGATCCTGAGCAACTACGACTACGAGGGCGGGCCGCCGCCGGTCGTGATGAAGGCACGAGACCTCGTCACCAGATGATCCTCGTCAGGACGGATCCACGAGGCCGTGCTCGTAGGCGAAGATCACCAGGTGGACGCGGGTGCGCAGGCCGAGCTTGGCGAGCACGCGTGCCACGTGGGTCTTGACCGTGCCCTCGCCGACGGTGAGGGCACGGGCTATCTCGGCGTTGCTCAGGCCACGCGCCACCTGCATCAGCACTTCCTGCTCTCGCGGGGTGAGCAGGTTCAGCTCGGCTGGTGCGTGCCGGGGCGCGATCCGCGTGAGCCGGCGGATGGTGCGGCGGGTGACCTGCGGGTCGATCAGCCCCTGTCCTTTCGAGGCCGCGCGGACCGCGTCGACGAGCAACGCCGGGTCGCTGTCCTTGAGCACGAAGCCCGCCGCGCCCGCCTGGAGCGCGCCGAACAGGTACTCGTCGACGTCGAACGTGGTCAGCGCGACGACGGCGGGCGCGGGGTTGACCGACTCGGTGATCCGGCGGATGGCCGCCAACCCGTCCATTCTGGGCATCCGCATGTCGAGCACCACCACGTCCACGCCTCGCCACCGGGCCTTCTCGACGGCTTCGGCGCCGTCACCGGCCTCGTCGACCACCTCGATGTCCGGCTCGGCGTCGAGGATCAGGCGCAGTGCCCACCGCACGGGCTCCTGGTCGTCGGCGACCAATGTGCGGATCATCGACCCTCCCGCAGTGGAAGACGGGCTTCGACGACCCAGCCGCTGGGCTGGTTCGGCTCGATCCGCAGGGTGCCGCCGAGCAGCCGGGCCCGTTCTCGGAGACCGCGCAACCCGGTACCGTCGGCCGGCTCGGCGGGAGTGGTGGAACCGTTGTCCGCCACGGTGATCACGACGGCGTCCGGCGTGTGGTGGAGGTGCAGGTCCATCCGCGTGGCGTCGGAGTGGCGCAGTGCGTTGGTGAGCGCTTCCTGAGCCACCCGGTAACCGGCGTGATCGACTAGCGGTGGCAGGGCGTTCGGCGGGGGACCGGTTCCGCGGGTGCGGGCCCAGGCGGCGGTGCCCTCGGACAGCTCGGTGTGCCGGCGCATCGCGTCGGACGAGTCCGGGGTGGACCTCGGGGTGGACGTCATGCAGGCAGCACTTCCTCACAGCAGCAGCACGAAGCGCTGAGGGGAAGTTAGCCGCGTTCACCGCCGAGGCCTCCGCGATGCTCGATCGGGCGGACGACGCCTGGCTCTCGGCGATGATCACCAGGCGGGTGCCGCTGTCGTCCTACGCGGAGGCCTTCGAGTCATGTCCGGGTGACGTGAAGGTCGTGCTGGAGCTGGCTTGAGAAGAACTCCGCCACCTTTGCAGCGGCCTCGGGAGCCCTGCGGTCGTAAAGGTCGACGTGCGTCGCGCCCTCGACCCAGTGCAGTTCCTTGGGACCCTGGGCCTTCTGGAACGCGTCGACGGCGATCCAGGACGTGACCGCGCGATCGCCGACGACCAGCAGCAGCGGCCGGGTGTACAGGCCGAGCGCGGCGTGGGCGTCGAACATCGCGATGCGGCCGATGCTGCTCCACGTCAGCTCCTTGGCCGAACGCTCGTGCTCGCCGCGCGGGGTCATGTAGTAGTCCCAGCCCTCGAAGGCGTGCCCGGTGGCGTGCGCCAGCTCAGCGGGGAAGAGCGGGAACGAGCCGGTGCTCGTCGCCGCCACGGCGAGCATGCCCTGGAACACCGCGGGGTCCTGGGTGCCGTCGGCGCCGTACCGGAACTGGCGGGCGATGTCGACGCCGCTGACCGTGGCCAGCGCCTTGATCCGCTGGTCGGTCGACGCGGCGGCCAGGCCGTAGCCGCCGGACGCGCAGATGCCGAGCACGCCGATGTCGCCGGCGTCCTGGGTCTCCAGGAACGTCACGGCCGCCCTGATGTCCTCGACCCGCTGGGCCGGGTCCTCCTGGCCGCGCGGCAGGCCCTCGCTCTCGCCCTGGTAGGCGGCGTCGAACGCGAGCGCCAGGAAGCCCTGCTCGGCCAGCAGCTTCGCGTAGAGGCCCGCGGCCTGCTCCTTGACGCCGGTGCCGGGATGGCCGACGACGACCGCGCCCTTCGGCGTCCCTTCCGGACGGTGCAGGTGGCCGGCGATGGTCAGTCCGTTGCTGGGGAAGTTCACGTTTTCCATGGGGCAACACTGCGCCGTGGCTGTGCAGGCCAGCCAGGGAGAACTCTGCCTATGCAACCCAGTACCAGGCACGGTCGCGCGTCCACCAGGGACACTGGTGGCATGGACGGTGAACTGGGTGAGTTCATGCGGGCCCGCCGGGCCGCGGTCGATCCGGCGGCGGCGGGCTTCCCCGACGACGGCCGGTTGCGCCGGGTGCCCGGCCTGCGGCGCGAGGAGCTGGCCCAGCTCGCGCACGTGAGCGTCGACTACGTCGTCCGGCTCGAACAGGGCCGCACGAACCGGGTCTCGCGGCCGGTGCTCGAAGCGCTGGCCGACGCGTTGCAGCTGGCCGCGGACGAGCGGGCGTACCTGTTCACGGTGGCCGATGTGGCACCGGCGCCGACACCACGACCGGGGAGGACCGAGGTCGCGCGGCAGCTGCGGCAGCTGCTCGACTCGATGTCCGACGTGCCGGCGTTCGTGCTGAACCGGCGACTGGACGTGCTGGCGTGGAACGCGGGAGCGGTGGCGTTGCTGACCGACTTCGGCGCACTGCCGCCCGCTGAACGCAATCTAATCCGTTTGACGTTCCTGGACCCGGACTTCCGCGCGTTGTACGGCGACTGGTCGCGCTCAGCGCGCGAATGCGTGGCCGTGCTGCGGATGGAGGCGGGCAAGCACCCCGACGACCAGGCGCTCAGCGCGCTGGTGGGGGAGCTGAGTGTGCGGGACGCCGACTTCCGCAAGTGGTGGGCGAGCCACCAGGTGCGCGGGCCGCGCCAGCTGCTGAAGGTCTACCACCACCCGGTCGCCGGGACGCTGGAGCTCGACGTGCAGCAGTTCTCCGTCGACACGCACCCGGACCAGGAACTCGTCGTCTACACCGCGGAGGCCGGCAGCCCGTCCGAGAAAGCGCTGCGCTCGCTCGTAGGCTGAGCCTCCCAGGCAGGAGAAAACAGGCGGCCCAAGGTGAAGAGGCCGACCGAGTGAACCGGTGCCTTGTCGGAGCAGAGCTGTTCGGCGCCGCAGCACCCTTGAGAGCCCGGCCCCAGCCCCTTGAGCCCGTCCAGATCGAACGCCTCGCCATAGATCGACAGGACCGTCTCGGCGGAGTCATCCACGAGTATTACCGTGCTGCTTGACCTGCGCGGACGCAGTTTTCGGCACGCACAACCCCACGGGGGTGGTGACGCCGGTGGTGTGCAGGCGCCTGGTGCCGTGTTCGAGGAACACCAAGCCGTACAGCCTCTCGAACCCGGCCAGATCGAACGCCTCACCGCAGATCGGCAGGACCGTCTCGGCGGCGTCATCCACACGAGTATCGCCATGCGGCTTAACCTGCATGGATGAGGTTTTCGGCACGCACAAACCCCACAGGTCAGTCCGGGTCGGACAGCTTCCGGATCACCGTGGCGAGCTCCGGCAGGGAAGCTAGCAGCCGGGTGAGCTCGTTGATCCACGTTTGGCGCTGGTCGGGGTGCGGAAGAGAAAGCCTGCCGTCCCCGGCTCGCACCCGTGCCACCACCTTGTAGAGCGCGGCCAGCGGGTGTGGCTCCAGTGCCGTCACGGCCTGCCTGAGCGCCCGTGGTGACACGGCGGGAGCCAGTAGGCGCAGGACTTCCGTTGTGAGCTCAGGGTTTTCCTGTGCTTCCAGCACGAAGTCGAGGGCTGCGGAGTCCTCGACGGCGAGCAGCAGCAGCGCGCGCACCGGCCGGTTGTCCCGGACGTTCCTGAGAACTTCCTTGTCCAGCAACTCGTCTCGTCTCGTCGCGAGCAGTTCCCGCCGGCGTGCGGGGGTGGAGTCGACGAACTCGTCGGCGAGGCTCGCCAGCAGCCAAGGCCGGTACGCGTGCTGGACGCCGTACTGCTGGGCGGTGGCGCGTCTGGAATGGAGGGCCTGTGCCTCGACGAGACTGACCCCGTACAGCGCCTCGGTGACCGCCACGTCCGCGTCCGGGGAGAGCAGCTCGGGGTGTTCGAGCAGGATCGCGCGCTCTTCGGCGTAGGAACGGGCGAACACCCAGGCGCGGGCGGTCGCGAGGAGCCTGCGGTCGA
Source organism: Lentzea kentuckyensis (assembly GCF_002150765.1). Classification (GTDB taxonomy): domain Bacteria; phylum Actinomycetota; class Actinomycetes; order Mycobacteriales; family Pseudonocardiaceae; genus Lentzea; species Lentzea kentuckyensis. The sequence continues at coordinate 146,273 of NZ_MUYM01000028.1, forward strand.
CGGTCAGCCAATCCGGCGCGATGTCCCACTGCCACGGCCGGTCCGAGCTGAAGTGGCGGCGCGCGATCTCGTGCACGTCGCGGATCACCTGACGGGACTGACCTACGTGCCCGAGTGCCTGATGCAACCACTCGGCGGCTTGGGGGTCTCCGGCTCGCGCGGAAGCCGCGCGCAGCATGAGGAGGACGGCGAGCGGCGGACCGACGAGCCGGTTGGTCGCTCGTACCCAGGTCTCGTCCAGAATCTCCGGCTGCCGCAGGTCCGCGCAGACCGTGTCGAGCGTGAACAGGATCGCGGGGAGGGTGGTGGTCAGCTCGTCCGCGTGCTCCGGCAGCAAGCACACTTCGACGGCGCGCAGCCCGGTCACCAGCGCCTCTCTCTGCCTGCCGGCGTCGCGTTGGCGGCGCATCAGGTTGTGCAGTGCCTGGCCGTGGATCCGCAGGCCGTCCGCGAGGTCGGCGGCCTGACGTGCGGTGTTCAGGGCCTCGTCGGTTCGGTTGACCATGCTGTAGGCGACGCTCAGGCTCAGCGCCGCGTCCACGAGCTGTGGCCGGAACGCGGCGTGCCTGCCGAGCGTGCCGCTGATCTCGGCGGCCTGCCGGGTGGCGCGGTCGGCCTCTGCCAGCCTGCCCATCGCCAGGAAGTCGCGACTCAGCTCTACCTGCGCGCTGACCAGGGCCGAGAGGCTCGCCGGGTTCGTCTGCGAGAGCCTGTGGCACAGTTCGACGACCCGCGTGGAACGTTGCATGGCCTCGTACCGCAGCCCGGTTTCGCGGCATCGCGCCGCGAGACACGTCATCGCGCGCGCCAGCGGGGCGTCGTCGCCGCCTGCGGCCACGGCCACGGCGTCCCGTGCGGTGGAGAGCGCCTCGTCGCGACGACCGAGCATCGCGTAGATCTCGCTGAGATCGACCTGTGCCCCGCTGAGATGGGAGGCATAGGTGGAATTGTCGCCGCCGCGCGTCGCCGGGTTGGCGATGCGTTGAGCAAGTCGTTTGTGCGTAGAGGATTCCGCCGTCGTCGGAGTCTCGTTGACCAGCTCGCGGTACCGCACCACGGCTTCTTCCGCGGGCGCCACGGCCTGCTGCAGCCGTCCGGCCTCGCGGTACCGCTGCCCGAGCCGGTTGAGCGCCTGTGCGAGGTCCGCCAAGTACATCCGGGTGGTCGGCACCAGCGCGCGGAAGTGGTCAGCCGCCTCCTCCAGAGGTTCGATGGCCTCGTCACCACGACCCCACCGCGTCAGCTCGTTCGCGACCGTCATGGCAGCGAGCGCCACGTCGGGCAGGAGCATCCTGTTCATCACGGCCAGGTCGCGCAGGCCGTCCAACGCCCGCCCGCCCGCGTTCCCGCAGTGCCGCCACGCGTACTTCCACAGGTAGCCCTGTACGTCCGGCGGCACGCCCGCCTCCACGCGCTGGCGGTACAGCCGGATCAGTGCGTTCGCGACCATCTCCGCGCCGGGGGCGAACACCTTGGCGCGGCTGGGCGCGAACGGCGGCCGCAGGTGGTCGGCGAACGTCTGGTGCGTGAGCTTGAAGACCGTGGCGCCTCCCTCGCCGTCCTGAATGATGTGCTGTCTCAGTTCGGTGAGCACGGCCGTGATGTCGTCACGACTGAACGTCGCGTCGGACAATGCCTCGGCGACCGCGATCCACTCGGCCTCGGGGAAGCCCGCGCCGTAGCTCCACGTCAGCGCCGTCAGCAACGCACGCGCGGACGGCACCTTCGCGAGTTCACGGTCGAACGCCGCGTCCAGCGACAGCGCGGGGTCCGCGCGACCGTCCGCGAGCGCCTGCTCGGTGATCATCCACACGGTCAGGAACGACAGGTGCGCCAGCTGGTCCACTGTGGACCGAGGAACGTCGGGGCCGAGCCGGGCCAGTACGTAGGCGCGGATGTCCGCCGCGTTGTCCGCCTCGTCGAGGTCGACCACCTCGACCGGCGACAGCTCGGTGAGCAGCGGCGCGCCACCCGCCACCCGGTGCGCCTGCCTGGTCGAGACGATCACCACGCAGTACTGGGCGATCCGGGTGAGCAGCGTCGTCGCGATCGAGAACGCTTCACCTCGCGCTTCGTCCAGCCCGTCCACCACGACGACCGGCGGCTCGCCGGTGTGCCGCGCCAGGAGCCCGACCAGCTCCGCCGCGTCGCGTCTGGGGCCGTCCGGGGGAGGGATCAGGCCGGAAGTGACCATCTGCCGGCTGATCACGTCGGCGACCTGGTTCGCGTCCATCGCCCGCACGTGGACGTTGGCCACGATCGAGCTCTCGCCGGGATCCTCGTGTCGCCAGGACCACCCGGACGTGAGCAGACGAGCGCGTTCGGCCGGGTTCGAGAGACTCACCACCCGGCCGACGAGCGCGGACTTGCCGGTGCCGGGCGACCCGGTGACCACCCGCAGGCCGGCGACACCCGACCTGACCCAGCCGACGAGGCGGTCGACCTCCGCCGTGCGGCCGCTGAACCACGAGCGGCCGTCGCGTGAGTCACCGCCGCGTGCCGCCAGCAGGAGATGCTTCACGATCGGCTGCCGCGCGTACAGCGGGTTCGGCAGCATCGGTTGTGCCAAGCCGTACTGCATGAACCGCGGCCGCTGCGTGTCGCTGTCCCATGCGTTCAGCAACGCGGTTCCGAACGCCCCGCCGTCGATCAGCGGCGTGCCGTCGCTCCAGCGCCATGCATCCTCGGCCGTTGCCGGTCCGGACCTGAGCAGCCGGCGCAGTTTGCTGCCGAACAGGCCGTCACGGGCCGTTTCGACGCTCGAACACGACACCAGCACGCCCGCCCAGTGGACCTGGCCCGCCAGCAGCTCCTCCTGCACGGCGGCGACCGTGCGAACGGCCTCGTCGAGCTGCGCGCCCGAGTAGCAGGCGTCGACGATGATGAGCACCTGGTGCGCGCCCGACGCGGCACACCACAGCGCGAACTCGTGCAGCATGATGCCGTCGACGACGCCATCGTTGTCCCTGGCCAGGAGCCTGAGGTTGCCCGCGACGGGGATCGCGTGCCCGCTCCACAACGCCACCAGCGCGTCGCCGTCCTGCGGGTTCTGCCGCAGCGACTTCATGTGCTCGCGGATCTCGGCCTCGGTCGGGTCGGCCAGCGGTTTGCCTTCGAGGCCCTTGAGCATGGCGCCGAACTCCCGCACGTCGCTCACCGCGTGCGGCAGCGGCTGGATCGTGTCGTACGAGCCGACACCTATGCCGACGAACCTGCCCTTCATCAAGGTCTCGAAGGCCGGCGGCGGGGGCGTCACGGGTTCGGGTTCGGGGACCGTCACCGGCACTGAGGCCGGCGACGGCTGGAGCAACTCCGCGGCTTTCCTCGCCGCGCGGGCGAACGGCTTGAGGTGCTCGGACATCGTCAGTTCGCCGCCGTCGTCCAGCACCACGGCGGCGACCTGGCCGTCCGTCGACGCCTCCGACCGGGTGTAGTCGGTCAGCGCGTTGACCAGCGTCCAGGTGTCCAATGAGGACGCGTAGGTCAGGAGATGTTCGCTGACACCGTCGCGGAGCGCGATCACCATGTCCTCCGGCGTCGATCCGGCGGCCTCGTTGAACAAGCCGCTGGTCAGCACCTCGGCCAGGTCGGCCGGCTGGGCGTCCGGCACGAGCTCGCGCTGGATGAACCGCAGCACCCGCACGTGCAGGACGTCCTGGTTCGCGCAGAGGACGGCGATGCGCCACGCGGGACCGGACGCGGTGAGGCGGAACGACTTGACGAGTTCCTCTCCGTCCGGTGGATCCTCGGCGAGGTGGTCCAGGTCTGCCGGCGGCACTTCGCTGTCGGGCGGGAGCAGGACACCGTCGCAGCCGCTGGGATTCTTGGCCATGACTGTGCAGGCCCACTGGCCGAGCGAGGCGACGGACAGGCCGGCCACGGGCAGGGGGAGCCAGCGGTCGCCGCCGGGAGCCCTGCGCAACAGCGGGGAGAAACCGAACTTGAGATCGCCGTTGGGTGCGCCCGGCCTGGACGGGCGCAGGCGGCTGGCCGGCTGGTCGAGCCCGGTGCGACGCCACAGCTTCTGCGGCAGCGGGTTCATCAGCAGCGTGTGGGTGGCGGAGCCCCAATCGCGCAGGACCGACCAGATCTCCTTGCGGTACCAGCCTTCCGCGACGCAGTCGGAGAAGACGATCACGAGCCGGCGCTGGCGCGGATCCCGCAGCCCGCGTGGCTTCAAGGTGATCTTGTTCGTCTTGTGCAGCAACGGTTTGGCTTCGTTCGGGTCGATGTGCCACTTCTCGACGGTGCGGAACGCGCTCGTGCCGCGTAGGACGGTCATGAGCTCGGTGATGGTGTCGTCCCACGCCGCCATGGAGGTGGATCGGTCGACCACCACGTCGACGTTGAACCAGCGTTCCCTGGCCGGGACGAGCACGGGGCTGAGCCGCTTGGTCGCCACGAACTGCTCGATGGTGTCGTCGACCGAGAGCTCGAGCCGGGCGAGGTCGAGGAACCTCTGTTTGAACGGCCGCAGCGCGCGGGCGATGTCGAGGCTCTGCGCCAGCGCCCTACCTGTGGGCAGTTCCGTTCGAGATCCCTTGCGGCCCTTGGTTTCGTCGTCGGCCACCGGGGCGACGACGTCCGCTTCGTCCGGTCGCTCCTGCTCCTCCGGCGGTGGCTTGTCTCGCCTCGTCGGCCCGAAGTCGGGTACGGCTCGCGGTGCCACATCGGGTGCCTCCGGAGGAGGAGGCACCATTTCGGGTTCCGGCTGCATGGCGTGGGCGAGCCACAACGCGTCCGCGACCGACATCGCGTCGATGTCGTCCGAGAACGCGATGAGCCCGCGGATCAGCCGGTCGAGCACGGCTCAGGCTTCCGAGAGAGCACGCAGCAGAAGCCTTGACAGGGTGTCGCGCTGCTCGCCCTCGAGTCCCTCCACCAGGTAGATCGCGTTGAGCAACTGGTCGGTCGCGACGGTCCGCCCGCTCGTCAGCTGCTGCAGGAAACCGGCGAGGAGGTCGTTCGCCCGCGCTGCCGCCTCCGCGCCCAGGTGCGCGGTCACGATCCTGGTCAGGTCGCCGGCGCTGGGCTTCGGGACCTCGAAGCGGATGCAGCGCCGCAGGAACGGGGCGGGGAAGTCCCGTTCACCGTTGCTCGTCATCACGATCACGGGGAACGTCGTGCATTGCACCCTGCCGTTGCGGATCGTGGCGATGCCTTCGCCGCCCGACCGGCGGACCTTGATCCGCCTGGTCTTGTGCCTGGACAGCTCGGGAATCGTGTACTCGCCGCGTTCGAGCACGTTGAGCAGGTCGCTCGGCAGGTCGATGTCGCTCTTGTCGATCTCGTCGATGAGCACGGCCCGTGGCCGGTCGCCCGGCAGCAACGCGGTGCCGAGTGGACCGAGCTCGACGAAGCGGCCGATGTCGTCGGGCTCGTTGTGCTGGGTCGCGTCGAGCCGGCCCAGCGCGTCGTAGCGGTAGAGCGCTTCGGTGAGCGTGCTGCGTGAGGTGATGTGCCAGCGCAGCACTGCGCCGAGCTTCAACTCCGTCGCGATCGAGTCCACCACCGTCGACTTGCCCGATCCCGGTGGGCCGGTCAGCAGCAGCGGGCGGTGCAGGCACAGCGCGGCGTTGACCGCGTCGACGAGTCCGTGCGGTGGCTGGAACGTCTTCGACGAGACCTGCTCGGTCAGCGGGAACGTCCGCCACGGCGGTGGCTCCGGCAGCGCGACGTCCCGCGCCTCGTTGTCACCGCGGTAGTAGGGGTCCCACGCCATGGGTCATCCTCCCAATCGCCGAAGGCTCGTCTGTGACCTGAGATAGCTGCGGCAGAACGCCATCCAGTCCTCGTCGTCCCACACCGCCCGCACGACCGCGAGCGGCGGCGGCTCGTCCTGTTGCGTCCAACTGGTGCGGTAGGCGTCCGCGAGTGCCCTGGGCAGCGACTCCCAGTGCTGGCTCAGCTCTTGCTCGATACCGTCCCAGGTGCACTGGTCGTTGTCCGGCCACAGCAGCACCGGTGAGAACGACAGCAGCGTCTCCAGCAGGTCGTGCCGCTGCTCCGGCAGGAAACGCAGGCCCACGGCGCCTTGGTACGTGCCGTTCTCCAACTGCCTGCGCAGCGCCTTGACGTCACTGGCCTGCTCGGGCTCCAGCCAGTCCAGTCCGTCCGCGCCATGCTGTTCGATGAACTTCCACCGCTTCGGCGCCTCGGACAGCATCCTGCGCATGTGTTGTGGCGGGCCGAGCCGTTCACTCCAGCGGACGACCACGTCGTGATGCAACCCGATTCGGCTGACCACAGTGGTCTTCTCCGGATACCAGATCACCAGCAGCGGTGTCGGCACCGCGATCTCGACCTGCTTGAGCTCGCCACCCCGGTACTCGGTGGTGTCGATCGCCGATGCCAGCAGGTCGGCCACCGCGGCCTCGACCGAGCTCTGCTCCGGGTCGCACGGTTCCGTTTCCACGGAGACCTGCGTGTCCCCGTTGAACAACCACGCCGTGACGGATTCCGGCCACCATCCGGTCGGCGATCCGTGCAGACTGATCCGCAGCCGCCATCGCGTGAGGCTGTGCCGCTCTTCCGCCGCCTTGATCGCGTCGTTCGCCCCGACCACCGTGAGCACGCTCGCCGCCCAGCCGCGGAACCTCGGATGGCGCACGTCCAGTCCGCCGCCGAGCGCCACGGCGGCCAGGTAGTCCACCAGCGCGGCCTCCCAGCGGTCGCCCCTGGGAGCGCGATGGAGGAAGACGTGGGAGAAGTAGTCGGTCTCGACGGCGGCGGCGTCCGGCAGCGGCTTGCCAGGCAAGATCTCCATCATCGCCGCGCGCAGTCGCTCCGTCGTGAGCTCGTGCGGCATCCAGTTCACCGCGAACGCGGCCGCCTCCAGCGCCTTGCCCAGGCCTTCGAGCACAACGCCGAGTGCGGAGCCACCTCCCACCGCGGTCAGCATCGTGTGCAGGCCGTCGGCGTTCCACCGCGGCGGCTCGGGAGGCGGGTTGTCGAGCCGGGCCAGGTACGTTTTGACCACCTCGAGCGCGGTGTTGCCCAGGACCACGTCCGCCGCGTCCACGGAGGACGCCGACTGTGCCGTCACGGCGTAGGGCCGGTACGGGGACTTGTTGTTCAAGAGGAGGAGGGTGACGTCGACGACCTGGGTCAACGCGCCCGACGCTGCACCGGTCAGCCGCGACCGGGCTTTCACGACGGCGTCGTCGAAGCTCAGGCTTCCGCTCCAGCCGGCCATCCCGGTGCACTCGACGAGGACGCAGCGGCCCATCTCCGCCCACTCGGCCAGCTTGGCCGCCTTGCCGTGCAGGTCACAGCCCGCGGGCAGCAGCCCGCCGCTGAGCAGCTCGTAGTCGTGGGGGCCGGGGCTGGCGCCGAGTGACTCGACGTCGTGGTCGAGCCGGACCGCGATCATCGCGTGCTGCTCCAGCAACACCAGCAGCGTGCGGAGACCCGCTCGCTGGCACAGCGCCGCGAACAGCAACGTCAGTTCGAGGCAGTTTCCGCCGTCGCGCACTTCCGACGGCTGCCTGATGACCTGTTCGGCCTCGTGGTGGCCGGCGAAGTCGACCTGCGAGGTGTCGTACGGAATTCCCTTGGAGGAGAGGAATTCGTACACGTGGCGAACGGTGGCCAGGCGATCGCGGCGCAGATCGGCGTCCACGTGCGGGGGACCGAACACGCGCACCGTCTCGGCCACCTGGACGTAGCAGGCAAGCCGTGCCGGCTCGTTCTTGTTCCACTTCTGCCAGTCCACACGCCCACCACTGTCGTTTCAGCAGACTTCGACGACGTCGCTCACCGAGCACGCGGCCCAGTCGACCTTGAGCTCGTGCGTGCCGACGGAGAGCCCCCTCACGCGATACCTGTATCCCTCTTCGGTTTCCGTTCGTTCGACGGGTACGTCCTCGGAAATCGTCAATCGGGGGGTTTCGGTTACATCGGGATCGCTCAGCACGCAGTCGATGGTGACCGGTTCGCCGCTCGGGTTGACCTCGTCGACGCGGACGTCGAGGGTGACTTCCGCAGGCCGGGCCACCTCCTCCCACGCCCGTTGTTCCGGCCCCTGCAGATCGCTGAGCCCTGCGGAGCCCATCATCAGCGTCTTCACCAGGTTCGCCAGCGTGTTCGAGGAGGTGTGCATGGTGGAGTGCTTTCCGTTCTCCCACCACCACGGGCCCTCGTCGGAGAGCTCGATCGGCAGCGCCGAGAGCTCGGGCACCGTGCCGTCACCCGTGCCGTACGCGAGGACCCGCGGGTCGTCCGACACGAGTTCGGTGGACACGCTCAGAGCGGTTCGGTCGATGACGGCGGACTGCGGGGTGGTCTGCCCGTGGCCGACGATCGGCCGCATGCGCACCAGCTCGTCCAGCCGCTTTCCCTGATGTGAGGACCGCTCCGGATCCATCGCGCGGTGGAAGTCCTCGTAGGCACGGCGGGCGCGCTCGACGTCGAGCCCGCCGACGTTCTCGGTCAGCTCGCTCACCCGCGCCAGCGGCCCGCCCGGCTGCCGCGCCACCACCGGGTAGCGGGGGAGGAGCTGGTAGAAGGAGGTGAAGTTTCTGAGCACCTCGGACAGTGCGACGAAGTCGATGCCGAATCGGCTCAACCCGTTGGCCAGCACGTTCATCGCCTTGACCGAGCCGCGGAACGGGGTGCCGAAGGTGATGAACGTGCGGCAGTCGCGCCAGCCGCCCAGCACGTCGAGGTAGTACTTCGCCACCAGCCCGCCCATGCTGTGGCACACGAGGACGACCTTCGGCCTGCCGCCTATCTGGTACGTGCGCCACTTCGCCAGCTCCCGGTCGATCAGGATCTTGAGCGCGAGTGCGGACACCCGGTTGTCCCGCCGCCAGTCGTAAGCGAACTCGAAGTAGTTCGAGGGCGGGCCGTCACCATCGGCGGGATCCCCGCGTCTCAGCTCGAACGCCGCGCCGAGCGTCCGCCGCAACGGCGTGTACTGGTCGAGCGTCGCGAATCCCGGCACGGCGACCGGCGTGCTGATCAATCCGGTCGCGACCACCCCGTCCCGGTGGTCCGGGTCGTCCAGCTTCTCCCGATCACCGGAGAGCCGGGCGAGCACGTCGTGCCGGTCGCGCAGCAGCGAGCCGGCCATGCCGATCGACGGTTCCCACACCGGCCCGGCCGCATCGCGCAGCACGCTGCCGCCGACACCGGGCAGCACCACGATCATGTCGTCGAACCGCGCCCGTTCCGCCACGCCGCCCTCCACGTGTCCAGGACCGTCGAGCTTAGGCAGTGCGGCGGAAGCAGGCAGCGAGATTCAGCAGAGCGGCCCAGTGGATCACCCGATCAGCGGCACACGGAGCCAAGCGCCGACTCGCGGCACCTGGATAGCGCCATCGCGACCGGTGGTACGGCACGATCAGGGCGAAAGTCTTCGGCTGGAAGAAGGGCCTGCCCGTGGCTGACCGCTTGCACGCACTGATCGCCGTCTACCAGAGCGACCGCGCCGACCGAGTCACCACGCTCACCGTCAGCCTCGCCACGATGGGCGCGGCGGTCACCTATCTCGTCGGCACCATCGCCTTCTACGACAAGCTGGACCTGCTCGGCTGGGCGATCAGCCTCCTGCCCTTCCCGCTGGTCTGCATCGCGGCTTTCCACTCGCAACTGCTCAACCTGGCCGCCGTCCGGGCCCGGTCGATCCTCACGCTCGAACGCGAGATCCTCGGCGCGGGCGGTCCCGCCGACGTCGGTGCCGCAGCGACCGAGTTGGCCACCAACATCCACACAGCGCCAGTGCCGCACCGCCTGACCACACTGATCACCTACGGCGGCGTCGGGCTGATCAATCTCACCTACCTCGTGCTCATGCTGGTCAAAGCAGGCAGCCACATTCACGGCTGGGTCGCGGTGCCAGCGGTTGGCTACGTCGCGTTGCTCGTTCCCATCGCTGCGGCGTGGCGGCACAGCACGCGCAATCTCGATCCCCGCGACCTTCTCCTCGCGGGCTGAGCTTCACGGCTGCGAGGAGGGCAGGATGCTGGCCAAGTACGCGCCGTTCACAAGGCGCCTCGTCGCGCTCGCCGCGGCTGGTCGCGAGATCGTCGAGTTCGGCTTCGCCGAGGTCCCAGAACGCCGGCGAGACGAGCGGCTTGAGCTCCCGCTTCTTGTTTCGGAAGTTTCTGTCGTCAGCGCTGGCCAGCGGAAACGTCACGAGGTGAGGCTTGTCCGGGACTCCGCCGCGAGCCAGCGCCGCGGTCCAGGAGGTGTGGTCCAACGCGGCGCGCAGGTTCGTGATCGTGTCGCCGACGATGAGCCCTGTGCGTGCCGAGAAGTACGTCCGTGCAGGTCAGTGGCATCGGCAAGTTGCCGATCGTCATCTGGCATGATCGCGGCCGTGCTGGTCCGCTTCGCCTATCTCGCCGTCTCCCACGCCTTCGCCGCGCTATGGCTCTTGCGTATGACCGACCGTGAGAAGGACGTCGAGATCCTCGCGTTACGCCATCAACGGTGGTGGCCCACGGGCCGTTGCGGTGGTCGGTGATCGCCTGGGCGAGACGGTCCAGCATGCGATTCCCTCCACTGCGCTCCACGCGCCGGCCATGGTGAGACGATCAGGCAATCATACGCGATTGCTGCCCTGGATCTGATCGGCTCGCTCCTGCCGGACGGCGCGGCCGGCGACCGCTACCCCGCGCCGATGATGCCCGCCTGGTGACACCGGGCAATGGTGTGAGTCCTTCAGGGAGTCTTCCTCGCCGAGTGACGGCGGCGGATGATCACGACGGCCGCTGCGATGGCGACCACGAGGCACACGGTCGCTGTTCCGCGACCGGCCCACGTGGTCGCCATCGCCAGTGAGCCACCGGCGGCGTAGCCGATGAGAACCGTGGCGGACATCCAGGTCGCGACACCCGCGGCGGCGAAGAGCGTGAACACCGGGGCGGAGAGGCCGGATGCGCCGGCTGTGACGGGCATGCAGGTGCGGACGAACGGGATCCAGCGGGCGAGGAACACGGCAGGTCCGCCCCGCCTGCGCAGGAGTGACTCGGCGCGCTCGCGGTAGCGGGCCATCCTGGTCGAGGTCGGTGTTCTGGCGTGGAAAGTCCGTCCGGTCCAGTATGCGGCCTGGTCGCCGGCGATCCCGGCGGCGACGCAGACCGGCAGCCCCGCCACGAGCGGGAGGGCGCCTTGGTAGCTGAGCAGACCCACGACGAGCAGGGTGAGCTCGGCCGGCACAGCGAATCCGACCAGCAGGGCGGTCTCGACGAACATCAGGCCCGCGGCGACGAGCAGGAGAGTGTGCGGGGGCAGTGTTGTCAAGGTGTCGGCCCAGTCGGTGAACATGACATCAGCTTTCGTGGGTGAGTTCGCCACGGCATCGGGCTGGGGGACCGGGCAGGTCCGCTTCCAGGACGATCCGTGCGTCGCTCAGTAGCGGTAATGCTCGGGCTTGAACGGGCCCTCGACGTCGACGTCGATGTACTCGGCCTGTTCCTTGGTGAGCTTGGTCAGCTCGCCGCCGAGCGCCTCGAGGTGGATGCGGGCGACCTTCTCGTCCAGCACCTTCGGGAGGCGGAAGACCTCGTTGTCGTACTCCTCGTGCTTGGTGAACAGCTCGATCTGGGCGATCACCTGGTTGGAGAACGAGTTCGACATGACGAACGACGGGTGGCCGGTCGCATTGCCCAGGTTCATGAGGCGGCCCTCGGACAGCACGATGATCGTGCGGCCGTTCGGGAAGATCCACTCGTCGACCTGCGGCTTGATGTTGTTCTTGCGGATGCCGGGGTAGCGGGCGAGGCCTGCCATGTCCAGCTCGTTGTCGAAGTGGCCGACGTTGCCCAGGATCGCCTGGTGCTTCATCTGCGCCATGTGCTCGACGGTGACGACGTCCTTGTTGCCGGTCGTCGTGATCACGATGTCGGCGATCGGGAGGACCGACTCGAGCTTCGCGACCTGGTAGCCGTCCATGGCCGCCTGGAGCGCGCAGATCGGGTCGATCTCGGTGACGATCACGCGGGCGCCCTGGCCGCGCAGTGACTCGGCCGAGCCCTTGCCGACGTCGCCGTAGCCCGCGACGACGCAGACCTTGCCGCCGATCAGGACGTCGGTGCCGCGGTTGATGCCGTCGATCAGCGAGTGGCGGATGCCGTAGCGGTTGTCGAACTTCGACTTGGTGACGGCGTCGTTGACGTTGATGGCCGGGAACAGCAGCTCACCGGCGGAGGCCAGCTGGTACAGGCGCATGACGCCCGTCGTGGTCTCCTCGGTGACGCCGCGGATGCCCGCCGCGATGTTCGTCCACTTCTTGCCGTCCGCGGCGAGCGAGTTGCGCAGCGTCTCGAGGACGATCTGGTACTCCTCGGAGTCGTCCTCGGAAGCCGCGGGGACGACACCGGCCGCCTCGTACTGCACGCCCTTGTGGACGAGCAGCGTCGCGTCGCCGCCGTCGTCCAGGATCATGTTCGGGCCCTTGCCGTCCGGCCAGGTGAGCATCTGCTCGGCCGTCCACCAGTACTCCGGCAGCGTCTCGCCCTTCCAGGCGAAACAGGAGACGCCCTTGGGCTCCTCCTCGGTGCCGTACGGGCCGACGACGACCGCGGCGGCCGCGTGGTCCTGGGTCGAGAAGATGTTGCAGGAGGCCCAGCGGACCTCGGCGCCCAGGTCGACCAGGGTCTCGATCAGCACGGCGGTCTGGATGGTCATGTGCAGCGAGCCGGAGATGCGCGCACCCTTGAGCGGGTACACCCCGGAGTACTCGCGACGGAACGCCATCAGGCCGGGCATCTCGTGCTCGGCCAGACGGATCTCCTTGCGGCCGAACTCATGGAGCGACAGGTCGGCCACCGCGAAGTCGATGCCGTTGTGGGTCTGAGCTTGTGTCATCGTTCTTTCTTGTCTTTGAAGAGGTCGGGGTGACGGGGAGGCTCGTCTGGCGTGTCTTCGTCGCCGCTGCTGTGTCGTGCTGAAGGGCGGTTGAGGAATCCGATCAGCGCCAACGCCGCGGCGGGGATGGCGTCGATCAGCAAGAGGCCGTAGATCGAAGATGTGGAGGACAACGGCATGACTCAGGTGAGTCCGGCGGCGCTGGCGAGTGCGTGGGCACGGTCGGTCGACTCCCAGGGCAGGTCGACATCGGTGCGGCCGAAGTGGCCGTACGCGGCGGTCGGGGCGTAGATCGGGCGCAGCAGGTCGAGGTCGCGGATGATCGCGGCGGGCCGGAGGTCGAAGACCTCGGTGATGGCCTGCTGGATCTTCTGCGGGTCGACGGTCTCGGTGCCGAAGGTCTCGACGAACAGGCCGACCGGGGCGGCCTTGCCGATCGCGTAGGCGACCTGGACCTCGACGCGGGTGGCCAGACCGGCGGCCACGGTGTTCTTGGCGACCCAGCGCATGGCGTACGCGGCGGAGCGGTCGACCTTCGACGGGTCCTTGCCGGAGAACGCGCCGCCACCGTGACGGGCCATGCCGCCGTAGGTGTCGACGATGATCTTGCGGCCGGTCAGGCCCGCGTCACCCATCGGGCCGCCGACGACGAAACGGCCGGTCGGGTTCGTGAGCAGGCGGACGTCCGACGTGTCGATCGGCAGTTCCGCGAGTGTCGGGCCGAGCACGAACTCGCGAATGTCCACGCCGAGCATGGTGTCGAGGTCGATGCTGTCGGCGTGCTGCGTGGAGACGACGACGGTGTCGAGACGCACCGGCTGGTCACCCGCGTACTCGACGGTGACCTGCGTCTTGCCGTCCGGACGCAGGTACGGCATGGTGCCCTCCTTGCGCACCTCGGTCAGGCGGCGGGAAAGCCGGTGCGCGAGGGCGATCGGCAGCGGCATGAGCTCGGGCGTGTCGGTGCACGCGTACCCGAACATCAGGCCCTGGTCGCCCGCGCCCTGCTTGTCGATCTCGTCGGCCGCACCCTCGACGCGGTTCTCGAACGCGGTGTCGACACCCTGCGCGATGTCCGGGGACTGCGCGCCGATGGCCACGTTCACGCCGCACGAACGGCCGTCGAAGCCCTTCGCGGACGAGTCGTAGCCGATCCCCAGGATCTTCTCGCGCACGATCGTGGGGATGTCGGCGTAGGCCTCCGTTGTGACCTCACCCGCGACGTGGACCTGACCAGTCGTGACCATCGTCTCCACCGCGACGCGGGAACGCGGGTCCTTCGCCAGCAGTGCGTCCAGGATCGAGTCGCTGATCGCGTCGCAGATCTTGTCCGGATGCCCCTCGGTCACCGACTCACTGGTGAACAGCCTGCTGGTCATTTGCGGAGAACTCCTTGCCGGTCGTGGTTGTGGTGAGTGGGGGAACGAAGTCGGTGTGGCCGGGGGCGTGGAGGCGATGTGCCGGGCAGTGGAAGCACGTAGACCACCGCGGTGAGCCAGATCAGCGCGCCGATGGCGGCGCTGCCGATGGTGGTGTCGCCGACCCCGAGCAGGACACAGGCGATCGCGGGCAACGGCGTCACCGACAGGTAGACGCGCCAGCGGCCGCGGCTCATCGCAGGCGCGGCCGGCGGCACACGTAGGTGATCGCCGGGGGCATGTTCGCCCAGATCGTCCGGGTGGGCAGCACTTCGCCGAAGGACTGGTCGAGCAGCCGGCGGAACTGCCTGCCGGTGGGCAGGCCGAGACCCTGCAGGTAGGCGAACGTGGTGAACACTCCATGCGGTGCGAGCACCGCGATGATCCGCTCGAGCAGCAACTGCTGCTTGGCGTGGTCGAACAGAGTCCACGGCAGACCGGAGATCACCACGTCGGCGCGCTCGTGGCCCTCGATGGCGAGCACGTCCTCGATGTCGGCGGCATCGGCGTGGTGGACGGGCACTTCGGGGTGCTGGCGGCGGAAGTAGGACAGCATGCCGGAGTCGGCCTCGATCGCGACCTGGTGTCCCCGGCCACGCAGGCGCGCGGTGATCGCCGTGGTGACGGCGCCGGTGCCGGGACCGAGTTCGGCGACGACGGGGTGACCGTCATCGGGGATGACCACCGCCAGGCGCTCGGCGAGGTGAGGTGAGCTCGGTGAGATGGCTCCCACGAGTCTCGGAGCACGCAGTGCGGCTCTGGTGAACGTCCTCCACGATGTCGTGCTCATGCCGACAACAGTCCCTCGTGGACAGTGTCGTGCGCGTCCGCCTGGACGGCCGCGGTGGTGGCCGTGCGGTGGAGATCGTGTCCTACCGTGGGATGACGTGACCCTGAGAGATCACCAGAAATATTCGGGGTTGTCCGTGTGCGCCGGGATCAACGGCCGGGGTCTTCGGCGGAGGCGGTCGAGTCCTGGCGTGGCTGGACGAATCCGCTCTCGTAGGCGTACACGACCGCCTGGACGCGATCTCGCAGGTCCAGTTTGGACAACACTCTGCTCACGTGGGTTTTCACGGTCGTCTCGCCCAGGAAGAGCCGGCCCGCGATCTCGACGTTGTTGGCACCCTTGGCCAGTAGCGCGAAGACTTCTCGTTCGCGGTCGGTCAGGCGTTGCAGCCGCGGGTCAGGTTGCGGCGCGGCCGGCGTGCTGAGGTGCCGCTCGACCAGTCGCTGAACCACCGCCGGTGCCATCACCGCGTCACCGCGCAGCGTCGCGCGGATGGCGACCAGCATTTCCTCGCTGGTGGCGTCCTTGAGCAGGAATCCGCTGGCACCCTGACGCAGGGCGCGCTCGACGTACTCGTCCAGGTCGAACGTGGTGACCATCAGCACCTTGGTGTTGGGGCTGATCTCGCACACGCGCCGAGTGGCTTCCACTCCGTCGAGCACCGGCATGCGCACGTCCATCAGCATCAGGTCCGGGCGGTGTTCGGCCGCCAGCCGCACGGCCTGTGCTCCGTCCGCGGCTTCGCCGACCAGTTCGAGGTCTGGCTGGCTGGTCACGATCATGCGCAGGGCGCTGCGGATGAGCTCCTGGTCGTCACAGATCACCACGCGTGCCCGGTTCATGCCAGGGATTGTGCCTATTCTCGAACCGAAGGGCCCATTGTGTGCGGCATGTCGCGGCGTACTGCTTGGACTCCGGCGCCCAATCACTCGATTCAGGCCGTACGCACCCGCGATTCGCGAGGGCGCTGACCGGCCGCCGGGCCCAGCGCCGCCAGATGGACAGTGCGTAGCGCCTCACTGTCCAGAATGGCGGCGACCGCTCGGCCATGCGCCACCCGCACATGAACCGCGGTCAGGGTCCTCGCTGCGGCCGAGTCGTCGGCGGAGATCGCTTCCACGAGTGCGCGATGGGTGCTCGCCGCGTCGGCGGACGGTGGTGCCTGCCCGGTCACATCGAGAGCGTGATACCGCTCCATCTTCAGCAGGACCTCGTCGAGCACCCGCTCGAGCTCGACGTTTCCGCCCATGACAGCGATGCGGCGATGCGCCCGGTAGTGATCAGTGAGCCAGTCCGCCGGAGCCGTCTCCGCCTCTGGACCTGCCTCCTCACGCTGGCAGAACTCCCGCAGCGCCGCGACCTCGTCTGGTTGCCGTGCCGCGTGCCTGGCCGCCAGTGCGGCGGCCTCGGGCTCGAGCAACAGCCGCAGTTCGAAGAGGTCCTGCATCCCGCAGGGTGACCGGCGCCACCCGGTAACCCGAGCGCGGGATCACCTCCACCCAGCCCAGTCGCCGCAGTGCCGCCAGGGCCTCCCGGACGGGCGCCTTGCTCATCTGGAGTTGCCCGGCGATCTCCGACTCCGAGAACGAGACGCTAGAGGAAGCTCGCCGTGGATGACGCGCTGGCGGATGTTACTGCTTCCGAGGCTGATGCCGCGAATCACTGAGGGGCGGGTCGAGGCCCTCGAGTCCGGTGGCCAGGCGCAGGGCGGGGAAGACGACCCGGAGCATCGCCTCGGTGTCGCACTCGGGTCAGAGTGACCACTTGCCCTTTCGTCGCTCCGTCGTCAACGTGACCGGCGCAGGCAAGGGCTTTGCCGCGGCGGGTGTCAGGCCTTCGAACATGAGGGCCAGGTAGCGCCGCCAGCCGTCGACATTGGCGTCCATGGTCCACAACGTGCTGGTCAGCATGGCCATGAGCCGGCTCAGGTCCTCGGGGACGAGGTCGGCGCGGAGCAGGCCGTCGTCCTGTGCGCGTCGGGCCAGCAGGGTCAGCGACTCGTAGAACGGGGTGTAGACCTCCGCGGTCAGCATGCCGGCGTCGCGGGCGGCGGTGAGGGTGTTCAGCTCGCGTGCCGCCAGGCCCATCGCGGCTTCGATCAGGCTGACGAGGCCGCGCAGCGGACTCTCGTCGGCGAGCGCCTGTGCGGCAGCGGGCGTGAGGTCTTCGGAGATGGCCTGGTCGAGTGCGGCCCGGACCAGGTCTGCCTTGCTGGGGAAGCGGTTGTACAGCGTCCTGATGCGCACGTCGGCGCGGCGGGCGATTTCCTCGAGCAGCGCATCTGGGCCCTGATCTGCGAAAACCGCACGAGCGGTGCGCACGATGCGCTCGGCGTTGCGCGCTGCGTCCGCGCGCAACGGGCGCTCGCTCTCGGTTGTCATTACCACAGGGTAGCAACATGCAGTCGACTGCATGTTGTGCTAGCGTGTGTCTCGCGGCAGAAACTTGCAGTCGCATGCAAGATAATCTTGATGGGAGGCACCGATGAAAGTGAGCGTGGAGGCCGACAAGTGCGTTGCCGCCGGGCAGTGCGTGCTGATCGCGGCCGAGGTTTTCGACCAGCGCGACGAGGACGGCGTCGTGGTCCTGCTGGACGAAACGCCCGGACCGCAGCACCACGAGGCCGTCCGT
This sequence comes from Lentzea kentuckyensis, assembly GCF_002150765.1. GTDB lineage: Bacteria > Actinomycetota > Actinomycetes > Mycobacteriales > Pseudonocardiaceae > Lentzea > Lentzea kentuckyensis. Next base: position 163,925 of record NZ_MUYM01000028.1, read on the forward strand.
GAGGCGGCCCTGGTGTGTCCGGCCGCCGCCATCCACCTGGCCGAGCGATGAACCGAGTGGTGATCGTCGGCGACGCGCCGGAACTCTGCGCTCCTCAACCCCTGGGTACCACGGTCGTTCGCCACGGTCCCGTACTTCTGGTCCGGCCAGTACGACGTGAAGACCCAGGCCTGCCCCTACCTGCGCCACCACGACGAGGCCCTCGTCCTGAACCGCGCCCTCATCGTGACCGGGGCCTCCTGGGTTCCGCGCTCGCCGCCTGACTGCCGGAGGAATTTCATGACCAGCACCGAGACCGGGCTTCCGGTCTTCCCCGTGGATCGCGACGCGCGCTGTCCGCTCGACCCGGCGCCCGTGTACCGGGAATGGCGCGAGACGGGTGGCCTGCGCAAGGTGAACTGGCAAGGCCACGAGATGTGGGCCGTGAGCCGGCACGAGGACATCAAGCTCGCCATGACCGACCCGCGCATCAGTGCTGAGGTAGCCGCGCAGCAAGCCAGTGGGGAACACCACGGCGACACCATGCCGAAGATCTTCCCGAGAATGGACGACCCCGAGCACGCTGTGCTGCGGCGGATGCTGACCAAGGACTTCACGGTCAAGCGGGTCAACGCCATGCGCCCGGAGATCGAGAAGCTGGCTGGTGAGCTCATCGACGCGATGGTCAGCGGCGGCGGTCCGGCCGACCTGGTGCAGGCCTACGCGTTGCCCGTCCCGTCCCTGGTGATCTCCCTGCTGCTCGGTGTGCCCTACAGCGACCACCAGTTCTTCCAGGACATCACCGGTGTCCTGATGAGCCGCACCGCTACTGCCGAAGAGCGGCAGCAGGCCAACGTCAAGATCTTCGGGTATCTGTACGAACTGGTGGCGCGCAAGCAGAACGATCCCGACGGCGCGCTGATCAGTCGCCTGATCCACGAGCACCTGCCGACCGGGGAGCTGACCCGCGAGACCATCGCGATGAACAGCTTCATCCTGCTCAGCGCCGGCCACGAGACCACCGCCAACATGATCAGCCTCGGCACCCTGGCCCTGCTGCAGAACCCGGAGACCCTGGCACGGATCCGCGACGCCGAGGACCCTCGGGTCATCTCGAACGCGGTCGAGGAACTGTTGCGGTACCTGACAATCGTGCACAGCCTGGTCGCCCGCGTGGCCAAGGAGGACATCGAGATCGGCGGCACCCTCGTGAAAGCGGGTGAAGGCCTGATCATGAACCTGCCCGCCGCCAACCGCGACCCCGCCTTCCTCGACAACCCCGACAGCCTCGACATCGACCGCAGCACCCGCACCCACATGGCCTTCGGCTACGGCGTCCACCAGTGCCTCGGCCAGACACTCGCCCGTGCCGAACTGGAGATCGCGCTGCCCACGCTGCTGCGCCGCCTGCCGGACCTGCGGCTCGCCGTACCGATCGAGGAGATCCGGTTCCGGGGCGACATGAGCATCTACGGCGTCCACGAGCTGCCCGTCGCATGGGAGAAGTGATGACGGACCTCCGATTCGACGGCAAGATCGCCATCGTCACCGGCGCCGGCAACGGTCTGGGCCGCCACCACGCCTTGTTGCTGGCGTCCCGCGGGGCACGGGTGGTGGTCAACGACCTCGGCGGTTCGGTCACCGGCGAGGGTGCCGACGCCGGTCCGGCCGAGGCCGTCGCCCAGGAGATCCGGGACCTCGGGGGCGATGCCGTGGCGGACACCCACAGCGTCGCCACTCGCGAGGGTGGTGAGGGAATCGTCCGCGCTGCGATCATTGCCTACGGGGCCGTCGACATCCTCGTCAACAACGCCGGCATCGTCCGCGACGTTCCGCTCGCCGAGATGACACCCGATCACCTCGACCCGATGATCGACGTGCACCTCAAGGGCGCTTTCCACGTCACCGTCCCGGCTTGGCGCGTCATGCGAGAACAGGGCTACGGCCGCATCGTCCACACCACCTCGGCCGCGGGCATCCTGGGCAGCACGCACAAGAGCCACTACGGCGCCGCCAAAACCGGGCTGATCGGCCTCACCAGGGTCCTCGCCGTCGAAGGAGCCGGACACAACATCAAGGTCAACGCGATCGCCCCGATCGCGGCCACCCGCATGCTCGCCATGAACACGGCCGAGGCCGAGGGTGCCGCCGGCCGGCAGCGCGACCCGGCGTCCATCGCCATGATGCACGCCGTCATCAGCAAGCTCGACCCGGCGCTCGTCGCACCCGTGGTCGCCTACCTGGCTCATGAAGAGTGTCCGGTCACCGGTGAGATCTACACCGTGGGTGCAGGACAGGTCGCCAGGTACTTCATCGGCAGGACAAGGGGTTACTACCACCCTGAACTGTCGATTGAGGACGTTCGCGACCATCTGGCGGAGATCCGCGACGAAACCGGTTACACCACACCGGAAGACGCGGGCGGGGAGATCACCCAGCTCCTCCAAGCGATTGCCTCCGGCACGAGGCTCGCGTGAAGAGTCCCCGAACTGGGCCTGGAGGTTCACTACACCGATTCTCAATCCCGAAGCCATGCTGCCTGGGCTCGGACCGTACGTGCTGGTCGGCCTCTTCCTGATCATCTTCTTCGGGTGCGTGCTGCTCGGTGTCCTGCCGGGCGGCCCGTCCCTGTTCGCCACGGGACTGTTCGCCGCCAGCGCCAGCATTTGCGGCTACTCGAGGATCGATGCACTGCTGGCCGCCGGCATGACCCTGCTCGGCCAGATTCCCTGAGTGCGCAACGGCCTGAAACCGCGGAGGAAACCCATGCCATACGCCTTCGACTCCGAGCTCGCGCCCTGGATCGAGAGAATCCCAGCCCGCGACCTCGTGAACTACCAGGCCATTCGTGCCATGGACCCCGCGGCTCTCGCCGGCATGCCGGTGTACGAATCGGCCGTTCCGTTCCACACCTTCGATGTGGCGGTCCCCGATCCGAAAGGCGCACCTGATGTGCGGTTGCGCGTCCACACCCCGTCAGGGTACAAGAACGCGCCGTTTCCGAAGCGTCTCGGTCGTGAGGACGAGTTCGCGCGACTGGTGATCGACATCATCGGGAACGACTACCTCAACGGCGAGGTCATCTGTCAGGACGGCGCGCTACGACTGGCGTCGCCATGAACCTCGACGCGTTTCACCCCGATCTCCGTGGGATCGCGCGATGGCTTCCGCGTAACGCGGTCAGCGCTCGACGACTTCGTCTGATGAGGACGGTCGACCGGCTACGTGGACTGCGCCGCGCCAAGAGCGTCGTTGTCGAGGCAGTCGGCTCGATCTCGGTTCGGATGTACCAACCGGCGGCAGGTGTCACCATGCCATCTCCAGCGCTGCTGTGGATTCACGGCGGCGGGTACGTGATGGGCACGGCGGCCCTCGACGACGCAGTATGCCGCCACTTCGCTCGTGAACTCGGCATCATCGTCGCCTCGGTCGACCATCGCCTCGCACCGGAGTACCCGTTTCCGATTCCGCTGCACGACTGCCACGACGCGCTCACCTGGTTGGCCGGCCGTCCGGACGTCGATGCCACCCGCATCGCCATCGGCGGAGCCTGTGCGGGCGGGGGACTCGCCGCTGCGCTGGCGCTGTTCGCCCGCGAGCGCGGAGAAGTGCGGCCTGTCTTCCAGTTGCTGACCTATCCGATGATCGACGACCGGACCACCACGCGCTCCGATGTCGACGAGACCAACTATCGCGGCTGGGGCAACGCTGCCAACCGCTTCGGCTGGCAGTCCTACCTGAGGGCCACGCCGGGATCGTCCGGCATCAGCGATCTCGCCGCGCCGGCGCGGTGCGCGGACCTGTCCGGACTGCCACCGGCCTGGATCGGCACCGGCTCACTGGATCTGTTCTGCGAGGAAGACATCGCCTACGCCAACGGCCTGACTGCGGCAGGGGTCGAGTGCGAGCTGCTGGTGATCGGTGGCGCCTTCCACGGCTTCGACCTCGCTTCACCGTGTGCCGGTATATCCCGGCGGTTCCGCGCCGCCCAGGTCAAGGCGCTCGCGAACGCCCTGACCTCAACCACGAAGGAGTAACCGATGACGGCGCCCCAGCTTCCCTTCGACCGTCCCAATGCACTTGAAGCCGCGCCCTTGTACGCCGTGCTGCGACGGGAGGCACCGTTGACACGAGTGATCACCCCGGCCGGTGACCCCGCTTGGCTGGTGACCTCCTACGCCGAGGCGAAGCAGATATTCGGCGATCCGCGCCTCGGCCGCTCGCATCCCGAGCCGGAGAAGGCGTCCCGGGTTTCGGAGGCGGCGTTGGCCGGTGGGCCCAGGGTCAGCTACGCCGACGAGAAGCGCGAGCACGAGCGGATGCGCAGGCTGTTGACACCGGCGTTCTCGGCACCCCGGATGAGACGGCTGACCGAACGAATCCAGGAGCTGACCGCCGGCTGCCTGGACGACATGCAGGCCATGCAGGGCGAAACGGTGGACCTGCACGAACTGTTGGCGTTCCCGTTGCCGGCACTGGTGATCTGCGACCTGCTGGGCGTTCCGCACGGCGACCGCGCTTTCTTCCGCGGCCTGTCCGAACGGGTCGGCGGCATGTACGACGCCGCGGACGCTCAAGCGGCACTGATGGAGTTCATGACCTACACCTATCGCCTGGCCGCGGTCAAACGGGAGAATCCGGGCCCCGATGTCATCTCCGACCTGGTCGCCGCCCAGGTCGACGATCCCACGTTCAGCGATCGCGATGTGGCCATGCTCGCCGTGGCCCTGTTGTTCGCAGGACATGAGACGACCGCTGCCCGCATCGACTTCGGCGTGCTCTGGTTGCTGTCCGATCCGCGGCGGCGAGACCGGTTCGCAGGCGATCCCGATGGCGAGATCAACGCGACGGTCGAAGAGATCCTGCGGATGACCGCGACCTCGGGGACCGGCGTGCTGCGCTATTCCCACGAGGACCTGGAGATCGGCGGAACCAGCATTGCCCGCGGCGACCTGGTCCTGATCAACAACGACGCGGCGAACCGCGATGCCGCGGTGTTTCCCGACCCGGACGAGTTCAGTCCTGATCGCAAACCCAACGTGCACCTGGCCTTCGGTCACGGCATGCACGCGTGCATCGGAGCCAACCTCGCCCGCACCGAGCTGCGCATCGTCTTTCCCGCGTTGTTCCGCCGGTTTCCCGGTCTTCGCTTGGCCGTGGACCTGGCCGACATCAAGGTCATCGCGAACCAGGCGACTGGTCGCGTGGACCGGGTTCCGGTCACATGGTGAAAAGACTGGACGAGCCAGCTGTTCAGAGCGCCGGACGGGCGGCCTGGGCGAGGGTTTCGGCGGCCCACCGGTAGTCCGGTTTGCCTGCCGGGGACCGTTGGATGCGGGGGACGACGTGGGTGAGGCGGGGGAGTTTGTAGCGCGCGATCATGGGGGCGAGGTGGGTTTCGAGTTCCCGCAGGGTCGGGGTCGTCGCGGTGGGGTGTAGCTGGAGCACTGCGGCGACTTTCTGTCCCCATCGAGGGTCCGGGATTCCGGCGACGACGGCATCGACGATCGCGGGGTGGGTCTTGAGTGCGGCTTCGACCTCTTCCGGATAGATCTTCTCGCCGCCGGAGTTGATGCAGATGGAGCCACGTCCGAGGAAGTGGACGGTGCGGTCGCTGTCCACAGTGGCCAGATCGCCGGACAGGACCCAGCGGACGCCGTCGATCTCGACGAAGGTACGGGACGTCTTGCCGGGATCGCCGTAGTAGCCCAGTGCGATGTGGCCGCGTCGAGCGACCTGGCCCACCACGTCACTGCCGGGCGTGACCGGCCTGAGGGTGTCATCGAGGACCGTGGTGGCGTCGTTGACGGTGAAGCGCAGACTCCGGTCCACCCCGACTCCGCTGTGCCCGGTCTCCGTGGATCCGAAACTGTCCACTATGTACAGCTCGGACAGGTGAGCGTGCAGCCGGTCGCGGACGGGCTGGGTGAGCAACGCGCCGGCGCTGACGATGATGTGCAGTGACGGCAAGGCCTGGGGTCGGTCGTCGAGGGCTTCGATGAGCGGCATGGCCATCGCGTCGCCGACGATCATCATGGTCTGGCAGTCCTGCTCCGCGATGACGCGGACCGCTCCGGCGCCGGAGTACTTGCGGACGAGGCAGACCTTGCCGCCGGCCAGGAAGGTGATGAACGTGGCGAGGACAGCGGTGCCGTGCATCAGCGGTGGCGCGGCGAACATCACCAGGGGAGTGGTGGCCGCCGCGCGAGGACCGGCGTCCTCAGGTTTCGCCAGCGGTGGCACGCCGCTGCTCATGCCGCCGAAGAGCAGATCCTCGTGCCGCCACACGACGCCCTTGGGCATGCCGGTGGTGCCGCCGGTGTAGATGATCATCAGATCGTCGGCGGAGCGCTCGGGAAAACCCGCGCGGTCATCGGGTTGAGCGGCCAGCGCGTCCTCGTACCGAAGGGCGCCGGGAGGGCGTTCGGCATCGGGACCAACGGCAAGCAGATGCCGCAGCTTTGGCACGTCCGGCGCAACGGCGGCCACCCGGTCGGCGAACTCGGTGTCGTACACCAATCCCACGAGATCGGCGTTGTCGTACAGGTAACGCAACTCGTCGCGGACGTACCGGTAGTTCACGTTGATGGGCACCGCGCGGATCTTGAGCAGCGCGAGCATGGTTTCCAGGTACTCGGCGCCGTTCATCAGGTGGCAGCCGACGTGGTCGCCGGCGCCGATGCCAGCCGCGGTGAAGTGGTGGGCGAGCCGGTTGGCGCGCCGGTCGAGTTCCCGATAGGTCAGGGTCCGTCCCTCGACGTACAGGGCATTCCGCTCGGGGACCGCGTCGACGACGTGCTCGAACAGGTCGGCCAGGTTGAATTCCATCGTCCTGCCCCTCACAGGTGGGCGGCGGTGCTGCCACCGAGCGGAAGAGCGGGCAGGCCGAGCTTGCGGTGATCCCACGACCGGGTGTGCGTGACGTCGACCCGCACGGCGACCCTCTTGGCGAGCATGAACTCCACCATCGGCCGGACTTCCTCGGTGTAGGGCCCGTTGTAGCGCTCCCACACGCTCACACCGACCGCCCACAACGCGTCCGGGTCGTCAACGATCGTGGCTCGCCCTTCGAGCGAGACACCGCGCAACGTGTCGTAGGTGTGGCCGGTCTCGACCATCACGGTGACCCTGTTGTCCCGGCGGAGGTTCACGGCCTTCTGCGACTTGGCCTTGGTCTCGAACCACACCACCCCGTCGATCACCGCGTACCACATGGCGACGAGATGGGGCTGGCCGGAAGGAGCGATCGTGGCGAGCGTGGCGACGCGCTGTTCGTTCAGGAACCGGGCGATCTCGTCGGCGGACATCACGATCTGCTGCCGCTGGTTCACTCCCATGAGAGCCCCTTTGCCGCTCGATGAGACTTAGTCCAGAATGAGACTATGTCTCATAGTGAAGCGGACGGCCTCGCCGTCCGCAAGAGGCGGGCGACGCATACGCGCATCGCCGCCTCCGCGGCACGGCTCGCCGGCGCACAGGGGGTCGGCAACACCACGGTCGATCAGATCGCGCGGGACGCCGAAGTCGCGCGCGCGACGTTCTTCCGCTACTTCGACACCAAGGAAAGCGCTGTCGCCGAAGGGGTCACCGGCCCCTGGCTCACCCTGGTCACCGAGGCGATCGCCCGTCAGCCCGATCACCTGCCCGCGAAAGAGGCCGTGGTGAGCGCCTTCGGCGAACTCGCAGGGGAGTTCCCCGCATATGTCAGCCAGATCCGGGAACTGGCCGTGCTCACCCGCGGATCACCGGCCCTCGGCGCCTGGACCGCGCAGGCCTACCAACGCTACGAGCACGCCATCGCCGAACTGCTCGTCCCACGCATCCCCGACGTCACCGAACGCGACCCACGACCACACCTGCTCGCCGCACTCGCAATGGCCTCGGTCCGCATTTCGCTCGACGACTGGATCCGGCACGGAGGCGACCTGCCCGCTCTCATCCACCGCGCTCTCGCGTCGATCTCCGTCGGGACGGCGTGAACGGCCGCGCCGATGCTCAGCTCGTGTGGACGAGCAGGCTGTTCACGCCGTGCACGATCGAGGTCGTCCGGAACGCGGGATGCGCTTCGGCCAGGCGCATGTCGGGAAAGCGGCGGAGCAGGGCGGGGTAGGCCGCGCGAAGCTCCATTCGTGCCAGCTCCGCCCCGATGCAGCGGTGCGCGCCGTGGCCGAAGGCCAAGTGTGTACTGGCGGGGCGGGCATGGTCGAAATCGGCCGCGTGCGCGCGGTTGGCCGCTGAGAGCGATACCACGACCACATCGCCTTCCTCGATCTGCTGGTCGCCGATCCGTGTCGAGTGGCGGGCGAAGCGCGGGAACGCCACCTGCACCACGCTCAGGTGCCTCAGCAGCTCTTCCACCAACGGGCCGGCCTCGGCGTCGTTTTGCATGGACGCCCAGGCGTGTTCGTCGCGCAGCAGCACGATGGCGCCGAGTGCGAGGATTGATGCGGTGGTGTCGAAGCCGCCGGTGAGTACACCGTCGGCAAGACCTGCCAGTTCCTCGTCGCTCACGTCGTCGCCGTGCTTGCGGATGATCGCGCCGATGAGACCGTCACCAGGGGAGCGGCGCTCGCGCTCCACGACCTTCCGCAGGTAGCTCAACGATTCCGAGACCGCATCCAGCGCCTGGCTCGCGCCTCCGACGAGGTCGAACCGGGCGGCGGCCAGCTTCTGGAAGTGATCGTGGTCCTCGTAGGGCACGCCGAGCAGTTCGCAGATGGTCAGTGAGGGGATCGGCAGTGCGAACTCCTCGACCAGATCCACTGGGCCGGATGCTGCCGCGATCGCGTCAAGGCGCTCGGCCACGATCTCGTTGATACGCGGCACAAGCCGGGACAGCCTGCGCATGGTGAACTCGGGTGTGAGCAGCTTGCGCAGTCTCGTGTGGTCCGGCGGGTCGGTGAAGCCGAGCCCGCCGGGTGAAGGCTCGGCGTGGCCGATGGCGGCGGCGAGGCGCCGGTAGTCGTTGCTGAACGCGTTGGTGTCAGCGAGCACCGTTTCGGCTTCCGGGCGGCCGGTGACCAACCACATGCGGACGCCGAAAGGTATCTGCACGCGGTGCACCGCACCGGACTGCCTCAGCTGCTCCAACTCGGCGACCGGCACCAGCCCGTCCCGCTTGAGCGGGAGCAGCACGCGAGCGGGGAGCAGCGACAGCGAACGTGAACCGAGTCTGCCGAGCGCCCATTGCGTCACCGATCGCCGTGCGACCCAGGCCAGCACTCTGTCGCTGATCGACACCGGAGTCGTCACGGAATCACGACCGCTCGGTCGGCGAACACTCCCGTGCCGGGCCCGAGTTCGACGACGTGCTCCGCGCGCTCCACCCCGACTCCCGCGACCACGGCGAGGCGCCGCGAGCCGGTCGCGATCGCGCCGGTGTGGCCTGGGCGGCGCAGGAACTCTCTGGCGATGGACATGGTCCCGACGCTAAAAAGGCGGACCACGCCACGCGTCCACTTTGGAGTCGCACCATCTCCTCTCCCAGTAGGAGAACGGCGCTACCGCAGTAGGACGCGGTATCGGCCGGTGGCCTCTATATTCAGGCGGTGCACCGCCTGTACCAATGGCTGCGCGACCATCCGTGGCTCGCGGACCTCCCTCTCTACGGCTACCTGCTGCTTCTGCCGCTGTTGCGGAACTGGTCGGACCGGCCGGTGTGGGCGCAGGCGTTGATGCTCGCCGTGATCGTGCTGGCGCTGCTGTGGCGGCGCCGTCATCCGGAACTGGCCACACTCGTCGTGCTCACCGTGGTCGCCGTGCAGCACTGGACGCGGACTTACGACGGCGTTCCCGGCGAGATCGCGATGGCGATCATGCTCTACACGCTCGTCGTGCGGGGCAAACGCCGGGCGGCGGCGGTCACCGCGGTCGGCATCGTGATCCTGGACGTGGTGGCGGGTTTCGTCTGGTCGGCGGGTACCGAGTTCAGCCCGCTGGCCGCGATAGTGGTCCTCCTGCCGATCCACCTCGCGGCGTGGGCACTGGGCGAGTTCGTCAGCAGCAGACGCGCCTTCGCCGCGGAGATCGAACGACGCGTGCTCGCCGAGGACAGGTCCCGGGTCGCGCGCGAGCTGCACGACATTCTGGCCCACACCGTGAGCGTGATGGTCCTGCAGGCCGAAGGCGCGAAGATGATCGCCCGCCAGGACCCCGAGCGAGCGGTGAAGGCCCTGGAGGCCATCGGCGGTACCGGTCGCGGAGCCATCGGGGAACTGCGCCGCCTGCTCCAGGTGTTGCACGGCGTCGAACCGCAGCTCGGCGTCGGCGATCTGGCCGAACTGGTCGCGCGATCGAGCGTCGGCCGATTGCCGGTCCTGCTGGAGGTCCGAGGTGACGGCAGCACACTGCCCGCGAGTGCGGCGCTCCAGACTTATCGGATCGTGCAGGAAGGCCTTACCAACGTGCTCAAGCACGCGCCGCCGGATGCCGAGACGAACGTGCTGGTCGACGTCGGCGACGACGTCCACATCGAAGTGGTGAACAGTGCCGGGACCGGGCGGGGGCCGACACTGCCCTCGTCGGGGCGAGGGCTGGCCGGCGTGGCACAGCGGGTGGAGATGTTCAACGGCACCCTGCACACCGGTCCGACACCGGACGGCGGGTTCCGGCTGGCGGCAACCTTGCGGGCGGCGCCGTGACGACCTGCGTACTGGTCTGCGACGACCAGGAGCTGGCACGCGCCGGACTGCGGATGATCGTGGACCCACGACGACCTCACGGTCGCCGGCGAGGCGGCAGACGGCGCCGCAGCGGTCGAGCAGACCATCGCACTCCGGCCGCCTGCGGGTTCGTGGTCAAGGACGCCCCAGCCGACGAGCTGCTCGTCGCGATCCGCGGCGTGCTCCAGGGCGACGCGATCGTGTCCCCGTCGGTGACCAGGCGACTGCTCGACAGATTCCTGTTCGGGCCGCCGGACACCTGCCCGCTCGACGAGCTCACCGGACGGGAACGGGACGTGCTGGTGCTCATCGGGAGCGGCCTGATCAACGGCGAGCCAGGGTGCCGGGCGTGCAACGTCCCGCATCGGTACTTCGGTACTTCGGTGCTGCACGCGGGCACATGTGACAGGCCGGCGCGGCATTCCGATCGCACCGCCACTCCGTCATGACCGAGACTCGTTTCCCGAGTCCGAGTCGGCGGCCTGAACGGCTCGACGGCTCCGGCCGCTGGGGAGCAGCAGAGAGGCGAGGACACCGACGCCGAGCGTGCCGGCGCAGATCCAGAAACTGGCGGTGAAGCCGCTCTCGCTGGGGATGTGTTCGGTGGTGCTGGTGGCGGAGACGATCGCGGCGAGTACGGCGGTGCCGATGCTACCGCCAATGGTGCGGGCGAGGGTGTTGAGGCTGGTGGCCACGCTGGTCTGGGCTGGTGGGACGGTGGCGATGATCGCGTTCGTCATGGCGGCGGATGCCAGGCCGAGGCCGACGCCCATGACTGTGGACGAGATCAGCATCTGCCACGCCGCCTCGTGCGCGACGGCGAGCAGGACGAAGGACGCCCCGGCCATGAGAACGCCCAGCACCAACGGGAGTTTCGCGCCGAAGTGGCGATCCAGTGTGCCGGACAGCGGCGCGAAGATGATCATCGCCACGGCCGAGGGCAGCAGGTAGAGCCCGGCCTCGCTGACGGACTTGCCGAGGCCGTAGCCGGTCGAGACCGGCAGTTGGAGCAGCAACGGCACGAGTAGGAAGGAGCCGAACAACCCCACACCGAAAGCGATACCGGTGATGAGCGTGGTCCACACGCCCCGGTTGGCGATCATGCGCATGTCGACCAGCGGAGTGCGGACGCGCAGTTCGACCACCACCCACGCGGCGAGCGAGACAACCGTCCCGCCGAGCAATGCGAGTGTCACGCCGCTGCCCCAGCCCCAGCCACCGCCCTTGCTGAGCGCCAGCAGCAGGCACACCAACCCGGCGGACAGCAGCAGCGCACCGGGCACGTCGATCCGGCCGCGCGCGCGGACCGGGGATTCCGGCACCCCGACAGCGATGCCCACGGTGGCGAGCACGATCATGATCAGCGGGATCCAGAACAGCCAGTGCCACGACAGGGCGGACACGATCGGTCCGGCCAGCGCCGTGCCGAGGGCACCGCCTGCCCCGAGCAACGCCGACAGCACCCCGACGGCCACGCCGAGTCGTTTGGCCGGCAGGACGTCGCGGACGATGCCGAACGCCAGTGGCAGGATCGAACCCCCCGCCCCCTGCAGGACCCGGCCGATGATCAGTACGACGAAGTTGCCGGCCAGCGCGGCGACCAGGGCGCCGCAGGCGAGCACGCCGAGGGCGATCAGCAGCACCCTGCGCCGGCCGAACATGTCGCCGAGCCGGCCCGCGATCGGAGTCGCGACGGCGCTGGCCAGCAGGTAGGCGGTCACGAGCCAGCTGATGTCCGCGGTCGACGTGTTCAACTCGACGGCGATGATCGGCAGGGCGGGGGCGATGAGCGACTGCAGCATCGCGTACACCATCCCGGCCAGCGTCAGGAAGCCGAACGCCACCGCGGGCTTCGTGCGCCGCATGGCTTGGGGGAGTGTCACATCCGGCTCCTGCTGGAGCCTCGAGTCACTGAGCATTCGGGTCACCATCCGAGGGGAGTTCATGCACGCCGTAGGCGTGTCAGGCGGCTGCGGTGGCGAGGGTGCGGCGGTTCACGGGTGCTTGAGCCCGGATAACCGACACACAACTGACATTTGCTGCTGGCGAAGTTAGCACAACTAGCCAAGGATGTCGGTTGATAGGCTTCGGGGATGGTCACCGATACCGAGCGCCAGTTGCGGTCCGACGCCGCGCGCAACGTGCACCGCATCGTGAGTGCCGCACGTGAGGCGTTCGCTGACGATGGCCCGGATGTGCCGCTCGAGGAGATCGCTCGCCGCGCCGAAGTGGGTATCAGGACGCTCTACCGGCACTTTCCGCACAAGGGTGACCTGGTTCGGGCCGTTCTCGGCCAGGCTGTCGCCGAGGAGCTCGTACCCGCGACCGAACGTGCGCTCGAGGACGAGAACCCGCTGCGTGGCTTGACCACGTTGATCGAAGCGGCCATGGCCATCGTGGCTCGCGAGCAGAACATCCTGGCCGCCGCGAGAAATGCCGGCTACATCTCGCCCGGACTGTCCGCCGCGTTCTTCGAGACGCTGACCCTGCTCGCGCGGCGGGCTCAGCAGGCCCGCCTCCTGCGGGCGGACCTCGTCCCCGATGACCTGCAAAGGATCATGGCGATGGTCATCAGTGTGCTCTGGAGCATGGATTCCGAGAGCGAGGGCTGGCGCCGCTACCTCGGCTTTCTCCTCGACGGGCTCTCGCCGGCCGCGGCCAGCGTCCAGCCTCCGGCCGTGCCTGTGGTGAAGAAGCAGGACAACCGGCTCCCCTGATCCGGCCGCGCAGGCCCCTCCGCACGTTGTTCGCCCTGCTCAGCCATGGGAATCCGCTCCGGATTCCCGTCACTTGTGGGCGGTTGGCTGAGCTACTCAGCGTGTCGGGAGTCGCACCGCTCGTGACATCTCAGGGTTGATCTCAGGGTGAACCCCGAGGCATCCTCGATGCAACTGGCACCATACTGCCAATTGAGCAACGAGGAACCCATTCATAGAGAGGTGCCACCTGATGGTGAACATTGTGGACTGGCTGCAGTCGCTGCCGGCCCCTGGACTCGTCGCCGGTGCGGGAGTGATCGCTCTCGCCGAGTCCACTGTGGGCGTCGGGTTCTTCATGCCGGGGCAGGCGGCCATGATGATCGCCTCGGCCTCCGTCGGATCGGTGCCCGGATTCCTGGCCCTGTGGGCGGTGGTTACGGTCGGAGCCCTCGTGGGCAACGTGATCGGGTTCGAGCTCGGCCGCCGCGTCGGACCTGCGGTGCGCGAGACGAAACTCATCAGGAAATACGCTGCCGGCGCCTGGGACAAGGCGGTGGCCCTGCTCGAACGGCACGGCCGCCGGGCTGTGTTCATCGGTCGGCTGACCCCGACCGGGCTCGTGAACAGCGTTGTGCCCGTCGTCGCCGGCGCGGCACGCATGTCGTACGGCACGTTCCTGCCTCCGTTGGTGGCGGGCGCGGTCTGCTCGACAGGACTGATCCTCCTGGTCGGCGCCGGAATCGCCGCGAGTCTGAAGAACGTCAGCGACATCGTTCTCATCGTCGGCGGCTCGGTCCTCGTGCTCGTCGCGACGATCGTGATTATCAAGCGCCGCAAGGAGAAGTCTGCGGTAGGCGCAGTTCCCGCCCAGCCCTGACAGCAAGTGACAGTCAACTGCAACTTGTGCTACTGTCGACAACAGGACGAACTTGCAGTCGCATGCATGATCTGATCGTGAGGTGATCCAGATGAAGGTGACAGTTGAGGCCGACAAGTGCGTGGCCGCAGGGCAGTGCGTGTTGCTCGCGCCGGAGGTTTTCGACCAGCGTGACGAGGACGGCGTCGTGATCCTGCTGGACGAGATGCCCGCAGTCGGCCACCACGACGCGGTCCGCGAGTCGGCGATGGTGTGTCCGGCCGCGGCCATCCACCTGGCCGAGCGATGAACCGGGTGGTCATCGTCGGTGCGTCGGCCGGTGGGCTGTGCACGGCGGAGGCGTTGCGCAGGCGGGGGTTCGAGGGGGTGATCACGCTTGTCGGCGAGGAGCCGGATCGTCCCTACGACCGGCCGCCGCTGTCCAAACAGGTGCTGGCCGGGCAGTGGGAGCCGGACCGGCTGGCCCTGCGCTCCGACGCTGCTCTCGACGACCTCGACCTGGATCTGCGCTTGGGCGTGTCGGCGACCGGGCTGGACACCACGCGGCGCGTGGTGACTCTGGCCGATGACAGCCGCGTTCCCTACGACGCCCTGGTCGTCGCGACGGGCGTACGTCCCCGCAGGCTGCCGGGATGCCCGGATGGGGTGCACGTGTTGCGCACCGTGGCGGATGCGGTGGCGTTGAGGGAAAGGCTGCGGCCGGGACGCCGGCTGGTGATCGTCGGCGCGGGGTTCGTGGGCGCGGAGGTCGCCGCCACCGCCCGTGCTCTCGGAGTCGAGGTGACGATGCTGGAGTCGGCGCCCGTCCCGCTGGCGTTGGCGGTGGGTGAAGATGCCGGCCGGTTCCTGACCCGTCTGCACCGCGATCACGGCGTGCGGATCCACACCGGCGCCGTGGTCACCGAGATCACCGCCGCGGGCGTCCGGCTCGCGGACGGGACGCACATTCCGGCCGACGACGTGCTGGTGGCGGTCGGTTCGGTGCCCAACACCGACTGGCTGACCGGCAGTGGCCTGACCGTCCACAACGGACTCGTGTGTGACGAGTACTGCGCCGCCGCACCCGGCGTCTACGGAGTCGGCGACGTGGCCCGCTGGCACAACCCGTTGTTCGGCACGGACATGAGGATCGAGCACCGCACCAACGCCGCCGAGCAGGGCATGGCCGTGGCCCACAACCTGCTCAACCGCGAGGCGCCAAAGCCGTTCGCGCCGGTCCCGTACTTCTGGTCCGACCAGTACGACGTGAAGATCCAAGCCTACGGCAACCTCCGTGACCACGACGAGGTCCTTGTCCTGGACAGCGATCTCGCGGCACGTCAACTCCTCGTCGTCTACCGCACCGGTGACCGCCTGACCGGCGTGCTCGCCGCAGGCAAGTCCCCCAAGGTCCTGCGCGCCTGGCGCGCATTCATCGCCACCGGCGCCTCGTGGCGCTCCGCACTCGCCGCAGCCGCGGCCTGACACTCTCCAGGAGGACTTCCATGACCACCAGCGAACTTCCGGTCTTTCCCGCCGATCGCGACGCCCGCTGCCCGCTCGACCCGGCTCCTCCCTACCAGGAGTGGCGCGAGACGGGTGGTCTGCGCAAGGTGAACTGGCAGGGCTATGAGGTGTGGGCCGTGAGCCGGTACGAGGACATCAAGTTCGCGATGACCGACCCGCGCATCAGTGCGGAGGTTCCGCAGCAGCAGGCCGGCGGGGCCAACGAGCATCACGGCGGCAACGCACCCAGGTTCTTTCCTCGTATGGACGATCCTGAGCATGCCGTGCTGCGGCGGATGCTGACCAAGGACTTCACGGTCAAGCGGGTCAACGCGCTGCGCCCCGAGATCGAGAAGATGGCGAACGAGTTCATCGACACGATGGTCGCGGGCGGCGGTCCGGCCGACCTGGTGCAGGCCTACGCGCTGCCCATCCCGTCACTGGTCATCTCCCTGCTGCTCGGCGTGCCGTACTCCGACCACCAGTTCTTCCAGGACATCACCGGTGTGCTGATGAGCCGCACCGCCACGGAAGAGGAGAAGCAGCCGGCCAGGGGAAAGATCTTCGGCTACCTGTACGAACTGGTGGCCCGCAAGCAGGCTGAGCCGGACGACGCGCTGATCAGCCGCCTGATCCACGAGTACCTGCCGACCGGGGAACTGTCGCGCGAGACCATCGCCATGAACAGCTTCATCCTGCTCAACGCCGGTCACGAGACCACGGCCAACATGATCGGCCTGGGCACCCTGGCGCTGCTGGAGAACCCGGACCTCCTGGCCCGCCTCCGCGACACCGACAACCCCAGGCTGATCTCCAATGCGGTCGAGGAACTGTTGCGGTACCTGACGATCGTGCACAGCCTTGTCGCCCGCGTGGCCAAGGAGGACATCGAGATCGGCGGCACGCTCGTGCGCGCCGGCGAAACTCTGATCATGAACCTGCCCGCCGCCAACCGCGACCCGGCGTTCCGCGAGAACCCCGACACCATCGACATCGACCGGTTCCCGCTGGGGCACATGGCCTTCGGTTACGGCGTCCACCAGTGCCTCGGCCAGACCCTGGCTCGCGCCGAACTGGAGATCGCACTGCCCACCCTGCTGCGCCGCCTGCCGGACCTGCGGCTCGCGGAATCGATCGAAGAGATCCGGTTCCGCAACGACATGAACATCTACGGCGTCCACGAGCTCATGGTCGAGTGGTGACGCGGACGCCGTGACCGAGCTGGGACTCGGCGGCAAGGACAACGCCATCGCGCCGATAGCCGCCACCCGCATCCTCCCGTAGCCGAGCTACACGATCAGACGGGCTGCACCGTGCCGGCGGACTTCCGGTCGAGAGACCGCGCGCCTTTCTGGGCCATCGCGGCAGGTTCGAGAATCAGCGGCTGAGCCCTGAAGCTCATTCGTCCGTCGGCAACACCCGTTGTTCCAACCACTGCACCTTGTCGCGTCGATCAGTCCACGTCGAAACGAGAGGTTCTCCACTATGTCCGAAAACGATCGCGGGTTCGTCACAAGATTGGTCACCCGTCTGACGGCGATCCCACTCCGTGTGCGTTACCTGGTGGCAGGGCTGGGTTTCGGCCTCGGCTGGATCGGGCAGCTGGGGCCACTGTGGGTGCGAGCCCTGGTCATGTCGGTGGTGCTCCTTGTCGTTCCTGTGCTCCTACACTTCGTCCGGGTACGCCTGATCAAGGTGCGTCTGCGGGAGGACGGCAGGCGAGGTTCATTGCTCCGATTCACCGTCGCGAAGGCGATTCTGGTGGCCTTCGTGGTCGTCACGTCGTGGGCGTTGCAATCCGTGAGCCCCTTCGCCGATCTCATCGCCGGGGCGTGCATGGCGGCGATCGTGGCCATCCTGGGCCCCGTTCTGCATTCGCGCATGCTCACCCGCCCGCGCGCGCCGGAACCCGAGCACACCATGGCCACGACCGCCACGAAGGACGGGTGACGTCGTGATCGATCCCGTGGTCCTCATCCAGAGGCTCGGACAGCTTCTGCCGCTCGGACGTTCTCGATCTTCTTCGGGTGGCGATGGATTTCGTCGAGACGGTCACGCTGACCGGGCAGCGCCAGTACATTCTCGCCGTCATCCACCACGCCAGCCGGCGTGTGTGGATCGTCGGCACCACCGCGCACCCCACCCATGCCTGGGTCACCCAGGCCATTCGCAACTTGCTCATGGACCTCGAGGACACCGGATACGTCGCGCGGATCAGGTTCCTCATCCGTGATCGAGACGCCAAACATCCCGCGTTGATCGACGACGTCCTCGGTTCCGTGGGGATTGCGACGGTGCCGACCGGTGTCCGGATGCCCCGCATGAACTCCATCATCGAACGCTGGGTCAAGACACTTCGCGCCGAACTGCTGGACCGCACGCTGATCTGGAATCAGGCCCACCTACGACGTGCGCTGCGCGAGTACGAGCGGCACCACAACAAGCACCGAACCCACCGATCACTCGCCGCCGCAGCACCCTTGAGAGCCCGGCCCAGCCTCTTGAGCCCGCCCAGATCGAACACCTCACCATAGGTCGACAGGACCGTCTCGGCGGAGTCATCCATGAGTATCGCTATGCCGCTTAACCTGCATGGATGAGGTTTTCGGCACGCACAAGGTCCGTTGGTCATGTGCGATCCGCCGGACGCGGTCGTCGTTGTCCAGATCGAACCTGCGGCACGCGAAGACCAGCCGCATCTCCGGAAACGCTCGCGCCTCTCGGACAAGGGACGCGATGACGTCCATCGCGGCGGGAAATCGGCCGGAGGCTTTGCTGATCGCGTCCAGCTGGTCGATCACGAGCGCGCACCGCCGCCCTGCGGCTGAGGTCGCGAGCGCGGCGACCGGTGAACTGCTCAGACCTAGTCGCCGCCCGAGCTCCGCTGTCGACACGAACGGATCCACGCGGTCGAGGCGGGACGCAGCGACCACCCACCCTTACTCCAGCAGGGATGTGACCGCCTGGTGCAACACCGCCGACTTGCCGCCACCGGCACTGCCGACCGCGAACACCACATCACGTCCGCCGTCGATCGCACCGACGATCGACCCCGCGACCGATCGCGGGATGACCGGCTCGAAGAGCTCGGCTTCGACACCGGCCATCCATGTCTCGCGTGCCGAGGTGATCTCGGCGGTCGCAGTCTGCCGCCTGGTGTCCTTGGTGCGCCGGAGTCCGTGCTCGGCGAGCTTCCGGTCGAGCGCGTTGATGTCGAGTGACTGGCTGATGCTGGTGTCCGCGATCTCGCCGAGTGCCAGGACCGCTGCGTCCGGTGGTAGGCCGGCGAGGTGAACCTCGGCGAGCATCGCGTTGTGGCTCCGGATCAGCGTCTCGTCCGGCCACTTCACCTGGATCAGCGTCAGCGCCTGCCACGCTGCGGAGGGAGAGCCGAAGGCTGGGTCCGCTGCCAGGCTGGAGAAGGCCTTCGTCAGGTCCTTGTTCGACTCGAGGTCAGCGGTGAAAGACGTTAGGTCTGCGGATCGGAGTGCACGGCCGGCCAGTTCGTCCAGAACTCGCGCGGGGACGGTTGAAACGAACCAGAACTTCCTGCCCTTGCTCGTGTGGTCGGCCGCGTGCCGTAGAACACCCTTCGCCCGCAGGTCGCCGAGCGACCATTCGTTCGAGTTGCCGATCTGCCGCTTGACCTGGTGCAGGTGTTGCTCGTTCCCGCGGTACAGGACGAACTCAGCCCCCTCGCCGAGCTCGCCGAGCGGCTCGATCGTGATCGAGTCCGCGTTCCCGGCGATGACCTCCAACAGGTGCCAGACGACCCACAGCTTCTCGTAGTAGTTGCCCAGCTTGTCCGCCTCACCACCGGAACGTGGGCTCACCGCGACCTCCCCAACCGTGCACGACCTGCGCGCAACGGTCGACCGTGCCCCGTGAACTGCGCTGAACCCAGTATGTAGGCGACGCTTGCCGAGATCGACAGCGGTGTCGCAAGCCGACAGGTTTCATGTCGATCTTCGTGCACCGGCCTCACCAGGCTAGTGACCAGCGACCCCCAACCCCAAACAGCTCCTAGGACGGCAGGCCCGGTATGTCGCGGCGAGCGTGGAGAAGGCACTGGGGGCGTTGCCGGTGGTGGCCGATTACTGCCGTCGTCTGGTCCTGGCGGGGATCATCGATCGTGCGTGCCCGGTGCGTGATCTCGCGTATGTGAGCCACGGTCAGGTGATCGAGGCGTTGATCGCGAACCGGCTCACGTCACCGGCGTCTCTGGTGCGGGTGACGCAGTGGGCCGAGCAGTGGGCGGTCGAGGAGGTCTTCGGCGTCGCCGCCGGGCGGTTGAACGACGACCGGATCGGAAGGGCGCTGGACGCGATCGCACCCGAGCTGGAAGCGATCGTCGGATCGGTTGGCGCTCAAGCGATCTCGGAGTTCGGCTTGGACGTCTCGCAGCTTCATTGGGACATGACGTCGATCTCCCTGCACGGGGCCTTCGAGGATCTCGACGCGGACTATCCGGCCTTGACGTACGGCCATCCCAAGGACCGCCGTCATGACCTCAAACAGGTTCAGGCCGGGCTGGCTGTCACCGCGGACGGCGCGGTGCCGGTGTTCCACCGCGCCTACGACGGCAACGCCAGCGAAGTGGCCCAGGTCGTCGCGACGATGACCGCGCTGACGACGATGGCCGCACCACGGGACTTTCTGCTGATCGGCGACTCCAAGCTGGTGTCCTACGGCAATCTCGTGGCGATGACCGAAGCCGGCGTCGCGTTCCTGGCGCCCGCGTCCACGACCTACGTGCCAGCCGATGTCCTTGCCACTGGACATCCACACCGCTGTCGAGGTCGACCACGTGGCCGAGCGGGATCTGGGCAAGCCCGCCGCCCAGCGCGGCCGGTGGCGGGTCGTCGAGGACGTCATGACGCTGGCCGCGCCGCGCAAGAAGGATCCGGTCCTCACCCTGCGACGGGTGTTCGTGCATTCCACCGCCCGCGCGCAGGCCGCCGTCACCGCACGGGAACGCAGACTCGACCAAGCCCGCGATGATCTCGAGCGGCTGACGCGCGGGCTGGGCAGCCGTCACTACCCCGACGCCGCGTCGGTCACCGCCCGGATCGCCGCGATCAGCCGGGTCAGCGGCGTGCTGCGCACCACGGTGGGCACCGACCCGGCCACAGGCAAACCCACCTTGGTCTGGTCGTTCGACGACCAGGCCCTGGCCGCAGAGGCGGCCATCGACGGCTGGCACGCGCTGCTGACCAACCTCGACCCCGCACACGCCGACGCGGCCGAGGTGCTGCGCCGTTACAAGGGCCAGGAGACCGTCGAACGCCGTTACAGCGCGATCAAGGGACCACTGGCCGTGGCACCGCTGTTCCTCAAGAACAACCGGCGGATCGCCGCGCTGATCACCGTGATCTGCCTGGCCCTGCTGATCTTCTGCCTGATCGAGCGCCAGACACGCCTGGCCATCGCACCACAGACCACACTCGACGGGCTCTACGTCGAGCGACCGGCCAAACCCACCGGCCGGCTGATCTTCGAAGCCTCGCCCGACTCCGTCTCATCCCAGCCACCGCAAACGAACCACCCGGCATCCCACAACCATCACCACTACAAGCCCGACTCCTGGCCCTGCTCGAGATAGATCCGACCAGACCAAGGTGATCAACAGCCACGTGCGGAAGACGGATCTAGATGATCGTCGCGATCCACCAGGCTGATCAGGATCCGGTCCGCCAACTGAGCCTGGACGCGGAGAGCGGCACGATCGGCCGGACGGGGCCGTCGCCGACCTGCTGCCAGCGAATGACCCGAAAACTTCGAAGCTGTTCACGCTCTGACGCGCGAGCGCAGGACGGGCTCAGCGCTCGCGCGTCAGACAACGGTGCGTCGCGACGATCAGGTCTGGCACTGAGCGGTCACGGCGCCGGTCCAGTTGCTCCAAGCGCCTCCCGCGGGCCTGACGTGGATGCGGATCTCGGCCTTGGGGTTCCGCAGGCCGCAGACGCGGCTCACGCTGGCGACTTCAATGGGGCCGACGGCGCCACGGGCGGGGACGCTGGTGCGTCCGTTGCCCATTTTGGACCAGTCGCCGCCCTCGACGATGCGGAAGAACGCTTCGTACTCGACCGTGGCGGCGTGAGCGCTGGTGTTCCTCAGCTTGACGTGGGCCTTGATCTCGCGCATGGGGACCCGCCCCTCGTTGAACTTGTCGGCGCTGATGCAGCCGTTGGCGCCGATGGCCACGCTGGAGACGGAGCCACCGCAGGCGATGGCGGTGGCGTTGGCGCCGGCGGCAGGAAGCAGCATGGCGAGCGCAGTGGCTGCGAACAGAGCCGTGGTGCGAATCAATCGCATGAGAGAAAGTCCATTCGACGGATGAGATCGTTGTGGTCTGCCCTCGCAGGCGGACAAGAGGGACTCTCGTGGAGGCGTTGCCCAGATCTCGCCCAGATCTCGTAACCGCTCGGGCACACTGAGTGAGTGAAGTTCTTGGTGCTGGGCCCGCTGGAAGCCCAGGTCGGTGGGGAGCCTCGAGCGCTGGGAGGGCCCCGGCAGCGTGCCGTGCTCGCGGCACTGCTCCTGCGCGCGAACGAGGTCGTGACGTTCGAGTACTTGACCGAAGCCGTGTGGGACAGGCCGCCGGCCCGGCCGGAAGGAAACCTGCGGACGTACGTGAGCGGTCTGCGCAGGCAGTTGCAGGTTGGGGCCGACCGGCTGGTGACAAGGCCAGGCGGCTATCTGCTGCGAGTGGAGGAGCCCGAGCTCGACCTGTTGTCGTTCGAGAGGCTCGCCCAAGCGGCCCGCGGCGCTGACGAGCCGCGAACGGTGGTGGAAGCCCTCGGTCAGGCACTGCGGATGTGGCGCGGCCGCCCTTTCGAGGGGCTTGCCGCAGGACCCGTGCTCGCTGCCGAGGCCGCGGGACTGGAAGAGCGGTATCACGGTCTGCTCGCCGACTACGTGGCAGCGCGGTTCAGTTTGGGCGAGCATGCCGAGGTCGTTCCGGAGCTGCGCAGGCTCACGGCGATGTTTCCGCTGCGAGAGCAGCTGTGGAGTGACTTGCTCACGGCCCTGCACCGGTCAGGCCGTCGTGCGGACGCACTCGCCGCGTACCAGGAAGCCCGGGTCCTGCTGGACCAGGAGCTGGGCGTCTCGCCCGGCGAGCAGCTGGTTCAGGCGCATGCGGAGGTGCTCGCCGACCTCGGTGCGGAGGACGAGGCGGAAGCTCAGGTCCGGCCCGTGCCAGTAGCTCAACTGCCGGCGGCGCTGCCCAGGTTCACCGGCCGCGGTGAGGTGCTCGGCGCATTGGACGACCTGCTGCCGGAGGTGAGCACGACCGCAGTCGTCGCCGCTCTGGCCGGTACCGCGGGAGTGGGGAACCCCGCACCTCAATTCTGACACAGTTCTCCGGAGTGCCGTCGGACTCCGACGTTTTCCCAGTTCAAGACACATGCGAGGGGTCCGCCGTGAACGTCCGGCGGACCCCTCGCATGCCTACTAGGGTGGGTGGGCGCCCCGTCCTGCCGCACGCCTCGCGGCAGGACGGGGCGAACCCTCGATCAGTCGGCGGGCAGGCCAGACGAACCCGCCTTGACTGCCGCGATGAACCCCGACGTCAGTTTGATCCTTCCGCCGTCGGGGTTCTTGCTGTCGCGGAGCCACAGGAGGGACCCGTCCACCTCGACGCAGTCCCCCGTCTGCCCGCTGTATGACGACTTCCGCCAAGTCGACTCGATCATTTGACTAACTCCATTTCCGTAGCAATGTCAGCGATGCGTTGCGCCGACTCTTCCGGACCCAAGGCCACAGCTTGAATCCCTTCTATCGCCGATTCGTAATCGGCGACGTGTTGTGCACCGGACAGGAACGTTCCGGTCCTGTGGTGTTCGATGTAAACCATGTTCGGAGTCTTGCTCGACTCCGGAAACCTGTAATGAGTGAACGAACTGACTAGGCCGGGATGCCACCCCGCGCGGGTCGGGACTACCAGGACGTCAACGTTTGGACGCTCGCCGACCTGTAGCAAGTAGCGCAGCTGCGCAGCCATGACGCCCGCGCCACCGATGGGGTTGAGCAACGCCGCTTCGCCGATGAGTGACACCAGACGGGCGGGGTTGATCCGTTCGAGGACATCTCGCCGACCGACGCGAAGCCTTACGAGGTTCTCGTTGAGGACGATGGCACGCGCATAGTCGCCGGTTTGAAGTAGACCAGGGATGAGGCTGAGCGACCATCCGGTGATCTCTTCTGCGTCGTTCTCGCTTTCGAGGACGCTCTGCATTGTCTCGTCTGCGCCCGGAACGCCCTGCGTCAACCAGTCGGGTTCTGCCGCCGCTTTGGCGAGCGAGATCAGTCGGTCACGCTCAGCGCCGTGCACCCCAACGGCGGTGCAGAACGATGCAACGTCTTCACTGCTGGGCGGACGCTCACCCTTGAGCCACATGGAGATCACGCCGTGGTTCTTGCCGAGTGCCTCGCCGATTTGCCGCAACGTCATGCGCTTGTCAGTGCCGGGGGCACGGCTGTTCTCGTGGGCCGCCCGCAACCCCGCCACGAGGGCGACCTGTTTCGGTGTCTGCATGTTTGTTACGACCACGTACCACAGCCTACGACGGGCATCTTTTCCATGCGGCCTCCCCTGATCGGTGACTTGTGCGGTTGGTACGTACCAGACACTATGGTCCGTAACCACGGGGCGTGAGGGCAATTACACGGACATTCTGTACCACGTCCGGGTGATCAACTCGCCGCGTGGGCAGGCTGCTGGCATGGACGTAGAACGTCGTCCTCACCAGCGGAAATGTCGGTGGGAAGGTGTGATCAACGTGGAAACGTTCAGACTGATAACGCTGGTGTTGGTGATCACTGCCGCGGTCGTCTTCGCAGTTCAGCTGCACCGTGGCAACCTCGGGATCTCCCGGTTCAAGTCGTCGTCATACGGGCGCACGTTGCGCGAGGCGAGCAGGCGGCGCCGCCGCTACGACGCCAAGCGTGCCCAGCAGTCGACGCTGACGGCGTTCGTCCGGCGGGGCGGGGGCGTCGCATGAGCAACGACTCTGTGAGCAACGACGGCGGGCCGCCGCCCCCGCGACCGAGCGGAGGCAACCTGTGGGACGCCGACGCCAACACGGAAGGGCTCCGCTACCTCATGCGGGTCCAGCGGATGTTCGACAACTTCGTTGCAGAACACGTCCGCTTTGTTCAGGAAGACCCGTATGCGGGCAGGAACGCCAACAGAGAGGCTGAGATCGGGCGGGAACTCGTGTTCCTCGGCGAACAGATGCAGGAACACGCCCGCCTCCGGGCGACGGTCATGGAGGACTACGGGGTGTCGATTTTGCAGCACCTCGCGACGCTCAAGAAGGGCGAACGCGCTGATGTGTACGCCATCGCGGACGCAATCGGGACGTTCGCGGCTGGCGTCGACATAGCGGCTCAAGATCTCGCACGTAGTGGTGCCGTTGATGTTGTTCGCCCGCGTACAGCGGACAGTGAGGTCACGACGTATGCGATTACGCCGCAGGGCCGGGCGTTGCTGCAACGCCCCGCGATCGTGTCCGCACCGGCTTCAAGAGCTATCGGGGGCAGCGATGCTGATGGCAACTGACGTGCCGCCTCCGCCTCCGTACACGGATCTTGAGCGGATTCGCGTGTTGCTGCTGTTCAGGGAGGCGCCCCAGTCGGCGGTGTTCGATTTGGATGAGCACCTGATGCCGCGTCTTGAGGGCATGGCGCGAGGCACCGTGTTCATGGTGATCGCGCGTCTTTTGGCTGAGGACTTTCTTGCCCATGCGGGGACTGAAAGACGGCCGTACCGGTACACCATGACTGCGTTTGGACACGCCACGACGGACCGGCGGGTTCAGGATCTTGTTGCGAGGTCGGGTCACTTACGCACCGGGCTCTTGAGGTTGGGAATCACGGTGCCGGGGCCGGTTGGTAGCACCCCCGATCCCGGCACTGACAGGGAGAACAAGGGGGCCACGCTGTACCGCCCGCACCGGTGGTACGGCCCGGACGGCGATTGCCTCTAGTTCGTCCTGTAGCGCGAGCGCAGATACAAGGAAGCCCCCAGGTAGAAGGGATCTACCTGGGGGCTTCTGCGTGTGCCTGGGAGGGCACTGCGGGGCTGACGGTACCGGGTGGGCCGTGCATCGCGCGGGTGAACTCGGGTGCGGCCCACGCCGCGCCGGGGCGGCCGGGCCGTCGTAGGCTGGGTGGGTGCCCGATATGACGGAAGATCCGGCGTTCAAGAAGCTGATGGAGTCCATCGACGCCATGCCGCCGTTGACGCCGGAACAGCGCGAGGCAATCGGCGACTTGCTGAACCGCAACGTTGCCGACGCTCAGGCTGCGGTGCCTGTTGACGGCGCCGATGAGCGGCCCGCCGATCCGGCGTAGCCGTGTGAGGTAGTTGACGCCCCCGGTTCAAGGTCCCCACAAGAACCGGGGGCGTCGTCGTCCGGCGTTCACGTCACGCCGGAGTCTTCGGCCCGCGTTCCGGCGGGGCGCCGAACGGGCCGTGTTCGCCGTCGCCGATCCCGACTTCCCCCCACGCCAACCGAAGCGCTGTCGGGACGCGGACACCGGCGTTGGCTTCGAGGTGGGCGACGGCGTCACGGCAGTAGCGTGCCGCCGCACGAGCACGTGCCGCACACCGCTTCGCGAACTCGGCTTCGTACCTGGCGTCTATGGCGTGAGCTTGGGCGCGTCGGGCAAACTCGGCGCTTCCTGCCAAGAGTCCAAGCTGGGCAATGATAAGCACCGCATTCCACACGGGACTCATGCGCGTACGTCTCCGTTCCTGCCGTTGATCTCAATGATGTTGATGTGGCCGGGAAGTGCCAGCGTCATTTGCCCGATGCGCAAGCCGTGGCCGGTGAACGTCAGGGCGGCGTCGCCCATGTGTGCGTGAAGCAACGGTAGATCTTCGTCGCGGGGTTCGAGGTGCCAGAACCGCATGAGGCGGAAGGGCAGCCACCATTGCGGCCATCGCCGGTGTCCACATGGACCACAGCGAGGGATCCGTTGTGTGCCAGTGGGTCTGGCAACGAGTTGTATGACACCGATCACGTTCTCGTCCCCGTCGAGTAGGGACAGGTGCGGGAACTCGATGCGCTGACGGTGGAACAACCGCCGCCGTCCTTTCGTGTGGGGTCGGGTCGCTGTGTGTGTACGGGAAGCCCCGGCGGGGGGACGACATTCAACTTTCGGCGTGCCTGTGTGAGCTGCGCAGGGTTACCTAGCCGCCTATCTGTCCCTCACCGGAGTTAACCGCGACGTGGACGCTAGCGGATCCGGACGACGTCAGCTGTCCACTCAGTACACGTGTCGTTGCGCAACATATGCGCTGGTGTCCAACGTTTCTGCTGGTTACAGCGTTGCGGTTCAATCGGCGGGGGGACCGCTTTTCCGTACTACGCAAAGCATCCCCTTTCGCTCAATGGGGGGACAACGACGGTCGCAGCTTGACGCAAATGCACTAGTGCGTCAGGTTCTTGTTGCATCCGGTCAGACACAGTGGACAGACGGGCCACAGATCGGATGATTCGCCCGACTCCACAAGGAGATTCGCCCGCCATGGGGTACACCAGCTCGACCGCAGAGCCTTTGCCCGACAACGAAAATGGCCTCAGAGCGGTCGTACTTGTTCCGATCCAAAAGGACAGTGGTGCCAAGCTCGAAGACGGCCGGGCCTACAAGGCGTGCGTACAACTGTGCCGCAACAGCGGGTACGGCATTGATCGCATCATCGCCGACGAGGGGCCGCGCACGACCTTCGAACGGCCGACCATGAAGACGGCCATGTCCCTGCTGACGCGCACCCGGCCCGATGTCGTCGTGATCTACACGTGGGAGCAGATCGGCAGGCAGCGCGAACACCGCTACCGCTTCACACAGAGCATGGCGAACCTCGGCATCAGCATTCACTCGGTGAACAACAGCAGCGCGCCGCACCTCGATTGGGATAGTGACGACCACACGCGCCAGCGGGGGCGGATCTCATGACGAGACCGAAGCGAAGACCCCGCGCCACCGTGTCCCCACGATCCTGCGAAGAGACTTGATTCTGACTGCGATACGCCTTGTGTGCCAAGGGTTCTTAGGCCTGTTGATCGTCGCGGGCGCATGGAGATCCGGAGTGTCTTTCTGCACATGGGATCTCGATGCCATTGCTGCGAACCTCGCCCTGACCCTCTCCGCCAGTACGACTCTCATCCTGCTCTGGGGACTGCACTTCTCTGAGAGAACGCGGGGACGGCACACCGTGCGGAGGTGAACCGATCCTTGTCTACACACTGGTACTTCGGCCTTCTGTCACTGTTGAGCACCGTCGGCACTATCGGCTTCGGCATGCGCTTGACGACGTGGAAGACACGCGCCCTGGAGAGCGAAGCCCGTGAGATCCACTACCGGCTCGGCCGGTTCCGCATACGGAGAAGGTTCCGTTGCCCCAAAGCCTTTCTGTGAAGGGAGACCCATCAACCATGGCGTCAGTACCTACTGCGGTTTTCAAGGAAGCGGACGAGGAGACGGCCGCGCAGCGCCGCGCGCAGTCCGTGTTGAAGTATGTGCCGCTTACCGGCCCGGTGCCGCCGGACCTTCAGCCCGGTGAGACCTTCGCGCACCGCGACATCATTCTCACGCCGACCCTGGCCCAGCAGTGTCTCGACTGCAACGCGTCGTTCAACCGCCGTGAGTCTGAGATCTACACGGAGACGTGGGCAAAGCAAATGCTCGCCGGGGAGTGGGACGCCCCGAGTCCACAACCGATGGTGTTCTCGCGAGACGGCGAGCTGATCGACGGCCAGACCCGTTGCAAGGCCTTGGTTCTCGCCGCCAAGACGAACCCTGATCTCAAGATTCCCATGACGGTCGAACACAACTGGGACCCCGCCATCTTCGCGAAGCTCGACAGTGGACGTAAGCGCACCGTCGGACAGATGCTGAACGAGAAGAACGGCCACCAGCACGCGGCGAACGTGTCGTTGTGCCTGAAGTATCTGGAGAACGAGAACGATTACCCGTCGACTGCCTACGTCAAGTGGGGCAAGGCAACGAACCCGTCGACTGAGGGCACGCGGAAGTTCTTGGATGAGAACCCGGACATGCGTACGTGTCTGACGCTGGCGCGTCCGCTGAAGAGCGAGGCCCACATGAGTCATTCGGCCGCCACGGTCGCCATGTTCCTGATCCGGCGACACGCGCTCGGGAACCCGTTGGCGCTCAAGGTGGTCCACGAGTTCTTCAACGGCGTGGTGGACGCCCGTCGATGCAAGGACGGTGACCCCCGGTACGCGCTCAACCGGTACGCGGATCGCGTTGCGTTCAACGGTGTCAAGCCCAAGTTGTCTGAGACGCTCGGGATGATCCTCAAGGCGTGGGAGCGCTGGTGTCTGGCGGAGCACACGACGCGGATGTTGTGGGAGCACGGCAAGGCATTCATGCCGCCGGTCTACGTGCCGAACGATTGGGCGGAGGTGCCTCGCAAGTGGGGTATCACGCTGGATCCGTTCATTCTCCCGGAGGCGGCGTGAGGACGGCGTTGACGCGCACTGCGGTGTTCGTCGCCCTGTTGGTGCCGCTGGCGTGTGCGGAGGCGCATACGCCAGCACCGCCGCCCCGGACGGTGCCGCCGGTCGTGGTGTTCGGTCTGGGCTACACGTGGGGGCAGACAAGCGATCCGTTCGCCGGTGTACGCGTGCGGGTTCATCGGCCGGTGTCCGTGGCGGCGGGCGGACGACGGCTGGACGGCATGCGGGAACTTGCGGTTGAAATCGACGTGTTCAACAGTTCACGCGGTGACGTTCGTGTTGGCGTGTCGGGATCCATCGGCAAGTACGAAGCGGTTCCGAAGCTCGAAGAGCAACAGCCGGTGATCACCCGCGACTCGACCGGCACCGTGCATCGGGCCGTTTTCGTCCCGGTCGAGGCCGGTCCGGCGGTTGTGCACGTGGCTGCCACTGTGGACGGTCGCGCCGTCGCGCAGGGGTGGCGGTACGTCGGCCCGATCGACACATAGCACTGATGGCCTATCCCTACATGGACATCATCGGCTTGCATGATGGCCGCCTGATGCAAGTGCACGGCCCGGCGCAGTGCCGCCCCTATCGGTGCTGCATCCACAACCCTTCCACTCACAGGCTCACGACCGCGCCGCTTCATTGGGATCCGGTACACCGGATGATGCTTCGCCGGTGCGAGCACGGGTGGTATCACCCCGATCCCGATGATCTGAAAGTGATCTGGTGGCCGCAGGAAGGCGTCCACAACTGTGACGGATGTTGCGAGGTGAACAGGAGCAGTGGAAGACGTACCGCTGAACGCGGACCAGGCACCTGACGACGACGCCGAACTTGAGCGGGACAAGGAGAAGCTCGTTACGTCGCACGCGAACTTGCGTGAAGCGACTGCGGCGACTGTCAAGTTCGCGGCTGACCGCCGGGCCGACATGCAACGCATGAAGACCCGGTGGGCGTGGGACAACAAGATGGTTGCCGCACTACTGGGGATCAAACCCGGAGCTGTCTGGAAAGCCGTCAAGGATCTAGAGGACGGCGGGAGTGAGGCCGATCGCGCCTTAGCCTCCTGAACCGGGGTGGGTGCCGATCCCGAGCGGCACCCACCCCGGTGCAACCGAAGCGCACACAATCGCATCCGCAGGAAGAACAATCGTGACCAGCAGCAAGAGCAAGACGGGCAAGCCGCCTGGCCGAAGCACGATCGAGAAGTGCCTGTGCCTCAACGACTTCCAAGACGACCTGTACGGCAAGGGCAACCGGGTGAAGAACGTTGGCGTCAAGACGCTTACTTGCACGTCGTGTAGCCGGGAGACTTTGCGGCCGGTAGAGGCGAAGGACGTCAAGCCGTGACGCGTCGGCGCATCTTGTCCAGTGAGGAGAATGATGTCCACACCGGATGGCGTCGGTACCTCGTCTCCTACAGGCGGCCCGGTGCGGCGCACAAAGTGAAGCGCCGGACCTGTCGCCGCGAACGTCGTGATGGACGGCGTGAATGCCTTGAGGGAGTGGAAGAAAGGGACGACGGTGCCGGGTTGGGATGAGCAGTTCGCCGAGCGTCGCCGGATAGCCGGGCAGCTATGGGTGGTCGAACCACCGGCGGTCAGCCCGGGGTCGTGGCTCAACGAACCCGAGTACGCGGAGTTTCTCGACGCCTACAACTATGCGGCCCGGCACTTTCCGATACTGGCGACCCTGTTGGGCGGCATGTCAGTCGAGGATGCGTGTCTGGTGTGGAAGTGCATTGAGACCGGTCGCGCCGTAGTGCGTTTCCGTGAACGCCAAGGGAGGTTGCGGGCTTGAACATCTCACGACGGGTGGCCATCTGCGTCCCGGAACACGTCCAGCCGCGCGTCGCTGCCTACCAAATGCGGTGTGCTGAGTGTCCGACGCGGGTATGGGTGAGCGTGCTTCTGCTCGACGAGGTGGGCAACGACGACGGTATCGAACCGCTGTGTGTCTACTGTGCACGAGAAGCGCTGCTGCGTAACGACATCACGCCGATCATGAGCATCTCGGCGAATCAGTTGCGCTACTTCGCGGAGCACGGCGGGTTGAGCGACGCTTACGACGCTGTCAGTAGGATGAACGAGAGCCGGAGCGCAATGATTCGCTATTTGGACGAATTGACGTGGTTGGCGGGCCGATGACAATGACGCTGTGGCTTGAGGACCGCCGACAGTGTGAGCCGCCTGAAGGGACGGACCGGCATCCTGTTCCGTCGGCGGTGGTCGATGATCTCGCCGTGGTCGGCATCTCGTTGCCGTTGTTGGACCACACCGACGCTAGTTTCGCGCGGGTCTGGTTGCGGGCAATGGTCACGATCTTCGCGGACACGGAGGAGACGCGGGCGGTGTTCGCGCCGTTCTTGAAGGACTGTGAACGCCACCCGTGTGCGATGGTAAGGGTCGAGGCGTGAGCGCACGTGGCGCGATCGCACGCGCGGCCGGTCTCAGTCTGCTGACAACTGGTCTCGTGTGGACGGTGTGGACGGTCGGCGAGGATCGGCCGTCTGTTCCGCCCGCGCTGGTGTGGATTGCTGTGACGCTGTTGGGTGTCGCTCTGATCGTGAGCCGGGCGGGCCGTCGAGGGTGAGAAGGGTTCGTGCCGGTGACAGGTCGGCCGGTCTGGTGAGTGTGTGCGCCGTATGGGGCCGTGTGGGCGTTCGGACATCGCCCGCTGACCGGGGCGCCCCTGGTATTCGGGGCGGCGCACACGACCTGTTTCCGTGCACGACAAAAGGCCCCTGTCTGCACCCACGACGGGTGCAGACAGGGGCTCCACTTGAGATCTAGGTGGGACGGCGGTCAATGGCAAGCAACATGCGTGGACACTTCCGGCTGAACCTGAACCGGTGCAAGATGTTCCGCTGCACGAAGTGCGGCAGGACGGTCCCGGATTCGTTGGTGTGTCGACACTTGGCTGACTGTGAGGGCGGGCGTTGGAAGGCGAAGTGATGTCGCGGCTGGACAAGCTCATCCGGGACGCGTTGCAGCAGCACGCGCGGGCGCTGTACGAGCACGGAGACCCGAACCTGTCGCCGTGGCCGGATGATCCCGATGGGAGTCTGTTGCGGCTTTCTGCCGCGATCACAGAGGTTCTCGATTGTTGCCGTGATCTCGACACCGTCGGCCCCCCGCACGTACAAACCGCGCTTGCCGCGTTGAGAGTGCGTCTCGCGCAAGCGCTCGAACTGGGGTGACGTTCATGCTTGGTCGGGCAACCCGGTAAGGCGAAACAGCGGTGCGTTGTCAGTGTCCCGGTCGAAGATCCGACCCCCACATGCCGGGGTACGCGGGTTGCGCAACGCAACTTGATCATCCGCTGTAGCACCAGTCATGGCCCCCGGCGGACGGGCGCCCCCGCGATTCGCACGCGGGCGTTCGCCGGGGGCCATGACGTTTGTCAGTACACGATCCGTTGCCCCGGCACGATGCGGTCCGGGTTCGCGATGTTATTACGCCGGGCCAGTTCCGACCATCCGCCGGGAACTGCGAGACGCGCAGCGATGCCGGAGAGCGTGTCACCGGCGGCGACCACGTACACCCGTTGTCCGATGTCGGCGGCGCCGGGCAGCGTGAGGGTCTGTCCGGCGTAGATGCGGTCTGGATTCGCGATCCTGTTGAGCATCACGAGAACCGCGACCGTGGTACCGGACCGGGCGGCGATGCCGGAGAGCGTGTCACCGGCGGCGACGGTGTATGTCCCGCCGGACGGCGGCGGCGCGGCGGCCCCGGTCGTACCCGGCTTGCGGATCACCTGGCCGACGAAGATCAGGTCAGCGTTGGCGACGCCGTTCGCGACGGCGACCGCCGACACGGTTGTCCCCCACGCCGACGCGACACGGGATAGCGTGTCACCCGGCGCGACCGTCCACGTATCGCCAGGGTCCGCGACAGCGCCGCCGCCGACCGGCGCGGCAATCGGCGGGGCGACACGACCGATCGTGATGGACGCGAGATCGTAGGTCCCCATCGTGGCGTTGCGGTCTACATTGCCTGCGACGCCCGGGATTGCGCCACGGTCGGTGTGCTGGTGCACCGCCGCACGCGGGTAGCGCCATGCCGGGTTTCCAGGGTCACCGTTGTAGTGCGCCAGGTGACCGAGGATGTCGCGGCGTCCCCATGCGTTGAAGTCGAGGACGTTGCGGAACCAGTCCAAGTTGCCGTAGCAATCCATGGGTTCCACGCGCAGCGCGTCAAAGAACGCCGTCACGTAGCTGTCGGCGTTGGCGCGGATGTCGGCGGATTCCATGTCCGCCATGGGCATGAGCGCCCCGCCGTCGAGACATCCGGCGTCGCCCGCCACCTGACGGAAGTGTGCGGCTTGCGCTGTCGCCGATCCGGCGCGCATGAAGTGGTAGGCGCCGACGACGATGCCCGCCGCCTTCAACTGGCGGACCTTGTTGAAGAAACTCGGGTCAACGTAGCCGACGCCCTCACTGGCCTTGACCCATGCGTAGGTGATGCCGTTGGCGCGCATGGCGTTCGCGTCGTTGACCGCGTTCCACATGCTGAGGTCTGTTCCGTAGTCCATGTCAGAACCTCCTTGTGATCAGTGCGGGCAGGACTCGCGCGGCGGCGGCGGGTAGGGGTTCTTCTGTTGCAGTGCCTTGACTTCCGCCCTCTTTGTCACGTAGTCCGTGACTGCCTTGCGGGATTCTTCGCGGCGCTGCGCGGCCTCCGCTTCGTTCGCGGGTGGCGTGGCGGCGAGACGGCCGATGGTCGTCATGAGTTCGTCTAGGGCGTCTTGTGCTGACTGGTTACTGGCGGATCGTGCGTCGATCGCGTCGGCGAGGGCGTTCGCGAACGCGGCGTTGCAGTCGGAGATCCGACGTGTTGCCGAGGACTGGATCAGTCCCTGGACGACGGTGAGCACGCCGAGCAGCACGACAACGGCTGCGATCGCGAACTGTGTTACGTGGCCCCGAGATCCGCTTGCCCGGCTCTTGCTGGTCCGCATCCCGGTTGCCACCTCTTCTTGTGTCGTAACGGTTTGAGCGATGCGGTGCACGTCGCGCGCAGCACGACCGGCGAGGTAGCCGAGAAGGAAGCTGACCGCGCCGACGCCGACGGTTTGGAGTAGGTACGCCCACGTGGTCACCGCTGATCACCCTCCCTGCTGGTGTCAGCTGGGACAGTCCCGTCCCCAGGTTCGGTGTTGTCGCCCGCGATCAGGTCACCGAGCCGACGCCGGGCGTTCTGCACGACGTTGTCTCCGTCAGCGGGTGTGCTGCGACGTCCTAGGGCGTAGACGGTGCCGACGACCACGGCGAAAATCGCGTTGATCAGCGGGTCTCGTAGCCCGGGGTTGATGAATCCGACGACGACGTTTGCTGTCCACACGAGACTGATGAGGATGGTCAGTACGTTGGTGAGTCGTTGGGGGAGCACGCGAGGACTCCCTTCACCTGGGTGCTACGGCGTGGGATCGGGGGCGGCGCCCGCGACGGCGTCCCACCTGCTGTTGATCGTGAACTGAATGTCACCGTCGTTGGACGCGAAGCTGATCGCGACGTTGGCCGCGACAACCCACGCGTAGACGTGCGCGAACACATCCTGGTTTTGCAGGACGTTGACCGCATGGGCGCGGCGCAGTCGGCGGTATTCGCTACCGTCGTTCTCTTCTGCGCCAACGTCTACGGCGGCGGAGATCATGGCGATTCGTACGCGGTCGCGGAAGCCGGGGTGTTCGGCGAGGTATGCCATGTCGGCGAATGCCACGGGCGAGAGTCCTTACGGGCTAGGCGGTTTTGCCGAGCACCAGCCATGGCGCCGGGCCTTGAATGTGTACGACGTCGCCGACGGTCGGCGAGTAGCTGGCCAACCGGGGCAGGGTGAGCACGGTGCCGCGCACGTTGACCAACACTCGGGTGCCGGATGTGCCGCTCACGGTGCCCACCAGGCGGAGTGATTCGATGAGCTGTGTGAGGGCTTCGGCAACGGCGTCTTCCGGTCGCATGCTCGCCCCCTACGACACCGAGTCGAGGTCAAGTGATCGCGTTTCAAAGGTCTGCGCATCCTTGGGAGACAGGGGAATCGTGACCTTGTCGAGGATGTGCCGTGTCTCTTCGCCGGTCGAGTCGTCGCGGACCAGGACAACGTCACCGGCTTCAAGCGCGGGATTGCACACGGCCGTCAGCGACACCTGAGCGGCCATGCCCTTTGCCCGTGACAGCAACGCGGTGGCGGTCGTCGTGCACTGCCCCGTAGTAGTAAGAAGGGCGCTGGTGTAGAAGCGCGGCTTCCGGCCAAAACTTCCGAGGTAGTACGTCGGGGAGTTCGGGTCGGTGTCCCACACGGTCGCGGTCGCCGGTGCCGTGCCGTCAGTTCGTTGGCCGCTGGCAACGACGCCGTTGTAGCTCCGCTCACGCGTGAGCTTGTCGTCACGTGTCACAAGGATTCCGGTCGCGCCACTGGAGATGATCCACCTGACAGTGTCGGACAGTGTCGGTTGTGGACGGATGACACCGCCGCCTTGCGGATCAAAGAACACCTCGGCCGCGATGCTGTCGGCGAGCTTCTCGACGCCGTCGGTCCACCGTTCGCGGTCGATGTCGAGCACGGCGGCGACGGCAACCGAGCCGGTGTAGTCGACGACTGGCACCGACGCACCGATCGCATCCTGGATGAGTCGCCGGATCTCCGTGACTGCTGTGGCACCGGCGACGGTCTGGGTTGGTGCGGTGAAACGGTTCTCCGCGACGCGCGCAGACCGGTCGACTAGGGACAGCGGGAGAGCGGAGTCCGATCCGATCGGTTGCCGCCGGGACGCTTCGGTGAGAAGACCCCGGATGACCGGCACCCACTCGACGACGCCGCCAGGAATCCCGATCCCGAAGTCGACCTGGACTTCTGTTCCCAGTGGTGCGAGAACGGAGCGGGGGTTGACCGGCCACAGGTTCGGATCGGTGTTGATCGTGCCGGACCGGCGTACCTGGGATGTCGCGTCGGAGGTGATCGAGCCGCCGCCGACCGGGATTTCGATTGTTCCGTATGGGCCGTATGCGGTCGCCCGGATGTTGATCGTGTGGGACTGGACCAGGGCGAGCTGCGCCCGTGTCGAGAGGGGCCACATGGGGGCGGCCCCCTCTCGACGGGCTAGGCGGCAAGAGCCGCGTCCGGGGGATCGACCTCTGTGAACGGCGCGGAGATGAGACGGGTGTCCTGGTAGGGCAGTCGTCCCTGCGGATCGACGGTGAGCGCGCCGAGTACGACCCACATGTCAGAGGGGTCGTAGTCGCCGGGGACGCGGAGCAGCACCGGCGACAGATCAGCGAATGTGTCCAGCAGGGATCGGAGCTCCGCCCGCGTCAGCGCGCCGAAGGTCAACGTGCCGGTGGCGGCGTGGCGTTGTGCCGCCGACACGACGACGGGGCGTGCGCGCCCAACGGGGTAGAAGACCCCTTGATCGACGTCGTACGTCCGCGCCGGTGTAGGGGCGCTCAGTTGGACCGTGAGCGGCTGAGACGGCGCGGCGGGATGGGTGAGCCACGTCAAGCCGGTAGAGGCCAGCACGACCGACACAGAGGCAACGCGGCCCCCTGTGAGAGACGGGTTGTACGCCTCATAGGTCAGCGTCGTGTCAAACGGCGCCTCACCGTCGTCAACGATGAGCACCGGCGCCAGCTGCGAGATCGACAGGCCCGGCGTGCCGGTCCAGTTGCCGCCGGTGCTGGTGCCGTCGAAGTAGGTGCCATCGGTGATGTTCCGTTCGATCACAACGGCGTCGAAGTCGACGGTTGTCACGCTGGCTGTGACACCGGTGATGGTCAGCGTGACGCTTCCCGTCACCGCGCCAGACGGCGCCACGGCGGTGAGCACGTGCCGCGCAGTCTGACCGACGCTGTTGTTGATCTGATCGGCGGGCAGGTTGATCGTCGTCGTTCCCGCCGACGCGCCGGACGCGTCCAGCCACGGCACGGTGACCGTGACACCACTGGGCCTGGTTGAGGCGGCGAGGTTGAACGCGATCGTGAACGCGCCGGGACCGGGCAGCGTGCCGGGGATCAACGCGCCCGTGGTGGTGCTGGTGCTGACCATCCGCATCACGTACGTACCGGCCGGAGCTGACACCGACGGCCGAGACAACGTGGTCTGCGCGTTCAACGCGATGTACCCCGACAGCGACACCTCGACCGACGGGTTGGTGCAGAGGTTCTGCCTTGTCGGAGTTGATGGCACCGCAGGGAATGCGCCACGCACTGGCCTCCGCGTTCCGTCGGCGGTGACGCGGACGAGTTGCAGCGCGGCGGCGTTCGGCCACCAGGTCCATACCCGGATCACGCCACGGGCCGAATCCGGCGCAACGGCGATACCGCCACCACTGTAGGCAGTGGGCTTCACGTACCCGGCCCACGACCGCAACGCCCACGGGCTGACGCCTACCTGGTTGACGAACGTGAAGTTGGGCGTACTGCCGGGAAGCGGGGTCGGGACGTCCTGCCATCCCGGGGGCACAACGTTCGGGAGTTCGTTGGCACCCCAAGGAAACCGCGCCCATGGTGTGCGTGCATACATGGGTCTAGTACCCCACTGCCGTATAGCTGTAGACGACGCTGGCGCCCGCGCCCGATAGCGCGCCGGTCGCCAGACTGAACACGTAAACAGTGAAGCCGCTGGCCAGCAGAGTTCCGGGATATATGGCGAAACCCAACCCGCCGGGGGTGCCTGAATGCCATGTGATGTTGGCAGTCAGAGCCTGGTTCGGGAACGGCGACTTGAACACGACCGCGAACTGAGACGACGCGTTGGTGACGCTGGTGGCGCAACCACCACGCATCATCAACACCGATGACGCCGGGATGGCCGAAGCATCCTGCCGGTAGCCGAACTCACTCGGCAGACCCACGCCTACATCGGCCTCCCAGCGTCCGCCGTTGTAGGCGCGCTGGACGACGATTCCTTCGTCAGTGACAGGGACACGCATACCCACATGTGCGTCAGTCGGCAGGGACGCGCGTGCCAACGGGTATGTCACGTCCCGCACCGTAGGCGCGTCGACAACCTGCGTGCTGGATGGCCACGCGCGGGCCGTGGTGCCCTGCCTGCCCCGGACAACGGTGACCGAGGTGGACGCGGCGGTATGCGCCGTCACCCACACCGTCTCTTCCAGACCGAGTGTGGGATCGTGCAGCACAAGGGGAAGGTAGCTCGTAGTGCTGAAGGTGGACGGCAAGGAGGCGAATGCCGCCGCCGTCAGCGTCGTGTCCGACACTGCGGCGGCGGTCGACAATTGGCCGTAGAAGTAGTCAATGCCGTTGCGGTACTCGTAGACCACTAGAACCTCCGTCGCGCGGCGATGGCAGCGCCAACTTGTTGCTGTGCCTGGGAAATCCGGCCGTCGATGCGCGCTTCGAGACCATCGCCGAGGTCAAGCCGACCGGTGATAATCATCGGTTCGTCCGAGCCGAAGGTGTTGCCCTGCAATGCATTCCATTGGGCGGCCGTCAGAACTGGTTCTGGGCGACCGGTTCCGTTGTAGACGGTCGTCACGCCGGGCATCAGGTAGCCGCCCGAGTCGTAACCCATCGGGGTGGACCCGACCGCCTGTTGAACATTGAAGACGGATCCGTAACGGGCAAGGATGTAGCGAATGCCCGCGACGATGTTGGCGACTGGGTCTGTAATGACGTTCGGCAGACGCGGATCCCTATACGCGGCAAAGGTCTGTGGAATGGTCTGCATCAAACCTTGGCTCGGGTACCCGGCTTGAGCGTTGCTGTCCCACAGGTTGATCGCGTTGGGGTTGCCGCCGCTCTCGCGCATGATGAGCGTGTGCAGCGGGTCGAACCACGTTCCCGGTACACCGGCGATGCGCATACCGGCGGTGATCCACTGTGCGAGCTGATCTCCGCCGGTGGGTGTGTCGCCGCCGAACCATCCCTTGATCTTGTCCCAGAGGAAATCAGCGGCCTTGCCGAGAACCTTGCCTGGCAACAGTGCTAGCTGTTCGACCCATCCGCCTCCCCCGCCAAGACGGGACCGGACGAACGCGGCCGGGTCGCTGAAAAGGTCCACAACGGACTGACCGATCTCACCGACCCATGACGCGATGGTGCCGATGACACCGCCACCGGCGAACCGGTTAACAACTCCGCCGCCGGAGTAGCCGCCACCGACCACGTTTCCGCGACGGCCGGACGTGGCAGCGTTGAGCGCCAGGATGTTCTGTGCGCCAAGGAGACGCACGGCCTCTGGCACTAGCACCGCCTCGCCGGGTGAGAGCAGTGCGGGCACGATGTCCCGCCCCGGCGCGTAGCCGGAGATGACACCACCACCCGCGAACGTGATCGGGTTCATCTGCGGAAGTCCGCTG
This sequence comes from Lentzea kentuckyensis, assembly GCF_002150765.1. GTDB lineage: Bacteria > Actinomycetota > Actinomycetes > Mycobacteriales > Pseudonocardiaceae > Lentzea > Lentzea kentuckyensis. The sequence continues at coordinate 203,421 of NZ_MUYM01000028.1, forward strand.
ATACCAACGAATTCTGCGACCTTGTTCCAGACGGCGCGTAGCCCGTCGTTGTAGACGGACTGGATCACGAAGTTGACCGGCTTGGCGAGGATCTCCCTTAGGCGACCCCAGACGCGTTCAATCCACCCGACGACCGAGTCGAAAGCGCCGCCGACCGATGATGCGCCTTCCTTGAGCAAGGCGAACACGCGGCCGACCACGTTGTCGTACAGGGAAGTCAGGAAATCGCCGAGCGACTGAAGCGCCGGGCGGACGAGTTCCGACCACATGACTTGGAAGGCGTGGCCGACCAAACTGAGTCCTGCCTTGACGATCTCGATGAACGGCGAGATCTTCTCGGCCCACAGCCACGTAAAGAAGCCGCCGATCGCCGACAGGGCGGCGTTGACGCCATGCCAAAGTGCTTGGACGGCGGCAATCCACAAGTTGAACTGTGCGACGACCTGATCAACGAGCCATGAGACTGCGATTCCGATCGCGTCAAACGGCGGCTTGAGTCCGTTCTGCCACAACCAAATCGCTGCGGCGACCAGTAGCCCAAAGGCAGCCTTGAGCAGGTTCACGAACGGCTGGATCTTCGCCACCCAAAGCCACGAAAAGAAGTTTCCGAGCGCTTCAAGGGTGGGCTTGATTCCGTTCTCCCACGCCCACAGGACTGCCGCACGCACGGCCTGAAACGCCAGCACGTAGGGCACGACAAGGAGCGTGAAGATTGCGGTGCCGACGTACTTGAACACGGTCACGACAGCGTCAAAGATCGTGGACAGAACACCCCACGCGGTCGACACGGCACCAGAGATGGCGGACCAGGCGGGCACGAAAGCGTTGCGCCACAACCACACCGCCCCCTCACCGACCGCCTTCACTGCGCCGACGACCGCCGCGAACGCAGGCTTGATGTACTGCTCCCAGGCGACTACCACGGCGGCACGGATGGAAGACCAGGCATTGATGAAGAAGTTGCGGAAGCCCTCATTGTTGTTCCACAGATAGATGACTGCGGCAACGAGAGCGCCGATCGCGGCAACGATGATGCCGATGGGGTTCGCGGTCATCGCAACGTTGAGCGCGAGTTGCCCGGCGGCCCATGCGCGGATGAACCCAACGATCCACTGGAATCCTTTGAAGATTGCAACCGCGCCGTTGAAGGCCAGCAGGGCTACATGTCCGCCGATCCACGCGGCGGCAAGGGTTCCGACGGCTGGCGCCAGTTCCCTGACAAGCGCGACGATCGGCGGGAGGATGCTGACGGCCAACGACGCCAGGTCTGGAATCAGGGGCGCGATGCTGATGGCGACGTCCGAGAACGCTTGTGCCACAGGGGGAATCTGGGGGCCAACCAGAACGATTCCCTCTAGCAGCGCGAGACTCACAGCGCGCAAGCCGGGCAACAGGTTCTGCACGGTGTCATGCACCGTGCGGAAGAACGTGGCAAGCGCGTCCGTGCCCTGCGTGCTTTGCAGCATCGCAACCACGCTTCCGGTGACCGCGTTCATGGTGTCGAGCAGCGAGCCGCCTTGCGCGTTCGCCGCACCGAACACGGTCCCGATGATGGCGCTGACGTTGCGTAGCAACTGACCGAGATCGTCAAGTGCTTGCAAGCCGCCGTAAATCCATTGCTCGATCTGCCCGGTTTCGCGGGCGTGTGCGACGAACGCGGCGAACTCGGCGGCGTTGTCGCCGAGGCCCGACGTCAGACGCGCAATGGCCTCACCGCCCACAACGGACACATCAAGGAACGCCGCCGCCAGCGGTGCAAGGGCACTGCGGACGTTGTGGACTTGCTGCTCCGTCAGGTTCAACAGAGACGTCACGTCACGTACCGTGCCGCCCTCGACGGCGAACCCGACCAAGCTCTGACGTGCCAGGCTAAACTCAGACGAGATGTTGCCAAGTTCGTTGCTCAGCAAGGGAATGTAGGTGTCACTGAGAGTCTTGACGTCCTCGGCCGCACCGGCGAACAGGCGGTCTTGGGTGGCGTTGCGGAGGCCGATCAGTTCGGGGCGGAGGTCACGAACCTCGACCGCGAACGCGCGTGCGTTGCCGCTCAGTTCCTTGATCTTCTCGTTGAACTTGTCGACGTCGTTCCATTCTTTGAGCGCGTCGCCGACGCCGCTGAGTCCGAGCTTGAGCGTTCCGGCGGCGACGCCACCGGCGGCGAGGGCACCGGGCAGAACGAGGGCCGCGCCGCTGGCTTGGGCCATGATCGCGGAGACACCCGCGACGGCTGGGAGCGCGCCGCCGATGGCGGCGATGCCCGCCGCTGACGCGTACGCGGCGGCACTGAACTTCGCCATGGACTTCGCGCCACGGTCAATGCGATCAGTGTCTACCTTGGACAGTCGTCCGGAGAGACGCTTGAGGAGGCCATCGGACTTGTTGGTCTCTTCGTTGAGCCGCGTCTGTGCTTCCGTGAGTTCGGCCGTCGCGCGGGTGTGGTTCTCGGTCGCTTGGGCGGCGTCACGGTCAGCGCGTTCCTTGGCGCGGGTCGCTGTCGCCAGACGTTCCTGCGCGGTGATGGTCCGTACGTCCGTCTCGCCGTGCTTCTTACGTGCGTCGGCTAGCTTGGCCTCTGCGACGGTCACACGTCCGGCGGCGTCGGCTACCTTGTCGTTGGCCTTGCTGATGCCGTCAGCCGCTTCCTTGACGCGGTCGCTGGCGTCCTCGACGTTCTCCGCGAGGACGTCAGCGGCGCGCTTGCTCGCCTTCCCAACGGCTTCCTCGATCGCGTTGCCGAGTTGCTTACCCGCCTTGCTTCCAGCCCCGGCGGCTTCCTTGGCGAACATCGCGCCAAAGCCACGGAGCGACGGCAGAACGTCAAGCCACACCGTCGATCCACCACGGGTGGGCATGGATCACCCCCTGTTGGTGTTCAGGCTGGTTTCAATGCGTTGAGGTAGCGCACAACGTCTTCGGTGGATGCCTTGCCGCGGTCGCCGGTGCGTTGCCCGTTCTTGCCGGGACGTGGCAATGCCTTGGGGCGTGAGGCTTTTCCGCCTAGTGCGCGGACGATTCCCGCCGCCGCTTCGCCGATCCGGTCGGCGGTGATCGCGAGTAGGTACGTGTCGTCGGTCCACGCGTGGCCTTTGAGGGCACGGGCGCGGGCGCCGTTGGGCGGGAGGTGTTCGACGAGAACTCTGAGGCGTCGCAGTGTGATCCGGCCGCACCAGTAGTCCGCGATCGGGTCGCCGCCGTAGGTGGCGGCTAGGTCCGCTTCGGTCGCTTCTGCCGCTCCCGCAAGGAGATCGGCGATCGTGTAGGGCGTCCGTCTGCGTCCTCGTCTTGCGCTTCGCGGCGCAGCTCTTCCATCAGAATGGCGAGGTAGGACGATCGGCCGCCGACGGAGATGAACGTGTCGTATTGGTCGCCGAGTACGTACTGGCCAAGCTCGACATCGCTGGTGATGTCGGCGAGGCCGTTCTTCCATTCGTCATCGGCCAGCAAGGGGTGCGGAAATTCGAACTGTGCGCCACCAAAGGCGAAGGTCACGAGGTCTCCGCCTACGGCTTCTCGGCGCTTCTTGACGATCGCGTCAAGGTCACGAACGTCCATCGTGGACGTACTTCCTTTCGGGGTGGGCC
>NZ_MUYM01000029.1 GCF_002150765.1 Lentzea kentuckyensis
GGGGTGTTGACCCCGCCGCCCTTGACCGAACCCGGCCCGGTGGCTTTGGGGCCGCCCGCCTGGGTGTTGAGCCCAGGCGTGTTGACCGCGCCGCCCTTGACGTTCGGCGTCGTACCGACGGACGGGCCACCCTGCGTGTTGAGGCCCGGGGTGTTGACGCCGCCGCCCTTGACCGAACCCGGCCCAGTCGCCTTGGGACCGCCCTGCGCGTTGAGGCCCGGGGTGTTGACCCCGCCGCCCTTGATCGAGTCCGGCCCGGTCGCCTTCGGTCCGCCGGGCGTGTTGAGGCCTTGCGTGTTGACGCCGCCGCCCTTGATCGAGCCGGGGCCGGTGACGTTCTTGCCCTGCGAGTTGAGGTTGTTGACGTTCACGCCCCCGCCGGGTGGCGGCTTGGCGTTGGTGCTCGTGTCGACCGAACCGAAGGTCTTGCCCTGGTTCGTGTCCGTCGTGACCGACGTCTGGTGCGTGGCCTTCAGGCCGGACTGGACGTCGGTGAACGCCTTGGCGCCCTTGTCCGCCTGCGACACCGCGTTGTCGTTGGACGCGTTGAGCGCCGGCACCGCGAACAGGCCGATCGGGCCCAGCGCGTTGCCGCTGAAGTTCAGGCCGCGCAGGCCACTGGAAATGCTCGACAGCCGGGACCCCAGGTCGCCCGCCTTGTTCTGCAACCCCGTCATCGAGGAGTCGCTCATGGAGTAGCCGCTGTTGCCCGTCGGCCCACCGCCTCCGGTGCCCGTGGGCGAGGGAGACGGCGTCGGATTCGGCGCCGGGTTCGGGTTCGGCGACGGATTGGGATTGACGTTCCCCTTGGCCATGAGCGGCGATTCTCCAGATACTGCGTCAGAACGAACTGGGGTCCCGGCTGCCCGGGAGGACTACGCCGACGGCCTGGTCGGACGCTCGTGGGCCACGGTCGGCCGGAGCGGCTGGGCCGCGGCGCCACCCGCCTGAGGGGCACCGTCGTAGGACTGCAGCGGGTTGTAGTTCTCCTCGACCGGCGTGGCCTCGACGGTCGAGAACGCCGCGTGCGCCACGAGCGGGTTGTAGCCCTCACGCGGCTCGAGCGCCTCGAACGTGTGGGACATCTGCGTCCGCGCCATCGGCTCGAAGCCCGCCTGCATCGGTTGCGCCGGCTCGGCTGGGGTGGCCTCGTAGCTGCTGTACATCTCCCGCGCCTGCATCGGCTGCGCGGCCTCGTGCATCGAGCCGCCGCCGGTCATCGAGACACCGGACGTCATGGTCGAGTCCGACGCTTCCACGCGGGAGAACGCCACGGGCGCATCCGGGCGGTGCGCGGCCTGGAAGGCCTGAGGCGCCTCGACGTGGTGCGCGGCCTGGAACGCCTGGGGAGCCTCCACGCGGTGCGCGGCCTGGAAAGGCTGAGGCGCCTGTACGGCCTCCACTCGGTGCATGGGCTGCAGCGGCTGTGCGGCCTCCACACGGTGCATCGGCTGCAACTGCTGTACGGCTTCTGCACGGTGCATCGGCTGCAACTGCTGTACGGCCTCTGCACGGTGCATCGGCTGCAGTGGCTCGACCGCGTCCATCTGCGTGCGGGCCATCGGCGCCTGAAGGGCTTCCATCCGCTGAAGGGGTTGCATCGGCTCGACGGCGTCCATCCGCTTCAGCGCGTGCATCGGCTCCGCGGCTTCCGTGCGGTGCAACGCCTGCATCGGCTCGACCGCGCTCATCGCCCGGCGGGCCTGCACCGGCTCTGCGAGCGAGTCCATCTGCGCGGCGCCCACGCTGAACCCCGTCGGCGCGGTCGCGTCCTGCTGCACCGTGCCCACGCGGAACGCCGTCGGTGCGACCGTGTCCTGCTGCGCTGTGGCGGCATGGGGCGCGTTCGGGAGCGTCGCGGTCGCGGTCGCGTCCTGGGCCGTCTTCGACCCGGACGGGCCCCCAGGAGCACCGCCGCCACCACCGGACTTGTTGTTCGCGACGGCCTCGTCGATCTTCTTGTCGACGTCCTTCTGCGCCTTGTAGGCCTCGTAGCCGATCTCGGCGACGTCGGCCGCGTTCTCGAAGCGCTGCCAGCCCTTGCTGATCTTGGCCATGATGTCGTCGAGGTCGCCGATCCGCTTCATCTGACGGCCGAGGGCGGCGACGACGCGGGCCACGCGGGACGCGATGTTCGTGCCCAGCGCGACCGCCTTGCCGACCGCGAAGCCGCAGAAGATCGGGATCGAGGCGCCGAAGGTCGGGATCATGGCGGCGGCCGCGAGGATCGCGCCACCGATCAGCGAACCGATCAGCTGGGCGATCAGGTCGCGGACGATGTCGCGCAGCACCGTGACGAGCATGCCCATGATCGCGACGATCTTGGCCTTCGTCTCGACGGCCTGCGCGAGCTCCTCGAGCTCCTGCGACATGCCGTCCATGCTCTTCTTGAACGCCTCGGACGACGCGCCGGTCCAGCCGTCGAACGTCGCGAGCCCGCTCTTGTGGTCCTCGGCCAGCACCCGCAGCTCGGCCGCGCGGGCCTTGGTGGCCTCGACGTTGGCCTGGATCTCCTCCGGGTTGCCCATCAGCTGGTTCAGGGCGTCACGCAGGAACGAGACGTGCTCGATCAGCCAGCCGACACCGGCACCGATGATGCTGCCCAGCGGGTCGATCGCGAGCATCACCGTGGCCGACGCCGCGCCGATGGCGTTGAACGTGATGTCCAGCGCCTTCTCGGTCTCCGACTCGGCCTCCTTGCCGATGCCGTCGATGAGGCTGCCGTAGGCCTCGATGAACAGCGAGCCCTTGAGCTTGTTCTCCTCGGTGATCTTCATCCCGGGAGGAGACGGGAGTGGCGTTTCAGGCGCGGTCATCGCAGTTCCTTACCAGGGCTGGTTGTCATCGTCGTCATCGTCGTCCGCGCGGCGGCGGCCGCGGGCAGGCGCCGGCTGCGGGCCGGCCGCCGGGCGGCTCACCGGCGGGGGAGCCGGGGCGGGTTCCGGCTCGTCGTCGATCTCGTCGTAGGAGTCGGTCTGCTCGACGTCCTGCTCGTCGTCCGGGATCGAGTCCGAGACCATCTGGTAGGCCTCGGTGCCCTCGCCGAGCGGCTTGAAGAGCTCCAGGACCTGCTGCGCGGCCTGCTTCTGGGCGTGCCGCGCGGTCTCCAGGATCAGCGCGGTGAGCCGGGCAGCGCCCAGCTCGACCGCGCGGTGCCCGAGCACCAGGTTCTGCAGGCCGCCGTTGGGGCCCACCGTCACGGTCACCGCGCCGTCCTTCGACGTCACGGTCGCGGTGGACGCCGCGAAGTTCTCCGTGAGGTCCTCCGACTTCTTCTTCAGGTCGGCCAGCTTGGCCTCGTACTCTTCGACCCACTGAGTGGGGTTCGCGGGGTTCACACGGTCCTCCGGCGGCGGCGGTTCAACGGCACGCCAGTTCAGGCGAGCACGGCGTTGATTCGGGTGGCGATGCGGTCGTTGTCGGTCGGCGAGAGGCTCAGCCAGCCGTCCGAGTTGACCATCAGGTAACGGCCCTGGTGGGTGTCGAACCAGTTGATCACGACACCCGAGCGCTCCCGGCCGCGGGTGACGCCGAACTGGCCGCCCGCGACGCGGTTCGCCGCGAGCTCACCGAACTGCTTGGCGTCCTGAGAGGACAGACCGGCCTGCTGCAACGCCTGCCGGTCGTCCATCTCGTCGTCGGAGCCCCACGGGTCCTCGGAGTCGTCCTGCTCCTCGGCCTCCTGCAGCGCGACGGCCTGCTGCAGAGCCTCGACCCGCACGTTCACCGCCGTGCCGGGACCGGGCTCGCCGTCGGGCAGCACCCGCACGATCTCGCGGGCGATGCCGGTCTCCCGGATCGCCAGCAGCCCCACCCGGTCGGCGTCGATGACCGCCAGCACGGCCCGGTCACCGTTGGAGACCGCGAGCGCCCGCACCGTCCGGTCGAGCCCCGCGACCGCGTCGACCGACATGGCGTGGTCGTCCAGCAGCCGCAGGTACTCCTCCAGCCGCGGGTCGTCGGCCAGACCGCGCTGCCGCAGCTCCTCGAGCGTCCGGTCGCGCAGCACCCGGCGATCCTGCTCGGTGTCGCCCTCGCTGGGCACATCGAGCGGGTACGGCATCCGGCCGAGCCCCAGCTCGTGCCACAGGACGTCGAACTCGCGCGGGGACAACAGGAACTCGGGCGTGATCACGACGCGTCCGGCCCCTTCTTCTTGGCCTTGCCGGCACCGATCACCGACGGGGGCAGGTTCTCACCAGGGACCTCGAACAGGTCGCCGCCCATGATGTAGCTGGCCGAACGGTGTTCCTTGTCGTCCTCGCCCTTGCCACCGGCAGCCGGAGCGCCACCCATCGGGGCACCCGCACCCATGCCGGCACCCGCGGCGGAAGCGCCACCGGGACCCATGCCCATCATGCCGGGACGAGCGCCCTGGCCCTGGACACCGGCCGAGCCACCGGGCTGCATCGCGCCACCGGCACCACCCGCGCCGCCGCCGAAGCCACCACCGCCGCCACCGCCCATCGAGGGGGAGTACGGCATCGGGCCGCCCTTCATGCCGGCGCCGCCACCACCGCCGCCGCCACCGCCCGCACCGCCACCGGGGCCGCCGGGACCGTTGTAGCCGGGCGCCGTGGGCGTGTAGGCCGCTGGGCCCTTGAGGTTCTGCGGCGTGTAGTTCGGGTTCGCGAGGTCCTTGCCGACGACCGGGACCCGCGGGAGGTCCGGGGTGTTCTGGTTGCCGCCCGGACGGTTCCCGCCGCCCGTGCTCGGGTTGTAGCCCGTCATCTGCGGCGTGTAGGTGCTGCCGCCACCACCACCGCTGCTGCTGCTGGTGTAGGTGCTGCCGGTGTTGGCCGGACCCGAGTAGCCCGGTGCCGTCGGCGTGTACGCGGCGGCCACGTTCGTGTTCGTGCTGTTGGGGTTGTAGCCGGGCATCTGCGGCGTGTAGCCCGCGGCACCTCCGCCGGAGCCGGTGCTGCCAGGGCCGGTGTAGCCCGGCGCCGACGGCGAGTACGCGGCCGCGGCGGGCTGGTTCGCGGCACCGCCGGCGCCACCTCCGCCACCGGCTCCCGCGCCCGTGGGCGACGGCGGCGCGGCCACCGCGGCACCCTGCGCGTGCGTCGACATGAGGGAGTCCACCCCGGTGCCGAGCGCGGGCGCGGCGCCCGAGCGGGCCGTCGCCAGCACCGGCTGCTCGACCTCGCCGGTGTTCGGGTTGAACGGCGGCTTGAAGGTCGGCACCGACGAGTCGATCTGCCGGGAGTTGTGTTCCATCGTTGTCATCACGTTGATCGCCTGGTCGTGCGCCGCGCGCGACGCGGCGTTCGCCACCGCGATGTCGGCGGCCGCGAGCACGAAGGCGGGCGTGCCCGGCTGCGAGAGCGCCGCCGCTGCCTTGTTCCAGTCGAACTGGACCGGCGCGGGCATCTGCGCTCGGGCGGCCTCCATGACGCGGCCCTGGTCGGCGACCTTGTTGCCGACCTCGACGGCGGTACGGGCGGTCTCGTCGACCCAGTCGCCGAGCCGCTTCATCGCGGCCCGGGCGGCCTCGGCGGCGGCACCCGTCCACTTGGTCTCGGACGAGGTGATGACCGCGTTGATCGTGCGTGACGCCTCGGTCAGCTCGGAGCCGTACTTGCCCCAGTCGGAGCTGATCTGGCCGGCCTGACCGGGGTCGTTGTTGTTGTGGACCGCGGCGTAGAGCTCGGAATGCGAGCGTGACGCCCAGTTCTGCGGGTCCGTGAGGACCGGCTTGTTCTCGATCTCTCTCGGGTCGGTCTCGGGGGGCATGACCGGCTCGCCTCTCGCGTCGATGGACTCAGCTGCCCGCGGGTCAGCTGTTGCCCATGTGCTTCTTCAGTTCGGCCTGGTGTTCCTCGTCGAGCTTGGTGAAGTTGTCGATCGCCTCGACGATCGAGTTCTTCGTCTGCTCGAGCACGGTGCGGTACGCGGTCATGACGCTGACGAACGAGTACTGCTCACCCTCGGCGCGATGGGTGAACTTGTCGCGCATGGCGTCACCGACCGGGTTCGCGCCCAGAGCCGCGGGACGGGCAATGCTGGTGTTCGCACGTTCGAGCCACGAGTCGACCTGGTCGATCTGAGCCTGGAACTGCTTGCGGAGCTCCTCGCCCGCGGCCGGGTCGATCTGCACCTGACCCGAACTGACGGTGTCCTTGAGCGGGACAGCGTCGTTGTCACCGACGATGTACATGCGGGCAGTATCGGGGGTCTTATCCGTGCGTCACTCACTTTGCCGCGCACGAGTTGCCAATTGAGATTCGCGTTCACAATGCCTTGCCGCACAGCGAAACGGGCCGACGCCATGTGAACGGAAGATGATCAGGAAGATCGTTTGCGCTGGTCGTGGGAGCGCTCTCGATTGCTGCCCGTTCGGGCATTCGATCTCTGTTCACACCACCGGAACGGACTCCGGCTGTGATCACTGTGGCCTAAATCACGTAGGTGAACACCTGGTGTTTAGGGCTTTCTTGATGTTCGTGACGATAGCTTCGCTGGTTTACGTACCGGCTTGATCATGCCGCTGGAAGCTCGGAAGTCCTTGGCATTGCTGGAAAATCACGTCAGGACGGTATCAGGCGGGTGCGGCATCCGAGATCATCGTCGTCGGCTGGGTTACGGCCATTCGGGTGAGAACTGCGTCACGAAAGCGTCTCATTGGTTGGGCTGAATAGCCCAATCGGGCGCGGCTGGGCAAAGCTTGGCAGCGAATCGCGTCATGACGACCCGAGACCGGCCTCTCCTGAGCGAACAGGCGTTTCGTCGCGGGTCGACGGCCGTGCGGCGACGGTGAGGAGGCTGGCATGCCGAGAGACCGCGGCGTTCTCGTGGGCAGAACGGCGGAGATCGCCGCGTTGGACGCGTTCGCCGGCTCGCAGGCGCTCCTGCTCGTGCGCGGCCGCGGCGGGATCGGCAAGACGGCGGTCCTGCGCGAGCTCGGCCGGATGTGGCGCGACCGCGGCATCACCGTGCTCGCCGTGCCGGTCGGCAACGCACCGGCGTGGGATCTGTTCTGCGCGCAACCGGTGATCGACGTGATCCGCCAGTCCTACGACGAACTCGCCGGTGCCAGGGCGCTGAACGCGCTCGCCGCCGTCGACCGGCTGTGCGACGAGGAGTGCTGCGGCTCGGCGCGTTCGCGAGCGATCCTGTTCGCCGAACTGGTGCGCCTGTACGGCCAGCTGCGCGCGAACGGCCCGGTCGCCGTCCTCGTCGACGACGTGCACACCGCCCCGAACGCGGTGCTGGCCGTCGCCGCCGCCTATCGGGCCGGGTGCACGGTGGTCGCCAGCTGCCGCGAGGACGGATCCGACGAGCCGACCGCCCTGAGCGGCCTCGCCGACTGGGTGCTCGACCTGCGTCCGCTGGCGGCGCCGGACGTCGACCTGCTGCTGAACCAGACCGCGCGCGGCACGCTCGACGAAGCGGTGGCACCCGCGGTGCGTGCGGCCCTCGGCCCGCTGGCGGGCAACGCGGGCGCGGTGCTCGCCACGTTCGACCTGCTGGCGCAGGAAGACCGGCTCGTCGACGTGCTCGGTCACCTGTGCCTGCGCGGCTCGGAGGCGGGAGCCATCGCGTTGCCGCCCGGCCACGAACTGGTCGAACGCCTGACCGCCACCGGTGAGGTGGGCGACCGGCTGTTCGCGGTGATCGGTCACGCCACCCGGTTCACGATCGACGACCTGCTCTTCTTCGCCGACGCGTTCGGTTACGACCTCGGCACGTGCGGCGCGGTGGTCGACCAGCTCGTGTCCGCCGGCGTGCTCGCCGACGACCAGGACGGCGTGCTGAGCGTGCCCTGCGAGGCGTTGCGGACCGCGCTGGTGCGCCGCCGGGCCGCGGGCGAGGTGGAAGGGTTGTACGCGACGATCGCGGAGCACCTCCTGCGCAGTGGCGCGGCAGAGAGCTCGACGCTCGCCGACTACGTGGCGCTGGCGGGGGCCGCGCTCGCGGTGGACCACTCGCTGGTGCCGATGCTCGACCGCGAGGCCAAGCGCGTCCTGCGCGCCGATCCCGCACGCGCCGCCCGCCGGTACCGCGCCGCGTTGCGGCACTGCCCGTCCGGCAGCGTCGATCGCGATCGCCTGATGACGACCGTCCTGCACCTGCTGGTGCGCGTCGGCCACTACCGCTACCTGGGCGAGGTCGTCGAAGAAGTTGTGCGGGCTGGTGTCGAGGACCGGTTCCGGCACGAACTGGCCGCGGCGGCGGCACTCGCCGCCGTCCACACCGGCTGCCCGGTGTCGTGCGAGGTGTACGACTCACTGGCCAGGGACGTCCACAGCCGTGCCCCGCTGGAGTTCGCCGCCCGCTGGTTCCGCGGCCGGACCCCGGTGCGGACGAGCGACCTGGCCGCCGCGTTCGGCGGGTTCCGCGTCGACCACCTCTTCGGCGCGGAGACCGCCAGGGCCGGCGCGATCGAGCTGGCCGACGACCAGTACGACGTCGGGACGATGTTCAAGCTGGTGCTCGACTTCGGCTACGGCGAGCCCGAGCACGGTCCGCTCGCGATCTACGGCCGGCTGGTGCGCAACTACCTCGACGGCCTCTGGTCCGAGGTCCTCATCGACGCGCGACGCCTGGAGCTCACCGGACCGCCGCACACGACCGTGCACGAGGTCTCCCGGCTGCTCGCGGCGGAGGTCATGTCGACCTTCGGCGACTTCGCCTGCGCGTCGCAGTGGCTCGGCCTGGCGGGCGAGGACGGCCCGTTCCCGGCGATGCGAACCTGGGTCGGCGTCGGCATCGCCTACCGCAGCGGCGAGTGGGAAGCCGCGATGGAGCAGGGCTGGGCGGCCTACGAACAGATCAGCCACGCCGCCGACGAAGGCGACAACGTGGGGCTGCGGTGGTACCTGGTGCGGCTCGCGTTCCTGGAGGAACGGTCGGGACACGCGGAACAGCTGGCCCGGCTGTGCGCGGAGGCGAAGCGCTGGCACACCCGCTTCGGTGGCTCCGGCCTGCTCGCCGCCGAACTCATCCTGCGCGGACTGTCCGAACACGACTACGCCGCCGCGACGACCGCGGTCGAACTGCTGCGGGAACAGGGCAACCTGGCCGAGCTGATGCGCGCGTGCATGACGGTGGCGTTCTTCTGCGACGAACCCGGGCCGTGGTACCGGGAGGCGCTGGAGATCTCCAGGCAGATCGGCGAGGGCTGGATGGGCGCGCACATCCGGGAGTCGATGCGCAAGATCGGTGTCGCGCCACCGCGGGTCCGCGCGGCCCGTGACGACTTCTCGCAGACCGAGCTGGAGATCATCGAACTCGTCCGGCACGGCATGACCAACCGCCAGATCGCGACGTCGGTGCGGATCAGCGAGAAAACCGTGGAGAACTACCTCACCAGGTTGTTCGCCAAGACCGGTTGCCGTTCGCGGCTCGATCTCGCCACCGCCAGCATCGAGGGCCGGCTCGTGCTGGCCGGCCGCGACGACTGATCCTGTTTTCACCAGCCACTTTTCGGTGGTGAGGGATATCCCCCGGGTCATTTCCTCTCCGTCGCCGGTGCCCGTCCGCTTCCTCCTGGTTGATGTCGAATTGCGTCCTGGGGCCAGGCGGGAACAGGAGGGCGTACCTTGGCAGCACTCAAGATCGGCGTCACGTCCGGCGGACCGCGCGCCGACCTCATCGCGCAGCAGTGCGGCCCGCACACCCTCATCCGCGGGCACGACGAAGCGCCGGCGGACGCGGCGGCCCTGACCCGGATCCCGCGAGTGCCCGGCAACGCGCTCGTCCTCGCCTCGGCGGGAGCTCACCGGCATTCCGGCCTGCTGGCCGCGGTCCAGGACTGCGTCGCGGCACTGCGGTTCCAGCACGGCGCCGAGCCGCTGCGCACCGTCTGGCTGGCGGTGGCCGGCCTGGGCGACCCCGCTGGCAGGTACGTCCCCTGGCTGCACCAACTCTCGGTCCAGTTCGGGATCGAGGTCGTCGCGGCACACGGCACGCCGATCGCGGGACGCGGCATCGGCCTCTACGTGGACCGCGCGGGATGGCGCCGCTTCCGGCCCGGCAGCGACGCGACGGCGTTCAGCCGCCGGTTCCCAATGCCTTCGTGGGAGCACCAGCTGCCGCACGCACCGCTGGCCGCCGGCCTGGTCGCCGAACCCGTGCCCGCGGGCCTGGCCGTCCGCCCGGCCGGCCTGGTTCCGCTCGACCCGCGCGACCCGCGCTTCCAGACCCCGCTCAACCTGCGCTTCCCGAAGCTCGTGGTGGGCGAACCGGTCAGCCCCAGTTCGTTGGCAGCGCTCATCAACCGGCTGCCGCAGCGGCATGACCTGCTCGTCGTGCCCGACGCCGAGCCGGTGACGACAGCCGACTGGGCGAGCCGCCTCGCCGCCGCGTTGAACCGCGGTCTCGACGTCGCCACCGGCAGACAGGTGATGAGCGCGAGCGGAACGGTGCGCACCGTCGTGTACGACGCCGACGGCACCGAACTCCTCGAACCGCTGGCAACAGTCCTGCGCCACACTCCGGACAACGCGCCGCCCGAGGTCCGCGACATCGCGCCACCGCCAGCCGGCTGGCGACGCCACGGCCTTTGCTACCGCCCGCAGATCCCGTCCGAGGCGGCCGCGGCCGGCGTGGTCGCCGAAGTGCTCCCCGGCGGCCTGCACGTCCGGCTGGACAGCGACCGAGGCGGCGTCACGGCGGTGTTCGACCCGCGCCGCTGGACCATGGTGGTCGGCGACGAGCGCCGCGACGTCACCGGAGCCGAGGTGGCCGCGGTCTGCGACCTGCTCGAGGGCCTCGGTCCGGAGCGCTGCCGCACTGTCGACATCCATGTTCTCGGCACTTCGTGGCGGTACGCGCTTTCGGGCTTCGAGCCTTACCTGCGGTCGCTCGGCGTCGTGCTCGAACACTCTGCGGAGCCGACGCGGGTGCGCCCGCTGCGTGCCGCTGGTGAAGCTCGGCCGGGCTTCGTTGCCCCGTCCGCGTTGTCGTCGAGCGAGGTGACGACGCGGATGGAGCCGGTGTCGTTGTCCGTCAACGAGGTCGCGACTCGGCTGAACCCGGTGCCCGTGGCCGCGCCTGCGCCCGTGCCCGCAGCCGTGCCGATGCCCGCGCCCACTCCGACCGCAGCAATCCCTTCCCCGCCACCGGTTTCGACGTTCGCCGTCCCCGTCACCACCGTGTCGGGCCCGCGTCCACAGCCGATCCCCGCGCCGGCACCGGTGGAGGACCTGACCGCACCCGAGACCCTGCCGCCCACCCAGCCGGAACCGGCCCCCGACGCAGCGCCCGCGGAGTCCACCGAAGCCGTCGTGGTGAACCTGGCCGACAGCCGGCCGGAGGTCTCCCGCGCGCCCCGCACACAGCTGATCGAGATCGCCGACCGGGACAGCACACCGGCGGAGCAGACGCGGTTCAGCCTGAGTGCCGGACCCGACTACACCGAGGCGCTGGCCGCGGTGAACGTCGCGCTGTCCGCGTGGCCGATGCTGCGGGCCGAGGCCAAGGCGGACTACGTCGCCGTCTGCCTGTACCTCGGCCGTGGCCCGGCAGGCGCGGTCGCGGTCAACGAGGCGCTGGGGGCCGAGCCGTTCGACGGGTACGTGCCGTGTCTGGTGTCCGGGTTGCGGCGGCTGCCGACGCATCGCAAAGTCGTGCTGCGCCAGGAGAACCCGCGCGGCGAGGAGCACCGTGCGGTCGGCGAGGTGCTGTGGGAGCCCGGATTCCTCAGCGCCAGCACGCAGCTCGACGTCACCACGGCGGAGGCCGAGCTCGATCTGTTGATCTGGCCGGTGTCCGCGCGGCGCACGTCCGAGCTGCTGGCTGGACGTGCCGTTGACGAGGCCGTGTTCCCGGCGGGGCGGCGGTTCAAGGCGCTGGCCGTGCGCACGCGCGAGGCCGCGGACGACAGCGCGCCGAAGCGGGCGCTGCTGGTGCGGGAGCTGCTGACGGACGAGGACCCGGAGTCGGCGGAGGCACTGGTGCGGGACGCGGCCGCGTTGCCGAGGCTGGAGCGCGCGTGGGAGCAACGGCTGCAGGCCGAGCTGCGGCTGGTCGACGACGAGGACGTCGTTGCCCGCCTGACCGCACCGATGGCGCTGGAAGCGCACACCGAGAAGACGCTCGAAGCGGCGTCGTGACGCGCGCTTACTCCTGGAGGCGTCCGGTGAGCATCGCCGCGGCGAGTTCGACGCGCGACCGGTAACCGGTGCGGGAGAAGAGCCTCGACAACCTGCCCTCGACGCTCTTCTCGCTCGCGCCGAGCAGGGTCGCGATCTGCTTGTTGCCCAGGCCGTCGGCGACCAGGACGGCCAGCAGGCGTTCGTTCTCCGCCACGGTCGCCTGGCGTCCCGGCACGGGGATGCTGTGCGCGCGCATGAGGTTGCGCAACCCCGCCCGGAACATCAGCGCGTCCAACTCGCCCGCCGCGCAGTAGGCCTCCAGCAGCAGTTCCGGGCTGGCGACGGCGAACCTCACCAGTCGTTCCAGGCCGGTCGCCAGTTCCAGCGGCTGGGCGCGCTCGCGCAGCAGTGCCACGGCCCGGTCCGCCGCGCCGGTGTCGGCCTGGACCACCGCCCGCAGGGTCAGCCGGTGCAGCTCGGCCTGCTCGGTGCCCATGCACTTGGCGACGGCCTCGACCCGTTCGAGGCAGCAGGACAGCAGGTGCTGGTCGCCGAGGTCGAAAGCGACGTCGGCCAGCGCGGTCCACAGCAGGTCGGTCAGCGCCACGACGCCGGCCTCCTGAGCCGCGCGCAGCGCCGTCTCCAGCACCTGCCGTGCCAGCGCGTCCCGTTGGTACAGCCGCTCGTGCGAGGCCTCGGTCAACACCAGCAGGTGCGGCAGGGTCGGCGTGCGGGAGCGGGCCGTGGCGATGAGCGCGAGAGCCCGCGACAACTTGCCGCGGTGCAGCTGCACGGTCGCCGCGAGGTGGAACATCATGGTGTGCTCGGCGTCGCAGCCGTTGCCAGGACCGGTGGCGATGCTCCTGCGGGTCAGCTCCAGCGCCTTGGTCGCGTGGCCTTCCGCCACGGCCAGCGCGGTCAGGCACGCGGGGGTGAGCCGGATGTACACGCGGCTCGCCAGGGCCAGCAGGTTCCGCGCCCGGCGCAGCTCGCCGAGCGTCACCAGCACGCTGGTGCGGCCGTGCAGCTCCTCGTGCGGTTTCTCGCCGGCCTCGACCCTGGTGACCAGTTCCGCGACCTCGTGATCGAACTCCGTCACGTCGCCCAGCCAGAGCCTCGTGACCGGGCTGATGGCGCGGACGTGCCAGTCGACCGGCGCCTCGGCGTTCTCCTGCCGGATCTCGTCGAGCAGTTCGTGGGTCTGCCTCCACTGGCCGAGCAACGCCAGCGCGAACGCGCGGCCCACGGCCCGTTGCGGGGCGCTGCCGGGCCACGGCCACCAGCTCTCCTGCGCCACCTGTTCGAGCGTGGTGATGTCACCGGACTCGTGCAACGCGGTGAGGTGCAGCAGACAGATGCCCATGAGCTGGTTCTCGGGGATCTCCTCCACGTACCCGCGCAGCAGGGCGTCGGTCGACTCCACCGCCTGTCTGGCCTCGCCGCACATCAGACAGGTGCGGGCGTGGGTGAGCAGGATCTGCACGCGGTCGTCCCGGTCGGCCGACAGTTCCGCGGCCGCCCGCAACCAGGTGAGCGACCGGTCGGCCTCCCGCAGCGCGGCCCGGCCCGCGGCGGAGAGCAGCTCGTCGCGGGCCCGCTCGGAGTCGACCAGCCTGCCCGCGTTGACGAGCTGGTTGGGCAGGTACTCCGGCCGCTCGCACCGGGCGGTGCCCTGCCAGATGGCGGTGACCGCGATCTGCGCGAGCCTGCGCCGTTCGTACGGCCCGAACGCCGACTCCAGCGACAACGCCACCAGCGGCACGCGGAAGCGCCAGGTGGAGATCGATCTGGCGTACTGCAGCACCCCGGCGCGGGCCAGGCCGGCGAGTTCCGCCTCCGCCTGCGTCTCGGTCAGCCCGAGCGCCTCACCGACCAGCCGCGGCGCCGCGGCACCGAGCGGACCGAACACCGCGATCGCCTTGGCGACCTGCCACGCCGTCGGTCCCAGTCCGCGCAGGTCCGCCAGCAGCTCGGCGTCCTCCACGACCCGGAACTGCCGGCGCCACGCGGTCAGGTAGGCGTGCCGGTCCACCACGGTCATCAGGTCCTGCTCCCGGCCGATCCGCAGCGCGGCGGTGATCAGGCTGGGCCAGCCCCGCGTCGTCTGCCACAGCGCGGCGTGCAGAGCCGGCTCCGGCAGCGCGCCGATCAGTGACGTGACCAGCTCGGGAATCTGCCGCGGGCGCACGGGACGCATGGTCACGAGCCGCACCAGGCCGTCCTGGCGCAACCGGTGGAAGCCCGCCAGGAAGGCGGCCCTCGTCTCCACTGGCAACGGCATCGCGAACGCGCACACGCACCGCGTCCCGGTGGTCGCGATCTGACGTACCAACGTCTCCAGCGCCCCGACGGACTCGGCGGGCAACCGGTGCGTGTCCTTGAAGAACAGCAGCAGTCCCGGTGTGGCGCGCAACGCCGACAGCGGCGGGATCTGACTCATCAGGTCGAAGCCCGTGCCGGGCTCGCTGTAGGAGAGGTTGACGACCCTCATCCGGCGGCCGTGCTGGGCCGTGCCGGCGGCGAGCACGCGGCCGATCTCCTCGACCCAGGCGCGCGACTCCGCACCGCTCGGTCCGCCGATCACCGTCAACGGCGGTTGATCGGCGTCGCTCACCCACTCCAGGACGTCGGCGGCGAGTACTTCTGCGGGCTCAACAAGTCGGTCTGACGGCACGGAAGTGGCTCTGCTCTTCCTCCGCGACCTCGTGAGGGAACTCCCTCATTTGGTCTTCGGCGGTGGCGGGACCGCCGCGGCGCGGTTCAGGGGACGCCAGACTAACCAGACCAGCCGGGTACCGCCATTTGGACGCCGGACGGTTCGGCGTGGAGATGGAAAGGATCCCAGGTGGCCCAGGACGTGATCACGGTCAACCCCGCGACGGGGCAGGGGCACAGGAGCATCTCGGACGCGCTCACGTCCGCCGCCGACGGAGCGGTGATCCTGGTGAGCACCGGCCAGTACTACGAGACGCTGGTGCTGACCAGGGCCGTCACCATCACCGCGGAAGACGGTCCCGGCACCGTGCGCGTGGTCGCGTCGTCCGGGCCCGCCGTCGTGCTGGGCGCCGACTCCGGAGCGCTCTCCGGGCTGACGATCGAGTCGCAGGACCCGGAGAGTCCCGCCGTCGTGGTGACCAACGGCCAGCTCAGCTTCACCGAGTGCCGGATCGGCGCCACCGCCTGGTCCGCCGTGTACGCCACCGGCCAGGGCTCGGTGCTGATGCGGGGCTGCGAGGTCCGCAACCCCGCCGGCGCCGGTGTCGTGGTCACGTCGTCGGGCGGCAACCTGCTCGACTCGTGCCGGCTGCTCGAAGCAGGCACGTCGGGCGTCGTGATCGCCGAGCACGGCGAGCTCGTCATGCGCGCCTGCGGGGTGCGCGACGCCAACGGCAACGGCATCTGCCTCAACGGCCACGGCCGGGTCACCGTCACCGACACGACCATCACCCGCACGGCCAAACCGGCGTTCGCGGTCGAGCAGCACGCCAGCGCGGTGGTCACGCGCGTGAACGTCAGCGACGTCCGTGGGATCGGCTTCTACCTGGCGTCCTCCGGCAACGTCGTGATCGAGGACAGTTCCGTCAGCGGCGCGGGTGCGGAAGGCGTGCTGGTGGCCGAGGACTGCGCGCCCGTCCTGCGGCGGTTCCGGGTCGAGCGCACCCGCGAGTACGGCTACCTCTTCACCGGCAGGGCCGCCGGCACCCTCGAGGAGTGCGGGGCCGCGGACGTCAACGGTGTCGGTGTCGCCGTCGGCGAGCGCTGCACCACGGAGTTCGTCCGCGCCTCGGTTTCGTCGTGTTCGGAGGCGGGCGTGCGCGTGGACGGATCGGCCGACCCGTTCTTCCGCGGCCTGCGGGTACGCGGGTGCGACGGCGCGGCGATCGACGTGACCGGCGGTGGCCGCGGCCGGTTCGAGAACATCGAGATCGACCGGACCGGCCTGACCGGGATCTCGGTCAGCGGTTCGGCCAGGACCTCGGTGACCGGGGCGAGCGTCCGCGGCACCGCCGACAGCGGGGTGCTGGTGCGGGAAGCGGCGCTCGTCCTGTCCGACTGCGAGATCGCCGACGCGGGCGGCGACGGGCTGCACGTCGGGGTCGGCGGTGAGCTCACCGCGACCCGGTGCCGGGTGCGGGACAGCAAGGCCGGCGGCTGCCTGTTCGACGTGGGCTCGACGGGGGTGCTGGAGGAGTCGGAGTTCGTCACGAACGCCGGTGACGGCATCAGCGTGAACAGCGAGGACCAGATCCGCATCGTCGACTGCCTGGTCAGGGACAACCTCGGCTCCGGTCTGCGGCAGACCCGGCCGAGCGCCGAACTGCACGTGACGAACCTGCGCAGCGCCGGCAACGCCGTCCGGGACGCGCACGGCTCGGCGTCCGCGGTGGCCAGCGGACCAGCACCGTCCTCCACGCGCCCGGACAGCCAGCAGGCCACGGCGCAGCACCGGCCGCCGAGCGATCCGATCAGCGAGTTGAACTCGCTGGTGGGCCTGGACGGCGTGAAGCGCGAGGTCAACTCGCTGGTGAACCTCAACCTCATGGCCAAGCGCCGCCAGGAGGCCGGCCTGTCGGCGCCGCCGATGGCTCGCCATCTGGTCTTCGCGGGCGCGCCGGGCACCGGCAAGACCACGGTCGCACGGCTCTACGGGGCGATCCTCGCCGATCTCGGCGTGCTGCGCTCCGGTCACCTGGTGGAGGTCGCGCGGGCCGACCTCGTCGCGCAGATCATCGGCGGCACGGCGATCAAGACCACCGAGGTCTTCAACTCCGCGCTGGGCGGCGTGCTGTTCATCGACGAGGCCTACACGCTCAGCGCCGGCCAGAGCGGCACCGGTCCCGACTTCGGCCGCGAGGCGATCGACACGCTGCTGAAGCTGATGGAGGACCACCGCGAGGACGTGGTGGTCATCGCGGCGGGCTACTCGCAGCAGATGATCGAGTTCCTCCAGGCCAACCCCGGCCTGGAGTCGCGGTTCAGCCGCACGATCGAGTTCGAGAACTACAACCCGGACGAACTGGTGACGATCGTCGGCCTGCACTGCCGCAAGCACGACTACCGGCTCGACGAGGTGGCGGCGGAGACGCTGTACGAGTACTTCGACCGGATTCCGAAGGACGGCACCTTCGGCAACGGCCGCACGGCCCGCAAGGTGTTCGAGGTGATGGCCGACCAGCAGGCGACCCGCCTCGCGATGTCCGACCGGGTCACGGCGGCCGACATGACCCTGCTGATGGCGGAGGACTTCCAGGAGTCGATGGTCTGACCTGCGACGAAAACGGCGTTCACCTGTCCGTGCGAATCTGCCCGGAACAGGCTTTCGGGACATGGCGACACCACTGCCACGTGCCTACTATCGGGCGTATCGATTAGTCCGAATGGTGCACTGTGGAGGATCTTGTGCCGAGCGAGCGCAGGCCGTTCGTGGGCCGGACCGCGGAGGCGGCGGCTCTCGGCGGGTTCGCGGGCACACCGGCTCTGCTGGTCGTGCGAGGTCGCGCCGGCATCGGCCGGACGGCGTTTCTGCACGAGCTGCGCCGGTCGTGGCGGGACCGCGGCATCACCGTGCTCTCGCTGCCGGTCACGGCGGAGGAGCCGCCGGGGGACGTGTTCCGCGCCCAGGCTGTCGTCGACCTGGTCCGTGAGTCGTTCCACGAGTACGTCGGCCCGGAGCTCACGGGCTCGGTGGCCGCGCTCAGCAGGCTGTGCGGCCTCGCCGAACTGGTGCGCCTGTTCAGGACGTTGCGCGCGACGAGACCGGTGGCGGTGTTCGTCGACGACGTGGACGCCGCGGCCGACCCCGTCCGAGCGATCGCCGCCGCACACCGTGCGGGGTGCACGGTCGTCGTCACGTGCCGAGAAGACACGGTGACGCCGCTGATCTCGCTCGCGGACCGCGTGCTCGACCTCGGTCCGTTGCGAGAGGCCGAGATCGGCGAACTGCTCGCCCGTGTCGCGCCCGCACCGCTGGACGAGGCGGTGATCCCCGCCGTGCGCACGGCGCTCGGACCGCTCGCGGGTCATCCCGGCACCGTGCTCGCGACGTTCGACGCGCTGCGCCGGGAGGGTGCGTTCGCCGAGGTGCTCGGCCACCTGTGCCTGCGCGAGCCGTCTCTCGTCGCGTTGCCCCGCGAACACGAACTCGTCCGGAACGTGGAGGAACTCGGCGAAGCGGGCGTGCAGATCGTGGCGGTGGCTGCGGACGCGGCCCGGCTCGACGTGGACGACGTGCTGCAGGTCGCCGCCGCGCTCGGGCACGAACTCCGCCGGTCCGGCGACGTCGTGGACCGGCTCGTCGCCGTCGGCGCGTTGGCGTGCGACGAGAACGGACGGCTCAGCGTGCCGTGTGCCGCGTTGACGGCTGCGCTCATGCGCGGGTTCGGTGCGGACCGGCTGCGTGCGGTTCACCGCACGATGGCCGAGCAACTGCTTCGCGGCGGCATCTCCGACATGTCGACGGTCGCGGACCACATCGCGCTGGCGGGCGCCGTGCTACCCGCCGACCCCGCGCTGGTGCCGCTGCTCGAACGCGAGGCCGTCCGGATCGTCCGGGCAGATCCATCCTTGGCCGCGCGGTGGTTCCGTGCCGCGCTGCGACACGTCGGGCCTGGTGCGGACCGTGTTCGGCTGCTGCGGATCGTGCTGCACCTGCTGGTGCGCACCGGGCAGTACGGCGAACTGGCCGAGGTTGTCGGGGCCGAGGTCGCCGCGGGCATCCCGGAGTGCTGCCGGTACGAGCTCGCCGCGGCGGCGGCGTTGGCGTCCGTCCACATCGGACAGCCGGTGGCGGCCGGCGTGCACGACGTGCTGGCGGGTGATCCCCGTGCGCGAGTGCCGCTGCGGTTCGCTGCCCGCTGGTTCGACGAACGTGATCCGGTGCGCGCGACGGAGGTGGCGGCCGCGTTCTCCGGCTTCCGGGTCAATCGGCTACCCGACTGGGAGCACGACGAACTCGGTGTGGACGACGCGGTCGAGGCGGCCGAGGTCACCGACGGCCGGTACGACGTGGTCGTGATGCTGCGCCTCGTGCTCGGGCCCTGCTACGGCCTGCCGAAGTCCGGTCCGCTCGGGATCTATCGCCGCCTCCTGCGGGATTACGCCGACGGCGAGTGGTCGCGGGTGGCCTCCAGCGCCCGTCGGCTGGAGCTGGCCGGGGCGCCCACCGCGATGCACCACGTCGCCCGGCTGCTGGCCGCTGAGGTCCATGCCTCGTCCGGTGACGTCAGGCGTGCCGCGCAGTGGTTCGGACTCGTGGACGAGAACGGCCCGTTCCTGGCGTTGCGGGCGTGGGTGGACCTCGGCATCTCCGGGCCGGACCGCGGCTGGTCCGCCTACGACCTGGTCTGCCGCGCGGTCGAGAACGGTGACGACGTCGGCCTGTCGTGTCTTCTGCTGCGGTTGGGCTTCATCGAGAACAGCCTGGGCAACGGTGCCGGGCTGGCGCGTGCGGCCGGTGAGGCCCGGAGGTGGCACGAGCGCTTCGGTGGCACGAACCTGCGCGCCGCCGAGCTGGTCCTGGGTGGACTGTCCGAAAAGGACTCGGCGATGGCGGCCTCAGCCATCATGTTGTTGCGCCGCACCGGCAACGCGGCCGAGCTGATGCGCACGTGTCTGGCGATGGCATCCCTCTGTGAGGATCCCGCGCCGTGGTACGCCGAGGCGCTGCAGTTCGCCAGACGACTCGGCGAGGGCGGGATGGACCTGCGGATCAGGGAGACCATGCGCAAGGTCGGTGTCGTCCTGCCGCGGGCCCGCGTCGCCCGTGACGACTTCTCCGACGTCGAACTGCGGATCATCGAGCTGGTCGGGCAGGGCAGGACCAACCGGCAGATCGCGACGACGGTCCGGATGAGCGAGAAGACCGTGGAGAACTACCTCACCCGGTTGTTCGTGCGCACCGGCTGCCGGTCGCGGCTCGACCTCGCCACGGCCAGTCTCGAAGGCAGGCTGGCCTTCAGCGCAGGGTGACGGCACGCCAGTCGTCGGCGTGGGCGGGATCGGTGCGGAGCGGCGCGTTGTGCTGGTACCAGTCGACGAGCCTGGCGCGACCCAGATCGGTGAGGTGGAAACCGAGGTGGTCGCCGATCGGAGGGTCCGCGAAACGCTGCCGCACGGCGTGCTCGACGGCCGTCCTGTCACACATCCCCTCCAGCAGCCACGGCCACACCATCCCCTGGGCCAGCATCCACAGAACGCGGATCACCGCAGTGTCCTCGTGCATCGGCATTCCCCTCCTCTGCTCACTGGAGGATTACGGAACGCGCAGGTGACAGGTTCATCTGCATCGGTGACCAATGGGTTCCGTCCGGCACGTGAGGGATATCCCCGCGGATCACTCCGGCGGGCCTGTCGCAGCCCTGTCGTGGCTTCCCACCTGCGACGATGCGGTGCTGGGGGAGTCGCGTCAGGCCCATGAACAGGAGGGCGCACCTTGGCAGCACCGGCCACCGGCGCTCCGCTACCGTCCCAGCGTCGTGAGCGGGGCGGTGATCTCGTCGTCGAATGGCGTGGGCCGCACACCCTGATCCGCAGCAGAGACGAGGTACCCGGTGCCGCCGACGTGCTCGGCACCATCCCGTGGGTGCCCGGCAGCGTTCTCGTGCTGGCGTCGGCGTCCGCGCACCGCCACCCGGGCCTCTTCGTCGCGGTGCGGGACTGGCTGTCCGCGCTGCGGTCGACTCCCGGTGGCGCCGGGCTGAAAGCCGTCTGGCTCGCCGTACCCGACCTCGGCAACACCGGCGGCACCTCAGTGCCGTGGCTGCACGGCCTGGCGGTCGACTTCGAGGTCGACGTCATCGCCCCGCACGGCGGCCTCACCACGGTCGGCGCCGGAATGTACGTCAACCGCAACGAGGGCGGCGTCGGCTGGCGCCGCTTCGGCCCCCGCGGCAACGGCGAAGTGATCAGCAGCCGCTTTCCGGTGCCGGCCTGGGAACACCAGCTGCCGGACGGCCAGCTCACCGTCGCGGGCCTGGTCACCGAGACCGTGCCGGCCGGCCTGGCGGTCCGCCCGGCGGGCCTGCCCGCGCTGAGCCACGCCAGCCCGGCGTTCCGGGCGCCGCTGCACCCGCGCATCCCGAAGATGGTCGTCGGCCAACCGGGCGTGGAGGTGGCGGCGAAAGCCGTGGCACAACTGGTCGGCGACCTGCCGGAACCGATACGGCGCGCCCTGTTGTACGTCCCCGTGTCACCTTCGGCCGCCGCGCCGGAGTGGGCGGCCGAACTGGCCCTCCTGCTAGGCCACGACGTCATGATCACCGCCGGCCTGGAGACCATGAACTCCGCGGGCGCCATCCGCACCGTGGTCCTCGGCCAGCACGGCGAGCAGGTCCTCGTACCCCTGGCCGCCCTGCTGCGCCAACGCCCCGGCGCCGCCGCGCCGGAGGTGGTCGGCATCGCCTCGCCGCCGCCGGGCTGGGAGAAGCACGGCCCCCGCAGCTACCGCCGGCTCGGCGACGAACACTCGTCGCCGCTCGCCGAGGTGCTGCCCGGCGGCCTGCACGTGCGGGCCAAGGGCGACCAGCCGATGGCCCCGGGGCGGCTCGACTCCCGGTCGTGGACCCTCGCGGTCGGCGGCGCGGGACGACAGGTCACCGAGAGCGAACTGGCCGCTGTCCGCGAGCTGCTCGGCGGCCTCACCCCGCACCAGTGCCACACGGCCGAGGTCCGCGTCCTGGGCACCGCGGCGCCGGACGGGCTGGCCGCGCTCGGTGCTTACGTCCGCTCGGTGGGTGCCACGCTGAAGCACGAGCCGGTGCCCAAGCTCCGGGCCGTGCCCAAGCCCGAAGCCGACCGCGAGCCCGAAGCCGCGCCCAAGTCCGGAGCCGCGCCCGAGCACGAGTCCGGAGCCGTGCTCAAGCCCGAAGCCGAGAACGAGTCCGGAGCCGTGCCCAAGCACGAGCGCGCCCCCGAGGCCGTGGCGACGCCGCTCGAGGCCGGTGCGGGGGAGGAGAACGCGTCCGTCCCGGTGCCCCTGGCGAGGGAGCCGGAGACCGAGGCCGACCTGGTGCGCGGTGCCGGGGAGTCTGCGGGGAACGGGATCTCGTCGTCCAACGTGGCGCGGCTGGGGGAGCCGGACATCACGGCCGACGCGGCACGCGGTCCCGGTGAATCCGTTGCGGAACCGGCAATCCCACCTGCTCCGATCCCACCTGCTCCGATCCCGCCGGCGACCGAGTCCGGCCGACCGGCCCCCGCGCGTCCCCCGGTCGCGGTGACCTCGATGCCGGTCTCCACCGTCTCTGGTCCCACCACAGCCAAACCAACCCTCCAGCCAGCCCCCGAGCCGGCCGTCGAGCCCGAACCTGAGCCGGAGCAGCACGAGCCGGAAGCCGAGGAGGCGGTCGCTGCGGCACATCCGCGCCCGGACAAGCCCGTCGAACTCGCCGACCGCCCCAGCACCCCGGCAGAACAGACCCGTCTGGCCACCAGCGCCGGAGCGCACTACACGGAGGCGTTGGCGGCGGTGAACGTGGCGTTGTCGGCGTGGCCGATGCTCAAGCCCGACGCCAAGGCCGACTACGTGGCGGTGTGCCTGTACCTGGGCCGCGGTGAGGGCGGGGCGGTGTCGCTCGCCGAGGCGCTGGCCGAGGGACGGGAGCCGTTCGACGCGTACCTGCCGTGTCTGGTGTCGGGGTTGCGCCGGCTGCCGACGCACCGCAAGGTCGTGCTGCGCCAGGAACGTGTGGGCAAGGAGAGCCCGTACGCCGCGGGCGCGGTGCTGTGCGAGCCGGGCTTCCTCAGCGCGAGTGCGGAGCTCGACGTGACCACGGCGTCGGCGGACCTGGACCAGTTGATCTGGCCGGTCTCCGCGCGTCGCACGTCGGAGCTGATGATGGGACGGACGGTCGACGAGGTCGTTTTCCCGGTGGGGCGTCGGTTCAAGGCGCTCGCCCTGCGCACGCACGAGCCGGAGGACGGCATCGGTCCGCGCGCGCCGAGGACCGCCTTGCTCACCCGTGAACTGCTGCCGGACGAGGATCCCCAGTCGCCACAGGCATTGGAGCGCGATCGGACCGTGTTGCCGCGGCTGGAACGCGCGTGGCAGGAGCGGCAGAGCGCCGAACTGCGGCTGGTCGAGGAACCGGACGCGCTGGCACGGTTGACGGCACCACTGATGCGGGCCGAGCTCACCAGCGCGGTCGGGGCAGCGTCGTGAAGCGCCTGTCCGCTCTCGCCGCGGCCGCCGCGCTGGTCGCGGTTCCCCAGCCCGCTGTCGCCGACGTGGTGCCGAAGATCCCGGACACCCGGCAGTGCCTGCCGCCGCCGCTGGTGAGCGCCGACACCGTGCCGTGGGCGCAGCAACTGCTGGCGCCGCAACGAACCTGGTCGGTCACCCGCGGCGCCGGTGTCACCGTCGGTGTCGTCGACACCGGCGTAGACGGTGCCGCGCAACAACTTTCCGGCCGGGTCCTGCCGGGACGCGACGTGCGCAAGCCCGGCAACCAGCCGGCCAACACCGACTGCTTCGGCCACGGCACGTTCGTCGCCGGGATCGTTGGCGCCGCGCCCGCGAACGGCACGATGTTCGCCGGGGTCGCGCCGGACGCCACGATCCTGCCGATCCGCGTCGCCGACGACGCCACCGACACCTCGGCCGCGACGCTCGCCCAGGGCATCAGGGCGGCCGTCGACGGTGGTGCCAGGGTGGTGAACGTGTCCGCCAGCACCTCGGCGAAGGACGCCGACCTCGAAGCGGCGGTCGCCTACGCCGCCACACACGACGTGGTGGTCGTGGCTTCCGCCGGCAACAGCGCCGAGCAGGGCAACCCGACGCCGTACCCCGCCGCCTTCGACACCGTCATCGCGGTCGGAGCCATCGACCGCGAAGGCAAGCGGGCGTCCTTTTCGGACACCGGCGGCTACCTGGACCTTGCCGCACCCGGTGTGGACGTCGTCAGCATCGGGCCCGGCGGTCCGGGGCAGTGGGAGGCCAGCGGCACGAGCTACGCCGCACCGTTCGTGGCGGGGGTAGCGGCACTGGTGCGCGCCTATCACCCGAAACTCACCGCAGCACAGGTGAAGAACCGGTTGCAGGCCACCGCGGACAGCCCACCGGCGAACGTCCCGGACACCGCTTTCGGCTGGGGCACGGTGAATCCCGCCGCCGCGGTGACGTCGGTGCTGCCGCAGGAGGACGCCACGGGTGCGGTGGCCGCACCGGTCCCCGCCAACGCCCAGACTCCACCGGTGCCCAGCCAGGATCGCACCAGCGGCGTGCTCGTCACGCTCAGCGTGCTGGGCGTAGTTCTCGTGGCGGCCCTGGTGTTGCTGGCCGCGCGGTTGGTGCCGATCGGCATGCGCCGCCGCTGGCGCCCAGCCCGCCGCCTGGAGGTCCCCACCCCCGAACAGTGACCATGAACGGCGCTTTTGTGGACCTCAGGTCCACAAAAGCGCCGTTCATGGCCAGCCTGGGCTACTTGTCGACGATCGGGGTTTGCATCAGGTTGACCGTGCGGCGGCGGTTGATGAACTGGGCGCGCCCGGCCGGCAACGTCTTCGGCCGCACGTTGCCGACGAAGACGCCCTCGTCCTTCGGGCAGGAGAACAGCACCACCGCGGTGCCGAGCTCCCACATCCGCCGCATCAGCGGTTGCATCATCCCCCGGCCGGCACTGGCGGTGCTGCGCGCGATGATCAGGTGCAGACCGATGTCCGCACCGTGCGGCAGCAACGACTGCAGCGGCTGCATCGGGTCGTCGAACCCACCTGTCTCCGCCAGCTCGAAGTCGTCGATCAGGATGAACAACCTGCCGCCGCTCCACCAGTCGCGCTTGCGCAACCGGTCGGGCGTGATGTCCGCGCCCGGCACCCTGCTCTGCAGCAGTTCGGCGACCTCGCTGATCGCCGTGGAGAGACCGTCGGTGCTCACCGTGTAGTTGATCTGGTTGTCCTGCGGGATCGCGTCGTGCAGCTCGCGGCGGAAGTCGACGAACATCACCCGCCCCTCCTCCGGCCCGTAGTGGGCGGCGACGGAACGGGCGATGTGCCGCAACAGGTTCGTCTTGCCGGTCTCCGCGTCACCGAAGATCAACAGGTGCGGGTTCGCGTCGAAGTCGTGCCACTGCGGGCCCAGCGCGCCGTCCTCGATGCCCAGCGCCATGGTCATGTCCAGCGCGGGTGACGCCGACGTCGGTGCTGGGAGCGAAGCCGCGGTCAGTTCGCTGGGCAGCAGTTTCACCTGTGGCGCACGAGGAGTCGTCGGCAGGTCGAGCGACTCGGCGAGCTGCATCGTCGCGTCGGCGACGTCGTCGGTCGTGCCGGTGCCGTCGATGCGGGGGAGCGCGGTGAGGAAGTGCATCTTGTCGGCGGTGAGGCCGCGGCCGGGAATCTCCGGAACCCCGGCGGCGGCGCGACTGTTGATCTCGGACTCGAGCGGGTCGCCGAGCCGCAGCTCGAACCGGGTGCCGAGCACGTCGCGCAGCCACGGCCGCATTTCCGACCAGCGGTTGGTGGCGACCACCAGGTGCACGCCGAAGCCGAGGCCGCGGGCGGCGAGTTCGCTGAACCGGTCCTCCAACTCCTCGTAGTCCTGGCGGATCGTGTACCAGCCGTCGACGACGAGGAACGCGTCGCCGTGCGGGTCGAGGTCGAGGAACTGGCCCTGCCGCCGGGCCCTGCGATAGCTCGCCATCGAGTCGATGTGGTGCTGCGAGAACAGTTGCTCGCGGCGCGCCATCAGGTTGCTCATCTCGGCCACGGTCCGGGTGACCCGGTCGCGGTCGAGCCGTCCGGCGATGCTGCCCATGTGCGGCAGCCGGGCCAGCGAGCTCAGCGTGCCGCCGAAGTCCAGGCAGTAGAACTGGATCTCGGCCGCGGTGTGGGTGAGTGCGAGCGCGCTGAGCAACGTGCGGATCAGCGTGCTCTTGCCCGTCTGCGGCCCGCCGACGATCGCGACGTTGCCCTTGGCACCGGACAGGTCCGCGCCGAGCAGGTCGCGTCGCTGCAGTGCGGGCAGGTCGACCAGGCCGACCGGCGCGCGTAGCGTGGAGACGTCGAAGTCGCCTACCGGCCGCGGGCCGAGCGCCGGGTGGTCCACCAGCGGCGGCAGCAGCTGGTCGAGCGTCGGCGGCTGCTTGAGCGGCGGCAGCCACACCTGGTGCGCCACCGGGCCGACGCCCTGCAACCGGTCGAACAGCACGTCGAGCATGGTGCTGGTCATCTCGTCGGCACGTTCGGGTTCCTCCTCCGCCGCCTCGTTGTCCACGCGGGGCGCCACGTACTCGGTGCCGAACGCGACGAGGTCCTGCTCCACCTCGTCCCGCCGCCGCCGCTTGCTCGTCGGCGGACGGTAGGCACCCGACACGAAGGCGCCCTTGAACCGGACCAGTGACGTCGTGTCCGGGCGCAGGTAACCGTTGCCAGGGCTGCTGGGCAGCTCGTAGGCGTCCGGGACACCGAGCACGCTGCGGCTCTCCATCGCGGAGAAGGTGCGCAGGCCGATCCGGTACGACAGGTGGCTCTCGATCTTGTGGATGCGGCCCTCGTCGAGCCGCTGGCTGGCGAGCAGCAGGTGCACCCCGAGGCTGCGGCCCAGCCGGCCGATCATGGCGAACGTCTCCACGAACTCGGGCTTGCTCGCCAGCATCTCGCTGAACTCGTCGACGACGATGAACAACGCGGGCATCGGCTCCAGCTGGGTGCCCTGCGCCCGCGCCGCCTCGTAGTCGCGCCGCGACGAGTAGTTGCCCGCCGCGCGCAACAGTTCCTGGCGGCGGTTGAGCTCACCCGCGAGCGCGTCCTGCATGCGGTCGACCAGATCCAGCTCGTCCGCGAGGTTCGTGATGACCGCAGAGGTGTGCGGCAGCTTGTCGAACCCGAGGAACGCGGCACCACCCTTGAAGTCGACCAGCACGAGGTTGAGTTCTTCCGACGAATGCGTGGCCGCCATCGACAGCACGAGTGTGCGCAACAGCTCGCTCTTGCCCGAACCCGTCGCGCCGATCAGCAGGCCGTGCGGACCCATGCCGCCCTCTGCGGACTCCTTGATGTCCAGCTCGATGGGCGTGCCGGTCGACGTCATGCCGATCGGCACCCGCAGCCGCCTGCGCGCACTCGACCTGTTCCGCCGGTAGGTGACGGGGTCGAAGGTCCGCAGGTCGCCGAGACCGAGCAGGTTCGGCAGCTCGTAGTCACCGGCCAGCGGTTCCTCGGTGTCCTGCGCCTCGCCGACCCGGTAGCGCGCGATCAGCCGGGCGAGCGCGGAGACCGCCTGCGGACTCATCGTGTCGGCCTGGCACAGCGGGCTCGGCACCGGCTTGCCGAGCCGGTCGAACGCGACCGTGCTCAGCTGACCGTCGACCACCTGAAGGTGCAGCGTGTTGGCGTGCGACTGCCAGGGCAGCGCGCCCGACAGGTCGAGCACGATGGTGTTGCGGTAGGCCTCGTCGAACACCCGGTGCTCGTCGGGCAGCGTGACGCCGTCGAGGACCACGACCACGTACGGTTCGTTGGCGCTGATCGGACTGTCCGGTTCGAACGGTGGCCGGCCGATGAAGTCGGTGCCGCCGAGCAGCCGTTCCAGCTCGGTGATGCTGTCGGCGACCAGCCGGCGCGGCCCGGTCGCGTCCCGCGCGTCGAGGTTCTGGTTGTGCGGCAGCCACTTCACCCAGTCCCAGTGGTCACGGGCCTCGTCGCTCACGCACACCGCGATCCGCGCCTCACCGGGGCTGTGCGCGGTGGCGAGCTGGCCGAGCAGGGCGCGGACCAGACCGCGGACCTCCTCGGGGTAGCCCTGGAACTGCAGCCGGGCGAACGCGCGCAGGTACACCGCGATCGGGGCGTTGTTGAGGGTCGAGTAGGCCCGGATGAACCGGCGCAACGCGTGCGCGCACAGCGGTTCCAGGTCCTCCAGCGGTTTGGTGTCGGCGGGCGGGTGCAGCTTGGTGGAGCTGCGCTGCTTGCCGACGCCGATGCGCACCTCGCCGAAGTCCTCGTGCATCGGGCGCCGTTCCCACAGCCGGTAGCCCATGGCCATCGACCACAGCGAGCGCGGATCGGGGTGCAGCCACAGCGCGGCCTTGCGCTGCTGCGACAGCGCCGAGCGCATCTTGCCGCGCAGCTGGCCGAGGTAGCGGATGTAGTCACGGCGGTCGCCGCGCAGCTTCTCCTTGTGATCCACACCGGACTTCAGCATGTTGGCGACGAGCATGCCGACGGCCGCCACGAGCATCAGGCCGCCGCCGACGTAGGCGAGCGCGCCCGAGCCGGGCCGGACGAACATGAGCACCATGGCGAGCGAGCTGAGCGCCATGGGCGCGTAGGTGAGGACAGCACCGACACCGCCGCCGGTCACCTCGGGTACCGCTGGCGGCGGTTGCAGCTCTATCTCGTCGCTGGGCGCGGTCGGCCCCGGCCGGCGCGTCCTGCGCATGAAGACCTCAGTGGCCACTCGGACTCCTCTGGTGAAGGGTTTCCCCCGAAGTGGCGATCTGGCTTGATCACCATCTGCGGGGGCAGGTGTGCCGCGGCTAGGTTCCGCAGCACGCTCGTCTTTCGCCAGAAGGATTCCGGTGCCCAAAATGGAAGAACGCACGCAGCATCGCACAAACGTGCCGACGAGGCTACGGTTCGTTCTCGGCGACAAAGCAGTGGACGTAGCGCTTCCGGGTGAAGTGCAGCTGGTCGACCTCCTGCCCTCCATCCTGGCCCAGTTCGGGAAGGAGTGGATCGAACAAAGCGTCGACCACGAGGGCTGGGTCGCGCAGCGGCTCGGTGAACCTCCACTGGACGAGGACAAGTCACCGGCCGAGCTGCAGCTGCTCGACGGCGACACCGTCCACTTGCGACCCAGGGGCGAGGAGTTCGCCCCGCTGGACTACGACGACCTGGTCGACGGCCTGGCCGAACGGGCCCGCGGCGATGCGGGCCAGTGGACGCCGGAGCGGTCGCGGTGGATGCTGCGAGCAGGTGCGCTGGTCGCGCTGCTCACCGGCCTGGCGGCCCTCTTCGCGGGGCCCGGCGCCCCGTCGTTCTGGCTGGTCCCCGCCGTGCTGGCACTGGCGCTCGTCATCGGCGCGGCAGCCGTGGCCCGCACCGTCGGTGACCTGGTCAACGCCACCGGGCTCGCCCTGCTCGGCATCGCTTACGCCACAGCGGCGGGGTGGCTCCTCGCGCTGTGGCTCGATCCGGCCGGCGAACTCGGTGTCTGGATCTCCTGTGCCCTGGCGATGGCGGTCGCGGCGACGGTGTTCGCCCTGGTCGCCGTCGCCGACTCGGCGCTCATCTTCACCACCGGGCTGACCTTCGGGGTCATGGTGTTGATCCCGTCGGTGATCTGGGCATGGTCGGATCTGACCGCGCAGCAGAGCGTCGCCATCGGGATCACGGTGAACCTGGTGGCGAGCCTCTTCATACCGGGCACGGCGTTCCGGCTCGGCCGGTTGAGACTGCCGATGCTGCCCACCGAGGCGGCGGAGGTGAAGGAGGACACCGAACCGGTCCCGCACCAGGTCGTCGTCGAACGCAGTGCGGTCGTCTTCGGCTATCTCAGGGCCCTCTATCTCGGCTTCGGTGTCGCACAGGCACTGTTGTTGATCGCTCTGAACGTCCGGGGTGGACAGTGGCCGCTGATCTTCGGCGCGGTCTGCGCGTTGCTGCTGTTCATGCGTTCCCGGCACCTGAGCGGCGTGGTGCCGCGGTGGTCGTTGCTCGTGCCCGCCATGGCCGCGGTCGTGACCATCGTGCTGCGGCTGGGCTTCGGCCACCACCCGCTCGACCGCGTGCTGGCGATGCTGACGCCGCTGGTGCTCGTCGGCGCCGCGCTGGTCGTGCTGACCTCCGTCCTGCCCGGCAGGCGGATGCGGCCCTACTGGGGTCGCGCGGTGGACATCTTCGAGCACGCGACCGCGATCGCCGTCATCCCGTTGTTGCTGGCGATCCTGGACGTCTACGCCTGGGTCAGGGGGCTGAGCGGCTGATGCAGTCACGCAGAGATCAGGTCCAGGCGTACTTCTTCGTCGTCGGCCGCCTGGTGTCCGGCCTCATGCAGGGCAAGCCGGACGTGCTGGAGCACCCCAACAAGCGGTTCAACGGGGGGACGTTCCTCGGCCTGTTGCTCGCCTGTCTGCTCGTGGCGATCTTCGGCATCGTCGGGTTGATGTTCCCCGGCGGCAACAACTCCTGGCGGGTGCCGGGGGCCGTGGTGCTGGAGAAGGACTCCGGAGCCCGGTACGTGTTCCTCGACGGCCAGTTGCGGCCCGCGCTGAACCTCTCGTCCGCGCTGCTCGCCGCGGGAGACGCGGGCAAACTCGTCGCGGTCACCAAGAGTTCGCTGACAGGCGTGCCGGTCGGAACGCCCATCGGGATCCCGGGCGCACCGGACGGACTGCCCATGGCGGACCGGGTCAACACCTCGCCGTGGTCGGTCTGCGCCAAGCCCGTCGACGAGCACGCCGTGGCGAGCGCCGCGAGCGTGACACTGCGCCTGGACGGCGTGGAGGGCACGCCCGCGCCGCCGGACCAGGCGCTCCTGGTGTCCACTCCGGACGGTGTCACGCACCTCGTGTGGCGGGGAAACCGGCACAAGATCGCGGATCCGACGATGCTGGAAGCGCTGGGCTACAACTCGGTGACACCCTTCCGGGTGTCACCCGCCTGGCTGAACGTGATTCCCGCCGGGCGCGACCTGCAGCCTCCGTCCATTGCGGACATCGGCAAGCCGGGACCGTCCGTCGGCGGCAAGCCCGGCCTGATCGGGCAGCTCTACGAGCTCAAGAACCCGGCGACCGGATCGGACGAGATCTACGTGCTGCAGGCGGGCGGGCTCATGCCGGTCAGCCGCAGCGTCGCCGCCATGCTGCTGATCAACCCCGCCCTGAAGGCCGCCTATCCGGACAGCTCCGTGCGGCCGGTGGAGGTGGGGCCCGGTGACGTCGCCGGAGTGCGGGTGATGGGCCACGACCCCATCTCGGCCGACCTGCCGGCGATCCCGCCGGCGATGGTGAACCTCGGTGCGTCAGGGGAACCTTGCATGAGGTTCGATCCGCAGGCCGGCGCTGGTCAGTTGCCGGCCCTGGTGATCCTGCCGGACTCGACGGAGAGTGATGCCGTGCCTCCGGCGGGTAAGCACACCGTCGGAACGACGGCCGACCAGGTCGTCATCCCGGTGGGTGGCGGAGCGCTGGTGCGCACCGTTTCCGCACCCGGTACGTCATCGGGCACCGCGTTCCTTGTCACCGATCTGGGGGTCAAGTACCCGTTGGTGGCCGAAAATGTCGCGTCCATCCTCGGCTACGGGCACCTGGACACGGTCGGAGTGCCGGCCGCGCTGCTGGCGCTCCTGCCCAGCGGGCCCGCCCTGAGCCCTGAGGCCGCGCTCGTGAGCAGGCCGATCAGCCCGCCGGGCTCCTGAGGGAAAGTCCCCGGCTTGGGTCCCGACAGGACAGATGAGCCGCGGGGACCCGCTTTCCCACCTCTAATTGAAGTGCGGCCGCACCTGGCGAACACCGGACGGCCTTCGAATTTCATCCAGGAGGTTACGAGAATGGCAGCGGGAAACAACACCAAGCTGACTCCGTCCGAGGTGTCGGCCATGGCGGGCAGGCACCGCACGTGCGCCGACGACATCACCAACCAGCAGCGGAGCCTCACCGGCCACATCAGCACCCTCACCTCGGTCAACAGCGGTCGCATGATGCAGCGCCTGCTCGAGGTCCACCAGGAGTGGGACCGCCTCACCAAGGACATCGTCACCAACCTGACGACGATGGCGACGACGCTCGACAGCGTCGCCTCCGACCTGCGCACCCAGGACGAGAGCAACGCCAGCGGCGTCACCACCTGAAGTCCTTTTGGGACACCCTTCACCAATTCTTCTTCCAGCGGGAGTGAACTGTGGCAAGCGGCCTGATCAACTACGACTACGCCTCGATCTCCGACGGTGTGAACCACATGCGTCAGATCAACAACAACATCCGGGACCAGGTGGGCAACCTGCGCAAGCAGGTGCAGCAGCTGCTGGGCGACTTCACCGGTGCCTCCGCGCAGGGCTACGACACCTGTTCGCAGAAGATCGCGCAGGACCTGACGAAGAGCAACGAGCAGCTGGACACGTTGGCGGGCAAGGTCAACACCGGCTCCAACAACATGGGCGACACGGACCGCAGCCAGTCTCGCCGTTTCCAGCACTGATGCCGCGGGTGGTGCCGGACATCCCGGGTCCGGCACCACCCGGCTCATCATCGCAGCAGTCCCGGTATCCCAGAAAGGTCCGAAATGGCTGGTAGTGGCGACCGCACGCACATCGATCCGGAGGCGGTGCGTTCCGCGGCGGGCAACATCGGTGGCCTGCTCAGCGACATGTCTCCGTTCCAGAAGTGCGCCTCGGCTGAGACGAAGGCCGGAAACTTCGAGACCGCGACGTGGCTCGAGGACGTGGTGCACAACAGGCAGACGAGCCTGCTGGAGCACGCAACGCACGTGAAGATGGTCATGGGCAACATCAACGACAGCCTCAACGGGGTCAGCGACGCGCTCGTGCAGACCGACGACACGAACAGCAAGAAGCTCGACCACGTCGTCGGGCACGAGATCAACACGCTGAAGATCGACGCGTTCAACAGCGGCAAGACGGCCAAGGAGGTCACCGGAACGCCCACCTGGGAGTCCCAGGAGTACGACGGCGAAAGCTCCGAGTTCGACAACGCTCCGCCGCCGACCTTCGAGCCGGAGGCAACGGAGGAGCCGGTCGACGTGCCGGAAGAACCCGAGAGTGATCCGTTCACGATGAACGACACGATTCCGACGCTGTAGCGCGATGTCGACGTACCTCGTCCAGCTGAATTGGGTGCCAGTGCCCGTTTTGCACTGGCGCCCACTTGAGCTGTGCGGATCCATGACGCTGAAGCTGAGGACGATGAGATGACGACCCCGGAATCGATCGACACCCAGCAGCTCCACATCACCGGTGGGCCTGGCAAGTTCGCCACCGGCAACACGGGGGGCGGGATCGTCACCGTCGACCCGTCGAAGATCACCATGGGCCCTGGCCCGGAGATCAGCTCGACGATCGGTCCGACGGGTGGCGCGCCCAGTCCCAACGTCGACGGCATCACGTCGATCGAGCAGTTCAAGTCCGTGGCCGGCGCCGCGCTCAACAACGGTGCCGCGGACAGCTGGACCGCGCTGGCGGACGCGTTCGAAGCGTCGTACCGAAGCCTGGGGGAGTTCCAGCAGGACTTCAACTCGGCCGTGCAGGGCGTGAAGCCCTCGTTCCAGGGCTGGGCGGGCGACCAGTTCCAGGACTTCGCGCAGACCCAGATCCTGCGGCGCAGCCACGACGTCACCACGGCGCTGGCGGGCTACCCGGACGCGCTGCGCTCGATCGGCAGGTCGATCACATTCTTCCAGGCGCACGTCGCCGAGATCGAGGCCGAGTTCGCGTCCCGCGTCCAGACGAAGGCGCAACTCGTCGACAAGCTGGCGACGGCGATGACCACGCTGGGCGTCGAGTTCGACGCCGGGGCGTACATGAGTTCGGTGCTCAAGAAGGACGTCGACACCATCGTGCTGCCCGAGCTGCGGCGGGCGTTGCTGGATCTGTCCAGTTCGTACTCGAGCAACGGGGCCGCCCTCACCCAGTTCGACCCGAGGGCGATGCAGCCGCCGCGTGGCGCGCACTCCGGCAACGGCACGCGTGGCGGCGGTGCCGGCGGCAACACGGGTGGCACCAAAGACGGTACCAATAGCCGTACCACGGGTGGCACCAAAGACGGTACCAATAGCCGTACCACTGATGGCACCAAAGACGGCACCAATAGCCGAACCACTGATGGCACCAAGGGTGACGCCGCCGAAGCCGAGAAGGCTCGGCAGAAGGCCATCGCGGACGCGAAGAAGGCGGCGGACAAGGGAATCGACGACCTGCTGAAGGCGACGCCGCCGGCGGGGAGCTCGCCCGATGCCGACGAGCGGCGCGCCGCGCTCAACCAGGCGAAGAAGGACATCGACAAGCGCTTCGACGAGCTCTCCAAGCAGCCGCCGTCGACGGACGGGAACCAGTCACCCGATGTCGCTCGGCAGCAGGCGTTGGACGAGGCGAAGAAGGCCGCCGACGAGACGATCGAGAAGCTGCGGAATGAAGGCACCGGGACCGGCTCCGGTGGCGACAAGTCGTCCGGCACGCATGGCGGTGTGGACGGCGGTGCTGGTGGCGTCGGCGGCGTCGGTGGCGTCGGTGGTGGCAAGACGGGTGGCACTGGTGGCAAGACAGGTGGCACTGGCGGTGGCACCGGCGGCGGCACAGGTGGCACTGGCGGCGGAAAGACTGACACGGCGCGGCAGAAGGCACTGACCGACGCGAAGAAGGCCGCCGACGACGCGATGAACAAGCTGAAGCAGGAGGGTCAGGACGGCGGTGCCGGTGGTGGCGCCGGTGGCGGGGGAGGGGCTACCGGTCGCAAGGGTGGCCGTACCGGCAGCGAGGCGGACACGACACGGCAGAAGGCACTGGGCGACGCGAAGAAGGCTGCCAACGACGCGATCAACAAGCTGCAGCAGAAGAGCGCGAACGATCCTGTCAGGCAGAAGGCGTTGGAGGACGCCAAGAAGGCGGCCAACGACGCGATCGACGCCATCAAGACCAGCGACGGCGGTGCCGGCCAGGGCGGCGATGCGGATTCCGTGCGGCAGAAGGCGTTGACGGACGCGAAGAAGGCCGCGGACGACGCGATCAAGGGTTTGAGCGGTGGCTCTGGTGGAACTGGTTCCGGGACCGGTGGCGGTTCGGGTTCGGGTTCTGGTTCCGACGCGGATGCCACGCGGCAGAAGGCGTTGAACGACGCCAAGAAGGCCGCGGATGACGCCATCAAGGGTTTGAGCTCTGGTGGTGGGAGCGGTTCTGGCAGCGGTGGCGGTTCTGGTTCTGGTGGCGGTTCGGGTGATGAGGCGCGGCAGAAGGCGTTGAACGACGCCAAGAAGGCCGCGGACGATGCGATCAAGGGCCTGAACTCCGGCGGTGGCTCTGGCGGTGGTTCTGGTTCCGGTGGCGGTTCCGGTTCCGGTAGCGGTGGTGGGTCAGGCTCCGGTGGGGGGTCGGGTGACGAGGCGCGGCAGAAGGCGTTGAACGACGCCAAGAAGGCCGCGGACGACGCCATCAAGGGCCTGAACTCCGGCGGTGGTGCCGGTAGCGGTGGTGGCTCTGGCTCCGGTTCCGGCGGTCCCGACCCGAAGACGGTCGCCGCGAACGACGCCGCCCGGCGTGAGGCTCAGCAGCAGGCGCAGGACGCCGTCAAGGCGCTGAGCAGCAGTGGTGACTCGGGCGGCGGCACCGGTGGTGGCAGCGGCAACGACCCCAACCGTGAGGACCCCAGCCACAAGGGCACTGGTTCCGGCTCTGGCGGAGGGTCTGGCTCTGGC
>NZ_MUYM01000003.1 GCF_002150765.1 Lentzea kentuckyensis
CATGCGAAAAGCAGCTCGCCTTCGCAGCTCGCGTGCGGCGTCGCGTGGTTATGCGACCTGTTTTGCGTCTGCCGAGAAGGTGTTGCAGGCTGTTGTCGAGTTTGACTTGTAGCCTGCTGTTGCCCACTGTGCTTGGTTTGCGGATGAGCCGTGGGCGTTGTTTTCCGGCTTTTCTTCGATGGCGTACTGGAAGTCGTCCTGCGCCAGCCTTGCCAGGCTCGTGGTCACTGATCCTCGGCCTGCTGCGCTGGCCAGGAACATGCCCGCGAAGCAGTTTGCCTGGAGTTCGATTCTGCGCGACATTTCCAGGCCCGCTGGGGTCTTTTCACCTGCGTCGGTGATTTTCAGGTCGGCGGCTCGTAGCAGGCCGGTCAGGGCTTGTACGTGGTGGCCGTACTCGTGGGAGAGCGTGGCCAGGTGGGTTGCCGGGGCGTCGCCGCCGCCGTTGTCGCGCAGGCGGGCCGTGGGCATGTAGATCGTTCGGTTGCGGCCGCAGTAGTAGGCGACTGCGTGGTCGGATTCCGGGGCGGCGCCGCAGGGGCCGTCTTTCAGGTCTGGCGAGGCGTCCAGGGACGGCTTTTCGAACGGGAGGTTCGTTGCTGTCAGGAGGGGGCCCCAGGCTGCGTCGAGGCATTCGACGCCTGCTGTGTAGTAGGCGGCGAGTTGTTGGTCGGTGACGCCGAAGGGCGGCAGGGTGCAGGTTTGCTGGGGCAGGGAGGCCGGCTTTACCAGGAACGGGTGGTCTGCGAGGCGGTAGACGGCTCGCGGGCGGATCGGGGTGGTCGGCTCCGTTGTCGACGGGGACGGGGCCGGGCGGGAGCCTGCCAGGGCGTGGCCGGTGACGAGTCTGGGGCGGCTCAGTTGACCGATTCCTAGGACGAACGCGACCACCAGGACGAACACTCCCGCGAGTAGCACCGGGTTGTTCTTGGGTGGTTGGGTCACGTTCGCCCCTTTCTAGGAGACGGTGCCGGCGTCGGCTGCCCAGGTGTTGCAGGCCGAGGCCTGGTTCGTCTTGTAGCCCTGGTTCACCCAGTTCGCGTTGTTCTGCGGTGAGCCGTGGTCCTTGGTCGGGTAGATGTCGTAGTCGCCTCGGTTGCCTGCGTCGGACAGGGCGACCCTGATGACGTCGATGGGGATCGCTCCGTGCGACAACGGGGCCAGTGACATCCCGCCGAAGCAGGTTGCCTGTAGCTCCATCCGGCGGTTCAGGTCGAGGCCCTTCGGAGTATCCCACCCTCCGGCGTCGTACTGCGCGCGGTCCGAGGCTTTCAGCATTCCGGTGAGCCACTGGATGTGGTGGCCGTACTCGTGGGCCAGCTGGCCCAGGTACTTGCCGGGGTGGTTCGGGTTGTTCGGGTTGCGTTCGGCGGCGTAGGCGTTCGCCGTCCAGTAGATGCCGCCCTGGCAGTAGCGCGCGGTCTGGTCCGGGCGGACGGTGCCGCACGGGTATTGCGCGGTCTCGGTGATGATGTGCAGCTCAACGGGCTGGTACGGGAGGTTCGCGGCCTGCAGGGCCGGCTTCCACATGCTTTCGATGCACGGGAGCGCCGCGCGGAGGAACGTGTCCTGGCCCGCCGGGGAGTAGTCCATGGCGGGGAGCGGGCAGCCCGAGATCGTGTTCGCGCCGAAGCTCGGCTTCAGGAACGGGTGGTCCGCCAGTGCGTAGACGGCCTTCGCGCCTGCCTGGGTCTGGCCGGTGGAGGGGGTTTTGGACGACGACGGGCGCGATGGCGGGCCTGCTGTTGTCGTGGCCGGCTCGTCGGTGGTGGTGGGCAGGGTGAACGTGGGGCTTTGGGGCGTGTAGTTCGAGTAGCCCGTGTCCTTCGTCTTGTTGTTCAGGGTGGCCGCGAAGACGCCGACGGCGCCCAGGCCGAGGATCACCACGCCGCCCAGGATCAGCGCGACGATCGGGCCGTTGCTCTTCTTGCGCGGCTGCATCGGCGGGTACGGGCCGTAGCCGGGCTGGTAGCCGCCACCGCCGGGTGGGGCGCCCCAGGACGGTTGCGGCGGAGGCATGACCGGACCTGGTGGTGGCGGGCCGTACTGGCCGTACTGACCAGGGGGCGGGCCGTAGGACGGCGGCGGGCCCTGGGGTGGCATGCCGTAGGGAGGAGGCGGTGAGCCCTGTGCCGGCCGCTGCCCCAGTGGTGCGGGCATGGGCGGCGGGCCGACCGGGCGAGGTGGCGGCCAATTGCCCGGCGGCGGTGGTTGCGTCATCGCCTGAGGTCCCCCCATTGGTGAGCCTGGGTCGGGTACGAGCATATGCGGAGCGAGATCGCGTGTCCCCCGACCGGGCTAACGCGTCCCGTCCACGTCCATGAGACGCGCGGGCCGGGGGATCGGTTCACGAGACGTCGCCGGAGCTCGCCGCCCAGGTGTTGCAGGCCTTGATGTCGTTCTGCTTGTGGCCGTGCATCACCCAACGTTCGTTGTTCGGCGCGCTGCCGTGGTCCGGCCTGCGGTTGTAGTCACCGCGCTTGCTCGCGTCGGACAGGCCGGTGTTCACGACGTCCATCGGCACGACGTTCTTGTGCGAGAACGGCGCCAGCGTCATGCCGCCGAAGCAGGTGGCCTGCAGTTCCAGCCTGCGGTTGAGTTCGAGACCCTTGGGCGTGTCGAAGCCGCCGACGTCGTACTGGGCCTGGTCCGCGGCGCGCAGCAGGCCGGTCAGCCACTGGACGTGGTGGCCGTACTCGTGGCTGAGCTGGCCGAGGTACACGCCGGGGTGGCGGACCGTCGAGCCGCCCTCGTTCGAGTAGAAGTTGCCGGGCCAGTAGATGACGCCCTTGCAGAACATCGCGGTCGAGTTGGCCTGGCGCGAGCCGCACGGCGTCTGCGTGCTGCCGGTGAACACCTGCAGCTCGACCGGCTGGTACGGCAGGTTGGCCGCCTTCAACGCCGGTTGCCACGCCTTCTCGATGCACGGCAGCGCGGCCGAGAGGAACCGCTCCTCGCCCGCCGGGTTGTACTCCATCTTCGGCAACGGGCACGCGTCGAAGTCGTTCGCGCCGACGCCGGTGCCGAAGATCGGGTGGTCGGCGAGCTTGTAGACGGCCTTCGGGCCCACCGGGGTCGGCTGCGTGCTCGGCGTCCGGGTCGACGAGGTGCGCGTGGACGTCGTCGTGGTGGTCGTTGTCGTCGTGGTTGTGTAGGTGTAGGTCGGGCTGTACGTCGTGTAGTTCGAGTAGCCCGTGTCCTTCACCTTGTTGTTCAACGTCGCCGCGAACACACCGACGGCACCCAAACCGAGGATCACCACGCCGCCCAGCACCAGCGCCAGGATCGGGCCGCTGCTGCTCCTGCGGGACGGCGGCATCGCCGGGTACGGCGCGAAACCGGGCTGTGGCTGGTAGCCCCAGGTCGGCTGCGGCGGCGGCATCACCGGACGCGGCGGCGGCAGCGGTGCGCAACCAGGAGGCGGCATCGGCGGACGCAGGTGCGGAGGCGGGCCCATCGGCGGGCGCATGCCGGGCGGAGGAGGTCCTTGAGCTGGGCGGGGAGGCATCGGCGGCCGGTACGGCGGCGGTGCCGGCACGGGCGGCGGGCCAACCGGGCGTGGCGGCGGTCGATAACCGGGAACTCCGAGTGGTTGCGTCATCGCCGAAGATCCCCCAGATGGCGTCTGTACGAAAGTCCGCCGGAGCATATGAGGACTCCGCTATTGTCCGCAGCCGTGTTGAAGAACTGGGGAGTGGCGATCTTCGCCACCGCGGCGTTGACCTCTGCCATGGCTCTTGGCACGGCCGTCGGCGCGCTCGCGCAGCCGCTTCCCGGCACCGTCAGCACAGAGGTGCGGATGAAGCTGGAGCGCGACGCCAAGCTCACCGTCACCGAGACCGTCATCGTGCCGGACGGCAAGACCGTCAAGCGGACCGTCCCCTTGCGACTCGCGGTCGGCAACGATCTCGTGCGTCAGTACGAGGTCACCGACGCCAAGGTCGAGGGGACCGGCAGCGTCGACGTCAGCGGTGAGCAGTTCTCCGTGGTCCTCAATGGTGGGAAGGCCACGCTGACCTACGCGGTCGTCGGCGCGGTCGCCCCCGTCGGTGACGCGCTGGAGGTGCGCTGGCAGGTCGCGGGCGGCTGGGACACCGAACTCGACAAGGTCGCCGTCTCGTTCTCCGCGCCCGACTCACCGACGTCGGTGAACTGTCTCGCGGGCCCCGTCGGTTCGTCGCAGCCGTGCACCAGCGCGGACCTCGCGGACGGCAAAGGCGTGCGGGCGCAGGAGATCAAGCTCGCCGCGGGCGAGCGCGTCGACCTCGCGATCGGCCTGTCCGCCGGTGTCGTGCCGCCGAACGCGGTCGTGGTCGAGCAGTCCGGGCTGGCGGCCGCGTTCGCGCTGACCCCGGTGAGCGGCATCGCGCTCGGCGGGCTGCTGGTGTTGCTGCTCGGCGGTGTCGCGCTGCTCTGGTACCTGCGCGGCCGGGACGTCGCCGCGCTGTCCAGCGAGGTCGGCGCGGTCTCCGTGCTGGTGCGCGACCAGAGCGGCAGGGTCGCGTTCGCGTCGCCCGACGGCGTGCTGCCCGGCCAGGTCGGCACCGTCGTCGACGAGCACGTGGACGTCGTCGACGTGACGGCCACGGTGATCGACCTCGCGGTTCGCAACTACGTCTGGATCGCCGAGACGGACGGCCACGACTGGCGGATCGTGCGCCGCAACCCTGCCGATGCCTCGTTGTCCGGCTACGAGAAGGCCGTCTACACCGCACTGTTGCCCGACGGTGTGGACGCGGTGACCGTGTCCGAGCTGCGCGGCCGGGGGATCGACCTCGCGCGGGTCCGCGACGAACTGTACGCGGACGTCGTGGAGAAGCGCTGGTTCGTCCGCCGCCCGGACGCCGAGCGCAGCCTGTTCTGGTGGGCCGGCATCGTGATCGCGGTGCTGGGCGTGGCCGTCACGGTCGTGCTGGCGCTCACGATCGGCAACGCGCTGTTCGGGCTCGCCGTCGCGGTCGGTGGTGTCGCGCTCACGTTCGGCGCGCGGTCGATGCCCGCCCGCACCAAGCGCGGCAGCGAGTTGCTGGAGCACGTCCGCGGCCTGCGCGGGTACCTCCACGGCCTGACGCCGGACGACGTCCCCGAGGCCGACCGAGAGCTGGTGTTCTCGCGTTCGCTGCCGTACGCGGTGGTGCTCGGCGAGACCGAGCGCTGGCTCGCCACGTTCGGTCAGCAGGACCTTTACTGGTACGGCAACGCGTCCGACTTCCGGCGCAGCTTCCCCGCGTTCCTGGGGGCGCTCGACGGTGTGCTCGCCCAGGCGGGCCACCTGCGATCGCTCCGGGCGCCGAACCCGTAGGCTGGCGCACATGGCCTCACCCGAACTGCACAGGTTCACGTTGCCCAACGGCCTGCGGGTGGTGCTCGCCCCCGACGCCAGCGCACCGGTCGTCGGCGTCAGCGTGCACTACGACGTCGGCTTCCGCTCCGAGCCCGAGGGGCGCACCGGTTTCGCGCACCTCTTCGAACATCTGATGTTCCAGGGCAGCGAGAGCCTCGAGAAGCTGGCTCACTTCCGCCATGTGCAGTCGTCGGGCGGCACGTTCAACGGGTCCACACACCCGGACTACACGGACTACTACCAGGTGCTGCCCTCGGCGGCGCTGGAGCGGGCGCTGTTCCTCGA
Source organism: Lentzea kentuckyensis (assembly GCF_002150765.1). GTDB lineage: Bacteria > Actinomycetota > Actinomycetes > Mycobacteriales > Pseudonocardiaceae > Lentzea > Lentzea kentuckyensis. The sequence goes on from NZ_MUYM01000003.1 coordinate 5,630, forward strand.
GGCGGACCGCATGCGCGCACCGAAGATCACCGAGGAGAACCTCCGCAACCAGATCGACGTGGTGAAGGAGGAGATCCGGCTCAACGTGCTGAACCGCCCGTACGGCGGGTTCCCCTGGATCCTGCTGCCGCCGGTGCTGTTCAAGACGTTCGCCAACGCGCACAACGGCTACGGCGACTTCGTGGACCTGGAGAGCGCCACGGTCGACGACTGCGCGGAGTTCTTCGACACCTACTACTCGCCGTCCAACGCCGTGCTGACGGTCGCCGGTGACCTCGACGTCGAGACCACGAAGACGTTGGTGGAGAAGCACTTCGGCGACGTGCCGGCGCGTCCGAAGCCGGAGCGCCCGTCGTTCGCGGAGCCCGCCCCGCAGGGCGAGGTGCGGCAGGAGCACGGCGACGCGCTGGCCCCGCTGCCCGCGATCGCGATCGGCTACCGCGTGCCGGACCCGGTCACCGACATCGACGGCTACCTCGCGTACCTGGTGCTGGCCGGCGTGCTGGCGGACGGCGACGGTTCGCGGCTGCAGCAGCGCCTGGTGCACCGCGAGGGCATCGTGATCGACCTGAACGCGGGCTGTGGCCTGTTCGGGCCGCTGGAGGCCCGCGACCCGGACACGTTCAGCATCACCGCGATCCACGCCGCCGAGGTCTCGGCGGACCAGGTCATCGCCGCGATCGACGAGGAACTGCAGAAGCTCGCGCAGGAGCCGCCGTCGGTCGAGGAGCTCGCGAAGGTCACCGCCCGCTGGGCGTCGACCATGCACAAGGAGCACGACCGGCTCACGAACCGCACGCTGGGCCTCGGCTCCGCGGAGCTGCTGTTCGGCCGGGCCGAGCTGATCTACGAACTGCCTGAGCGGATCGCTTCGGTGACCGTGGACGAGGTGTCCGCCGCGGCCAAGGCGCTGCGTCCGGACGCCCGCGCCCTTCTTCTCGTCAAGCCCACCGGAGGAGCCCAGTGACCGCGTCTGTTTCGGCGGCCAAGACCCACCGCACCGCCGAGGAGATCGGGCGCACCGAAGTGGGGCCGCGTCCGTTGCCGGAGCTGGGCTCGCAGAAGGCGGCCGCCGAGCTGTCCACTGTGGACACCGTGCTGCCGAACGGCCTGCGCGTCATCGCCGTGCGCCGCGCCACCGTGCCGATGGTCGAGCTGCGGCTGCGCGTTCCGTTCGCCGACCCGGCCGCGTCGAGCGTCGGTTCGGCGCACTCGGCGCAGGCGGAGATCCTCGCGAACACCGTGCTGACCGGTACCGCCACGCGTTCCCGCGTGCAGATCGACACCGAGCTGGCGCTGGTCGGCGGCGAGCTCGACGCCGTGGTCGACCCGGAGCGCCTGAGCTTCACCGGCAACGCCCTGGCCAGCGGCCTCGGCACCGTGCTGGACGTGCTGCGCGACGTGCTGACGTCCGCGTCGTACCCGGCGGACGAGGTGGAGCGCGAGCAGGCCCGCCTGGTCGAGCGCATCACGATCGCCCGGTCGCAGCCGAGCGTCATCGCGCGTGAGGCGTTGCAGAAGGTCCTGTACGGCGACCACCCGTACGCCAAGGAGATGCCGGAGGCCGACGAGGTCGCCGAGGTGTCCCGCGAAGACGTGGTCGCGTTGCACGCCAAGGCGTTGCTGCCGCGCGGCTCGGTCTTCGTGATCGTCGGCGACGTCGACCCGGCCGAGGCCGTGGCGCAGGTCGGCGAGGCGCTGGCCGAGTGGCAGGGCGAGGGCGAGGCCGTCCAGCTGCCACCGCTGCCGCCCGTGACCGGTGGCGACGTGCTGCTGGTGCACCGCGCCGGTGCCGTGCAGTCGCAGATCCGCCTTGCCGCACAGGCGATTCCGCGCACCGACGAGCGTTACCCGGCGCTGCAGCTCGCGAACCTGGTCTACGGCGGGTTCTTCTCGTCGCGGCTGGTCGAGAACATCCGCGAGGACAAGGGCTACACCTACAGCGCGCGCTCGCACCCCGAGTTCACCGTCCACGGCGCCACGCTGCTGGTCGACGCGGACACGGCTTCGGACGTGACGGCGGCGGCGCTGCTGGAGACCCGTTACGAGCTGGCGCGCCTCGGCATGGTCCCGCCGTCGGAGTCCGAAGTGGACGTCGCCCGCAGCTACGCGATCGGCACGCTGCTCACCACCACGTCCTCGCAGTCCGGCCTCGCGTCGTTCGTCGTCAACCTCGTCGCGCTCGGCCTGGGCATCGACTGGCTGGTGGCGCACCCGCAGCGGCTGCAGGCGGTCACGCCGGAGCAGGTCGCCGCGGCGGCGCTGGAGTTCTTCGCGCCGGGCAACTTCACCGGTGTGCTGGTGGGCGACGCCGAGCAGCTCAAGGCGAAGCTGTCGGCGTTGGGCGGGGTTGCGTTCCAGTGAGTTTCGACCTGGTCGGCCTGCCAGCGTTGTCGCGGTTCGCGATCGACCGGTGCGAGCCGTTGCGCGGCGACGAGGAGAAGCTCGCCGCGCTCTGGCCCAAGGCACGGATGATCGTCGTCGACACGCGGGGCCGCACGCTGGTGGCCGAGCGCGGCACGCGGATCGCCGACCGGCCCGCGACCGAGTTCGGCGACCAGCCGCCGGTGAACGCCGTCCTGCTGGGTGAGCAGGACGGCGTGGCGTACTTCGCCGTGCTGATGCCCGCCGAGGACGGCGAGCAGGTGCCGGCCAGCCGCGCGTGGGGTCCGCCGGAGCTCACGGACGAGGCGCAGTGGCTCGACCTGCGGCAGGCCGGTGCGACGCTGGACGACATGTCCGCAGGGCTCTTCACGACCGCGGCGGCGCTGTTCCAGTGGCACCGGCTCGGCAAGTACTGCGCCAAGTGCGGCGCGCGGACCGTGCTGGAGAAGTCCGGCTGGATCAGCGTCTGCTCGGGCTGCGAGCGCGAGGAGTACCCGCGTACCGACGCCGCGGTGATCTGCCTGGTGCACGACGGAGCGGACCAGGTGCTGGTGGCTCGCGGTCCGGAGTGGCCGGAGGGCCGGTTCTCCGTGCTGGCAGGGTTCGTCGAGGCCGGCGAGTCGCTGGAGGCCTGCGTCGCGCGGGAGATCCTGGAAGAGGTCGGGATCTCCGTGCGGGACATCCGGTACCTCGGGTCCCAGCCGTGGCCGTTCCCCCGGTCGTTGATGATCGGGTTCGAGGCCGTGGCCGATCCGGCGGAACCGCTGCGGCTCGCCGAGGGTGAGATCGCCGAGGCCAAGTGGGTCTCGCGGGACGACGTGCGGAAGGCGATCGAGGTGCCCGGCAGCGTTGCGGGGCTGGGGCTCGCCGGTGGCGCGTCGATCGCGTTCCGGATGCTGCAGAGCTGGGCGGCTTCGGCGTAGCCGGGTTGCGCGTCACGGTCACCGGATCCGAGGTTCGGACGAGGTGACCGCTGCCGCGCTCACCTCCTCGGCCGTCGGCATGCGTCCGGACACCAAGGCCTCGCCCAGCGTGGTCAGCGAGTGCACGGTCCGCTTGCCGTGCCTGGTCGTCCGGAGCAGGCCCGCGCCGCGCAGCACCCCGGTGTGCCGGCTCACCGACGCCGGTGACGTGCCGATGCGGCGGGCCAGTTCGCCGGTGCCGGTGCCGGTGCGGGCGCACTCCAGCACGGCGCGGCGGGTCGGGCCGAGCAACTCGTCCAGTCCGCTCGGCGCGGCTCCTGTCCAGCGGTCGGCGTCCGCGATCGGGTACACGAGCACCGGTGGCGGTCCGGGGTCGGCGAGCGTGTCCGGCCGGCGGCCGAAGTACGACGGCACCAGGCGCAACCCACGGCCGCGCAGGTGCAGGTCCAGATCGCGCGGAGTGTCGACCTCCAGCACGGAGCCGTCCCACCGGGCGTGCGGGCGCAGACCGGCGAGCAGCCCGTGCACGCCGGCGTCCACGAGGTCGCGGGCGCGGCGGGCGCGGTCGGCGTTGACGCTCTCCTGAACCACCCCGGCGTGCGGCTCGACGAGCACCGAGTGCAGGTGCCGCAGCACGTCGGCGAGCACGGCCGGTCCGCGCGGTCCGCCCAGCAGCTGCTCGACCCACGCGGGCAACGGTCTCAAACGCTCCAGCGCCACCGCCAGCCGGTGCGGTGGCGTCGCGCGCAGCGCCTCCAGCCCCGCCTCCAGTCCGTCGGCCGACTCCGGTGGCGTGAGCAGTTCCGACACCGGCACCAGCACGCGCAGCAGGCGCGGCGTCGGGTCGTGGCGGTCGAGCCGGTTTCGAACCGCGTTCATCCAGCCGTGGAATACCGGTGTGTGAACGCGGTCGCGTAAGCGGTAGCCGGCGAGCACCACCTCCCACAACGGGTCCGCGGTCGGCGCGACGGTCGTGCGCACGAGGTCGTCGGTCGTGAAATGAAAGCGCAGCAAGACATTCCCCCATTTCGAATCCCCTGAGCGCCATGATGGCCGCACCTTTTCGTTCTGGTGCAACACTCTTGAGAAGTTCACCCGTCGGGAGGAGAGTCGCTCCCTGCCAGGAGGAATTCCTACGAAGGGGGAGAACGTGCGAGGAATGGTGAAGCTGGCGGTGGTTGTCGCGGGGATGGCGCTTCCGGCCGTGCTGATCGCGGCTCCGGCGCAAGCGGCGGCGCCCAAGGGGGATGGCGTGTCGGTGCAGCACTACGCCTGCAACAGTTCGGTGGTGCCACCGAACCTGGACCCGATCTCGGCGATCACGGGTGCCAGCTCCGGCGCGCGCATTCGCACCGGCTCGTCCACGTCCTGCACGTCGGTCGGCTCGAGCGAGCCCTCCGACCGGCTGGACTACTACTGCTGGACGCTGGGCAACGACAACGCCACGTGGACCTATCTGCGGAACGTCCGCACCGGCAAGCGCGGCTGGACGCGTGACGACCTGCTGCCGGGTGGTGGCAGCAACTACCACTGCCCGCAGTAACACCCGCGGAAACGACCGGACGCCACGGCTTTACGGCCGTGGCGTCCCGTCCGCGTCTCGTTGACCGTCCTTTTGCGACAGATGGCTTGGTCAGGCGATCTGAGAGATGTAGCCGTCCGGACGGATGGTGGCCTCGGCACCGTTCAGCGCGATGGTGGTGCCCTTGCCGTCGGAGAGGTCCAGGTCTGGCACGAAAGTACCCGCCAGTGGATGGTCGCAGCCGGTCTCGTAACGGATGTCGGTGCCCTGGATCATCGCGGAGATGCGGGATCTGACCTCTGGCAGGTCGAGGAGATCGCTGAACAGGGTGTGGAGTTCACGTGACCGCGGGTCGGGGCGGGTGAGAGCCACCTGGGCCAGGGTGTTGCGCAGGACCCGATCGGCTACCGGGTGGCGTTCGGTGGTGTAGGAGTCGATCAGGTCGGTGTCGCCGGTGGCCAGTTTCCAGCCCAGGTTCAGGGCGTCCTGGAGACCCAGGTTGAGGCCCTGGCCGCCGAACGGAGAATGGACGTGGGCCGCGTCGCCGGCCAGCAGGACGTTGTCCTTGCGGTAGGTGGTGGCCTGGCGGGTGTTGTCGGTCCAGACCGGTGGCGGTGTGGACGGCGGTGATGCGGACGTCGTGGCCGCTGATCCGACGGAGGGCGGATTCGAGGATTTCCGGTGTCACGTCACGGGTGGTGGGCGGCCCGGCGTAGTCGATCAGCATGATGCGGCCCTGGAGCGGGCCTGAGGCGCAGATGCCGTTGGGGGTTCGATGCCAGCCGCGCGGCAGGTCGCCGTCGAGGTCGACGATCGCCTGGTAGCCGGTGAGCGTCGGGCCGGTGCCGGGGAAGTCGAAGCCGGCGAGCTTGCGGACGGTGCTGCGGCCGCCGTCGCAGCCGACGACGTAGTCGGAACCGAAGTCCAGGTCGGTGACTTCGACGCCGCGGTGGATCTGCACGCCGAGTTCGAGGGCGCGGGCTTCGAGGATTCGTTCCAGTGCTTGCTGGGACAGCATGACGAGCGGCAGACCGTCCAGTTTGAACAGTCCGGCGAAGTGGCCCGTGGCACCGGTAGGGCGCCAGGCGAGGCCGGCGGACTCCAGTTCGCTAGCGGCGTCGATGGCGGAGCCGAACCCGCGCATGGCGAGCATCTGGTAGGTGCGGCCGCTGATCATCTGGGCCTTGATGGTGTCGGCTTGGGTGGTGAGGCGTTCGAGCACGGTGGTGCGGACGCCCTGGAGAGCGAGTTCGGTGGCGAGCAGGAGTCCGACCGGGCCCGCGCCGACGACGGTGACGTCGGTGGAAGTTTTCATGCTCAACATTTGAGCGTGAAAACGTCGCACGGTCAAATCTGTTTTAGGATGGGCTGGTGACGGAGCCGATCTACTCGTGGCTGTACGTGCAGCAGGGCGTGGACGCCGTGAAGGCCGCGATGGGGCAGCGGATGGAGGCGGAGGCCGGGTGCTCGCTGCTGGAGCACGTGGCGCTCTACCAGCTGCGCCACAACGGCGGGCGGCTGCAGATGTCGGAGCTCGTGGAGTTGCTGGACGTCAGTCCGTCCGGCGTCACGCGCCTGATCGAACGACTGGTGAAGCGCGGGTGGGTGACGCGGGAGCAGCCGCCGGACAACCGGCGGCTGGTGTTCGCGGTGCTCACGGCCGAGGGTGAAGAGGCCTGCACCGGGACCACGGCGCGGGTGTACCGGGCGTCGCTGGCCGAGGAGTTCGCCGGGTTGCTGAACGACCGTGACCTCGCTGACCTGCGGCGGATCGGGCGCAAGCTGCTGGAGGGGCACGGGCGGTGGGACGTCAAGCGGTTCGCGCCCTCAGAGGAGTGACGGCAGCACGTGCTCCTCGGTGACCATCAGGCCCGTGGTGGCCATGGTGTCGGCGAGGTCCGGGTCCCAGCTCGCGGTTTCCGGGCGGATGTTGAGGGTCGGCAGCTCCACGCCGCGGGCGATCAGGGTGGCGACGGCCTCGCGGTAGTCGGCCGCTGACATGCGCCACGCCGTGCCGCCGGTCCAGGCGAGGACGTCGTTGGTGGTGCGGATGCCGTCGGGCGTGAAGTCGTTGTGGCAGCGGATGGCTCTGCCGTCGAGGTGGTGCCTGGCCTGGGGCGTGAGTCCGTTCGGGAGCACCATCAACGGTCCGGGCACGCCGGACTCGAGCAGGCGCGGGCTGCGGACGACGGTGATCTCCGCGGCGTCGAGGGTGTCGTTCAGCGTCAGGTAGCCCTGGGACGTCAGCACCGGGTCGCGGTACGCGTCGGGCAACACGCCGGAGCGTTCCCAGCTCGTGCCGGCCAGCGCCAGCGCCTTCCCGACGACGCGGGCGAGCGGGCGGCCGTCGTCGAGGTCGTTGCCGGCCAAGGCGAAGCGGGTCGTCCACCGCCTCGGTTCCTGTTGCAGGCGAGCGAGGATCTGCGCGGCCTGGTTCGCGATCATCGGCAGCGCGGGCTGCGGGATCTTGCCGTACCGGCGGACGTGCTCGATCCACTCGGCGGCCCAAGGTGCCTGCAGCAGGCCGTGCTCGCGCAACGCGAACTTCAGCACGGCGTCCGCGGTCGGCGCTTCCTCCGAAGAGGACATGCCGACCGGCTTGCCGTGCACGGATTCCAGCACCTCTGGCAGCGTGCTGCCGTGGGCGCGGAGGTGTTCGTCCAGGCGGGCCAGCGAGATCTGGCGGCGAGCCGGATGTGCCACCGGCTTGCGCAGCAGTTCACCGAGGGCGGTCGCGGTGCGCTCGTCCTCGACGCGGAAGCTGAACGCCGACCGGCCGCCGCCCTCCAGCGTCTCGCGCGCCAGGCGCCAGAACTCCTCCAGCTCGGGGCGGTCGTACTCGATCACGTCCCCCAATTTAGGCCTTGACAGAACGCGCTGGTGAGCGGACCGTACCTAACCATGAGCGTTCTGCCTAATCGTGATAGGCAAGCCGAACGGCGTGAGGCCACCCGAAGGGAAATAGTCGACGCCGCGTGGGAGATCGCGCGCCGCGACGGGCTGGGTGCCGTCACGTTGCGCGAGGTCGCGGCCATGATCGGGATGCGCTCACCGTCGTTGTACTCGCACTTCGACTCGAAGAACGCGATCTACGACGCGATGTTCGGCCAGGCCTGGACCCTCTACCTCGCCGAGGCGCGGGAGAACCAGGCGAAGCTGCCCGCGGCGCCGCGCGAAGCCGTGCTGGCGCTCGCCCAGCACTTCTTCGACTTCTCGCTCGCCGACGTCGCTCGCTACCAGCTGCTCAACCAGCGTTCCATCCCCGGCTTCGAACCCTCGGAAGCCTCCTACGCCCCGTCGGTCGAGGTGATCGGTCTGTTGCAGGACACGCTGCGCGGACTCGGGATCACCGACAGCGCCGACGTCGACCTCTTCCTGGCCATCTGCGGCGGTCTGCTCGACCGGCAGCTCGCGAACGAGCCCGGCGGCGACCGCTGGCTCCGTCAGCTGCCGCGCGTGATCGACATGTTCGCCGACGAGGTCGGTTTGCCAGGACCACCATTGAGGAGATCACGATGACCGCCGCACTGGACACGAAGCCCCGCACGTCCGCCCTCGACCGCGACACCGCGCTGAGACTCGCCGAAACCGAGTACCAACGGGTCGTCGCGCTGTTCGAAGGGCTCTCGGCGCAGGACTGGGCCAAGCCCACCGACTGCCCGGCGTGGGACGTGCGGGCGATGGCCGCGCACATGCTCGGCATGGCGGAGATGTCCGCGTCGATGCGGGAGAGCATGCGCCAGGTCAAGGCGGCGGAGAAGCGCGGCGGGGTGTTCATCGACGCGCTGACCGCACTTCAGGTGGTCGAACGCGCCGACATGTCGCCAACCGCCATCGCCGCCCGTTACGCCGAGGTGGCCCCTCGCGCGGTGAAGGGCCGGCGCCGCACGCCGTGGTTCGTGCGCCGGCAGAAGATGGGCGCCACGCAGGCGATCAACGGCCACGACGAGGCGTGGACGCTCGGCTTCCTCATCGATGTGATCATGACCCGCGACCCGTGGATGCACCGCGTCGACATCTCGCACGCCACCGGAGCTCCGCTGGTGCTGACCGCCGACCACGACGGCGTGCTCGTCGACGACGTGGTGCGGGAGTGGGCCACGCGGCACGGCCGCCCGTTCACGCTGCGCCTGACCGGGCCCGCCGGCGGGACGTGGGGCGAGGGCGGTCCGGAGCTGGAGTTCGACGCGGTCGAGTTCTGCCGCGCGCTGTCCGGCCGCGGGACCGCCCCGCTGGACACCGAAGTGCCCTTCTAGAGTCCACTCAGGCCGGTGGTGAAGGATCCGTCCCGAATACGGGGCATCCTCGGCGACACGTGAGACGTCTACTGGAACATGAAGAGAATTCGACTGCTCGCCGCAGGGGTCACGGCGGCGGTCACGGCAGCCTTTCTGGCGCCGCTGCCCGCGCATGCCGACCCTCGGGCTGAGATCGCAGCGGACGCCCAGGCGGCATTCGCCGTGTTCGACCGCAAGACCGGACGCACCACGATCGCCTGGGACGAACACAAGCAGTACCGTTCGGCGTCGGTCGTCAAGATCCTCATCGCGCTCGATTACCTGGAGAAGCGCGGTCCCGAGGCCGAGATCCCGCCGGCCGACCTGGTACGACTGGAGCCGATGCTGAGGTCGAGCGACGACAACGCGGCTTCGGAGCTCTGGGTCCAGGAGGGCTGGGAGAAGATCGTCGAACGCATGGTCGTGAAGCTGGGGCTCGAGGACACCGCACCGCCGGTCAACGTCGGATTCTGGGGCTACACGGCACTCAGCGCGGCTGACGTCGTCAAGATCTACCGCTATGTGCTCGACCAGGCACACCCGAAGTTCCGCGATTTCATCATGGGCAACCTGCACCAGGCGACGAAGTGCGCGACCGACGGCTTCGACCAGTCGTTCGGCCTGCCGAGCGTCGTTCACGGCGAGGTGGCCTTCAAACAGGGGTGGTCGCGGTTCGGTGACACGCCGCCCAGGCCGTGCGTCGAAAAGCCGAAGCCGCCGACCTACCCCGGTGTCGGCAAGGACGGCCCGGTGGGCGAGGGGCAGCGTTTGGCAGCTGATGTCGACCTGACGCGTCCGGCGATGCACACCACCGGCACCTACGGGCGCGACGACCGCAAGATCATGGTCGTGCTGACGCTGGAACCGGTGGGCACCACCTGGGACGTCTCCGCCGATCGGATCACCAGGCTCACGCGCGCCGTGCACCTGGCGGACCGCATCCTCGACTGATCCGCAGCCGGTCCCGCGCCCGCTGCCGATCAAGGACGAGTGGGCGCGGGACCGGTGCCCTTCTAGGGATCCACTCGGTCCAGCGCCGCGCCGTCCCACGTCGTCTGCGTGCACGCGACGCCACGGCCGTTCTTGGGCCGCAGCACGTCGAAGATGTGCATGCGCGGGATCTTGTCGGACACGCCCCAGCCACTCGGCCAGGTGATCACCCAGTCCATGTCGAGGTCGACCAGCAGGCCCAGCATGCGCGCGATGGTCGGGTCGTCGAGGCGTTCGAAGGCCTCGTCGAGCAGCACCAGGCGGAGCGGGTCGAACTCGTCGCTGACGGCGTCGTAGAAGCTCGCGGCGGCGGCGAACAGCGTCACGTACGAGATCAGCCGGGTCTCGCCGGACGAGAGCTGCCGGAGCCGCCGTTCGCGCGGGTTGCCGTCCGGGCCGGTGTCGGCGACGGTCACCGTGAACTGGTGCCACGTCCGGTAGTCGAGCGCCCGCGACAGGATCTCGGCGTAGCCACCGGTGTGCGTGTCGCGCTCGTTCTCGATCCGCTCGGTGAAGACGCGGCGCAGCGTGGCGTCCTGCTCGGGCGTGCGTTCGCCGAACGGAAGCCGGACGAGCGCAAGCGCTTGCCTCGTCTGGTCGTCGAGGGCGCTGGACGACTTCCAGGCCAGCTTGACGTGCACGCCCTGGCTGGACCGGGCCTGGCCGAGCACCTCGTTCATCCGCTTGGTGAGGCTCTCGGCGACGGTGATCTGGCCGCGCAGCCACTCGGCCAGGTCGCGGATCAGGTAGTCGGCGAAGATGCCCTGGTACTGCTCGTCGAGGAACCCGCGCTGCTCGGCCAGCTTCGTGGTGACCTGGCGGGCGGCCACGGCGACGGGCTTCGCGCCCTCCTCGCCGGTCACCGTCACGGTCAGCAGGCCCGCGTGTTGCTCGGCGGCGATGTCGTGGCTGCCGGCGAGGGAGGTCTGCAACGCCTGCAGCTTGGCGATCACGGTGGCCTCGGTGCCGCCACGGCGGTCGCCCGCGTCGGCGATGGCCTGCCGCACCAACGCTTCTTCGGGAGCTTCCGGGAACGCCGCTGCCAGCAGGCCAGGAGCTCGAACGGTCGCCTGGAAGTTCGCGGACGCGCGCGCCAGCGCCTCCTCGGCATCGGTGACCTGCGTGGAGTTGGTCTCCAGCAACGCTTCCAGCTTCGCCGCCTGCTCGCGCGCGGTCGTGATGCTCTCGCGCACGCCCTTGAGGTCCTCGCGCATCTTCTTGCGCGACTTCTCCAGCTGCGTGAGTTGCTCGCTGATCTCCTTGGCCTCGCCGCCGACCGCGTCGGTCAGCTCGGCCAGTGTGCCTGCCTGGGCCGCGTAGTCGACGCACCGGCTGTCGGCGTCGGCTTCCGCGGTCTGCCGGTCCGCGACGGCCTCGTGGTAGCGGTGCGAGGCGTCGGTGAGGTCGGAGATCGTGCCCTGGCAACGCCTTCGGACCGCGTCGCCGAGCAGATCGGCCGTCCGCTGGGCCTCGCTCGCCGCTGCCTGGGCCTGGCGCAGCGCTTCGGTGTCACTCGGCAGTCCGGCGTCGCCTGCCTGGCGGGTCAGTTCGGACCGTGCCGCTTCGAGGCGCGAGTTGGCGTTCTCCAGGGCCTCCCGCAGCTGGAACGTGCGCTGCTGGGACCGTGCCGCGGACTCCTCGGCGGCCTGGACGCGGCTGTGCTTGGCGATCAGCTCGCCGTCGCCGGGGAACGCCGCGACGTGCGCTTCCCAGGTGGCGACGTGCTCGTGGGCGCGGGCCAGTTCGTCCTCCGCGGCACCGAGCTGGGCGCGCAGGTCGGCCAGTTCCTCCTCCAGCGCGGTGATCCGGCGGCCACGGGCGGCTTCCCGCGCGCCGGCACCGATGAACTCGGCCTCGGGCTTGGTCCAGCGGCCGGTCAGCACGCCCGCGCGCCAGTCGCCGGTGGTGGTCATGTCGTCCAGCGACACCGCGCGCAGCAGGTCGGCGACGAACGTCTCCGGCACCGGCGAACCTTCGACGGCCGGCACCAGGAACTCGGCGAGCGACCGGCCGTCGACCGCGGGCCTCGGCACGGCCAGGATGTCGTTCAGTTCGGCGTTGGCAGGGGTCACCCAGGCGTCCAGCAGGCCGCTCGCCTGCAGCGCCGCCTCCAGTCCTGCCCGTTCCTCGTCGTTCAGCGACGGCGCGAAGTCCACCAGCCGGTAGAACGGCGCGCCGACGGCCGAATCGCGGTTCGCCGACGTGTACTGGCCCGGCACCGGCACCCGTTCGTTTCCCGAACGCAGGCCGATCAGCTCCTCGTCGAGCGTGTCGAGCCGTGCGCGCAGGTCGGTGCGCTGCTGCGTGAACGCGTGTGCGGCGTCGCGAGCGGCCTGCACCAGCGGGCCGACCCACTCGCGGGCCGTCGTGCTCAACGCCTTCGCGGCGGCCGGATCGGTGGTCTGGGGCAACGTCAGGGGGTGCGCGGGGCGTTCGTCGAGCAGCGGGCCGCTCGACGTCCACACCTCGACCTGCTCCAGCCAGGTCTGCACGACCTCGGCCAGTTCCTGCAGCTCCTGGTTGCGCAACGAGGTCGACTCGGTCGCGCCGAGCTGGGCGTCGCGGGCCTTCTGCCGCAACGACTCCACCTCGCGCTGCTGCGAGTCCAGCGCCAGTGCCTGTTCGTGCAGCGCCAGTGCCAGCGCACCTCGTTGGCGGGCAAGGGAAGCGATGCCCGAGGTCTGGTCGATCACCGACGACAGCGCGGTCAGCACGTCCTCGGTCGCGGCGGCGGGCGGCACGCGGCGTTCGATCGGCAGCGGGCCGGCCTCGGGGTCCGGCTTGGCGCGCACCGAATCCGTGGTCACGGTGGCCTCGGCGGCCGGGACCTGCGGCACGTCCGGTGCGAGGTCGGAGTCCATGCCGGCCAGGCGCAGGTTCTCGCGCAGCGGGTCGCTCAACGCATCGGCCGCTTGGAGATCCTCTGCCAGGCGCCTGAGGAGCCGCAGCACGTTGTCGACGGACGCGTCTTCCTGGGCCCGCTGGCGGTGGGCCGTTTCGAGCGCGGCGACAGCGCTGGATCGCTTCTCCGCCACCAGGTTCTCGCGCGTCTTGAGGTCCTGGAGGTCGCGGAACGCCGGCAGTTCCTTGAGCGCCGCGATGGTCTCCTCGGCCTGTTGCTCGCCGGTCTCCATGTCGACAAGTGCCTGCTCGGACGCCGAGCGCTCCATCCGCGTGACGTCCAGGTCCTGCGTGAGCTTCGACTGCTCGCGCCGCAGCTTCGTGACCGACTTCTCGGCGGCGTCGAGTCGTTCGGACGCGCTGCGCAGCCCGCCGAACGCGTAGTCGCTGTAGGTCTTGAGGAACGTGCCGAGCGCACTGTCTGCAGAGGACAGTCGCACGATGTTCTCGCGGATCGACTCCAGGTCGTCGAACGACGTCGCGAGCTGCTCGACCATCGCCTGGTCCAGCGGCGGCAGCGCGTCGCTGAGGATCTGCTCCAGCTGGCCTTCCAGCACCTTCAGGCCGACGTCCGGGTTGCGCAGCGTGCGCTGGAGGTGCAGCAGGTCCGGGTAGCGCGCGGCGGGCACGCCGTAGACGGCGTCGGCGATCTTCGCGCGGAACGCCTGTTCCTCGAACATGCAGTCCGCGCCGATGAGGTCACGCAGCTGCGCCGGGCCGTGCGGGACGCGTTCGGGGCCCGCGAGCTGGAGTTCCGTGCCGACGCGCATGGGCGTGACGAACCGCCACGAGTCCGTGATCGCCTGCGAGGTCTTCGACGCCTTCACGCCGAGGCCGCACGTCAGGTACTCGTTGCCACTGTGGTCGGCGGCTTCGCGGATCAGCTCGACCCACGCGTACCCGATGCGGTTCGGGCCGCCGTCGTAGTCGTCCAGCATCAGGCGCCGGATGCTGACCGTGTCGAAGCCCTTCGAGCCGAGCTGGCGCAGGTCGCCGTCCAGGCACAGCGGCAGCAACAGCTCCAGCGTGCGGGACTTGCCGGAACCGTTGGTGCCCTGGAAGATCGCGCGGCCACCGGAGAAGTCGAACGTCTGCTCGGTGTACTGCCAGATGTTGACCACGCCGCCGCGGTGCAGCCGCCACCTGCTCATGAAACGTTCTCCTCGTCGAACAGGGACCAGCTCGGTACTTCGGGCACCACAACGGGTTCCGGTTGTTCTCGTTCGGGATCGCCGTCGGGGGACGGCAGCCAGCGGTGCGCGGCCGCGCTGACCGACCACGCGCCTTCGTCGGTGCGCACCGCGAGACCCATGCGGCGCAACAACTCCGTCACCTCGGCGACCAGCCGGTCGAGGTCGTCGGTGAACTGCTTCGACCACGCGGCAGGGTAGTCCTCGACCAGACCGGCGCAGACCTCGCGGATGCGTTCGGTGGGGACGACGTGCCGGGCCGGCGGGTCCTCGTCCTCGCTGTCGAGCAGGTCGGGCAGGGCGAGCAACGTGATGCGCGCGACCGTGGAGACGCCGGGGAACGACAGGTCGGTCAGGAAGTCCTCGGGGTCGGCCGCCAGCACGCCCTCGACCCGGCACTCGGTGTAGAGGCCGAACGCCTGCTCCAGCAACGCGGTTTCCTTGCGCTGGTTGCGGCGCAGCCACTCCGCCTGCTCGTCCGGCAGGTCCGCGTACAGCACCAGCGGCGTCTCGACGAGCTTGCGCCGCACGGCGTGCTCGATGCCGCGCGGGCCGGGGCGGGCGGCCAGTTCGATGAGGTGGGCCGGGTCCTGGGCCTCGCCGACCGGGCCCGTGACGAGCTGGCCCAGCAGGTCCGTGTCGATCGTGATCAGGGCTTCCTGAGGGAGCAGGTCCTGGGCGACCGAACCCTCGGTTTCCTGGAGCACGCCAAGGGAGACGAGGTGGCGCAGGGCTGCTGTGAGCGCACGCCGTTCGGTGACGTCGTCCGGTGCGTCGATGCCTGCTTCCGCTGCGGCGGAACGGATGTCGGCGACCAGGCGGGACAGCAGCGTCTGGCGGCCGATGCCGGTGAGCACCGCGAGGGTGAGCGCGAGGTAGGCGTAGCCGCGCGGGGACATGCTGAGCACGCCGCGGGTGTCGTCGTTGCCGGGGCCGGACTTGTAGAGGCGCGCGAACCGTCGTTCCACCACGAGCCGGTAGCCGAGCAGGCCCGCGAACAGGTCCTGCAGCGTTGCCCGGTGCCGGTAGACGAGGCTGAGCAGCTCGCCGTCCGGGCCGTCACTGCGCAGGAGAGGCCTGCGCAGCAACGTTCGGGCGCAGCGCACCACGTTGGCGGCGTCGATGTCGGAGAGGTTGTCCAAGTGGTTCATTGCTTCAGGGCCACCGTCGCGTCGTGCAGGGTGAGCGTCCCGGCGGCCGACCTGATCTGCGTCGTCGTGCCGTGGGCGATCTCCAGTTTGAGGCCGCGCACGGGGTCGCTGGCCGATCCGCTGTCGTTCGGCGAGTCGCGCTGGGCCATCGCGAGCGTCAGCAGTTCGCAGAAGACCTCCAACGCGCCGTGCGTCAGCGTGGTGTTCTCCAGGTTTCCGGCCGCCTTGGTCAGTTCCGCGACGTGCCGCGCGCGGATCTCGTCCGCCTCACGGGCCTCCGCGAGCAGTGACTGCTCGGTCATCGGGTCGTCGAGGATCCTGCTCGGCCGGCCGCGTCCGCCCCGGTCACCTCTGCTGCGGACGCTGACCGTCACGTCGCAGACCGGGCCGTCGCGCCACGGCGTGCGTTCGTTGTCCGAGTCGTGTTCCGGCGCGGGGGAGAGGTGACGGGCGCTGTA
Source organism: Lentzea kentuckyensis (assembly GCF_002150765.1). Classification (GTDB taxonomy): domain Bacteria; phylum Actinomycetota; class Actinomycetes; order Mycobacteriales; family Pseudonocardiaceae; genus Lentzea; species Lentzea kentuckyensis. The sequence continues at coordinate 21,427 of NZ_MUYM01000003.1, forward strand.
GAGCCCGAACGCCGACGCGTAGATCTCGTGCGCTTCTTCTCTGGTCGAGTTGTCGAACCAGCCGGCGAGCTTGAGCAGCTCGGCGCGTCGTCCGGGGAGCAGGCCGCCGCCGGAGGTCGCTCTCTTGACGCTCGCCAGGAGGCTGCCGATCGCGCGGGCCGTGGCTTCTCTGAGCGCCGTGACCTGGCTCGGGCGGCCAGGGCGGTCGACGAACCAGTCCGTGAGCTCCTGCCAGTCCTCCGGCGTGCGGCCGCGGGCGCGTTCGACGTTGAGGCCGAGGTCGGTGCCGAGGAGCCGCAGGAGTTCGCTGCGGGCCCTGGTGAGTCCGGCGAGGGCCTCCGCGATCGGGGGCGTGTACTTCAGGACGTCCTCGACGACCCGCTGGATGTACTCGACCAGCAGGTTCCGGAAGCCCGCGATCTCCTCGGGCGCCAGGTGGTTCCTCGTGACGACCTGGCCGAGGTAGGCGTAGAAGTCGCGGACGGTCGCGGCGAGCTCGGCGTGCTGCAGGAACAGCGTGGTGACGCGTTCGGCGAGGAGTTCCTTGGTCTTGTCGCCTTCGTTGAGCAGCGCAACTGAGAGGCTGCCGCCCAGCTCGTTGAGGCCGCGTTCGATGGCGGGGAGCAGCTCGCGGGAGACCTCGCGGGCGCCTTCCGGGACCCGGAGCAGCTCGTCGACGTCTCGCTGGACGCGGACGGCGAGCTTGGAGACCTGGTACCGGACGCTGCCGTGCTGGAACTCGGCGATGCTGGCCGCGACGACCTCTCGGCGGCCCTGGACGAGGTTTCCCCACTCGACCAGCTGCTTGAGGCGGTTGATGACGTTCTCGATGCGGCTCTCGCCCTGTTCGACCTTGCCCTCACGCTCTTGGCCCGCGAGTGCGCCCGCGACCTCGCCCGCGCTGAGATCTGCCAGCAGCGTGGAGGTGAACAGCCGCATGATCGCCAGGTACGTGCGCTGGTGATCGCGCGCGTCCAGATAGGCGTACAGCTTCAGCCGCTTGTGCTCCACGAGCGGCCACCCTAATGCGCGCGCTGGTGTGATGCGGCGCTACCGTGCCTCCGACGAGCTGGGGAGGATGCCGTGGGCGCGGGTCGCGCGTTGGGGTTGTTGCTGGGCGTGGCGGCGGACGCGGTGTTCGGTGATCCACGCCGATTTCACCCGGTAGCGGCATTCGGCAGTTCAGCCGCGGCCCTGGAGAAGCGTATTTACGCCGACTCGCAGGCTGCCGGTGTCGCCTACACGGCCGTGTTGGTCGGTGGAACCGTGGCCGCTGGTGTCGCCGTGGAGCGCCTCGCTCGCCGGCACTGGCTGGCACAAACGGTCACCACGGCGCTGGCGACCTGGACGGTGCTCGGCGGCCACTCGCTGGCTACCGAGGGCACCTCGATGGGCCGCGAGCTCGACGCCGGTGACGTCGAGGCCGCGCGGGCCCGGCTGCCTCACCTGTGCGGCCGTGACGCTTCCCGCCTCGACACGTTCGGTCTGGCCCGCGCGACCGTGGAGTCCGTGGCCGAGAACACGTCGGACGCGGTCGTGGCGCCGTTGGTGTGGGGTGCGGCTTTCGGCGTTCCCGGCCTGTTGGGGTATCGCGCGGCCAACACCCTGGACGCGATGGTCGGACACAAGTCTGTGCGTTACCGGCGCTTCGGCTGGGCCTCGGCACGGTTGGACGATCTTCTGAACCTGCTGCCCTCGCGGCTGGCGGCGCTGCTGACCGTGGGCGGCGCACCGGTCGTGGGCGGGTCCGCCAGTCAGGCGCTGGAGACGTGGCGCCGGGACGCGTCCGCGCACCCGTCACCCAACGCCGGCCAGGTCGAGGCGGCGTTCGCGGGTGCGCTGGAGATCAGGCTGGGCGGCCGGACGGTGTACGCGCACGGCGTCGAGGAGCGGCCGGTGCTGGGCCACGGCCGCAACCCGGACTCAGGTCACGTGACGCGTGCCGTGGAGCTGTCCCGGGTCGTCGGCTTCGGCGCCGGCCTCATCAGCGCTTTCGTCGCTCTCTTCCGCAAGTAGCTCGGCGATCGACTTCTTGCGCTTGCTGCCCTCGTACAGCACGCCACCCGGCCGTGCCTCGCGGATGGTGAAGTACAGCCAGCCGCCGACCGCCATGACGCCGAACGCGATCCACTGCAGCGCGTAGGAGAAGAACGGCCCGGACTCGATCCGCGGGAGTGGCAACGTGTCGAGCGCACCCGGCTGGTTCTCGATCAGCTGGTAGTACCCGGGCTCGATGTTCGGGCCGACCGCGTTGTTGTTGATGGAGTAGATCTGCCTGCGGCCGTCCTGCTCGAAGGCCGGCTGGTCGTTCGACTCGTTCGGCCTGGCCAGCCCGATGAGGGTGACCTCTTCGGTGGGCGGTGCGGTGAAGTTCGGCGGCTTGATGCCGTTGACGGGCCGCACGTAGCCGCGGTCGATGAGGACGGTCTGGCCCGCTGTGGTCCTGAACGGCGTGATGACCTCGAAGGCGGCCTCGCCCTGGACGGTCCGCAGTCTGGCGAGCGCCTCGAGTTCGGGCAGGTAGCGGCCCTTGATCTCGACCTTCTGCCACTCGTCGTGCTGCACGCCGAACGGGACCGGGTCGCTCTTGAGCGACTTGGTGATGGCGGAGTTCTGCGCCTGGCGTTCGTCGTTGCGGCCGAACTGCCACGGGGACAGGAAGTAGATGCAGGCGCCCGCGAACACCCAGACGGCCAGGGTCAGCGCCAGCCAGCCCGGCTTGAGGAGGAACTTGAACCGCACGTCTTCACGGTAGTTGCGTGAGCTGGACCTCGTGGAACTGGGTCACGAACCCCTCACCCTCCGGGCTCGCCGCCATGATCCCGGCCTTGACCTCCCGCTCCGGCGGGAAGAACGCCTTGCGCAGCACGTCAGTGGGCTCCGCACCGTCGACCCCGTACCGCACCCACACCGCGTCGCCCTTGCGTTCCGCGCTGATCGTGAACCGCTCGAAAGGCGCGACGAGCGCCAGGTTCCAGTCCGAGAAACCCCTGGTCACGACCGTGCTGGCCTGCTGTTTGCCGTCGAACACCTCGACCCCGGCCTTGATCCAGTTCTCGCCGTCGATCAGCAGCCCGACGCCCGCGTGGTCGTACTGGGCCGCGTAGGCGCCGCTGAAGGTCGCGGTGATGGTGAAGTCGCCGGTCAGCGTCACGCCGAAGAGGTGACCGTTGTCGCGGATGATGCCGTTGCCGGTGAGGCGCCAGAAGTCGCTGTTGGGGTCGGCGTGCACGGTCAGGGGATCGGTCGACCACTTCCGCGGCTCGTTCAGCCACGTCCACCCGGTGAGGTCCATGGATCTCATCCTCGCAAAGCGGCGACCATCGCGGCCAAGACTTCTGATCGATATCCGCCGCCGAACAGCACGGTGTGCACGAGCAGCGGGAACAGTTGGTGCAGCGGCACGCGCGCCTGCCAGCCGTCGGCCAGTGGCGCGACCTCCTGGTAGGCGCCGAGGACGTGGTCGAGGAACGGGCAGCCGAAGAGCTGGAGCATGGCGAGATCGCTCTCTCGGTGTCCGCCGTGGGCCGCGGGGTCGATGAGCCACACCTGGCCGTCGGCGCCCCACAGCACGTTGCCGCTCCACAGGTCGCCGTGCAGCCGCGCGGGAGGTTCGGCGGGGCCGGCGAGCTCGGCGATTCGGGCGTGGATCTCGCTCACGTCGATGCCGGCGCGGCGTGCGTACGGCTCGATTCGCTGTGAGGCGAACCACTCGGGCCACGACGGCGCGGGCTCGTTGACCATCGGGGCCATGCCGATGGTCGCCTCGCGCGGGCCGCCGGGTGGTGGGGCGCCGAACGCGGGGGCGCCGGCGAGGTGCAGAGCGGCCAGACGGCGTCCGAAGGTCACGGCTGCCTGAAGATTCGGCATGCCGTGCGGGATCTCGTCGATCACCAACTTGCCCTCGGACGCCTCGTGCACGAACGGGATCGGCGGGCCGCCGTCCACGCGCAGCCAGCGCAGGCCGGCCGCTTCGGCGGCGGTCGCCTCGGGTGACTGGTGTTTCGTCCTCAGAGCTGTTCGCGGACCCACGCGATCAACCCCGGCATCGCCGCCTCCGTCATCGAAAGCACCTCGTCGAACCCGGCATCGTCGCCGTAGTACGGGTCCGGCACGTCCACGCCGTCGGCGTCCGGATCGAACGAACGGAGCAGCCGGACGCGGTCGGGATCGGCCATCCGGCGCAACGCGCGGGCGTGTCCGGAGTCCAGGGCCACCAGCAGATCCGCGTCCAGATGAAGGGAGGACACCTGCGCCGCCACGTGGTCGGTGGGATATCCGTTGGCCGCCAACGTCTTCAGTGCGCGCGGGTCTGCGGGGTCGCCGACGTGCCATCCACCGGTGCCGGCACTGGACACGGTGACGAAAGACGACAATCCTTCCCGGGACAGCCACTCTCTGAACACGAGCGCTGCCACGGGGGACCGGCAGATGTTGCCGGTGCAGACGAAGGTGACGTGGACCTGCATGTCGCGCAGCCTATGGGGTGCCGCCGCACGGTAACGCTCAACCGCTGTCGCAAGATGTACGGACAAACGACATGGAGGCCGCCCATGCAGACAGGTACTGACGTGCCCCCGCAACGGGAGATCATCGGGTGTACCGACGCCCTCGGGCGCCGTCGTGCGTTCGAGGTGTACCTCAACGAGAAGGGTCGCGTCTGCTTCCGCACCCCGCCCGGTGAGTCGGCGCAGCTCGACGCCTTCCAGCTGGACGAGCTGATCAGCCACCTCACCGAGCTCCGCCGCTACATGCAGTGACGCGGGGCTCTGCGCTGGTCGCCTAGAATCCGGGCGATGACCAGCCCAGACCTGCGCCACCACGGTGACGTCGACGCCGCACCAGGCCTTGCCGACTTCGCCGTCAACGTGCGGGTGCCGCACCCGCCCGATTGGCTGCGCGAACGGCTGGCCGCGGCGCTCGACGGCCTTGGAACCTATCCCTCGAAGCTGGCAGATGAGCGTGCCCGTGAGGCAGTCGCACGCCGTCACGGGCGCTCGCCGGACGAGGTTCTGCTGCTCAACGGTGCCGCTGAGGGCTTCGCGCTGCTGCCGAAGCTCGCGCCGCGCCGTGCCGCGATCGTGCATCCGGGCTTCACCGAGCCCGAAGTGGCCTTCCGCGACGCCGGAATTCCGGTGGAACACGTGCTGCTCGACGGCGACTTCAAGCTCAAAGACACGTACGTGGACGCCGATCTGACCGTCATCGGCAACCCGACGAACCCGACGTCGGTGCTGCACGAGGCCGTGAAGCTCAAGACGTTGCCCGGCCGGCTCGTCGTCGACGAGGCGTTCATGGACGCCGTGCCCGGTGAGCCCGAGTCGCTCGCGCACGACCCCGAGGTGCTCGTGCTGCGCAGCCTCACCAAGACGTGGGGCTTGGCCGGGCTGCGGGCCGGCTACTTCCTCGGCGACCCGGAGACGCTCCAAAGGCTGGCGCACGGCCGCCCGCACTGGCCCGTCGGCAGCCTGACGCTGGAAGCGATCACGGCCTGCTGCGAACCCGAGGCGCTCGAAGCCTCGAAGCGGTTCGCGAAAGAAGCGGAAGAGTACGCCGCGTTCGCCTTGGAGCAGCTCCAAGATCTGGTCGTGGTTCGGCCGAAAGCGCCGTTCCTGCTGATCAGGGCGCCGAGGGGCACGCGGGAGGCGTTGCGGGACAAGGGGATCGCGGTACGCCGCTGCGACACGTTCCCCGGACTCGACGACACGTATCTGCGCGTGGCGATCCGGCCGCCGCGGGAGTTCGCGGTGTTCGTGGACGCGCTGCGGGTAGTGATGGAGGAACTGGCTTGAAGCTCGCCGACGTGATCGCGGTGCTGGAGTCCGCGTATCCGCCGAAGACCGCCGAGAAGTGGGACGCGGTCGGCCTGGTCTGCGGTGACCCGGACGAGGAGGTCACCAGGGTCCTGGTCTGCGTGGACCCGACCTGGTCCACTGTGGACGAAGCGGTCGAGTCCGGGGCACAGCTGCTGCTCGCGCACCACCCGTTGCTCCTGAGAGGGGTCAACGGGGTTCCGGCCGACGACCCCAAGGGTGCGTTGGTGCACAAGCTGATTCGGAACCGCGCCGCCTTGTATTGCGCGCACACCAACGCCGACAGCGCGTCGCCGGGAGTGTCGGACGCGCTCGCGGACGCCATCGGGCTCATCGTCACCGGACCGTTGGAGATGTCGGACGACGACGTCGGCCTGGGTCGCATCGGCGAGCTGCCGGAGGCCGAACCGCTGCGGGTCTTCGCCCAGCGCGTGGCCGACGCGTTGCCCGGCACGGTGCAGGGCGTCCGGGCAGCCGGCGATCCGGAACGCCTGATCAAACGGGTCGCGGTGTGCGGCGGAGCGGGCGACAGCTTCCTCGGCACGGTGCGGCGCGCGGGCGTCGACGCCTACGTGACGGCCGATCTGCGCCACCACCCGGCGAGCGAGCACCTGGAGTCCGGCGGGCCCGCGTTGGTGGACGTGGCGCACTGGGCCAGCGAGTGGCCGTGGTGCGAGCAGGCGGCGGAGATCCTGCGGCAGGCCTTCGGCGGTAGGGTCGACGTACTCGTCTCCACCCGCCGGACCGATCCGTGGACAGTCGGTGCGACGAGCAAAGCAGTAGGAGGACTTGCGTGAAAGCCGATCCCGCAGTGCAGCGCAGGCTGCTCGACCTTGCCGAGGTCGACGCCGAACTGGCGCGTGTCACCCACCGTCGCCGCACGCTGCCCGAAATCGCGGAGATCGCCGAGGCCGAGCAGCAGGTCCGCGTGAAGCAGGACGCGCTGGTGGACGTCGAGACGACCCTCGGCGACCTCGACCGCGACGTGAAGCGCCAGGAAACCGAGATCGACCAGGTCCGCGCCCGCGAGGAGCGCGACCGCAAGCTGATGCAGTCCGGCTCGGTCGGCGCCAAGCAGCTCACCGACCTGGAGCACGAGCTCGCCACGCTCCAGCGCCGCCAGGGCGTCCTCGAGGACGACCTGCTGGAGCTGATGGAACGCCGCGAGGCCGTGGAGGCCAACGCGTCGTTCGCCCGCGTGGAGCTCGACAAGGCCCGCGCGACCCTGGAGGACGCCGCTGCCCGCCGTGACGCCGCTCTCGCCGACCTGGAGTCGACCGAGACCAGGCGCACCGCGGACCGCTCGGTGATGGCCAAGGGCTTCCCGGACGACCTGCTGAAGATCTACGACCGCCAGCGTGAGCAGCGCGGCATCGGTGCGGCGCCGTTCCAGTCGCGCCGATGCGGAGCGTGCCGGATCGAACTCGACCGCGGTGCGGTGTCGAAGCTGCAGGAAGCGGCGGCGGACGAGATCGTGCGCTGCGAGGAGTGCGGCGCCATTCTGGTCCGCGTCGCGCAACCGAAGGCCTGATCACCCGCCGGCCAGCTTGGCGGTCACCGTGTCGACCTGGGGCAGGCCGAACTGGCGGTAGAGCACCAGCGCGCGCTGCCAGTGCTCAGCGGCTCGGTCGTGCTCGCTCAAGGCGGCGTGGGCGTCACCGATGCCCTCGTGTGCTCGCGCGCGTTCGTGCAGTTCCGGCCCCGGCTCCAGGCCGAGCTCGGACACCAGCGCCTGCCGCGCCCGGCGGTAGGCCTCCAGGGCCTCGGACCGGCGTCCGGCCCGGTACAGCCCGGTCATCAGCAGCCCGTGCAACCGCTCCCGCAACGGATGCTCCCGCACCAGATCGGTCAGCTCACCGAGCACCGCCTCGTGCAGACCACAGGCGAGCTCGGCCTCGTACAGCGCCTCGACGGCGGCGAGGCGCTGTACGGCGAGTCCGCGTGCCCAGCCGGCGAGCACCGGCACCTCCACGTCCGCGAACGGGTCGCCCCGCCACAACGTCAGCGCGGCACGCAGCGACTCGATCGCGCGCTGCGGCTCCCGTTCCGAGGCCGCCACCCCCGCCTTGACCAGCGCCTCGAACCGCGCGGCGTCGACCTCGTCCTGCCCGGCCGCAGCCGGTAGCCGGTCTCGCTGAACGACAGCCGATCCGGGGTGTCCAGCGCACCGTGCAGCCGATGCAGCTGCAGCTGCAGCTTCTGCGCCGCCCGCGGGTCCGGCCGATCACCCCACAACGCGTCGGTCAGCACGTCCACCGGCACAGGCTGGTTCGCCCGCGCCAGCAACACCCCGAGCAGGGTCCGCTGCAGCCGGCCCGACAAGACCTCCACCCGGTCGTCGCACCGCACCTCCACCGGTCCCATCACGCGAAACTCCATGCGCCCCCCCACCATCCGGTCACGCTCTCCTCGGAGTCTCGCATCCGAGGAGAGCGCTTTCGGGCGTTCAGGACATCCGCGGCAGGTCAGGCCGTGTCGGTCGACCAACCGGAGCACCGGTCGATCCCGGGCTGGATGTTCACGCAGGCCTTGTAGTCGATCCGGGTCCCTTCGCTGTACGACTTGTCGTACTTGGCGCTCGAGTTGCACCCACCGCCCATGTCGTGTCGGTTCTCGGAGCCCCTGTTGATCCGGTACACGAGGTAGACGGGGTTGCCGTCGCAGCCCGTGTCGTACAGGCGGAAGATCTCGCCGTCCGATTGGAAGGTCGCCCTGGCCCCGGTGGTGCTGGCGCTGCTGTCCGCGTGCGCCGCCGGCATGGTCAGCATCGCGCCGCCGACGGCGAGCGCGAGCGACGCGCCGAGTGTGAGCGCTGCCTTCTTGATCATTATTGGACCGCCTCTGATTCGTTCGACGTCCTCCGGCTCCCCGGCCGGTGACATGAACAAGAATCTCGACGGCGCTTTCACCGGACTTTCGCGACGATGAAAGCGCCGACCCGGCGACCCGGCTCTGTCAGACGTCCAACGCCCAGCGCACGTACCTGATGTCAGGCACGAACCCGGTCCTCACGAAGACTTCGGGCGCCCCCACCGCACTCGCGGACTCGACGCGCAGGCTGGCCTGGTCGTATCCCTGCTCCTTCGCGGCCAGCAACGCGTGCGCCAGAAGCGCACTGCAAGCGCCCCGCCCCCGGTACTCCGGGACCGTTCCGATGACCATGAAGTGCGCGTCGCGGATGCCGGTGGCCTCCGTGTCCGCGTCCCAGGACATGGTGACCAGCAGGCTCACCGGCTTGTCCCCGTCCCGGACCAGGAAGCTGAGGCCCGGCCGGAACGTCTGGTTGGTGATCTTGTTCCGCCAGAGGTCCGAGGGCATCGGCACCGCTACCCCCGCGAACGACGCGTTCCGGGTGGCGCGGAAGTCCTCGTCGTTCTGCTCCGACCACGGCTCGACCCGCAGACCCGCGGGGAACGCGACCGGTCGGAGTTCGCGCAGTGGGTGCTCCATGCGCTGGTAGTAGCGACCCGGCGCGAAGCCGTGGGCGCCGAGGAGTTCGGCCACGCCGGCGATGTGCTCGGCCTTGTTGACGTCGATCGCGAGCTTCAGCGTCGGGTGGTGCAGTTCGTGCAGCACCTTCGCCGCCTCGATCCCGGCCCGCACGAGCGTCGTGCCGATGCCTCGGCGGCGGTAGGCGGGGTGGACGCCACCGTCCAGGAAGACCCGGTGGACCTCCTCGGCGGACGGCTTGTACTGGACCTTCATGTAGCCGACCATCGCGTCGCCGTCGAATGCCGCGAGGCTGCCGCGTTCCATGTCCGCGTACGGGTCGACGATCTCCGTGAGGGTGTCCTCGGCGGTGTAGTTCTCGCCGATCTTGTCCACGGTCTCGATCGCGTTGAGGAGGTCGGCCGACGACTGGGCGTCCTCGGCGGTGAGCGGACGCCACGTGAGTTCCTGCATGTGGGCGACCGTATTGGGCTCGGCGGCGGGCTGTCGCTCGATTAACGCCGAGAGGGGCCATCCACAACGGACAGACCCTCTCGTCAACGCGGTGTTACCTGTACCAAAGACCGATGGCGCCGATCTTGAGCGGCACGGCCCAGTGGCAGTCGTAGTCCCGTCCGAAGTAGATCTTCTCGCGTGCGACCGCCAGGGCGTTGCACTTCGCGCTGCCCCAGATGTCGTCGTTGTAGGTCTCGCCGCTGAACGTCCAGCCGCCGTCCAACAACACCGGCGCGGCGGACGCGGCCGTCGGTGCCAGCACTCCGAGCGCGAGAGCGGCCAGCGCTCCGGTCAACACCATGCTCTTCTTCATTTCCCCCAGCTTTCCTTCACTTTGTTCCTCAGTGCCAGGACCAGCGGCCTGGGCGGGGATTGCGGTGGCCGCGGATCAGCAGCAGCACGCTGACCGGGACCATCAGGATCAGTGGCAGCAACCCGAGCACCCAGGCCACCTCGATCGGCGGTCCGGGGCGTGGACCGACCGGGATCGAGACCTCGCCGCTGCCGTGCCCCTGCGGACCGTCCATTGTGAACTGGAACTTCCAGGTCCCCTCGTCCTCCAGCAGGAAGGTGTCGAGGCCCCAGCGGTCGCGCTGGCGCGGGTAGCGGGCCAGGTCGTCGCCGGGGGTGTTGGTGGCCTCGCCCGCGGGATTGACCATGAGCAGCTTGCCGCTGTGGTCGGCGATGCCGTCGGCCGGCAGGAAGGTGAAGTCCAGGGACTTGCCCGCCGACAACGGCCAGTCGCTGAACGAGACCTGCATCGTGTACGGACCGATGACCGCGGTTTCGGAGTGCACCGCCGGAACCGGGTCCACCGCGAAGGCCGGGGTGGCCGACAGCACGACCGCGGTCACCGCGCCCAGCAGGGCGGCGACGCGTTGGGAGAGACGCATGTCAGTTCACCTCCGCGCGGGGACCCAGGTTGCGCAACGGATGTGCGAACCACCAGCCGAGCCAGGCGGCCAGTGCCGCCAGCAGCACGCCGACCGCACCGGCGAACAGACCTGGTCTGCGGGTCATGTCGAACAGGTGGTCCTGCATGAGGTAGCTGAGCAGCAGCACCACGCCGGCCACCGCGCCCGCGGCGGGCATGACCACCTTGGGGGACAGCTTTCCCTTGCGGCCCATCGTCAGCGCCACGTCGAGGAGTACCGCGGCCACCGGCAGCAGCATCGGGTACATGATCGCCATCCTGGGCAGGCCGGACACGCCGTCGCGCAACGGCAGGCCGACGCTGCCCGCGTAGACCTCCGCGGCCCACGGCCCGAAGTACCAGTCCACGACGTGCAGCACGCCGAAGCACAGGCCGGTCAGGGTGACCCAGCCGGGACGGCGCACCACCCCGGCCACCAGCACCAGTGCCAGCACGTCGACCACGGTGATCGTCACCGACCTGGGCTGGGCCCAGAACAGCGCGAAGATCACGGTGGCCATGCTGGTGGCCACACTGACCACCAGGCCCCAGCGGCCCCACCGGTGTTCCCGCAGCCCGGCGAAGGCCAGGATCGTGCCCACGCAGATGCCGACGCCGCCGAGGGCCAGGCCGACGTGCGGGGGCGAGTTCAGCGTCACGTCGAAGCCGTAGATGGAGTGCCACCACAGGTCGCCCAGCCCGTATAGCAGTTCGATGGCCGAGCCGATCCCGGCCACCAGGAAGCCGACGGGAGCCCGGAAGGTGCCGAGCACGGTCACCGCGGCCGCGGCGCTTTCGGAGTCCTCGGTGCCGCGGCGTCTGTCCGCTGTGCGCCGCAGCACGATGTAGAGGCTGGTCAGCCCGGCGATCACCGGGGCTAAATAGATCAGCAGGTGGGAGGCTGTGAAGAAGGTGTCAGGGCCGACGTCGTCGTGCCACTGCACGTCCCACACCACCCCCAGGTTCTCGCAGAGGATCGCGACCAGCAGGATCCAGCTGCCGATCGCCTCCATCCGATCCGGGCGTTTGGCCGTGGTGCTCTCTTGCGCCATCACTCGTTCCCTCGGTAGGCGCCGTACATGATCAGCTCGGTGGAGCGGTTGCCGTCAGGAGGCGGCCTGCTGCTCCATCCGCTTGCGCAGGCTCAGCGGGCGCATGTCGGTCCACACCTCGCCGATGTGGTCCAGGCACTCCTGCTTGGTGCCGCGCTTGCCCTCGGCGCGCCAGCCGGCGGGCAGCTCGCGGTGCTCCAGCCAGATCGAGTACTGCTCCTCGTCGTTGAGCACGACCAGGTAGGTGAAGGGGTCGTTCTCGGTGGTCATCTTCTTACCTCCACAGTGGACGGTGTTGTTACTTTCCCGCGGTTTTCTATAGGGCTTCTATACGGTTGCGCGCTCGGTCAGCCGTTCCTGCAGCAGTGCGGTGAGCGCGTCGACGGTGGGGTAGTCCCACGCCAGGGTGGGCTCCAGCTCCAGGCCGTACTCGTCCTCGATCGCGCCGCACAACGTCAGCGCGTACATCGAGTCGAGGCCGTACTCGACCAGCTTCACGTCCGGCTTGATCTCCTCCGCCGGGCGTTCCAGGTAGAAGGCGACCTTGTCCAGCAGCCAGCCGCGCAGTGCGGCCTCGTCCGGGTTCTGGGTGCTCATGGCAGGTCCTTTCAGCTGAGGTGACGGCCGGTGAGGTCGAAGGCCCGGCCGGAGTGCTGGCGCGCCAGCAGTTCGGCGAACAGGCCGTCCCCGCCTTCGGTTTCGTGGCCGAGGCGGGTGGCGATGCGGCCGAGGACGGCGGGTAGCCAGTCCACGTCGCCGGACTGGTGCCGGTGCACGCCCAGACAGGCCGCCGCGGCCAGCAGCAGGGCGTAGCGGCGGGCCACGTCGAACGCGACCGGTTCGGCCAGCGGGGTCCGGTTGAGCGGGGACAGCGCCAGGCAGTCCGCGCGCAGCTCGTGCAGCTGTCCCAGCAGGAAATCGGCCAGGTCCTTGTCCACATCGGACAGAAGTGCGGGCAGGGTGGCCAGCAACGGGTCCTCGGGCCCGGCCAGGATCTCCAGGCCGGTGAAGTCCAGCTCCGGCAACGCTCCGCCCAACTGGAACAGCGCGTCCGGCGCGGGTGCGGAGTCCAGCCAGCGCCGGGCCAGCCGGGGCAGCTGCGGGATGATCGTCGCCTGGCAGACGGTCGCACCGGAGTGCGCCAGCGACGCCAGCGGCAGGTCACGCAGATGCTTCTGGAAGATCGCGTACGGGCCCTCGCGCAGGAACGACCGCGCGCCCAGCACCACGGACAGCCCGTCCAGCAGGTCCTGGGTGAGTTCGGGCACCAGGAACTTGGCCGCCGCGGTGTACACGCTGGTCTGCCGGGGCAGCAGGTGCAGCGCGCGGCAGGCCACCGTGCTCAGGCAGTCCGCGACGAGCAGGTCGGCATAGGCGTTGACCAGGGTTGCCTTGGCGTGCGGAAGATCGGCGACCCGTCGGCCGTAGAGCTTGCGCTCCAGGGCGAACCGGGTGACGGTGCGCAGCTGGGTGTCCAGGGCGCCGATGACCGCGTTGGTGAGCGTGGCCTTGGTGACCTGGAAGGCGCGCAGCACGGTTTCCAGCGCGCCGCCGGGGTTGCCGAGCACGGTGGACTCGGGCAGCGGGCAGTCGTGGAACTCCACCCCGCCGAGCCGGATCGCGCGCATCCCGCTGGTGCGGAAACGCGGCAGGAAGCGCACGTGCTCTCGGGGCAGCGCGGCCATGTCCACCAGCAGCAGGGAATGGCTGCGGCTGCCGGGTTCCGCGCTGGTGCGGGCGAGCACGGTGGCGGCGTGCGCGGCGGAGATGTTGTTGATGACCTCCTTGCGCCCGTTGAGCACCAGCCCGCGGCCGGTGCTTTCGGCGCGCAGGGCCGAGCGCACCAGGTCGTGCCCGGTGGCGAGTTCGGTGTAGGCGCCCGCGCTCTGTCCGCCGCGCAGCAGGACCTCGGCCAGCCACTTCTGCTGTTCCGCCGAACCGGAGGTCCACACCGGCACCGAGGCGATCAGGTTGATCGCGCCGTGGCCCAGGCCCAGCGCGGCGTCCCGGCGGAACAGCGGCCGCAACGCCAGCGCGAGCTCGTCGGCCTGGGTCAGCCTGCCGCCGAGGGACTGCGGCACGAACTCCGCGCCGAAGCCGTTGGCCTCCAGCAGGGCGATGCCGGCGGGCAGCAGCTCGCCGCGTTCGTCGGCGTCGAGGAAGGCCGCGTAGCCCAGCGGGTTGTCCGGGTCGTCAGGGTTGCCGAGGAGGTGTTCCAGGTCGCTCACGCGGACTCCTCGGGCAGCAGGGAGAACGGCGTTCCGGCGGCGTGCTGCTCGAACACCAGTCGGGCCAGCCGCTCGTACACCTCGTCGGCCCCGGCGACCTCCGGCCGTCCGGGACGCAACCGGTGCAGCACCCGCAGCAACACGGCCTCCAGCCACAGCGCATCCGTCCACAGTGAACTGTTCGCCAGGAACAGCTGCACAGCAGCGGCCCCGGCGTAACAAGCGGCGTAGTGCTCGGCCAGGGTGAACGCGGCGGCGGGCACCTCCACCGCGGTGGGCCGGTGCGCGGCCATGCCGGCCACCACCCGTTCCAACTCGGTGAGCAGTTCGCGGGCCAGCTCAGCGGCCCGGCCGGTCAGTCGCTCGACCGCGGCGGGCAACGCCTGCACCGGACTGGCGCCGGTGCGGGACAACAGGGTCAGCCGGTCGCGGTCGAAGGTCGGCAGCTCGGCGGAGAGGTCCGCGGCGGTGGCGAGACCCTCGGTGTTCACCCTGCCGGTGCGGTGACCGCGGACCAGGTTCGGGAACTGGTTGATCAGCGAGTGCAGGTTGACCACGGTGTTGCCGTCGAAGATGCCGACGATCCGGTGGTCGCGCTGGATCTTCTGGAACCGGCCCTCGCCGAAGACGTGCCCGGTGAGCAGTGCGCGGGAGCCGAGCACCTTGGCCAGCTTGGTGAGCAGACCGTCCACTGTGGTCGGTGCGAGATACTTGACCACGGCGGAGGACACCGACAGCTCGGCGGTGAGGCTGTGCACGCCGCGTGCGGCGACCAGGGTCAGCGCCTCGGTGAGCAGCAGGTCGGCGTAGCTGGTGGCCAGCAGCCGGCGGGACTGCGGGAGATCGGCGACCAGTCGGTCGTAGTTGCGACGGGTGGTGGCGTATGAGACCGCGAGGCGCAGGCCCGCGTCGGCCGCGCCCAGGGAGAGCGAGGCGCACATCGTGCGGGTGAGCTGGAGGCTGCGCACGACGGTCTCCACCCCGTGCCCGGCCTGGCCGACCAGGGCGTCGGCGGGCACGTCTGCCCCGGTGAAGTCGATGCCGCTGATGTCCGCGCCGCGGATGCCGTGCAGCTTGGGCGCGGGCAGGGTGCGGAACGTGCCGGGCGCCAGCGTTCGTTTGTCCACCAGCAGAACGCTGTGGCTGCGCGGGCCGTCGGCGGGGTCGGTGCGGACCAGCAGGCAGAGCAACTGGCCGCGGGTGGCGTTGTTGATCAGCCACTTCTCCCCGGTGATCCGGTAGCCGGTCGCGGTGGGCTCGGCCTGGACCTCGCCGGCCAGCAGGTCGCTGCCGTGGTCGCGTTCGGTGAGGCCCCAGGACACCACTCCGCCGTCCAGGATTCGTGCGGCCAGCGCCTGTGCCTGCGCCGGGCTGCCCGCCACCCACACCGACACCGCTCCGAGGAACGTCTTGCCGTGCGCGATGGCGGTGGTGAGATCACGACGTGCCACCACCCGCATCAGGGCGAGCGAGTCCGGGTACGCACGCAGCGCACCACCGTGTTCCGCCGGCACGTAATGCGCGGGCAGGCCGAGGACGTCGAGCTCCCGGCAGATCTCGCCGGGGAACTCCTCGCGTTCGTCCAGGGCGGCGATCCGCTGGTGGGAGAACAGCCGGCCGGGATCGTCCGGATCGCCGAGCGCCCGGTCCAGCTCTGCCGCCTTCATACCGTGGCTCCGGTGCGGTAACGGCGGACCAGTTCGGGGTCGAGCTCCTCGTACAACGGGGTCAGCTCGTCCTTGACGAACAGCTCGCGCATCAACCCGCGACGCACCTTCCCGCTGGTGGTCCGGCGGACCTGGCCGGGGCGCAGGAACACGATGTTGGCCACCCGCAGACCGAGGTCGGTGGACAGCTCGCCGCGGATCCGCCCGGCCAGTTCCGGCAGGTCCAGGTCGCGGCCGCGCAGTTCGTGCATCACCACGATGGTCTCCTGCGGCGCGGGCACGGAGCAGACGCTGCCCTGCAGGCCGCGGAAGCCCTCGTGCAGCCTGGCCACGGAACGTTCGATGTCGTGCGGGTACAGGTTGCGGCCGCGGATGATCAGCACGTCCTTGATCCGGCCGGTCACGAACAGCTCGCCCTCGTGCAGCACACCCAGGTCGCCGGTGCGCAGGAACCCGTCCCGGCCGTCGGTGGTGGTGCCGCGGAACGCGTGTTCGGTGGCCTCGTCGTTGCCCCAGTACCCGGCGGCCACACTGGCCCCGCGCACCCAGATCTCGCCGATCCGGCCGTCTGGCAACACTTCCCGGGTGTCCGGGTCGACCACCAGTACGTCCAGCTCCAGCGGCCGGCCGCTGCTCACCAGCACCGGTCCCTCCGCCGCGGGGGTGAAGATCTTCTGCTCCAACGCCGCCGCGTCGACGTGATGCTCCACATAGGACTGGGCGAGGGTGGCGGTGACCAGCAGGGTGGCCTCGGCCATGCCGTAACAGGGTTTGAACGCCTCGGCGCGGAACCCGGCGGGAGCGAAGCGTTCGGCGAAGCGGCTCAGCGTGGCCGCGTTCACCGGTTCCGAACCGTTGAGCGCGTGCCGCCAGCGGGACAGGTCGAGCCGGGCGAGCTGCTCCTCGGTGACGTTGCGGGTGCACAGGTCGTAGGCGAAGTTCGGCGCGGAGGTGCCGGTGACCTGGTACTCGGTCATCAGCTCCAGCCAGCGGTGCGGGCGCCGCAGGAAGTCTGTGGGGGACAACAACACCGTCGTGCAGCCCAGGTGCAGCGGCAACAACAACACGCCGATCAGGCCCATGTCGTGGTGCATCGGCAGCCAGCTGCACATCCGGTCGGAGATCACCAGACCGAACGAGCGCTGGATCAGGTGCAGGTTGTGCGCGAGTGCGCCGTGCGTGACGATCACGCCCTTGGGTTCGCTGGTGGAACCCGAGGTGTACTGCAGGAAGGCCACCGCGTCGTCGCTCGGCCGTGCCGGGGTCCAGTCGACGTCCCCGAGTTCCAGCTCGTCGGTGGCGGTCGCGGGCAGCTCGGCCAGACCGGACTCGGCCAGTTCGGCGCGCACCGCGTCCAGGTGGCGGGCGTCGGTGAGGGCGAGCACCACCCCGGCGTCGTGCGCGATGCCGAGCGAACGGCCGTCCTGCCGCTGGTTGGTCGGCGCGGGCGCGGGTACGGCGGTGACTCCGGCGTGGAAACAGGCCAGGACGGCGACCGCGAAGTCCAAACCGGACGGATAGCGCAGCAGCACCCGGTCGCCGGGACCACAGCGTTCCAGCAGCCACACCGCGAGCGCACGCACGTCGCGGTCCAGTTCGGCGTAGGTGAGCGTGGTCGCGACCTGTTCGCGGCCCTGGTCCCGGACGAAGACCAGCGCCTCCTTGTCCGGCAGGTCCTGGGCGTTGCGCCACAGCCGGCTGACGATGTCGGTGAACATCTGGTTCCTCCCCACCGGCTTCACCACAGCCGGGCCTTGGCGACCGGGCCGTCCGGGGCGGCGACCGCGGCGGTGAGCGCGGACAGGTAGTGCCCGGCCAACCGGTTGATGGTCTCGTGGTCGAAGAGCTCGGCGTCGTAACGGAAATCGGCCACGAAGCTGTCGCGGTGCTGCATCACGTCCACGGTCAGGTCCAGCTGACCTTCCTGCTGCGGCAGGGGATACGGCCGCAGTTCCAGGCCGCCGAACTCGGTGCTGTCCTCGGCGCGGGTGCTGTCGAGCAACGGTCGCAGAGCCGGGTCCAGATGGGCGGTGGCCAGCAGGTTGAAGGTGATCCGGCACAACGCGCCACCGGCACCGACCCGTGCGGCCAGCAGCGAGAACGGGTAGCCGGCCGCACCCACCCCTGCCCGCACCTGCCCGGCCACGGCCAGCGCGGCCTCGCGGAAGGTGGTCTCGGCGGTGAAGCGGGCGCGGAAGAGCAGGGTGTTGACGAAGTTGCCGACCACGTCCCGGTCCCGGTTGCCGGAGCGGGTGGTGGTCGGGCAGCCGAGCAGGAAGTCGCGCCGGCGGGTGGTCCGGAAGAGCAGGCCCTGGAAGGAACCGAGCAGGACCGCGAACGGCGTGACGCCTGATTCCCTGGCCAGTTCCCGGATTCTGGTGGTGACCTCGGGCGGCACCACGACCCGGCAGGTGCTGCCGGTGAAGGCGGGGCGCTCGGCGCGAGGCCGATCGGTGAGCAGTTCGGCGGCGGCGGAACCGCGGCAGACGTCCTGCCAGTGCGCGGCGAGCTCGGCGCCGCGCGGTCCGTCGATCAGGTCGCGTTCCCGCTGGACGTGCCCGGCGTAGTCGCCGCGCGGGGCAGGCAGCGGCGTGCCGGTGAGCAGGTGCAGCAGATCGCGCAGCAGCAGGTAGGCCGAGGTGGCGTCGGTGACGATGTGGTGGGCCACGATCAACAGCACCGCGTCGCCGGGCGAGCGGCGGAGCAGGACGACCCGGAACGCGCCCTGGTCCAGCCGCAGCGGTTCGGTGAGCGCGTTGCGGACCTCGGTGGCGAGCTTGTCCTCGTCCGCACCGGGCAGGTCCCGGATCACCAGTGCGACCCGGGATTCCTCGCCCAGCACGCGGATTCCGTCACGGAACGTGGAACGCAGCAGTTCGTGCCGCGCGGCCAGCCCGATCACGGCGTCAGCCAGCGTCTGTTCGTCCACTGTGGAGAGAACGCGGACGGCGACGCCGGTGTTGTGCGCGGCGCTGTCCGGGGCCAGGCGGTGCAGGAACCACAGCGCCTCCTGGGCGTGCGCCAGGGGCAGCTCACGCACGGCCCACCGCCGCGCGGCGGGTGATCTGGTGCAGCCGCACGTCCTCGCGGAGGTGACCGGTCAGGTAGCGGACCAGCTCGGCCTCGTGGTCCTCCAGGTAGAAGTGGTCACCGGGGAAGTTGCGCAGCTCGAACCGGCTGGTGGTCAGCTCGGCCCAGGCCCGCACGGACTCCGGAGCGCAGTCGGCGTCCTCGTCGCCCACGCAGGCCACGATCGGGCTGCGCACCTTGGCGGGGTTCTCCGGGTGATAGGTCTCGATCAACCGGAAGTCCGCGCGCAGCACGGGAAGCACCAGCTCGCGCAGGTCGGGGTTGGCCAGGGCGGCGTTGGCCGACGAGCCCAGTGCGGTGGTCTCGGCCAGCAGCGTGGCGTCGTCGGCCAGGTAGGTGGAGGTGCGGCGGGTCCGGTGCGGAGCCGACCGGCCGGAGACGAACAGGCGCAGCGGGGCGATCCCGTGCCGTTCGGCCAGGCGCAGCGCGACCTCGTAGGCCACCGCGGAACCCATGCTGTGGCCGAAGAAGGCCAGCGGCAGGTCCAGGAACGGCGTCAGCGCGTCGGCGGCCGCGTCCGCCAGTTCGGTCATGGTCTCGGCAAAGGGTTCACCGAAACGGCTGTGCCGCCCCGGATAGCAGGCGGTGAGCAGCTCGAAGCCGGCGGGCAGGTGGCCGGGCCAGCCGCGGAACAGCGCCGGGGTGCCGCCCGCGTGCGGGAAGCACACCAGGCGCAGTTCGGTGCCCTCACCGCGGCCGTGCCGTTGGTACCACGTCATCCTTCGCTCCTCCTGACTCCGCGAGCATGCTCACGAAGCGATCTATATTCCGGCCATATGGGGCCGGTCAGAACCCGATCTGCTCCAGGTGCCGCAGCCGTGGCCACAGCTGCGACCAGGGCCGGACCGGGTCGCTGAGCAGCGACAACGGCTGGGTGGCGTGCTTGGGGTGTTTGATCAGCCCGAGCGGGTCGGTGTAGACGCCGACCTGGCGCACCTGCCGGAACTCCGCGCTGAGGAAATCGGGCACCTCGCCCACGTACAGCACCCGCCGAGTGCCTTCCGGTGGCGCGCCGAAGTACCAGGAACCGCGGAAGTAGCAGTACACCGGCGGGAGGTTCTGGCCGAACTGCTCCAGCGCCCCGGCGTACCCGGACGACCCGGCCATCAGCACCAGATCATCCTTTTCGGACGGTGAGAGCCGCGCGTACGCGTCGGTGACGGCGGGTACGACCGCCGGGAAGTCGTCGCTGACGTTGTTCATCACGTAGGTGTCGGGTGCCGGTCCGGTCGGCGGGAACGGAAGCAGACCGCGGATGATCAGCAGTGCGGACACCGCGAACGCCGGTGCCGTGGTGGTCCAGCGCCATCGCGGGCTGACGGCGGCGGCCGCCCAGCAGACCGGGAAGATCCCGGCCACGTAGTAGGGCTGCTGGCCGAGCGCGAGCAGTCCGGTGATCAGCACCACGGCGGTCCAGCCGAGATAGCGGTGCGGCCCCTGGAACAGCCGGATCACGCCGAGCACGAACAGGATTCCGCCGACCAGTCCCGCGTAGACGACCACGAACGCCAGGAACCCGACCCTGCCGCCACGACCACCGGCCTCCTCGGCCAGCACAGCGCCCATCTCCAGCTGTGGCCAGCCGTGGTGGGCTTGCCACCACAGTCCGGGCAGCACGGACAGCAGCGCGATCCCCGCGCCCGCCCACAACATCGGGCGGCGCACCAACTCCCGTGGCCCGGAGATCAGCACGCCGATCAACACCGCCAGCCACAGGAACACGATCAGGAACTTGGCTTGCAGCGCCACCGCCGTGACGACACCGATGGCCAGCAACAGACGGTCGTCGCGAGTGCGGTTCCAGCGCACCAGCAACCAGAGCGCGACCGTCCACAGTGCCCAGTCGAGCGACGTCGTGTCGAGGTGGTGGCCGTCGGCGACGATCAGCGGAGAGATCGCGTAGCAGGCAGCGGCGACCAGCTGTGCCCTCGTGCCGCCGCCGAGCTCACGGGCGATCAGCGCGGTGACCAGCACTCCCGCGGTGACCGCGATGGTGGACGGCAGGCGCAGCACGATCAGCGAGTGCGGGGCGATGCTGTCGGCGAGGTGCGCCAGCAGCGGGACGAGCGGTGGTTGGTCGGCATAGCCCCAGTCCAGGTGCCGGCCCGCGCTGAGGAAGTACAGCTCGTCGTCGGTGTAGCCGAAACCCGCGCTGGTGACGAGGAACAGCAGGAAGACCGCGCCGCCCAGGACGGCGAGCGGACGGCGAGCGAGTGGTGTTCTGACGAGAACTGGTGCGGTCATGACCCGATGTCCACCTTCGGCGGGGCACCGCGCATCGCCCGGTTGCTCGCCGCCGCGATCGTCAGCAGCAGCACCGCGCCGCCGAGCAGTGAGCCGGTCCAGCCGATCCCGGCGTGGTCGAGCAGGTAGCCGCCGATCGGGCCCGCCGCGGCGTTCGCGCCGGAGCAGAGGAACCGCGCGGCCCCGTTCACCCGGCCCTGCAGGTGTTCCGGGGTGTTCTGCACCTGGAACGTCCAGCCCGCCACGTTGAGCACGCCACCCACCAGCGAGTTGCCGGCGAAGATCGCGGCCAGCAGCACGGGGTCGCGGACGAAGGCGATCGCGGGGATCAGCAACGTCCAGGTGCCGTAGCCGAGGATCCAGGTGGTGCGCATGTTCACCCGGCGGATCCACCACGGCGCGAGCAGGGCACCGGCGAAGCCGCCGACACCGCCGACCGCGGTGATCACACCGACCAGCGCGGGGGAGTTGTTGTTGCTGTGGATGATCAGCAGTACGGTCAGGAACACGACCTGGAAGATGAAGTTGCTGCCGGCGAACAGTCCGATGAGGACCCGGGCGAACTTCTCCTGCCAGGCCCAGCGGATGCCTTCGCCGATCTCGACGTGCAGCCTGCGCCTGGGCTGGGTCTGCTCGGTGCGGAACCCACGGCGGATGAACAGCACCAGCACCACCGCGACCAGGTCCGCGATGGCGGAGAAGGCGAACGGCAGCCAGCGGGTCAGGGTGAACAGCGCGCTGCCGATGGGCTGGCCGATCAGGCCGATGGCCGAACCGCGGGCCTCGTTCTGGGACAGCGCGGTCGGCAACTGCTCGCGGCTGACCACGTTGCGCACGGCTGCGCGTTCGGCCAGGTCGTAGAAGATGCCGCGGGTGGACTCCAGGAAGGCGGCCACCATCAGGTGCGGGATCCACACCGCGTCGAAGTACACCGCCACCGCGACGCTGGCGATGGCGAACGCGCCGATGATGTCGCAGGTCAGCATCAGCTTGCGGCGGTCCCACCGGTCCACCAGCGCGCCGGCGGGCAGTTGGATGAGCAGGGTGGCCAGCTGGGAGGCGAAGGCCACCCAGCCGGTCAGCACCGCCGAGCCGGTCTCCCACAGCGCGAGCAGCGGGAACGCCACCATGCCGACGGTGGCGGCGAAGTGGGACATGCCGGCGCCGAGCCAGAGCCGGACGAAGTCCCGGTTCTTGCGCAGTGGCACCGGTTCGGTGGTGGTCTCGGAGTCGGTCGGGGTGCTCATCGAGCAGCTCCTCGGCGGGCGGTGCGCGGATCGGGCAGGGCGGAGCGGTCGAGTTTCCCGCTGGTGTTCAAGGGAATTCGGGCGATGGCCAGGAACGTGCCTGGCACCATGTAGTCCGGCAGCGCGGCAGCCAGGTGCGCGCGAATACCGGCCACGTCGGGGCGGCGGCCGGGCGCGGGTACCAGGTAGCCGATCAGGCGCTGGTCGCCGGGTTCGGGTTCGCGAACCGCGGCCACCGCGTCGGCCAGGTCGGGGTGCTCGCGCAGCCGGGCCTCGATCTCACCGAGTTCGATGCGGTGGCCGCGGATCTTGACCTGGGTGTCCGCGCGGCCCAGGAACTCCAGGCCGTGCGCGGTGTGCCGGACCAGGTCGCCGGTGCGGTACCGCCGGGCGCCGGGCTCGCCGTCCGGATCGGGCACGAACCGTTCGGCGGTCAGCGCCGGACGGCCGAGGTAGCCGCGGGCCAGGCCGTGGCCGCCGATGTAAAGCTCACCGTCGACCACGTACAGGCTGGTGTTGGCCAGCGGGCCGCCCAGCGAGACCTGCTCGGTCCGCGACGGCACCGGCCAGTGTGCGGACCAGACCGTGGTCTCGGTCGGACCGTACACATTGGACAGCAGCTTGAGTCGTGCGCGCAGCTGGGTTGCCAGCGCGACCGGCAGTGCCTCACCGCCGACCAGTCCGATGGCGCCCGGCTCGTCGAACCCGGCGGTCAGCAGCAGCCGCCAGCCGGAGGGGGTGGCCTGCACGTGGGTCAGCCCGTGCGTCCGGATCAGTTCGAGCAGCGCCACCGGGTCCTTGGCCTCGGCGTCGGTGGCCAGGGCCAGCTCGCCGCCGCTGGTCAGCGGCAGGTACAGCTCGACCGCGGAGATGTCGAAGGACACCGAGGTCGAGGCCAGCCACCGACCGCCGCCCACGCCGACGTCGGCCCCCATCGAGCCGATCAGGTTGGCCAGCGCGCCGTGGCTGATCATCACTCCCTTGGGTTTCCCGGTGGAACCCGAGGTGTAGATGACGTAGGCCAGCTGGTCGGGGCTCAGTTCGGGCAGCGGTTCGTCCGAGTGCTCGACGGCGTCCATGCGCACCACGTGCCCGGTGAAGGAATCCGGGATCCGCGGGGCCAGTTCGCCGTGGGTGAGCAGGATCCGCGCGCCGCTGTCGCTGAGCATGTGCGCCAGCCGCGCCGGCGGCAGGTTCGCGTCCAGCGGCAGGTAGGCGGTGCCGGCCAGCCACACGCCGAGCAAAGCGGGCAGCAGGTCCGGTCCTCGGCGCAGGCAGACCGCGACCGGGACGTCCGCCTCCGCGCCGAGGTGGCGCAGGTGGCGGGCGATCTGCTGCGCCCGTTCGGTCAGCTCGCGGTAGCGCAGGCGCACGTCGCCGGTGCGCACCGCGATCTCGTCCGGTCGCGCGGCGGCCTGGCTCGCTATCAGCTCAGGAACGAGCGTCAACGGGATCCCTCTTCTCCGGTGGTGGTTTCGCGCAGCAAGGTCGCGAGCAGTTCGGTGCATTCGTCGGCCAGCTCCCGCAGCCGTTCGACCTCCTGCGCCCGGAACGTCCAGTACAGCTGTCCACTGTGGACTTCGAGTGACAGCGGTGCCTCGTCGTGGCCGAGCGCGACCTGCGGTGCTGGCTGGTCAGCGAGTTCCGGGAGCTGGTCTCGAAGCAGGCCGTAGTCGCCGGGGCTCGGTTCCGCGGCGAGCTGGCGGCGCACCGCGCGCAGCATCGCGGCCGGGTCCCGGCGGCGGGGCAGCCACAGGGAAACCGGGCGGCTGGTCAGCAGCGGGCCCACCAGCCGTTGTCCGTCGCGCGGGTCGTGCGTGACGTCGACGGTGAGCCGGTCGCCGCCGGTCCAGGCGGTGATCGGGCCCGCCAGGGCGGCCAGCAACAGGTCCTGCTGACCGGCGAACGGCACGTCCGGCGTGGTGACGTGGGTTTCCGCCGGTCCGGCGGTGATCGGCAACGGCGGGCCGTCGACCCGGCCGAGCCAGTGGTGTGCCTCGTCCAGCAGTTCGGGCTGGGCCGCCCGTTCCGCCTGTCGCCGCAGGATCGCGTGCACCGAACCCGCCGGAGGTAGCTGAACGGGTTCGCCATCGGACAACTGCTGGTAGGCGGTGGCCAGGTCGGCCCGCAGCACCGGCCAGGACGCGCGGTCCACGGCGAACCGGCGGACCCGCACCACGTTGCCGAGGTCCGCCTCCAGGACGGGACCGTCGGCCGGCAGCCGCAGGGCGTCGTGGTGGGCGATCACCGCCTGCACGGCCTGATCGAACAGGCCGGGATCCACCGGCGCGGGCAGTGGCACCTCGAGGAGGTCGACGGCCGAGTCCTGCGGCAGCTGCGGTTCGGCCAGTGATGCCAGCTCGGCCAACGTGCTGGACTGGTAGACCATCCACATCGACAACGGCAGTCCGCGCTGCTGCGCCAGGGCGAGCAACCGGGCCGCGCGCAGGGAATCCCCGCCCAGGGCGAAGAAGTTGTCCTGCACGCCGATCTGCTCGACTCCCAGCACTTCCCGCCACAGCTCGGCCACTCGCTGCTCGGCCGGGGTGCGCGGCGGTTCCGGCGCGACGTCGGCGAACGCGGCGCGGTCCGGTGAGGGCAGCGCGCGGTGGTCGAGTTTGCCGTTGGCGGTCAACGGGATCCGGTCCACCGTCAGGATCGCCGAGGGCACCATGTACTCGGGCAGCCCGCCGGCCAGGTGCTCGCGCACCTTGACCGCGTCCGGTGCGGCACCGGACGTCGTGACGAGGTAGGCCACCAGCGTGTTGGCCCTGGCCAGCACCACGGCCTCGCGGACCTCCGGGTATTCCAGCAGCCGTGCCTGGATCTCGCCCAGCTCCACCCGGTAGCCGCGGATCTTGACCTGGTCGTCCTTGCGGCCCAACGTGTCCAGGCTCCCGTCGGGCAACCACCGGCCGAGGTCGCCGGAGCGGTAGATCCGCGATCCCGGTTCGCCGTAAGGGTTCGGCAGGAACTTCTCGGCGGTGAGTGCGGGCTGGTCGAGGTAACCGCGAGCCAGTCCGGCGCCGGAGATGTAGACCTCGCCGGGCACCCCGATCGGGACCAGGTCGCCGTGCGCGTCCAGCACGTGCATGGCGGTGTTCGGGATGGATTCGCCCAGCGGTAGCAGTTCGCTGGTCAACGCGTCCACCGGCTGGCCGGAGTTGCCGATGGTGATCTCGGTCGGGCCGTACTCGGTGGCCAGCGGGGTGCCGGTGCCGGCCAGCTCGCGCCAGCGCCGCACGAGGCTGAGCGGGAAGGCGTCGCCGGCGGCGATCACCAGTCCGGCCAGGTCGTGAGCCTGCTGCGGGGTGAGCTGGTGGGTGAGCAGTTCCAGGTGCGCCGGGGTCAGCTTGACGAAGCTGTACGGCCCCCGTGCGGCCAGCGCGCTGCCGAGTTCGGCGGTGTCCAGGCCGGCCGGCAGCAGGTGCGTGGTCTGGCCGGTGAGCAGCGGCGCGAACAGGTTCGGGATGCCCAGGTCGAAGGAGATCGGCGAGAACACCGCCGACCCGCCCGTGCCCCGTGCCGCGTACGACTCGGTGGTCCACAGCAGGTAGTTCAGAAGGCTGCCGTGGGTGGCCATCACGCCCTTGGGACGGCCGGTGGAGCCGGAGGTGTGGATGACGTAGGCGAGCTGGTCGCCGTCGATCCGCCGTGCGGGTGCGGTGTCCGGCAGCGCGGTCAGCGGCTCGGTGTCCAGAGCGATCCTCATACCCTGGTACCCGGCCGGAATCCGGTCGTGCAGCGCGGATTCGGTGAGCAGCACACCGGTTTCGGTGTCGCCCAGCAGCACCGCGATCCGCTCGGCCGGCATGGCCTCGTCCAGCGGCAGGTAAGCCGCGCCGGCCTGCCAGACGCCGAGCAGGGCCGGCAGCAGGTCCGAGCCGCGCCGCAGCAGCACGCCGACCAGCGACTCCGGTCCCGCGCCGAGCTGCTGGAGCCGGTGCGCGATCCGGTTGGCCCTGGTCAGCAACTCGCGGTAGGTGAGCTGGTCCGTGCCGCTGGTGACCGCCACCGCGTCCGGGGTGGCCTTGGCCTGCTCGGCGATCAGGTCGACGACAGTCTGTTGTGGACGGTCTACCGCCGGTCCGGTGCCTTGTGCGAGCAGGGGTTCGGTGTGCAGGACCGTGCGGACCGCGCCGTGCGGATCGGCGACCATGGCCGTCAGCACCTGCCGGTACAGCTCGGCGAGCCGGTCGGCGCCCTCGCGGCTGAGCGCGGCGGTGGACGTGCCGAGCACCAGGTCCTCCCCGCTGGCCAGTACGTTCAGCGCGAAGTCGTTCACGCCGGAGCCGAGTCCGGCGGCGGTGTCCACGCTCTGCTCGTCGACCTGGTGGAAGTCCAGGTAGTCGAACAGCACGGTGATCAGCCGCTCGGCCTCGGCCGACCGCTGGATCTCCGGCATCGGGAACCGGCGGTGCGCCCAGATCTCCGCCTCGCCCTCGAACGCCTGCCGCACCAGGTCGAGCCAGCTGCGCGCGGAGCGGTCGTGGGGCAGCGGCAGGGTGTTGAGGTGCATGCCCAGCACCCGTTCACCGCCTTCGGCTTCGAGCCGGCCGTGCAGCACGAGTCCACTGTGGAACCCGGGTTCCGGTGTGATCGTGCTGAGCACGTGCAGGTGTGCCGCCAGCAGCACCGACTTCAGCGAGGTCCGGGCGGTCCGGGCCAGATCACGCAGGCCGTCGGCCAGATCGCCGAACGTCACCCGCACCGAGTACGGCTCGTCGCCGGTTCCGGCCCAGGCCTCGGGCAGCGTGAACGGCACGTGCTCGTCGACCACCCGCTGCCAGTGCCCGCGGTCCTCTGCACTGTCCAGTGAGGACAGTTCGGCGGCGATGAAGTCCGCGTACCGCACGCCCGGCGTCGGCAACGGTTCAGCGCCACGGTAGGCCGACAGCAGCTCCATGAGCAGCGTGGTCACGGTCCAGCCGTCAGTGACGGCGTGGTGATGGGTGAAGGTGAGCCGCCAGGCATCGGGTTCCAGGTGTACGGCCAGCCGGACCAGCGGCGGACGTTCCAGGTCGAACACGGCCTGGTTCTCCGCTCGCAGGAACTCCTTGGCCGCCTCATGCTGTTCTTCGGCGTTGAGGCCGCGCAGGTCGTGCACGGTCAGCGGCACGCTGACGCCGTCGTGCACCAACTGCACCGGACCGCGGAACCCGGTGAGGCGCACCGAGGTCCGCAGCACCTCGTGCCGGGCGGTGACCAGGTCGAGCGCGGCGCGGAACGCGGTGACGTCGAACGGTTTCGTGTCCGGGATCCGGAAGCTGCCGACGTTGTGGTACTTGGCCAGGTCCGGCGCGGCCAGGCTTTCCACCACCATGCCGGTCTGCACCTGGGACAGCGGGTAGGCATCGGTCAGACCGGCGGGCAGCGCGGCCCGATCCTCCGGGTCGAGCAACGCGAACGGCTCGACCGGGACGAACTCCGCGGCCGGTCGCCCACCGGCGTGCTCGGCCAGTTCGGCGATGGTGCGGTGCCGGTACAGCTCGCGGATGCCGATGTCGAGGTCCGCCGCCCGCAGCGCCGCGGACAGCCGGACCGCGCGGATGGAGTCCCCGCCCAGTTCGAAGAAGCTGTCGTGCACGCCGGCCCTGGTCAGCCCGAGCACCTCGCACCAGATCGCGGCGATCCGCTGTTCCAACGGGTTGCGCGGCGCGACCTGTCCGCTGAGCTGGACGTCGGGTGCCGGTAGTGCGCGTTGGTCGACCTTTCCGTTGGGGGTCAGCGGTAGTTCGGTCAGTGGCACGATCGCGGCGGGGATCATGTAGTCCGGCAGCGACTTGGCGAGTTCGGCGCGCAGGTCTTTTTGTTCGTCGGTGACCACGTAGGCGACGAGCACACCGTCGACTGCTCGTACGAAGGCTTCCCTGGTGAGTGCGGCCAGTGCGGTCTGCACCTCACCGAGCTCGACCCGATAACCGCGGATCTTGACCTGCGAGTCCAGCCGTCCCAGGAAGTCGAGCGTGCCGTCCTCGTGCAGGTACGCCAGGTCGCCGGTGCGGTAACGCCGTGCCCCTGGCCGGTGCGGGTCGGGTACGAACCGCTCGGCCGTGAGCGCGGGCTGGTTGAGGTAACCCCAGGCCACGCCGACGCCGCCGATGTGCAGTTCACCCAGCGCGCCAACGGGAACCAGGTTACCGGCGCCGTCCAGGACCACCGCCGAGGTGTTCGGGATCGGTCGCCCGATGGGCACCGTGCCGTCGTGGGTGTCCGTGATCGGGTGGATCACGTTGGCGATGGTGGCCTCGGTGGGGCCGAACTCGTTGATCAGCCGGTCCGGTCCGAGGATGTCCAGCCAGCGCGCGGAGGTGGCGGGCGGCAATGCCTCGCCGCCGACCACGTAGGTTCCGGCCAGTTCGTTGAGCTGGGCCGCGGACAGCTGGTGGGACAACAGGTCCAGGTGCGCCGGGGTCAGCTTGATGAAGCTGAACGGACCGGCGGCCGTGAACGCCTCGCCGAGCTCGGCCGGTTCCGCGTCGACCAGGTGCACCGGCTGGCCGGTGATCAGCGGCAGGAACAGGTTGGTGGCGGGCAGGTCGAACGCGATCGAGGAGAACAGCGGAGCCCCGCCGACCGCGCGCCGGGTGTAGGCGTCGGCAGCCCAGCGGAGGTAGTTGACCAGACCGCCGTGCTCGACCATGACGCCCTTGGGACGGCCGGTGGAGCCGGAGGTGTAGATGACGTAGGCCAGGTCCGCTGCGCCAACTCCGGTTTCCGGTGCCGTCACCGGCTGCTCGGGCAGCCCAGCTGGGTCGACCAGGATTCCCGGGTAGCCGGGCAGTTCGAGGTCGGTCACGACGATCGCCGCAGCCGCGTCGGCGAGCTGGTAGCGCAACCGGTCCACGGGCGCGCCGGGGTCCAGTGGCAGATAGGCAGCACCGGCCTTGAGGATGCCCAGCAACGTGGGCACCAGGTCCAGGCCGCGATCGAGCAGCACGCCGACCGGCGCGTCCGGCCCCGCGCCCAGTGAACGCAGGTGGTGGGCGAGCCGGTTGGCCCGCTGGTCGAGTTCGCGGAAGGTCAGCACGACCTCACCGCAGACCACCGCGGACGCCTCCGGGCCGGCGGCGACCGAAGCGGCGAAGAGGTCCAGCACCGTGCCGACCGGCCAGTCCACAGTGGATCCGATGCCGGTCTCGGTGATCAGCGCGCGCTGTGCGGCCGGCAGCACCGCCAGGTCCGTTCTGGCGGCCATGGCTTCCAGGACCGCGCGGTAGTGCGCGGCCAGGCGATCGGCGGCCGGGCGGGACATGTGCTGAGCCGAGGTGGCCAGCACGATCCGGTCCGGGCTCGCGGTGACGTTGAGCGCGAACTCGTTGGTGCCGGTGCCGACCGCCGCCGTGGTGTCCACCAGGCCGGTGTCGACCTGGTGGAAGTCCTGGTAGTCGAACAGGACCGCGAGCAGCCGGTCGACCGAGGCCAGCCGCTGGATCGCGGGCAGCGGGTGCCGGCGGTGCGACCAGACCGCGGCTTCCGCGGCGAAGGCCTGCGACACCAGCTCCTGCCAGGTGCGGGCCGAGCGGTCGTGCGGCAGCGGGACGGTGTTGAGGTGCATGCCCAACACCCGTTCGCCGCCGGGAACTTCCAGACGGCCGTGCAGCACGAAGCCGCTGTGGAAGGCCGGTTCCGGGGTGAGGGCGCTGAGCACGTGCAGGTGCGCGGCCAGCAGCACGCTCTTCAGCGACGTCCGGGACTCGCGGGCCAACGCGCGCAGGTCGTCGGCGAGGTCGGAGAAGGGCACGGACACGTGGTAGCCGCCCGCCGGAGCCTCGGCATCGGCCCAGGCGGTGGGCAGCGTGAACGGCGTGTGCTCGGTGACCACCCGCTGCCAGAACTCAACGTCCTCCTCACTGTCCAGTGAGGACAGCTCGGCGGCGATGAAGTCCGCGTAACGCACCGGAACAGCGGGCGCGGCGTGAGTGCGGCCGTCGCGCAGGGCGCGATAAGCCCCGAGCAGCTCCATCAGCAGGGAGTTCAGGCTCCAGCCGTCGGTCGTGGCGTGCGTTTCGGTGACGGTGAGCCGCCAGGCCGACTCCGACTCCAGGTGCACGGCCACCCGCAGTGCCGGAGCGACGTCCACCGCGACGGGGTTGACCCGCTCGGCCGCCAGGAACTCCTGACCAGCCAGAACCTGGGCGGCCCCGTCCAGCGAACGCAGGTCGTGCACGGCGAGAGGGACCTCGACCTCAGCGTGCACCAGCTGCAGCGGGCGGTCGAAACCGTCCAGGTGCAGGGAGGTGCGCAGCAGGTCGTGCCGTTCAACGAGCTGAGCCACCGCGGCGCGGAATGCGGTCTCGGAGAACGGCTGGTCGTCGGGCAGCCGGAAGGAGTTGACGTTGTGGTAGGTGGAGCCGTCCACAGAGGACAACATCTCCACCAGCATGCCGGTCTGCACCTGGGACAGCGGGTAGGCGTCCACGAGACCGGCGGGCAGGGCGGCGCGTTCGGCAGAGGTGAGCAGCGCGAACGGAGCCACCGGCGCGAACTCGGTCACGCTGCCCGTCTCCAGTGCGGCCAGGGCGGCGATGGTGCGGTGGGTGAAGACGTCCCGCACGGTCAGGCCGAACCCGGCCGCGCGCAGGGCGCCGACCAGGCTGACCACTCGGATCGAGTCACCGCCCAGGTCGAAGAAGCTGTCCTCGACGCCGACCTCGGCGAAGCCCAGGACCTCGGCCCACACCGCGGCCATCCGCGTCTCGGCGGGGGTCCGCGGGGCGAGCCCTCCACCGGCGAACGCCGTGCGGTCCGGGGCGGGCAGGGCGCGGTGGTCCAGCTTGCCGTTGGGGGTCAACGGCAACCGGTCCAACAGCACGAACGCCGACGGCACCAGGTACTCCGGCAGCCTGGCAGCCAGCTGGTCCCGCAACGCCACCACGTCGAGGTCCGTGCCGACCGGGTAAGCGACCAACTGGTCGTCGCGGACGATCACGGCAGCGGAACGGACGCCGGACAGCGCGGTGAGCGCGGCCTGGACCTCGCCCAGTTCCACCCGATAGCCGCGGATCTTGACCTGGTTGTCGGCGCGGCCGACGAAGTCGAGCACCCCGTCCGCACGGCGCACGGCCAGGTCGCCGCTGCGGTACAGCCGGGAACCGGGCGGGCCGAACGGGTCCGGCACGAACCGCTCGGCGGTCAGCGCCGGTCGGTTCAGGTAGCCGCGGGCCAGCCCGACGCCACCGACGTGGATCTCGCCCGGCGCGCCGACCGGCACCAGGCCGCCGTGCGCGTCCAGCAGGTGCAGTTGCTGCCCCTGCAACGGCAGGCCGATCGGGCTGCCCGCCGAGTCGAGGTCGATCGACGTGATGCGGTGGTGGGTCGAGGTGATCGCGGTTTCGGTGATGCCGTAGGTGTTGACCAGCGCGGGCCGGTCGAGGCCCAGCCGGTCGGCCCACGGTCGCAGCTCGGCGGCGTCCAGCTTCTCGCCGCCGAAGGTGAGCAGCCGCAACGACAAGCCGGCCAGCCGGGGATCGCCCTCCGCGGCCAGCGAGGTGAGCGCGCGCAGGGTCATCGCGGTCTGTTCCAGCACGGTGACCTGCTCGGCCACCAGCAGTTCCACCAGGTCCTCGGGGGAACGGGCGGTGTCCGCGGGCACCACGACCAACCGTGCGCCGTGCAGCAGCGCGCCCCACATCTCCCACACCGACACGTCGAAGGCGTAGGAGTGGAACAGCGCCCACACGTCCTCTGCGGTGAACTCGAAGATCTCGCGGTTGCGGTCGAACAGCGCCAGCACGGCCGCGTGGCTGAGACTCACACCCTTCGGCGTGCCGGTGGAGCCGGACGTGTAGATCACGTAGACCAGCCGGTCCGGATCGGCAGGGACACCCGTGGCGTGCACCGGCTGGGCGGCGATCGCAGGGCGTTCGTCGTCCAACACCACGACACGTCCATTGTGGACGCCAAGGATCAGGCCGGCGTTGGCAGCATCGGTGACCACCAGGGACGCGGCGGTGTCGGTCAGCAGCAGGGCCAGGCGGTCCGGCGGGTTGACCGGGTCCAGTGGCACGTAGGCCGCGCCCGTCTTGAGGATCGCCAGCAGGGTCGGCACCAGGTCAGGACCGCGATCGAGACAGACCCCGACGATGCGCTCCGGTCCCGCGCCGAGCGCGCGCAGGTGGTGCGCGAGCTGGTTGGCGCGGGCGTCCAGCTGGGCGTACGTCAGCTGAACGTCGCCCGCGGTGACCGCGATGGCAGCCGGGAACTCCGCGGCACGCCGCTCGAAGACCTCGTGCAGCCCGGAAACAGGCAGGTCACCGGTGGGACCGTTCCACTGCCGCAGCAGGAGTTCCTGCTCGCCGTCGGGCAACAGAGCTGCGGTGGCATCGCCCTGAGGATCGGCCACCATCGCGCTCAGCACAGCCCGGTAGAGCGACGCGAGCCGGTCGGCGTTGGCCTGGCTCAGCACGTCCGAGCCGGCGTTCAGGATCACGTGACCGCCGGTGGCGGTGATGTCGAGCGCGAACTCGTTGGGGGAGCTGTGGAACTCACCGCCGTGGTCGACCAGTCCGGTGTCCACCTGGTGGAAGTCCAGGTACTCGAACAACACGCTGATCAACCGGTCGGTGCCCGCCGCGCGCTGGATCGCGGGCAGCGGGTGGCGGCGGTGCGTCCACAGCGCGGTCTCGGTGGCGAAGGTCTGCTCTACGAGCTCCAGCCACGTGCGGGCGGTGCGCTTGTGCGGCAACGGAACGGTGTTGAGGTGCATGCCCAGCACGCGTTCACCGCCGGGCGCCTCGATCCGGCCGTGCACCACCAGACCGGTGTGGAAGGCCGGTTCGCTGGTGAGCAGGCTCATCGTCTTCAGGTGCGCGGCCAGCAGCACGCTGTTGAACGACGCCCCTGCCGCACCGGCGAGCGCGCGCAGACCTGGCTCCAGGTCGGCGAACGGAGCCTGGGCGCGGACCGGCGTGCGCGGGCCGGGAGCGGCCCAGGCGGCGGGCAGCGTGAACGGCTCGTGCTCGGTGACGACCTCGCGCCAGAAGCCGGTGTCCGCCGGGTCGGCCAGCGAGGCCAGTTCGGCGGCGACGAAGTCGGCGAACCGGACCTCGGGGTGGCTGAACTCCGGCAGGTCCAGGCCGTCGCGCAGACAGCGGTAGAGCTCCAGCAGCTCGACCAGCAGCGAGTGGTAGCTCCAGCCCTCGGTGGTGGCGTGGTTGCTGGTGAACGTCAACCGCCAGGCCGAATCCGACTCGAGGTGCACGGTGAGTCGCATCAGCGGGGCCGTCGTCAGGTCGAACAGCCGCCGCTTCTCCTCAGCCAGGTAGGTCAGGGCGGCGGTTTGCTGCTCTTCGGCGTCCAACGAACGCATGTCGTGCACCAGCACCGGAAGCGCACCATCGGCGTGCACCAGCTGAAGGGGCTGCGAGTAGCCCTCGAGGTGCATGGAGGTGCGCAGGATCTCGTGCCGCTGCGCCACCACCCGTGCGGCTTCCCGCAGCGCGTCCTGGTCGAACGGCTGATCGTCGGGCACCCGGAACGAGTTGATGTTGTGGTAGGCCGCACCGTCCACTGAGGACAGCGCCTCGACCAGCATGCCGGTCTGCACCTGGGACAGCGGGTAGGCGTCCACCACGTCCGCGGGCAGCGACGAACGGTCGGCCGCACTGATCATCGAGAACGGCGCGGCGGTGCGGAACGGAGCGGCAGGGGCCTGTTCGAACGCCTGCGCTGCCAGGGCGCGCACCGTGCGCAGCTGGTAGATCTCCCGGATGCCCAGGTCCAGGCCCTGTTCGCGGAGTGCGCCGGCGAGCCGGACCGCGCGCATGGAGTCGCCGCCCAGGTCGAAGAAGCTGTCGGTCACACCGACCTCGGCCAGGTCCAGCACGCTCGCCCACACCGCGGCGATCCGCTGTTCCAGCTCGGTCTCCGGAGCGACCCGGTCCACGCTGGTGCGGGCCGCGCGGTCCGGGGCGGGCAAGGCGCGTTGGTCGACCTTTCCGTTGGCGGTCAGCGGAATCGCGTCCAGCTGTACGAAAGCCGAGGGCACCATGTACTCGGGCAGCCGGGCGGCCAGTCCCGCGCGCAGCTCTGCGGTGTCCACCTGCGCGCCGGTCAGGTAGGCGACCAGGGTGTCCTCGCGCAGCGCGACCACCGCGTCGGTGACTCCCGGCCAGCCGGTCAGCACGGCCTGGATCTCGCCCAGCTCGACCCGGTAGCCGCGGATCTTGACCTGGTTGTCCATCCGCCCCAACGACTCCAGGCTCCCGTCGGGAAGGAGTCGGCCCAGGTCGCCGGTGCGGTAACGGCGGCTGCCCGCCGGACCGTGCGGGTCGGGCAGGAAGCGTTCGGCGGTGAGTGCGGGCTGGCCGAGGTAACCGCGGGCCAGGCCGGCACCGGAGATGTAGACCTCGCCGGGCACGCCGACCGGCGCTGGTTCGCCGTACGCGTCCAGGACGTGCATGGCGGAGTTGGGGATCGACTCGCCCAGCGGGATCAGGTCGGTGCCGGGCAGGTCGTCGATGCGCTGGCCCGAGTTGCCGATGGTGATCTCGGTAGGGCCGTACTCGGTGGCGAGCGGCGTGCCGTTCCCGGCCAGTTCGCGCCAGCGGTGGACGAGGCTGGTCGGGAACGCGTCGCCCGCGGCGATCACCAGTCCGGCCAGGTCGTGGGCCTGTGCGGCGGTGAGCTGGTGGGTGAGCAGGTCCAGGTGGCCGGGGGTGAGCTTGATGAAGCTGTGCGGCGCGGTGGCGGCTAGCTGCGCGCCCAGTTCGGCGGTGTCCAGGTCCTGCGGCAGCAGGGTGGCGGTCTGGCCGGACAGCAACGGGGCGAACAGGTTGGGGATGCCCAGGTCGAACGCGATCGAGGAGAACAGCGGAGCACCGCCGTCGCCCGCGGCCGCGTAGGCCTCGACCGTCCACAAGAGATAGTTGAGCAGGCCGCGGTGGGTGGCCATCACGCCCTTGGGACGGCCGGTCGAGCCCGAGGTGTAGATGACGTAGGCCAGGTTGTCCGGCTCGGTCACCCGCGTCGGTGCGGTGGTGGGCAGTTCGCTGAGGTCGATTTCGCTCAGCAGCACCAGATCGCCGGCCAGGCGGTCGGCGTGCCGGGGCGCGGTGAGCACCACCGGGTTGCCGGTGTCGGCCAGCATCAGCGCGAGCCGCTCGGTGGGCACGCTCGGGTCCAACGGCAGGTAGCCCGCGCCGGTCTTCCACACACCGAGCAGCGCGGGCACCAGGTCGAGATCGCGGTCCAGGCAGACGCCGACCAGCGTTTCCTGGCCGGCGCCCAGACCGCGCAGGTGGTGCGCGATCCGGTTGGCCCGCTGGTCCAGTTCGCGGTAGCTCAGCACCTCGGTGCCGAACCGGACCGCGACCGCCTCCGGGGTGGAAAGGGCCTGGGCCTCGATCAGGTCGAGCACGGTGGCGTGGGGCAGCTCGGCGGTGTCGCCGGTGCCCGCGGCCAGGACGCGGTCGCGGTCGGGCAACGGGCTCGCGGTGGCGTCGCCGAACGGATCGACGGCCATCGCGGTCAGCACCGCGAGGTAGATCCCGGCCAACCGGTCCAGGTGCTCCCGCGCGAGCTGGTCGCTGCCGCCGGTCAGGGTGATGGCCCCGCCGACTGCGATCACGTTGAGCGCGAACTCGTTGGCGGTGCGGCCGACGCCCGCCGCGAGGTCGGTGACCGCGGCGTCGAGCTGGTGGAAGTCCAGGTAGTCGAACAGCACGTTGAGCAGTCGCCCGCCGCCCGCTGCCCGCTGGATCTCCGGCAGCGGGAAGCGGCGGTGCGGCCAGACCCGGCTCTCCGCGGCGAACGTCTGCTCGACCAGCTCCAGCCAGGTGCGGGCGGTGCCGGTGTGCGGGAACGGCAGGGTGTTGAGGTGCATGCCCAGCACCCGGTCCCCGCCCTCGGTCTCCAGCCGGCCGTGCAGCACCAGCCCGCTGTGGAACGCGGAGTCGTGCGTGAGCAGGCTCAACGCCTTGAGGTGACCGGCCAGCAGCACGCTCTTCAACGACGTTCCGGCTCGTTCGGCCAGTGCGCGCAGACCGTCCAGCTGCTCGGTCAGGTCGACCCGCACGTGGTTCAGTTCGCGCGGACCCGGTGCGCCCCAGCCGGAAGGAAGGGTGAGCGGGGCGTGCGTGGCGACCACCTCATGCCAGAACTCGCGGTCCTCCGCGCTGTCCACAGCGGACAGCTCGGCGGCCACGTAGTCGGCGTAACGCACCGGCAGCTCGACATCGGGCAGTTCGGTGCCGTCGCGCAGCGCACGGTAGGTGTCCAGCAACTCGCCGAGCAGCGAGGTGAGGCTCCAGCCCTCGGTCACCGCGTGGCAGTGGGTGAAGGTCAGCAACCAGCCGGTGTCGCCGGTGAGGTGCACCGCGATCCGCAGCAGCGGCGCGGTTTCCGGTTCGAACAGGGCAGACCGCTCGGTGCGCTGGAACTCCAGCCCGGCCTCGTGCTGGGCGGCCTGGTCCAACTGACGCAGGTCGTGCAGCGTCACCGGGATGGTGCCCTCGGCGTGCACCAGTTGCAGCGGCCGGGAGTAGCCGGTCAGGTGCAGCGAGGTGCGCAGGACATCGTGGTGCCCTGCCACGACACGGGCTGCTTCACGCAGTACGGCCAGGTCGAACGGCCGCTCGTCGGGGACCTGGAAGGAGTTCAGGTTGTGGTAGGCGCCGCCGTCTCCGGACAGCATCTCGACCAGCATGCCGGTCTGCACCTGGGTGAGCGGATAGGCGTCCGCCACCCCGGCCGGCAGCTGCTCGCGGTCCACTGTGGACAGCAGCGCGAACGGCTCGACAGTCGGGACGACCTCGGCGGCGCCGGGATCGCCGGCCAGCAGCGCGGCGATGGTGCGGTGGGCGAACACCTCGCGGATGCCGCTGCCGAACCCGGCCGCGCGCAACGCGCCGACCAGCTGGATCGCCCGGATCGAGTCACCGCCGAGGGTGAAGAAGCTGTCCTCGACGCCGATCTGCGCCACCGGCAGGCCCAGGACCTCGGCCCAGGCTGCGGCCATCCGCTGCTCGGCCGGGGTGCGCGGGGCGACCCGCTCGGTGGTGGCGAACGCGGCACGGTCTGGTGCGGGCAGCGCGCGGCGGTCCACCTTGCCGTTGGAGGTCAACGGAATCTGCGGCAGCAGCACGAACGCGGTGGGCACCGAGTACTCGGGCAGTCCGGCTGCGGTGTGCGCCCGCAGTTCGTCCGCGTCCGGTGCGTCCGGTGCGACGAGGTAGGCGACGAGCGCGGGCTCGCCGGTGGCGTCCGGGCGGGCCAGCACCACGGCCTCGCGGACCGCGGGGTGGCTGAGCAGCCGTGCCTCGATCTCGCCGGGCTCGACCCGGAATCCTCGGATCTTGACCTGGGTGTCGGTGCGGCCGACGAAGTCCAGAACTCCGTCCGCACGGCGCACGGCCAGGTCACCGGTGCGGTACAACCGCGAGCCGGGCGCGCCGAAGGGGTCGGGCAGGAACCGCTCGGCGGTCAGCGCCGGTCGGCCCAGGTAGCCCTGCGCCACACCGACACCACCGATGTGCAGCTCACCGGGCATGCCGAACGGCACCAACGAACCGTTGTGGTCCAGCAGATGTGTCTGCTGCCCGGCCATCGGCACACCGATCGGGCTGCGGCCGGGGTCGGCGAGGTCGGCCGGGGTGATCCGGCGGAAGGTGGAGTTCACCGTGGTCTCGGTGATGCCGTACACGTTGAACAGCTCGGGCCGGTCCAGGCCCAGCCGCTCCGCCCACGGCCGCAACTCGGTCACGGCCAGCTTCTCGCCGCCGAAGTACACCCGGCGCAACGCCAGTTGATCCAGCTCGACACCGTTCTCGCCGACCAGTTGGGCCAGTGCGCTCAAGGTCTTCGGGGTCTGGTCGAGCTGGGTCACCTGTTCGCGCACCAGCAGGTCGAGCAGGTCAGCGGGGGAACGGGTGGCCTCCGCGGGCACCACGACCAAGCGGGCGCCGTGCAGCAGCGCGCCCCACATCTCCCAGACCGACGTGTCGAACGCGTAGGTGTGGAACATCGTCCACACCTCGCCCGGGCCCAGGTCGAACCCGGTGGCGGGGCTGAACATCCGCAGCACGTTGCCGTGGCTGACCGGCACGCCCTTGGGACGGCCGGTGGAGCCGGAGGTGTAGATGACGTACGCCAGGTCGTCCTCGGTGGCGCCGCTGACCGGGTCGGTGTCCGGGGCGGTGGCCAGCGCGGGGTCGTCGTCCAGCACCAGGACCGCGCCGTCGTGCACCTCGCGCACCACGTCCAGGTACGCGGCTTCGGTGACCACAGTGGACAGTCTGGTGTCGGCCAGGATCTCCTGAAGGCGTCGCACCGGGTTCGTCGGGTCGAGCGGCACGTAGGCCGCGCCCGCCTTGAGAATGCCGATCAGGCCGGGCACCAGGTGCGCGCTCCTGCCGACGCTCAGGCCGACCAGGTCGCCGCGGCTGACACCGGTGGCGCGCAGGCGATGTGCGATCCGGTTCGCCTCGGCGTTCAGCTCGCCGTAGTTCAGCGTGCGCTCGCCGACGGTCAGCGCCGGGGCCTGCGAGGGCAGGCCGGCGAAGATGTCGTGCAGGGTGCCGGACACCGGTGCGACGGTGGGACCGGCGGCCGCGGCCAGCAGGGCGGCCCGCTCGGTCGCGGGCAGGGCGATCGCGGTGGCGTCACCGTCTGGGTCCGCGGCCATCGCGGTGAGCACGGCCCGGTACAGCTCGCCGAGCCGTTCCAGGTTCGCCCGGCTGAGCACCGCCGTGACGCCGGTCAGGTTGACCTGGCCCGGTTTCGCGCTGATGCTGAGCCCGAACTCGGTGGGCGCGTCGTGGTAGGTCAGCCCCAGGTCGACGCTGTCGCGGTCCACCTGGTGGAAGTCCTGGTAGTCGAACATGGCGTGGATGAGCCGGCCGCCACCGGCCGCGCGCTGGATCGCGGGCAGCGGGTAACGGCGGTGCCCCCACGCGGCGGCCTCGCGGCCGAAGACCTGGGCCACCAGCTCGTGCCAGGTCCGGGCGCCGGTCTCGGCGGGGAAGGGCACCGTGTTGAGGTGCATGCCGAGCACGTGCTCGCCGCCCTCGGCCTCCAGCCGTCCGTGCAGCACGAGTCCACTGTGGATGGACGGTTCCGGGCTGAGCGAGCGCAGCACGGTGAGGTGCGCGGCCAGCAACACGGTCTTCAGGCCGGTGCCGGCGCGTGCTGCCAGGGCACGCAGACCAGGAGCCAGTTCGCCGAACCGCACCTGGACGTGGTTGGCCACGCCCTCCTCGGCCGGATCGCCGCCCCAGCCCTCTGGCAGCTCGAACGGCACGTGCGTGTCGACGACGTCCTGCCAGAACGCCTGGTCGGCCGGATTGGCCAGCGAGTTCAGTTCGGCGGCGACGAAGTCGGCGTAGCGGACCGCGTTCACCGGGCGGGACAGCGGGGACTGGCCGTCGCGCAGGCGCTGGTAGTCGGCCAGCAGTTCCATCAGCAGGGTGTGGTAGCTCCAGCCCTCGGTGATGGCGTGGCTCTGGGTGAAGGTGAGTCGCCAGGAGGTCGCCGACTCGACGTGCGCGGTGACGCGCAGCAGCGGCGCGGTGCTCAGCTCGAACACCAGTCCGCGTTCGGCGGCCACGAACTCCTGGCCCAGCCGCAGCTGTTCCTCGTCGTTCAGGTGGCTGACGTCGTGCCACGTCAACGGGATCCGCACGGACTCGTGCACCAGCTGCAGCGGCTGGGAGTAGCCCTCCAGGTGCATCGAGGTGCGCAGGATGTCGTGCCGGGTGGCGGCCAGGTCGAGCGCGACGCGCAGCGCGGCCGGGTCGAACGGCCGTTCGTCGGGGATCCGGAACGTGTTGACGTTGTGGTAGGTGTTGCGCTCCGGCGAGGCCAGCTGCTCCACGAGCATGCCGGTCTGCACCTGGGACAGCGGGTAGGCGTCCACCACGTCCGCCGGCAGCCGCTCGCGATCCACTGTGGACACCAGTGCGAACGGCGCGACCGGTTCGGCGGCCTGGACCGGGCCGTCCTGCGTGGCGGCACGGGCGGCCAGGGCGGCCACCGTGCGCAGCTCGAAGATCTCCCGGATGCCCAGGTCGAACCCGGCCTGCCGGAGCGCACCGGACAGGCGCACCGCGCGGATGGAGTCCCCGCCCAGGTCGAAGAAGCCGTCGGTGACGCTGACGTCGGCGAGGCCCAGGACCTCCGCCCAGATCGCGGCGATCCGCTCCTCCACTGGGTTGCGCGGCGCCACCTGGCCGGTGGTCGTGAAGGCCTCGCGGTCCGGTGCGGGCAGGGCGCGGTGGTCGAGCTTGCCGTTGGGGGTCAACGGGATCTCGTCGATGACCACGAAGGCGGCCGGGACCATGTAGTCCGGCAGCACCTCGCCCAGGAACGCGCGCAGCACGGCCGCTTCCGGGGCTTCTGGCGCGCGCAGGTAGGCCACCAATTGGCGTTCACCGGTCGCGTCGGCGCGGGCGATGACCACCGCGTCGGCCACGGCAGGGTGCTCGCGCAACCGGGCCTGGATCTCACCCAGTTCGATCCGGTAGCCGCGGATCTTGACCTGGTTGTCCAGCCGCCCCAGTGATTCCAGGCTGCCGTCCGGCAGGTGCTTCGCCAGGTCGCCACTGCGGTACAGGCGCGCGCCGGGCGGGCCGAACGGGTCGGGCAGGAACCGTTCGGCGGTCAGCTCCGGCCGGTTCAGGTAACCGCGGGCGACCGCCGGGCCGCCCACGTGGATCTCGCCCGGGATGCCGTCGGGCACCAGCGCGCCACGCGGGTCCAGCAGGTGAATGGTCGAGTCCGGCAGCGGGTGGCCGACGAAGCTGCGCGCCGGTGAGGCCAGGTCTTCCCCGGTGAGCAGGTGGAAGCTGGAGTGCACCGTGGTCTCGGTGATGCCGTACATGTTGACCAGTGCGGGCCGCTCGACGCCGAGCCGGTCGGTCCACGGGGTCAGTTCGGCGATGTCCAGTCGTTCGCCGGCGAAGATCACCGACCGCAGCCGCAACCGGTCGATCCGCGGGTCGCCCGCCGCGGCCAGCGCGGTGAGCGAGCGGAACGCGGTCGGGGTCTGGCAGAGCACGGTCGCGCCGTGCTCGACCATCAGGTCCAGGAAGTCCTCCGGTGAGCGGGTCACCTCGCCCGGCACGACGACGATCCGCGCCCCGTGCAGCAGCGCGCCCCACATCTCCCACACCGAGACGTCGAAGGCGTAGGAGTGGAACAGCGTCCACACGTCCGACTGTCCGAAGTGGACCTGGTCGGCGGCGGTGGTGAACAGCCGGGCCACGTTGGCGTGGGTGAGCGCCACGCCCTTGGGCCGGCCGGTGGAGCCGGAGGTGTAGATGACGTAGATCAGGTTGTCCGGACCGGCCAGCGGCGCCGGATCGGTGACCGGCTGGGCGGCGAGCTCGGTGCGCAGAGTGTCCAGCAGCAGCACCTGGCCCTGGTGTTCGGCGGGCAGCCGGTCGGTCAGGTTGGTGGTCGTGAGAACCAGCGGTGCGGCGGTGTCGGTGAGGATGTGCGCGAGCCGGTCCACCGGGTTGGCCGGGTCCAGCGGGACGTAGGCGGCGCCTGCCTTGAGGATGCCGAGCAGCGCGGGCAGCAGGTCCGGGCCGCGGTCGAGGCAGACCCCGACCAGGGTTTCCGGACCGGCGCCCAGGGAACGCAGGTGGTGGGCGAGCTGGTTGGCGCGGGTGTTGAGCTCCCGGTAGGTCAGCGTCTCCCCGCCCGCGATCACCGCGACGGCGTCGGGGGTTTCCGCGACCTGCTCCTGGAACAGCTCGTGCACGCACAGCTCGACCGGCACGGTCACGGTGCGCCCGTGCGCGCTGAGCAGCCGCGTCTCCTCGGCGAACGGCAGGTGCGCGGCGGTGGGATCACCGTCGGCGTCCTCGGCCATCGCGGTCAGGACCGCCAGGTACATCTCGCCCAGCCGGTCCAGTTCGGTGCGGCTGAAGGTGTCCGCGCGAGCGGTGAGCGTGACGTGTCCGCCGGACGCCACCACGTGCAGCGGGAACTCGGTGAACCCCGAGCCCAGCGTCGCGCCCGCCTCGATCAGACCGGCGTCGAC
This sequence comes from Lentzea kentuckyensis, assembly GCF_002150765.1. Lineage (GTDB taxonomy): Bacteria > Actinomycetota > Actinomycetes > Mycobacteriales > Pseudonocardiaceae > Lentzea > Lentzea kentuckyensis. The sequence continues at coordinate 63,610 of NZ_MUYM01000003.1, forward strand.
CTGGTGGAAGTCCTGGTAGTCGAACATGGCGCTGAGCAGCCGGTCTCCGGTGCCCGCTGCCCGCTGCACGGCGGGCAGCGGGTAGCGGCGGTGGCCCCAGACCTCGGTTTCCGTGGCGTACACCTGGGCGATGAGCGCCTGCCAGGTGCGTGCGGTGCGCTGCACCGGGAACGGCAGGGTGTTGAGGTGCATGCCCAGCACCCGGTCGCCGCCCTCCGCCTCCAACCGGCCGTGGCAGACCAGACCGGTGTGGAAGGCCGGTTCGGCGGTGAGCTGACCGAGCACGGTCGTGTGTGCGGCCAGCAGCACCGACTTGAGCGACGTGTCCGCGCCGAGCTCGCGCAGCCGCGGTTCCAGATCGGCGTAACGCACCTGGATCCGGTGGTGTCCCTCGGCGTCCTCGCCCCAGGCGGGCAGGACCAGTGGCACGTGGGTGTCCACCACCTGTTGCCAGTAGTCGCGGTCCTCCTCGCTGTCCACACTGGACAGTTCGGCGGCCACCACGTCGGCGAACCGCGCTCCGGCGGGTTCGGCCGGAGCGGGCAGGCCGTCGCGCAGCGCGTGGTAGGTGCGCAACAGGGCCATCAGCAGGGTGTTGAGGCTCCAGCCGTCGGTGATCGCGTGCGCCTCGGTGACGCTGAGCCGCCAGGCACTCGGCTCCAGGTGCACGGTGAGTCGCAGCAAGGGTGCGGTGGTCAGCTCGAACAGCGCGGTGCCCTGCTCGGCGGCGAACGTCAGCAGGCGCTCGTGGTGGTCCTCGACCTCGCGCAGGTCGTGCACGGACACGGGGATCTCGGCGTGCGCGTGCACCAGTTGGAGGGGCTTGGAGTAGCCGGTGAGGTGCATGGAGGTGCGCAGCAGGTCGTGCTGGGCGGTCACCTCGGCCACCGCGGCCCGGAACGCGGCCTCGTCGAACGGGCGCTCGTCGGGAACCCGGAAGGAGTTGACGTTGTGGTACGCGGCCCGGCCGGTGCCGGACAGCATCTCCACCAGCATGCCGGTCTGCACCTGGGTGAGCGGGTACGCGTCGACCACGTCCGCCGGCAGTGCCTCGCGGTCCGTAGTGGACAAAAGCGCGAACGGCTCGACCGGGACGAACTCGACGGGAGCGGTGCGGGTGGTGGCGGCGGAGGCCAGGGCGGCGACCGTGCGGTGTGCGAACACGTCCCGCATGCCCAGGTCGTAACCCGCGGTGCGCAGCTTGGCGGCCAGTCGGACCGCGCGCAGCGAGTCACCGCCGAGGTCGAAGAAGCTGTCCAGCACGCCGACCCCGGTCAGCTCCAGAACCGCACCGAACAGCTCGGCGATCCGGGCCTCGTCCGGGGTGCGCGGCGCCAGGTGCACGGCCGTGCCGAAGGCCGTTCGGTCCGGGGCGGGCAGAGCGCGGCGGTCGAGCTTGCCGTTGGGGCTGAGCGGAATCCGGTCCAACGGCACGATCGCGGCCGGCACCAGGTAGTCGGGCAGCCGGTCGCGCAGGGCCTCGCGCAGTGCGGCCGGCCGCACCTCGCCGGTGATGTAACCGATGAGCTGGTCGGCGCGGACCACCACGACCGCGCCGTCGACACCTGGCTGCTCGCGCAGTACCGCGGCCACCTCGCCGGGTTCGATCCGCAGGCCGCGCAGCTTGACCTGGTCGTCGGCGCGGCCCAGGAAGTCCACCGCGCCGGTGGGCAGCCAGCGGGCCAGGTCACCGGTGGCGTACATCCGGCCAGGCTCGAACGGGTGCGGCAGGAACTTCTCCGCCGTGAGCGCTGGCCTGTTCAGGTAACCCGTGGCCAGGCCGTCGCCGGCGATGAACAGCTGGCCGGGCACGCCGACCGGTACCGGCTCGAAGCGCTCGTCCAGGATCAGCACCCGCAGGTTGTCCACCGGGAAGCCGATCGGCACGCGAGCGGATCCGGCCAGCGTTGCCGCCGTGACCTCGCCCGCGGTGACGTCGATGGCGGCCTCTGCCGGCCCGTACTGGTTGAACAGCTGGACGTCCATTGTGGACAGCACGCGAGCGGCCAGATCGGCGGGCAACGCCTCGCCGCCGCTGAGCACGATCCGCAACGAGGGGCAGGCCGCGGCGTCCGGTTCGTCCAGGAACGCGGTGAGCATGGACGGCACGAAGTGCACCAGCGTGACGCCCTCGGCCGCGATCAACGCGCGCAGGTACCGCGGGTCGCGGTGGCCACCGGGCTCGGCCAGCACCAGCCGGGCACCGGTGATCGCGGGCCAGAAGAACTCCCACACCGCCACGTCGAAACCGGCGGCGGTCTTCTGCAACAGCACGTCGTCGCTGGTGAGCTGGAACATCCGCTGCATGCCGTGCAGGCGGTTCACGATGCCGCGCTGGGTGTTCAGCACGCCCTTGGGACGGCCGGTGGAGCCGGAGGTGTAGATCAGGTAGGCACCGTCCTGCGGCGTGGCACCGGTTTCCGGGTCGTTCGTGGGCTCGTCGGACCAGGAGGGCGTGTCCAGGAAGAGCGTGCGGGCGCCGGTCTCCGGCAGGTCGAGGTGGCTCTGGGTGAGCAGGATCGGGGCGGCGGAGTCGGTGAGCAGGTAGGCCAGACGCTCGGCCGGGTAGTCCGGGTCCAGCGGGACGTAGGCGGCGCCGGACTTCACCACGGCGTGCAGGGCGATGGCCAGTTCCAGCGACCGTTCCGCGCAGACCGCGACCAGGGTGCCCGGCCCGGCGCCGAGGGAGCGCAGGTGGTGGGCGAGCTGGTTGGCGCGGACGTTCAGCTCGGCGAAGGTCAGGCTCTGCCCGGCGGAGGTGACCGCGAGCGCGTCCGGCGTGCGGGCGACCTGGGCCGACACCAGTTCCGCCAGGGTGTGCGGGGCGGGCAGGTCGATGGCGGTGCGGTTGAAGTCGTGCAGCACCAGCGCGCGCTCGGCCGGGTCGAGCAGCGAGACTTCGCTCAGCCTTCGGTCCGGAGTGGACACCAGGTGTGCCAGCAGGGTCCGGTAGTGGCCGGACATCCGCTCGACGGTCGCCGCGGTGAACAGCGCGGGCGGGAAGGTGAACTGGGCGGACAGACCGCCGTCGGCGTTCTCACGCAGTTCCAGGGTGAGGTCGAACTTCGCGATCCGGTTGCCGGTGAGCGACTCCACCACCAGGCCGGGCAGGTTGAACGCCGTGGACCGGTCCTCGTGCAGGATGAAGTCGGCCTGGAACAACGGGGTGCGGGACTGGTCGCGCTCCGGCGCCAGTTCGTCCACCAGCCGCGCGAACGGCACCGCCTGGTGGTCGAAAGCGCCCAGCAGCGCGGACTTGGTGCCGGAGAGCAGGTCCGCCAGCGTGGGGTCGCCCTGCCAGGAACCGCGCACCACCAGGGTGTTGATGCCGTAACCGAAGACGGCCTGCAGTTCGGGACGGGCGCGGCCGGAGAGGGTGACGCCGACCGGGATGTCCGTGCTGCCCGCGTGCCGGGCCAGCAGCAGCTGGTAGGCGCTGAGCAGCACGGTGAACAGAGTGCTGTCCTGAGCCGTGGCCAGGTTCCGCGCGGCGGCAGCGAGTTCGGCCGGGATGGTGAACTCGACCGCTTCGCCGTGCCAGGAGCGCACGGCCGGGCGCGGGTGGTCGGTCGGCAGGTCGAGCGGGGTGAGGTCGGCCAGGCGGTCGCGCCAGTAGTCCAGTTCCGCGGCCAGCACCTCGCCGGTGACGTGGTTCCGTTGCCACGCGGCGAAATCCGCGTACTGCAGACCGGGTGCGGGCAGGGCGTCCGCGCGGTTCTCGTGGTGTGCACGGTAAAGCTCGCTCAGCTCGGCACCGAACAGGCGGACCGAGTGCGCGTCGACGGCGATGTGGTGGAACGTCACGGCGAGCACGTGCTCGTCCGCGCCGTGCCGGACCAGCAACATCCGCACCGGCCACTGGGTGTGCAGGTCGAACGGCTGGGCCACCTCGTGTTCGACCAGCCGCCGCAGCTCGGTCTCGTCGTCGGCGGCGAGCACCCGCAGTTCGGCCTCGGCGGGAGCGTCCACCAGCTGCACCGGGTCCTCGTCCACCAGCGCGTAGCGGGTGCGCAGGACCTCGTGCCGGGCCAGCAGCCCGGTCAGCGCGGCGCGCAACGCGGACTCGTCCAGCGTTCCGCGTAGCCGCAACACCAGCGGGACCAGGTATTCCGGGCTGTCCGGGTCGAGCGTGTGCAGCAACCACATCTGCTGCTGCCCGAACGAGAGCACCAGCGGCCGGTCCCGGTCCGCGCGCGGGATCTCCTGGCGCCGGCCGGTCGCGCGCCCGGCGAGCCGTCGCCGCAGCAGTTCCGCCCGCAGGTCCGGCGTCCTGGTGTCCTCGGCGGTCATGCTCCGTGCTCCCTTGTGGTGGTTGTGGCGTCGTCGACGGCGCGCTGGAAGAGGGTGGTGAGCCGGGCCTGGCTGGGCCAGACCGCGGCGATCACGCGGGTCACCAGCTCGCGCCCGCTGCTGGCGTTGGTGAGCAGGACCGCGCCGAGCCCGGCGTGCACCCGCAGGCCCGCCATGGCCTGGTAGCCGGTGGCCTGGCCGCCGTGACCGAACTCGAGGTCGGCGCCGGAGTCGTCGAGAATCGCGCTCCAGCCGTACGGCCGCCCGGACTGCGCGGTGAGCATCTCCCTGGCCAGGTCCTGCCGCAGCACCGCGTCCGGGTGCCCGAGGTAGGCGTGCCGGATGGCGATCATCAACCGGGCCAGGTCCGCCGCGGTGGTCCACAGACCACCGGCCGCGGCCGCCGGGTTGACCTCGTACCCGCCGGACAACGGTGTGCCGTCGGCGTCGTGCGCGCGGGCCACCGTTGCCGGGTCCGGGTTCACGAAGGTGCTCGTGGTCATGTCCAGCGGCTCGAACAGCTCGCGCCGCATCAGTTCCGCGAAGTCCAGGCCGGTGTGCTCGGTCAGGACCTGTTGCAACAGCACGAAGTGCGCCGAGTTGACCCGGAACACCTCGCCGGGCGGGTGCTCCAGCCGCAGCGGTTCGTCGTCCTCCGGCACGGCCAGGCCGGCGGTGTGCGCGAGCAGCTGGCGGATGGTCACCGGGAACTGGGTCAGTTCGCGGTCCAGGTCCAGCTCGCCGCGTTCGGCCAGGCGCAGCACCGCGACCGTGGTGGCGGTCTTGCTCAGCGACCCCGCGGCGAACAACGTGTCCGGCGTGACCGGGGTCTGGTCGTCCGCGGCGAGGGTGCCGTGCGCGAGGACACCGGCCAGTTCGCCGTCCCGGATCAGCGCGAGCGCGGCGCCGGGCACGGCGTGCTGGGTCATCGCCTCGGTGACCACTGTGGACAGCTGCGTGAGCGTGCGGTCGTCGCTGGAGGTGTGCTCGCCGAGGGCCTCGGCCAGCAGATCGAGGTGTGCCTGGGCAAGTTCCTGGCCTGCACCGGTCCAGCGCAGGTAGAGCCGGCCCTCGTGCAGGGCGGCCCAGACGTCCAGCGGGTGTTCCGGGGTGTGGTCCGCGGTGGTCGGGTGGAACACCAGCGGGTTCGGCTGGGTGTCCGGAGTGGACAGATCGGCGCCGAACGCCACCTGCGGGCGTGGCAGATCGGCCAGATCGGCGGCCAGGTCCGGGTCCGGGGCGTGGTGACGCAGCAGGCCGTAGTCCTCGGGGTTGCCGAGGGCGGCCAGCTGACGCCGTGCCGACCGCAGTACCGAAGGCAGATCCCGGTTGGGCAGCCAGAGCGACACCGGGTGGCTGGCGCGCAGCGGGCCGACCGTCCGGCTCAGCTCCGGGTTGGCGGCGCGGGGATCGGTGCTGACCTCCACGTCGATCCGGTCGCCCCCTGCCCAGCGGGTGAGGGTGCGGCCCAACGTGATGAGCAGCAGTTCCTCTGGCCGTTGGGTGGCCAGCAGGGCGGCGGTGTGCTCCGGAGACAGGGTGACGGTGGCCTGCTGGTCACTTTCCGGGAGATCGATGCCGGGAGTGCGGGTGAGCCAGTGGTGAGCGCTGTCCGCGAGGTCCTCGGCCGCGGCCCGCTCGGCGGCACGAGTGGACCACTGGTGCAGCGGGACGGGGATCGGCGGGAGGGCGACGGGACGGGCCTCCGACAGCTGGCGGTAGGCGGTGTTGAGGTCGGTGATCAGGACGGGGAGCGACTCCGGGTCGAGTGCCAGGGTCGAGGTGGTGAGCCAGAGTTCTGGCTGGGCCGCGCCGACCTGACCGGAGTCCTGGTGGCCTGTGCCGAAGTGGACGAGGGTGGCGCGGAGCATCGGGCCCGTTGCCGGGTCGATGGCCTGGCGGTCTGCCTCGACGGCTGCGGTGACGACCGTGGCGCGGTCCTCGGTGGGGGACACCTGGAGCGCGCGGAACGGAACGTCGCCGGTCGCCGCGAACATGATCTGGGTCGCGGTCACCCGCTGCCGCAGGGCTTCGTGGTGGTCGACGACCGCCGTCAGCGCCTCGGCCAGCAGCTCTGGATCCGGTTGGCCGGACAACGCGAGCCTGGTGCTGCGGACCTGGTGCCCCTCGGCCAGCTGGCGGAGTTGGTCCGTGGTGAGCGGCATCTCCGTCGCGGTGGTCCTCGGTGCGGCCAAAGCGGCGAGTTCCGCCAGGTCGGTGGCCTGGTAGATCATCCACATCGCCATCGGCAGACCGGCCTGCTGAGCGGTGGCCAGCAGGCGGGCGGCGCGGATGGAGTCACCGCCCAGCGCGAAGAAGTTGTCGCTCGCGCTGATCTCGTTGACCTGCAGCAGTTCGCTCCAGATCGCGGCCAGCCGGTGCTCGGCCGGGGTGCGCGGCTGGACACCGGGCACGCTCGCGTAGGCGGCGCGGTCCGGGGCCGGCAGGGCGCGGCGGTCCAGCTTTCCGTTGCGGGTCAGCGGGATCCGCTCGATCGGCACGAACGCGGCCGGGATCATGTACTCCGGCAGGGTTTCTGCCAGGTGGGCACGCAACTCCTCCGTCGGCACCGCTTCGCCGACCAGGTACGCGACCAGCGTGGTGTCCCTGGCCAGGACCACGGCCTCGCTGATCACCGGATGGGCGAGCAGACGGGACTGGATCTCACCCAGTTCGACGCGGTGGCCGCGGATCTTGACCTGGTGGTCGGCGCGGCCCAGGAAGTCCAGGCTGCCGTCGAGCAGGCGGCGGCCGAGGTCGCCGGTGCGGTAGATGCGGGAACCCGGTGCGCCGCAGGGGTTCGGCAGGAACTTCTCGGCGGTCAGCGCGGGCTGGCCGAGATAGCCGCGGGCCAGGCCGGTGCCGGAGATGAACACCTCGCCCGGTACACCGGCCGGGACGAGCTCGCCGGTCGGGCCGAAGACGTGCATGGCCGTGTTCGGGATGGAAGCGCCCAGGGGCAACAGATCCGTGGCCGGCAGGTCGGTGACCAGCTGACCGGAGTTGCCGATGGTGATCTCCGTCGGGCCGTACTCGGTGGCCAGCGCGGTTCCGTCGCCCGCCAGCTCACGCCAGCGGCGGACCAGGCTCACCGGGAACTCGTCACCCGCGGCGATCACCAGTCCGGCCAGGTCGTGCGCCTGCTGCGGGGTGAGCTGGTGGGTGAGCAGGTCGAGGTGGGCCGGGGTCAGCTTGACGAAGGCGTACCGGCCTCCGGCGGCGAGTTCGGCACCCAGGTCGGCGGTGTCGAGGTCAGGGGCCAGCAGATGCGTTGCCTGACCGGAGATGAGCGGGGTGAACAGGTTCGGGATGCCCAGGTCGAAGGAGATGGGGGAGAACACCGCGGAACCGCCCTCGCCGTGCGCGGCGTAGGCGTCGACCGTCCACCGCAGGTAGTTGGCGAGGCCGCGGTGCGTCGCCATGACGCCCTTGGGCAGGCCAGTGGAACCGGAGGTGTAGATGACGTAGGCCAGCTGGTCCGGATCGGTGTTCCGCTGGGGACGGTGTTCGTCTTGGTCAGCGAAGTCGGCCGTGGTGAGCACCACCTCGGCGCCGGCGTCGCGGATCATGTGCTCGCGGCGGTCGGCGGGCAGCGACGGGTCGAGCGGCAGGTAGGCCGCACCCGCCTTCCACACGCCGAGCAGTGCGGGCAACAGGTCCAGGCCTCGCGCCAGGGCCACACCCACGATCGATTCCTCGGTGACGCCCTGGGTCTGGAGGTGGTGGCCGACCTGGTTGGCGCGCTCGTCGAGTTCGCGGTAGGTCAGCGTGCCCTCGTGGGTGCGCACCGCTTCCGCGTTCGGGGTGGCCGCGGCCTGGGCCTCGAACAACTCCAGCGTGCTGGTGGGAACGTCCACCGCGTCGGCTGTTTCGGTGTCGGCCCAGGTCCGCACGGGGGCGTGCGGGTCAGCGGCCATGGCAGCGAGCGTGTCCCGGTAAAGGGCGGCGAGTTGGTCCGCGGCCGCGCGGCTGAGCACCTCGGTCGAGGTGACCAGGGCGAGGCCGGTGCCGGTGGCCAGCACGTTGAGCGCGAAGTCGTTCACGCCGGAGCCGAGTCCGGCGCCGCTGTCCACTGTGGATTCGCCCACCAGGTGGAAGTCCAGGTAGTCGAACAACACCGTGATCAACCGCTCGGCCTCGGCCGCGCGCTGGATGGCGGGCATCGGGTAGCGGCGGTGACCCCAGATCTCCGCCTCGGCCGCGTGTGCCTGGCGGACGAGGTCGAGCCAGCTGCGGGCCGTGCGATCGTGCGGCAGCGGCAGGGTGTTGAGGTGCATGCCCAGCACCCGGTCACCGCCGGCGGCTTCGAGTCGGCCGTGCAGCACGAGTCCACTGTGGAACTTCAGTTCCGGCGTGATCGTGCTGAGCACGTGCAGGTGTGCGGCCAGCAGCACGGACTTCAGTGACGTCCGTGCCGTGCGAGCCAGGTCGCGCAGGTCGGCTCCCAGATCGGCGAACGAGACCCTGGCGGTGTAGGTGTCCAGGTGGCTGCCGCTCGGGTCGGCCCAGGCGGCGGGCAGGGTGAACGGGGCGTGCGCGTCGGTGATGTCCTGCCAGAACGCCTGGTCCTCCTTGCGGTCCAGGCAGGCCAGCTCGGCGGCCACGAAGTCCGCGTACCGAACCTCGGGAGCCGCGGGAGCCGGACGCTGGTGGTAGGCGTCCAGCAGCTCGCCGAGCAGGGTGTGCAGCGTCCAACCGTCGGTGATCGCGTGGCAGTGGGTGAAGGTGAGCCGCCAGGCGTCGTCGGACTCGAGGTGCACCGCGATCCGCAGCAACGGCGCAGCGGTCAGCTCGAACGGCCGCGCGTTCTCCGCGGCCAGGAACTCCTCGGCCTGCCCTTGGGTTTCCTGCCCGCGCAGGTCGTGCACGGTGACCGGGACGTTCACGGTCGCGTGCACCAGCTGCAGCGGCTGCGAGTACCCGGCCAGGTGGAAGCTGGTGCGCAGGATGTCGTGCCGCGCCAGCACCGAGTCCACCGCGGCCTGGAACCTCGGCGCGTCGAACGGCGTCTGGTCGGGCACGCGGAACGAACCGACGTTGTGGTAGCTGTTGCGCCCGCCGCCGGCCAGCACCTCGACCAGCATGCCGGTCTGCACCTGCGAGATCGGGTAGGCGTCGGTGATGCCGGCTGGCAACGCGGCCCGGTCCTCGGCGCTGATCAACGCGAACGGCCTGGTCGGGGTCCAGACCTCCGCCTGCTCGGCCCCGGCAGCCAGTTCGGCCAGCCCGGCCACCGTGGGCTCGCGATAGATCTCGCGCAGCCCGAGGTCGATCCCGTTGTCCTTCAGTGCAGCCGACAACCGCAGCGCGCGGATGGAGTCCCCGCCCAGGGCGAAGAAGTTGTCCAGCACCCCGACCTCGGCGTACCCGAGCACCTCGGCCCAGATCGCGGCGATCCGCTGCTCCAACGGGTTGCGCGGGGTGATCCGACCGGCGATCCGGACGTCGGGTGCCGGCAGTGCGCGTTGGTCGACCTTTCCGTTGGGGGTCAAAGGCAGTTCGGTCAGCGGCACGATCGCGGCCGGGATCATGTAGTCCGGCAACGACTTGGCGAGTTCGGCGCGCAGGTCTTTTTGCTCGTCGGTGACCACGTAGGCGACGAGTGCGCCGTCGACCGCGCGTACGAAGGCTTCCCTGGTGAGTGCGGCCAGTGCGGTCTGCACCTCGCCAAGTTCGACCCGGTAGCCGCGGATCTTGACCTGGGAGTCGATGCGGCCCAGGAAGTCCAGCACTCCGTCGACCTCCCGCCTCGCGAGGTCACCGGTGCGGTAACGCCGTGCCCCCGGCCGGTGCGGGTCGGGTACGAGCCGCTCGGCCGTGAGCGCGGGCTGGTTGAGGTAACCCCGGGCCACGCCGACGCCACCGATCTGCAACTCACCCAAGGCCCCCAACGGAACCAGGTCGCCGGTGACGGCGGTGACCTGCGCCGAGGTGTTCGGGATCGGTCGCCCGATGGGCACCGTGCCGTCGTGGGTGTCCGTGATCGGGTGGATCACGTTGGCGATGGTGGCCTCGGTGGGACCGAACTCGTTGATCAGCCGGTCCGGCCCGAGGATGCCCAGCCAGCGCGCGGCGGTGGCGGGCGGCAATGCCTCGCCGCCGACCACGTAGGTCCCGGCCAGCTCGGTGATTTCGGTGTCGGACAACTGGTGGGTGAGCAGGTCCAGGTGTGCCGGGGTCAGCTTGATGAAGCTGAACGGTCCTGCGGCCACCAGTTCCTGGCCGAGGTCGGCAGGGCTCGCGTCGATCAGGTGCACCGGCTGGCCGGTGATCAGGGGGAGCAGCAGGTTGGTGATGGGCAGGTCGAACGCGAGGGAGGAGAACAGCGGCGCACCACCGGTGGCGCGGGTGGTGTAGACGCCGGCGGCCCAGCGCAGGTAGTTGACCAGGCCGTCGTGCTGGACCTGGACGCCCTTGGGACGGCCGGTGGAGCCGGAGGTGTAGATGACGTAGACCAGGTTGGCCGGGTCGAGTGAGACCTCTGGTGCGGTTGCCGAGTGCGCCGGGATAGAGGCCGGGTTCACCACCGCGCCGGAGAAGCCCGGCTGTTCGGTGTCCGTGACCAGGATCGGGGCGGCAGCGTCGGCCAGTTGGTAGGCGCGGCGTTCGGCGGGCGCGGACGGGTCGAGCGGCAGGTAAGCCGCCCCGGAACGGAGGATGCCGAGCAGCGCCGGGACCAGTGCCGGGCCGCGGTCCAGCAGCAGGCCGACCGGGACGTCCGGGCCCGCGCCCAGGGAACGCAGGTGGTGGGCGAGGTGGTTCGCCTGCTCGTCGAGCTCGCGGAAGGTCAGCGTGACCTCGCCGGAGAACACGGCGGGCGCGTCCGGGGTGGACGCGATCGCAGCCTCGATCAGATCGAGCACGGTGGCAGGTGCGGCCGGCTGATCAGTACCGATCCCGTTGGCCAGGTGCGCGGACTTCTCACCCTCGGCCAGCGGGATCACCGTCGCGTCACCGTGCGGGTCGGCCGCCATCGCGGTCAGCACAGCGCGGTACAGCCCGATCAGCCGCGGGCTGGCCTCGCGGGACAGCACGTCGGTGAAGGTTCCGATGCTCAGGTGGCCAGGTGTGGCGGTGACGTTGAACGCGAACTCGTCCGCGCCGGCACCGACGCCGGCCGCGGTGTCCACCGAGTCGTCGACCTGGTGGAAGTCCTGGTAGTCGAACATCACCTGGATCAGCCGTTCGCCGCCGGCCTCGCGCTGGATCTCCGGCAGCGGGAAGCGGCGGTGGCCCCACAGTTCGGTTTCGGTGGCCGCCACCTGGCGGACCAGCTCGGCCCAGCTGCCGGTGGCCCTGGTGTGCGGGAACGGCACGGTGTTGAGGTGCATGCCCAGCACCCGGTCACCGCCGGCGGCTTCGAGGCGGCCGTGCAGGACGAGTCCACTGTGGAAGGACGTTTCCGGGGTGAGCGCGCCGAGCACGGTCTGGTGCGCGGCGAGCAGCACGCTCTTGATCGGAGCCTCGGCTGCGGCGGCCAGCGCGCGGAGCTGCGGAGCCAGATCCGGGAAGGGAACCACGAGGTGGTGCCGCTCCCGGACCGAGGGAGTGCCCCAGTTCGGCGGCACGAACGGGAGGTGCGTGCCGACCACTCGCTGCCAGAACTCGCGGTCCTCACGACTGTCCAAAGAAGACAGCTCGGCGGCCACGAAGTCGGCGTAGCGCACCGACGGAGCCGGAAGAACCGGGGCCGGGGTGCCGTCGCGGTGGGCGCGGTAGCGGTCCAGGACCTCCATCAGCAGGGTGTTCAGGCTCCAGCCGTCGGTGATCACGTGGCTCTGCGTGCAGGTGAGTCGCCAGGCTGAGTCCGACTCCAGGTGCACCGCGATCCGCAGCAGTGGTGCGGTGGCCAGGTCGAACAGCGCAGCCCGTTCAACCATCAGGAACCTGCGGCCGGCCTCCTGCTGCGCTTCGGCGTCCAGGGCACGAAGGTCGTGCACGGTGAACGGGATCTGAGCGGAGGCGTGCACCAGCTGGAGCGGTTCGCCGGTGAGGCGGATCGACGTGCGCAGGATTTCGTGCCTGGCCGTCACTTCGTCCAACGCGGTGCGGAAGGCCTGAGCGTGGAACGGCTTCGCGTCGGGGATCCGGAACGAGCCGACCATGTGGTAGGCGTGTTCGCCGCCGGACGACAGCTGCTCGGCGAGCATGCCCGCCTGCACCTGGGACAACGGGTAGGCGTCCACGACGTCGTCCGGCAGGCTCGACCGGTCCGCGACCAACGCGAAGGGTGCGATCGGCGCGTGCTCGGCAGAGGCAACAGGCGTGAGCGCGCACAGGGCGGCGATGGTGCGGTGGGCGAAGATGTCGCGGATGCTCAGCGCGAACCCGGCCGCGCGCAGGGCGCCGGCCAGGCGGACCGCGCGCATGGAGTCGCCGCCGAGGTCGAAGAAGCTGTCCTCGACCCCGACCTCGGACAGGCCCAGGACCTCGGTCCAGACCGCGGCCATCCGTGCTTCCACCGGAGTGCGCGGCGCGATCCCGGCACCACCGGCGAAGGCGGCGCGGTCCGGGGCGGGCAGGGCGCGGTGGTCGAGCTTGCCGTTGGTGGTCAACGGAATGCGGTCCAGGTGCACGAACGCGGCCGGGACCAGGTACTCGGGCAGCCGGGTGGCCAGGTGCGCGCGCAGCTCGGCGAGGTCGATGTCCTCGGCGGGCACCACGTACGCGACCAGGGTGAGCACGCCGTCCGCGCCGGGGTGGGCCAGCACCACGGCCTCGCGGACCGCGGGGTGCTCGGCTAGCACGGCCTGCACCTCGGCGGGTTCCACCCGGTAACCGCGGATCTTGACCTGGGTGTCGATGCGGCCCAGGAACTCCACGATCCCGTCCGGCCGCCGCACGGCCAGGTCACCGGTGCGGTAGTGCCGGGCACCGCCCGCCGACGGCAGGAACCTTTCCGCGGTCAGCTCCGGCCTGCCCAGGTAACCGCGGGCCACGCTCGCCCCGCCCAGGTACACCTCGCCGGGCACGCCCAGCGGGACGGGGTTGCCGTGCGGGTCGAGCAGTCGCAGGGTCAGGTCCGGCAGCGCACGGCCGATCGGGCTCGTCGTCCGGTCCAGATCGGCCGCAACGAGACGGTGGTGGGTCGCGTGCACGGTTTCGGTGGGGCCGTACATGTTCACCAGCTCCGGGCGCAGGCCGAAGCGGTCGGTCCACGCCGCCAGCTCGGCCACGTCCAGACGTTCGCCGGCGAGGATCACCGAGCGCAGCGCGAGTTCAACCACCCTCGGGTCCTCGTCAGCGGCCAGGCTGACCAGCGTGCGGAACGCGGACGGGGTCTGGCAGAGCACGGTCACCTGGTGCCGCACCAACAGGTCCAGGAAGTCGGCGGGTGAACGGGTCAGCTCGGCCGGAACGACGACGAGCGTGCCGCCACGCAGCAGCGCGCCCCACATCTCCCACACCGAGACGTCGAAGGCGTAGGAGTGGAACATCGTCCACACCTCGTCCGGCCCGAAGTCGAAGAGGCTGTCGGTGCCGGTGAACAGGCGCGTCACGTTCGCGTGGGTGAGCGCGACGCCCTTGGGACGGCCGGTGGAGCCGGACGTGTGGATGACGTACATCAGGTCGTCCACGCTGCCCAGCGGTTCAACGTCGTCCGAACGTTCTGCCAGTTCCGCGTCCAACTCCACCAGGTGTCCACTGTGGATCGTGCGCAGCATCGAGACGTGTGCCGTGGTCGTGAGCACGATCGGAGTGCCAGTGCCGGTGAGGATCTGTGCCAGGCGCTCGGCCGGGTTGGCCGGTTCCAGCGGCACGTACGCCGCGCCGGACTTGAGCACACCCAGGATCGCGGGCACCAGCTCAGACCCGCGGTCCAGGCACACGCCGACCAGCGTTTCCGGTCCGGCACCCAGCGAACGCAGGTGGTGAGCGATCCGGTTGGCCTCCGCGTCGAGCTCGGCATAGCTGAGCCGGTGCTCGCCGAACACCACCGCGGTCGCGTCCGGGGTGGACTGGACCTGCTGCTGGAACAGCTCGTGCAGCCGCAGCGGGACCGGCACCTCGACCGGGGCGGGTTCGGCCAGCAACTCCAGTTCGGAAGTCGGCAGCACGGACGCGGTCGGGTCGCCCAGCGGGTCGGCGGCCATCACCTCCAGCACGTGCCGGTACAACGTGGCCAGCCGGTCGGCGTGCTCCTGGTCCAGCACGCCAGGCGCCGCGTTCAGAGTGATCACGCCGCCGGAAACGTTGACGTGCAGACCGAACTCGGTGCGGCCGTCGCTGAGCGTGGCGCCCGCGTCGACAGCGTCCCGGTCGAGCTGGTGGAAGTCCTGGTAGTCGAACATCACCTGGAGCAGGCCGGGTGTGCCCGCGGCGCGCTGGATCGCGGGCAGCGGGTAACGGCGGTGCGCCCACAGGTCGAGTTCGGTGGCGAACGTCTGCTCCACCAGTTCCAGCCAGCTGCGCGCGGTGCGCCGGTGCGGCATCGGCACGGTGTTGAGATGCATGCCCAGCACCCGATCGCCGCCAGAGGCTTCCAGGCGGCCGTGCAATACAAGTCCACTGTGGAACGACGACTCGGACGTGAGCAGGCTGAACACCTTCAGGTGCGCGGCCAGCAGCACGCTCTTCACCGACGTCTTGGCCACGCCGGCCAGAGCACGCAGCGGCTCGTCCAGGTCGGCGTAGCCGGCGCGGGCGATCACCCCGTCGCCACCGGCCCACGCGTCGGGCAGGCGGAGCGGGCTGTGCTCGTCCACCACAGACTGCCAGAACTCCTGGTCCTCCGAACTGTCCACAGAAGACAACTCGGCGGCCACGAAGTCGGCGTAACGCACCGGGATCGGGGTCAGCGTGCCACCGCGATAGGCGGTGACCAGTTCCATGACCAGCGTGTTCAGGCTCCAGCCGTCGGTGATCGCGTGCGGCTGGGTGAGAGTGAGGCGCCAGGCGTTGCCGGACTCCAGGTGCACCGCGATCCGCAGCAACGGCGCGGCGGACAGCTCGAACAGCCCGGCACGCTCGGCGGCGAAGTAGGCCTCACCGAGTTCGCGCAGCCGCGCGGGCGAGTGGTCGCGGACGTCGTGCACCACGACCGGGATCTCGGCGTGTGCGTGCACCAGCTGGAGCGGCTGGGAGAAGCCGTCGAGGTGCAGCGAGCTGCGCAGGATCTCGTGCCGCTCGCTCAGCACCGCCACCGCGGCGCGGAAAGCCGCCTCGTCGAACGGCTGGTCGTCGGTCAGCCGGAACGAGTTGACGTTGTGGTACAGCGGCTGCTCGGCCGAGAGCATCTCGACCAGCATGCCGGTCTGCACCTGTGACAACGGGTAGGCGTCCACCACGTCGGCGGGCAAGTCAGCACGGTCCACTGGGGACAGCAGAGCGAACGGCTCCACCGGATCGGCGGTCGCGGTACCGGTCGCGGTGGCCAACGCAGCGATCGTGCGGTGCTCGAACACCTCGCGAATGCCCAGCGGGAACCCGGCGGCTCGCAAAGCGGCGGACAGCCGGACCGCGCGCATGGAGTCGCCGCCCAGCTCGAAGAAGCTGTCCTCGACCCCGACCGATGCCACGTCCAGCACCTCGGCCCAGATCGCGGCGATCCGGGCCTCCACCGGGTTGCGCGGAGCCAGCCCGCCGGTGGCGCGTTCCGGGTCGGGCAGGGCACGGCGGTCCAGCTTGCCGCTGGTGTTCAACGGGAGCCGGTCCAGTCGCACGAACGCGGCCGGAATCATGTACTCGGGCAACGTCTCGGCCAGGTGTGCTCGCAGCACGGCCGGGGTTTCGCCGGAGCCGGTGACGTACGCGACGAGTTGCTCGGTGCCGCGGGCGATCACGACCGCCTCGGCGACCGACGGGTGGGCCAGCAGGCGGGCCTCGATCTCGGCCGGCTCGATGCGGTGGCCGCGGATCTTGACCTGGTTGTCCATCCGTCCCAGGAACTCCAGCGTGCCGTCCACCTCGCGGCGCACCAGGTCGCCGGTGCGGTAGAGGCGGGAACCGGGCTGTCCCAACGGGTCCGGCACGAAGCGTTCGGCGGTGAGCGCGGGCCGGTTCAGGTAACCGCGGGCCAGACCCGCGCCGCCCAGGCACAGCTCGCCGGCCAGCCCGGCAGGCAGCAACGCGCCGGACGGGTCGAGCACGTGCACCTGGGTGTTGACCAGCGGCGCACCCAACGACATGTGTGCCGGGTCGGCCGGGATGTCGTAACTGGTGGACCAGATGGTGGTTTCGGTCGGACCGTAGACGTTGACCAGCTCGCGAACGAGAGGTCGCAGGCGCTGAGCCAGCTCCACCGGTACCGCCTCGCCACCGATCAGCGCGGTCACCCCGGGCAGGTCGGCGTCGGCGGCCAGCAGCAGCCGCCAGCCGGAGGGGGTGGCCTGCACGTGGTCCACGCCGTGCTCGGTGATCAACGCGAGCAGCGCGGCCGGGTCCTTGGCCTGGCCGTCGGCGGCCAGCACCACGCGACCGCCGGTGAGCAGCGGCAGGAACAACTCCAGGCCGGAGATGTCGAACGAGATCGACGTCGCGGCCAGCCACACCCCGGCGGGGGCGAGCCGATCACGGAAGGCGCCCAACAGGTTCCGCAGCGCGCCGTGGCTGATCATCACGCCCTTGGGGCGGCCGGTGGAACCGGAGGTGTGCAGCACGTAGGCCAGCGCATCCGGGTCCTGAACACGCGCGGGCGCGGTGTCCGGGTGATCACCGAGGCCGGACAGCCAGGACTCGGTGATCACGATGGAGGCCTGGGCGTCCTCGACGATGTCGCGCAGCCGGGCCTCCGGCGTACCGGGATCCAACGGCAGGTAGGCCGCGCCCGCCTTCCACACCGCGAGCATGGCGGGCAGCAGGTCGAGCGTCCTGGGCAGGTTGACCGCGACCAACGTTTCCGCGCCCGCACCAAGGGAGAGCAGGTGGTGCGCGATGCGGTTGGCCCGCCGGTCGAGTTCGGCGTAACTCAACCCGTCGGAGCCCGCCACCACCGCGACGGCGTTCGGCGTCAGCCGCGCCTGGTCCTCGACCAGATCCAGCGTGAGGTCCGCCGGCCAGGCGATCTCGGGTCCGGCGGCCAGGGTGAGCTGACGGTCCAGTTCGCCGGCGGGCAGGGCCTCGGCCGGACCGTGCGGGTCGGCGGCCATCGCGGTGAGCACCGCGGTGTAGAGCGAGCCGAGTGCGGCAAGGCGTTCCGGCGAGATCACGTCGGTGAAGGTGGACAGTTCGAAGCCGTCCGGGCCCGCGATCACGTTGAGCGCGAACTCGTTCACCGCGGCGGCACCGGTGTCCAGACCGGGGTCGGCCTCGCCGTCCACCGAGTCGTCGACCTGGTGGAAGTCCAGGTACTCGAACAACATCGAGACGAGCCGGTCCGTCCCGGCAAGCCGCTGGATCGCGGGCAGCGGGTAACGGCGGTGCGTCCAGACCTCGGTCTCCGCTTCCAGGACCTGGGACACCAGCTCCGCCCACGTGCGAGCGCTCCGGTGATACGGGAGCGGCACGGTGTTCAGGTGCATGCCGAGAACTTGCTCGCCCCCCGAGGCTTCCAGGCGGCCGTGCACCACCAGTCCACTGTGGAAGGACGGCTCGGTCGTGAGCAGGCTGAGCACCTTCAGATGCGCGGCCAGCAACACGCTCTTCAACGCCGTGCCCGAAAGAGAGGCAAGGGAACGCAGGTCAGGGGCCAGCTCGCGCAACGGCACCTGGACCCGGTGCGGCGTGCGCGGACCGGCGGCTCCCCACTGCGCGGGCAGGGTGACCGGCTCGTGGCTGTCGACCACGCTGGTCCAGAAGGCCTCGTCTTCCTTGTCGGCCAGTGAGTCCAGCTCGGCGGCCACGAAGTCCGCGTACCGCACCGAAGCCGGCTGCCAGGCGGGAACCGGCTGCCCGTCACGGAACGTCCGGTAGGCCCCGAGCAGCTCCATGAGCAGGGTGTTCAGGCTCCAGCCGTCGGTGATGGCGTGACTCTGGGTGAAGGTGATGCGCCAGGCGCTGTCGGACTCCAGATGCACCGCGATCCGCAGCAGCGGGGCGGCGGACAGGTCGAACAGGGTGGCGCTCTCCTCGGTGAGGAACGCCATCCCGGCCGCGCGCTGGGCGCTCTCGGCCAACCCGCGCAGGTCGTGCACGGACACCGGGATCTCGGCGTGCGCGTGCACCAGCTGGACCGGCTGGGAGAAGCCGTCCAGGTGCAACGACGTGCGCAACACGTCGTGGCGCGCGGTCACCAGGTCCAGAGCCTGGCGCAGCGCGGGCAACGAGAACGGCTGCTCGTCGGGGATCCGGAACGAACCGACGTTGTGGTAGGCCGCCGAAGCGAGCATCTCCACCACCATGCCGGTCTGCACCTGCGACAGCGGGTACGCGTCCACGACCCCGTCGGGCAGCGCTGAGCGATCCACAGTGGACAGCAGTGCGAACGGTTCGACGGCGGTCGCCGAAGCCGCGGGCTCCTCCTGCTCCGCCACCAGATCCGCGAGCTCGGCCAGCGTCCGGAACCGGAAGACGTCCTGGATGCCCAGGTCGAACCCGGCGCTGCGGAAGGCACCGATCAGGCGGACCGCGCGGATCGAGTCGCCACCCATGTCGAAGAAGTTGTGCGCGACACTGACCTGGTCGGCGTCCTGGCCGAGCACGTTCGCCCAGATCCGGGCCATCTCCCGCTCGGTCGCGGTGCGCGGGGCGATGTGCGCGGCGGTGGTCAGCGCGGTGCGGTCCGGTGCCGGCAGGGCGCGCTGGTCGAGCTTGCCGTTGGCGGTCAACGGAATTCGCTCGATGGTCGTGAACGCGCTGGGCACCATGTAGTCCGGCAGCGTCGCCCCCAGGTGCTCGCGCAGCTCCTCGAGGGACGGCGCGGACTCGGCGACCAGGTACGCCACCAGCTGGCGGCCGTGCTCGGACTCGTAGGTGGTGACCACGGCTTCACCGACCGCGGGGTGTTCGGTGAGGCGGGCCTGGATCTCGCCCAGCTCGATCCGGTAGCCGCGGATCTTGACCTGGGTGTCGATGCGGCCCAGGAACTCCAGCGCGCCGTCCGGACGGCGGCGGGTGGCGTCACCGCTGCGGTACAGGCGAGTGCCGGCCGGCCCGTGCGGGTTCGGCGTGAACTTCTCCGCGGTCAACGCCGGCTGCCCGAGGTAACCGCGGGCGAGGCCCAGTCCGCCGAGGTGCAGTTCGCCCGGCACGCCGAGCGCCACCGGCTCACCGGTGTGGTCCAGCACGTGCGCGGTGGTGTTCGGCAACGGCCGGCCCAGCGGCACGACGCCGTCGTGCGGTTCGCCGACGGGGTGGATGGTGGCGCCGATGGACGTCTCGGTCGGGCCGTACTCGTTGATCAACCGGTCCCGGCCGAGCAGCGCCAGCCAGTGGTTGGCGGTAGCCGGCGGCAGAGCTTCACCCGCCACCAGCACGATCCCGGCCAACGCGCGGGCCTGCTCGTCGGAAAGCTGGTGGGTCAACAGGTCCAGGTGTCCGGGGGTGAGCTTGATGAAGCTGTACGGCGCCCCGGCCAGCAGCCGCGCGCCCAGTTCGGTGAGGTCCAGGTCCTCCGGCAACAACTCGGTGGTGCGGCCGGTCATCAGCGGCACGAACAGGTTGGTGGCGGGCAGGTCGAACGCGATCGAGGAGAACAGCGGTGCGCCACCCTCCGAACGCACCAGGTCCTCCGCGGCCCAGCGCAGGTGGTTGGCCAGGCCCTGGTGGCTGATCATCACGCCCTTGGGGCGGCCGGTGGAGCCGGAGGTGTAGATGACGTAGGCCAGGTGAGCCGGGTCGGTGGCTCGCGAGGGCGTGGTGTCCGGGTGGTCGAGATCGGTCTGGTCCAGCAGCACCCTGGTGCCCTTGAAGGACGCGGACCGGGAGAGGTGGCGGGACTCGGTGAGCAGCACCGCCGCGCCACCGTCGGCCAGCGACAACGCCAGGCGTTCGGCCGGGGCGGACGGGTCGAGCGGCACATAGGCCGCGCCGGCCTTCCAGACGCCGAGAAGTGCGGCCACGAGGTCGAGTCCGCGGTCCAGACACACGCCGACGAGCACGTCCGGTCCCGCGCCGAGGGAAAGCAGGTGGTGGGCGATCCGGTTGGCGCGCCGGTCCAGTTCGGCATAGGAAAGCGTTGCGGCACCGAACCGAACGGCGACCGCGTCCGGCTCGGCGGCGACCTGCGCCTCGATCAGGTCCAGCACGGTGTGCGTGCCGGTGAACTCGCGATCCGTGGCGTTCCAGCGGATCAGCAGCCGGGCACGTTCCTCCTGCGGCAGCGGGGCACCGGTGGCGTCACCGCGCGGGTCCGCGGCCATCGCCTCCAGCACGAACCGGTACATCCCGGCCAGCCGGGATGCGTTGCGGCGACTGATCGCGCTGGTGTACGAGGCCAGTTCCAGGTTGCCGCCGACCGCGATGACGTTGAGCGCGAACTCGTTCACCGCCGCGGTCAGGTCCGCGCCCAGGTCCGTGCCGGCGTCGGCGGTCAGGTCGACGACCTCGCCGTCGACCTGGTGGAAGTCCAGGTAGCTGAACAGAACGGTGAGCAGCCGGTCGCCGCCCGCGACGCGCTGGATCTCCGGCAACGGGTAACGCCGGTGTGCCCAGATCTCCTGCTCGGCGGCGAACGCCTGGCGGGCCAGCTCGGCCCAGGTGTCCGCGCCGCGGGTGTGCGGCAGCGGCAGGCTGTTGAGGTGCATGCCCAGCACGCGGTCTCCGCCGGGCACGTCCAGGCGGCCGTGGCAGACGAGTCCGCTGTGGAACGCCTCTTCGTTGCTGAGCGCGGACATCACCTTGAGGTGGGCGGCCAGCAGCACGCTCTTGAACGACGTGCCCGCGGTGGTCGCCACCCGGCGCAGCCCCGGCTCCAGGTCGGCGAACGGCACCCGGACCACGTGCCGTTCGGCCTGGCCCTTCGCGCCCCAGGAGGCCGGGAGGGTGAGCGGGGCGTGCCCGGTGACCAGGCCCTGCCAGAACTCCCGCTCGTCCGCACTGTCCACAGCGGACAGCTCGGCGGCGATGAAGTCGGCGTAACGAGCGGTGGGCGCGGTGTGCTCTGGCAACGGGTCGTTGTCGCGGAAGCAGCGGTAGGCGTCCAGCAGCTCGACCAGCAGGGTGTGGTAGCTCCACCCCTCGGTGACCGCGTGCGAGTGGGTGAAGGTGAGCCGCCAGGCCGCGTCGGACTCCAGGTGGACGGCGATGCGCACCAGCGGTGCACTCGTCAGCTCGAAGCCACGGGCCCGTTCAGCGGTGGCGAACTCACGTCCGGCCCGCTGCTTCTCCGCCTGGCTGAGCGCGCGCAGGTCGTGCAGCAGCACCGGGATCTGGGCCTGGGCGTGGACCAGCTGCAGCGGCCGGGAGAAGCCGTCCAGGTGCATGGACGTGCGCAGCACGTCGTGCCGCGCGGTGACCAGGTCCACGGCCTGGCAGAGCGCGGGCATCGAGAACGGCTGCTCGTCCGGGATCCGGAAGGAGTTCAGGTTGTGGTAGGCAACACCGTCCACTGAGGACAAGGTCTCCACCAGCATGCCGGTCTGCACCTGGGACAGCGGGTAGGCGTCCACGACACCGGTGGGCAACGCGGCCCGGTCGTCGGCGTTGATCAGCGCGAACGGCTCGACCGGCGTGAACTCCTCGGCGGGAGCGTCCTCGGTGACCGGGTGCGCGCACAGCTCGGCGATGCTGCGCCACTGGTAGAGGTCCTTGACGCGGTAGCCGAACCCGGCCGCGCGCATGGCGGCGACCAGGCGCAGGGCGCGCATCGAGTCACCGCCGAGGTCGAAGAAGCTGTCGGTGACGCCGACCCGCGGCACACCCAGCACCTCGGCCCAGACCTCGGCCAGCCTGGTCTCCTCGGTGGTGCGCGGGGCCACCTGCGCGGAGCTGGTGAGCGCGCCGCGGTCCGGGGCGGGCAGGGCACGGTGGTCGACCTTGCCGTTGGCGGTCAACGGGATCCGGTCCAGCACCAGCAGGGCGGCCGGGATCATGTATGCGGGCAGGACCGCGGCCAGGTGGGCGCGCACGTCGTCCACCTCGATCGCAGGACCGACCAGGTAGGCGACCAGTGCCTCACCGCGCACCAGCACCACGGCCTCGCGGACGCCGGGGTGTTCGGTGAGGCGGGCCTGGATCTCGCCCAGTTCGATGCGGTAGCCGCGGATCTTGACCTGGTCGTCCTTGCGGCCCAGGAAGTCCAGTGGTCCGGCCGCGGTCCGGCGGGCCAGGTCGCCGGTGCGGTAGAGCCGGGAACCCGGCGCACCGAACGGATTCGGCACGAACTTCTCAGCGGTCAGCGCCGGACGGTTCAGGTAGCCGCGGGCCAGGCCGTCGCCGCCGATGGCCAGTTCGCCGGGCACGTCCAGCCCGACGAGCTGCTGGAACGGATCCAGCACGTGCATCGACGTGTTGGCGATCGGCGCGCCGAGCTGGGTGAGATCAGCGGGGAGAGCAGCGATCGGGTGCCCGGCGTTGGCCACCGTTGCCTCGGTGGGGCCGTACTCGTTGATCAACCGGTCCGGACCGAGCACCCGCAGCCAGTACGCGGCGGTCGCGGCGGGCAGGGCCTCGCCACCGACCAGGATCCGGGCGGCCAGGGAGGCGTTGTCCGACTCGGAGAGCTGGTGCGCCAACAGGTCCAGGTGCCCAGGGGTGAGCTTGAGCAGGCTGAACGGCCCGGCCTCGGCCAGCGCCTGGCCCAGCTCGGCCGGCTCAGCGGTGATCAGGTGCACCGGCTGACCGGTGACCAGCGGCACGTAGATGTTGGTGGCGGGCAGGTCGAACGCGATCGCGGAGAACAGCGGGGAGCCGCTCTCTCCGTGGCGGCCGTACTGCTCCACGGTCCAGTGCAGGTAGTTCGCCAGGCCGAGGTGGGTGACCATGACGCCCTTGGGACGGCCGGTGGAACCCGAGGTGTAGATGACGTAGGCCAGCGTGTCCGGGTCGATGTCCTGCTGCGGCGCGGATTCCGGGTGACCTGAGTGGTCGGTCGAGTCGAGCAGCAGCACCCGGCCCTGGTAGCTGGCCGGTACGGCGGACGTGGTGGCGGACTCGGCGAGCACGATCGGCGCGGCTGTGTCGGCCAGTTGGAAGCCGATCCGCTCGGCCGGGGTGTCCGCCTCGATCGGCAGGTAGGCCGCACCGGACTTGAGGACGCCCAGCAGTGCGGGCAGCAGCAACGGACCGCGGCTCAGGCACACGCCGATCACGGTGTCCGGGCCCGCGCCCAGGGACTGCAGCTGGTGCGCCAGCTGGTTGGCCTGGCGGTCCAGTTCGGCGAAGGTCAACGTGGACTCGCCCGCGTGCACCGCGATGGCGTCCGGGGTGACCGCGACCTGCACCTCGATCATGTCGAGCACGCTGGCGGCCGGCCAGACCTGTGATCCGGCCTGACCGGCGGCAACGAGCGTCGCGTGCTCGCCCTCGGGCAGCACCGAGCCGGTGGCCTCGCCGCCGGTGATCATGGCGGTGAGCACGGCGCGGTACAGCGCGGACAACCGGTCCACGGCGGCGGGCGTGAGCGCGCCGGTGAGCACGATCCGTCCCGGACCGGCGATGGCCTTGAGGGTGAACTCGCTGGCGCCCGCGCCGACCGAACCGTCCAGGTCGACCGAGCCGTCGACCTGGTGGAAGTCCTGGTAGTCGAACAGCACGGAGAGCAGCCGCTCGGTTCCGGCCAGCCGCTGGATCGCGGGCAGCGGGTACCGGCGGTGCGCCCACACCTGCGCCTCGACGGCGTGCGTGCGCGCGATCAGCTCGGCGAAGTCCCGGGCGTCGGGCACGGCGGGGAACGGCACGGTGTTGAGGTGCATGCCGTGCACCCGCTCGCCACCGGTGCGGGAAAGCCGGCCGTGCACAACTAGTCCACTGTGGATGGTGGTATCGGTGCTGAGCTGGCTGAGGACCTTGAGGTGGGCGGCCAGCAGCACGGTCTTGAGCGAGGTGCCGGTGGCCAGTGCGCGAAGGTCTTCGGTCAGGTCGGAGATGTCGACCGTGACGCGCACGTCCTCCGCTGCCGGCGCGGCCCAGCCGTCGGGCAGGGTGAACGGGGTGTGGTCGCTGACCACGCGCTGCCAGAACTCGCGATGCTCCGCACTGTCCACGGCAGACAGTTCGGCGGCGATGAAGTCGGCGTAACGGACCTCGGGCGCCGTGTGTTCGGGTGCGGGAAGGCCGTCGCGATGCGTTCGGTACAGCTCAAGAAGCTCCACCAGCAGCGTGGACAGACTCCAGCCGTCGGTGATCGCGTGGCTCTGGGTGAGGGTGAGTCGCCAGGCGGTGGCCGACTCCACGTGCACCGCGAACCTCAGCAACGGCGCGGTTTCCAGGTCGAACAGGCGGGCCCGCTCGGCCTCCAGGAAGGCCGGGGTCAACGCCCCGCTGTGGATCGTGAGCTCGGCTTCGGCGGTGGCGTGCACCAGCTGGAGCGGGACCTGGTAGCCGGTGAGCGCGATCGACGTGCGCAGGGCCTCGTGCCGGGCGATGACGTCGTCGACCGCGGCGCGCAGCGCGGTGGCGGAGAACGGCTGGTCGTCGGGAACGCGGAAGGAGTTGACGTCGTGGTAGACGTTGCCCTCGTCCGCCACCAGCATCTCGACCAGCATTCCGGCCTGGACCTGGGACAGCGGGTAAGCGTCGGCCAGACCCGCCGGCAGCGCCTCGCGGTCCGATGTGGACAGCAGGGCGAACGGCGCCACAGCAGGGGTTTCCACGCTGAGCGGGCTGGCGTGGTGGGCCAGGTCGGCCAGGGTGCGGTGGGTGAAGACGTCCCGGACCGCGAGGTCCAGCCCGGCGGTGCGCAGGGCGGCGGTGAACGCGACCGCGCGGATCGAGTCGCCGCCGAGGTCGAAGAAGCCGTCGGTGACGCCGATCTCGTCGGCGGGCCGGTCCAGGACCTCGGCCAGCGCGCGAACCACGACCTGCTCGGTCTCGGTGCGGGCGGAGACCTGGCCGGTGGCGGCGAAGGCGGTGCGGTCCGGTGCGGGCAGGGCGCGCTGGTCCAGCTTTCCGCTGGTGGTCAACGGAACGGCGGGCAACGCGACGATCGCCGCGGGCACCATGTAGTCCGGCAGGGCTTCGGCCAGGTGCGCGCGCAACGGCGCGGCGTCGAACGAGCCAGTGGGAACCACGTACGCCACCAGTTGCTCGGCGCGCACGACCACAACGGCCTCACGCACCTCCGGGCGTTCCGCCAGGCGGGCCTGGATCTCGCCCAGCTCGACCCGGTAGCCGCGGATCTTGACCTGGGTGTCCTTGCGGCCCAGGAAGTCCACGCAACCGTCGGCCCGGCGGCGGGCCAGGTCTCCGCTGCGGTACAGCCGGGAACCCGGTGCGCCGTGCGGGTCTGGCACGAACCGTTCGGCGGTGAGCGCGGGCTGACCGAGGTAACCACGGGCCAGGCAGCCGCCGATGGTGATCTCGCCGGTCACGCCGGTGGGCACCAGTTCGCCCTGCTCGTCCAGCAGATGCAGCGGGATGCCGGGGAACGGCAGGCCGATCGGGCTGCCCGCGCCGTCCAGGTCGGCCTCGGTGATCCGGTGGTACGTGGTGGTCACCGTGGTTTCGGTGATGCCGTAGGTGTTGTACAGCGCGGTGCGGTCAAGCGGCCGGCCACTCGTCCAGCGGCGCAGTTCGGACTGCTCCACGGCCTCGCCGCCCAGGGTGATCACCCGCAGGCTGAGCCGGTCGATCCGCGGATCTCCCTCCGCGGCCAGCCGGGCCAGACCGCGGAACGCCATCGGCGTCTGCTCCAGCAACGTGACCCGTTGCGCCACCAGCAGATCGAGCAGGTCCTCGGGGGAACGGGCGGCCTCGCCGGGGATGAGCACCAGCCGGGCGCCGTGGGTGAGCGCGCCCCAGATCTCCCAGACGGAGACGTCGAACGAGTAGGCGTGGAACTGCGCCCAGGCGTCCTCGGCGGTGAACCGGAACGGCGCGTCGGCGGCGGAGAACAGTCCGGTCACCGCGGCGTGCGTGACCGCGACGCCCTTGGGAAGGCCGGTGGAGCCGGAGGTGTGGATGACGTAGGCCAGGTTGTCCGGCCCGGCCAACGGCAGCGGGTTGGTGGTGGGCTGCCCGGTGATCGTCGGAGCGACCACGGTGGTGCCGGGGTACTCGCCCTCGGTGGCGACGACCAGTTGCGTGCCGCTGTCGGCGAGCAGGTGCGCGACGCGGGCAGCGGGCAGACCAGGAGGCAACGGGAGGTAGGCGGCCCCGGACTTGAGCACGGCGAGCAGCGCGACCACGAGGTCCGTGCCCCGGTCCAGGCTGACGCCGACCAGGACCTCCGGACCCGCACCCAGTCCGCGCAGGTGGTGGGCGAGCTGGTTGGCCCTGGTGTTCAGCTCGGCGTAGGTCAGCTCGGAGCCGTTGTCCCACAGGGCGATCGCGTCGGGAGTGGCGGCGGCGTGGGACTCGACGAGCTCGTGCACGCAGCCGCCGGCGAGGGTGGCCGGGGTGTTGAACCCGAGCAGTTCCGCACGTTCGGCCGGCGCCAGAACGTCCACAACGGACAGACGACGGTCCGGGTCGGCCGTGACCGCGTGCAGCAGACGCTGGAAATGGCCGGCGGTGCGCTCGACGGTCGCGCGGTCGAACAGCGCGGTGGCGTAGGTGAGCTGGCCGGTGAGGCCGCCGCCGGTGGTCTCCTGGAGTTCCAGGGACAGGTCGAACTTGGCGATCCGGTTGCCGGAGTAGGCGGTGACATCGAGGCCGGGCAGGTCGAACGCGGTGGACCGGTCCTCGTGCAGCACGAAGTCGACCTGGTACAGCGGGGTGCGGGACAGGTCGCGCTCGGGCGCCAGTTCGTCCACCAGGCGCGCGAACGGCACCTCCTGGTGGTCGAAGGCGCTCAGCAGCGTGCCCCTGGTGTGCTCCAGCAGCCCGCGGAAGGTGAGGTCCCCGGTCCACGCGGCGCGGACGACCAGGGTGTTGATGCCGTACCCGACCAGCTCCTGCAACTCCGGGCGGCTGCGGCCGGACACCGTGACGCCGACCGGGATGTCGGTGCTGCCGGTGAGCCGGGCGAGCAGGGCCTGGAAGGCGGCCAGCAGCACGGTGTAGGTGGTGGTGCCCGTGGCCGTGGCCAGCGCGCGGACCTGGTCGGCCAGTTCGGCGGAGAGCGTCAACGGAACGAGGTCGCCCCGCCAGTCCCGCACCGCGGGGCGAGGCCGGTCCAACGGGAGCGGCAGCGGTTCCAGGCCGGAGAGCTGGGACCGCCAGTAGTCGAGCTGGGTGCGCAGGGTGTCGCCGGTGAGGTGATCGGTCTCCCACGCGGCGAAGTCGGCGTACTGCACCGCGAGCGGTGTGGCGGACTCGCCCCGGTAACCGCGGCTCAGCTCGCCGGCGATCAACCGGATGGACCACGCGTCGCAGGCGATGTGGTGGAAGGCGATCACCAGCACGTGCTCGTCAGCGGCCCGGCGCAGCAGCCGGGCGCGGAACGGCCAGCGCGCGGCCAGGTCGAACGGCTGGGCCAGCTCGGCTTCGACAGCTCGGCGAACGTCCTCATCGGACTGTCCACTGAGGTCGATCAACGGCAGCTCGACCGGAGCGACCGGGTCGATCACCTGGTGCGGCGCGGTACCGGCGAGTTCGTAGCGGGTGCGCAGAACCTCGTGCCGGTCCACCACCTGCTGCCAGGCCGCCTGCAACCTGAGCACGTCCAGCTCGCCGCGCAGGGCGAGCACCAGCGGCACCACGTACTCGGCGCTGTCGGGTTCCAGGCTCTGCAGGAACCACATCTGCTGCTGGCCGGACGACAGGGCCAGCTGGCGGGAGCGGTCGGCCTGGCCGATCCGGGTGCGACGGCCGGTCGCGCGTCCGGCGAGGCGGCGGCGCAGCAGGTCCGCGCGCAGGTCGGCCGCGCCGGTTCCCAGCTGATCGTCCACGCTCATGTGCTCAGTGCTCCCCAGTCGTGATGGCGTCCCGCAGCTCTGCCTCGGAGAGCTGCTCGATCTCGGCGCGGATGGCGTCCTCCACCGCCGCGGCGAGGCCGTGGATGGTGCGTTGTTCGAAGACCGTCCGCACGGACAGGTCGAGGTCGAACTCCTCCTGCAACCGCGCGGTCATCCGGATGGCCAGCACCGAGTGGCCACCCAGGTCGAAGAAGCTGTCGTGCACGCTGATCCGCTCGATGCCGAGGACCTCGGTCCAGACCGAGGCGATGACCTCTTCCGCGGGCGTGCTCGGCGGCACGAACTCATCGGCCGCGGCGGCCGGGGCGGGCAACGCGCGTTGGTCGAGCTTTCCGTTGGCGGTCAACGGAATGGCGTCGATCGACTGGAACACCGCCGGCACCATGTACTCCGGCAGCCGGGTGCGCAGCTCGTCGGCATCGGCCTCACCGACCACGTAGGCGGTCAGCGCGTTCTCGCCACTTTCGGTGGGGCGCAGCAGGACCACCGCGTCCCGCACCGAGGGCTGGGCCAGCAGTGCGGCCCGCACCTCACCCAGCTCGACCCGGTAACCGCGGATCTTGACCTGGTCGTCGGCACGGCCGAGGAAGTCCACCGCCCCACCGGGCAGGCGGCGGGCCACGTCGCCGGTCCGGTACAGCCGGGAACCCGGTACGCCGTACGGGTTCGGCACGAACTTCTCGGCGGTCAGACCGGGACGACCCAGGTAACCGCGGCCGACACCGGTGCCGCCCAGGTACAACTCACCCGGCACACCGGCGGGCACCGGCTGCAGGTCGCCGTCCAGCACGTAGGCCGTGGTGTTCGGCAACGGCTGTCCGATCGGCACACTGCGCTGTTGCGGCACGGTGATCGGGTGTGTGGTCGCGCCGATGGCGGTCTCGGTGGGGCCGTACTCGTTGATCAACCGGTCCGGGCCGAGC
Organism: Lentzea kentuckyensis; assembly: GCF_002150765.1. Taxonomy (GTDB): domain Bacteria; phylum Actinomycetota; class Actinomycetes; order Mycobacteriales; family Pseudonocardiaceae; genus Lentzea; species Lentzea kentuckyensis. Next base: position 92,657 of record NZ_MUYM01000003.1, read on the forward strand.
AGTTCGAGCCAGTGGTTGGCGGTCGCGGGCGGCAGCGCCTCACCGGCGACCAGCACGACGTCGGCGAGCGCACGGGACTGGTCGGCGTCGAGCTGATGCGTCAGCAGATCCAGGTGGCCAGGGGTGAGCTTGATGAAGCTGTAGGGCGCGCCGGCGAGCAGGGCGCTGCCGAGCTTGGTCAGGTCCAGGTCGTCGGGCAGGAGGTGGGTCGTGCGGCCGGTCATCAGCGGCACGAACAGGTTGGTGGCCGGCAGGTCGAACGCCACCGAGGAGAACAACGGCGCGCCACCAGGCCCGCGCACCAGGTCCTGGGCCGCCCAGTGCAGGTGGTTGGCCAGGCCGCGCTGGGTGATCGCGACACCCTTGGGACGGCCGGTGGAGCCGGAGGTGTAGATGACGTAGGCCAGCTGGTCCAGGTCGCGCGCGCGTTCGGGAGCGGTGTCCGGGTAGGCGGTGAGGTCGAACTGGTCGCTGGTGGTGATCACGATCGGTGCGGCACTGTCCGCGACGGTGTGTGCGATCCGTTCGGCGGGATTCGCCGGATCCATTGGCAAATATGCGGATCCCGACTTCCACGCGGCCAGCATCGCGGTCACCAGGTCGACGCCGCGGGGCAGGCACACCCCGACCAGCACGTCCGGACCCGCACCCAGCGAGCGCAGGTGGTGGGCCAGGCGGTTGGCGCGCGCGTCCAGTTCGGCGTAGCTGACCTGTTCCGCGCCGGAGACCAGTGCGATCGCCGACGGGTTCTCGGCCACGCGCGCCTCGAACTCGTCCAGCACCGACGTCTGCGGGAACGCGCGCTCCGGCCCACCGGCGAGCAGTTCGTCCCGCTCACCGGCCGGCAGCAGATCCACAGTGGACAAACGGCGGGCCGGGTCCGCGGTGACCGAGCCGATCAGGCGCTGGAAGTGTCCCGCCAGCCGTTCGATCGTGGCGTGCTCGAACAACGCGGTGGCGTACTCGAACACACCGGTCCAGCTGCCGTCGGACTCCGGGCGCACGTACAGGGTCAGGTCGGTCTTGGCCACCCGCCGGGCCCGCACGAAGGCCGCGCCGTCGGACCGGTCGGGCAGACCGCCGATGTAGCGCTCGTCACCGAAGTTGAAGGCCACCTGGTACAGCGGCGTGCGGGAGAGGTCCCGCTCCGGCCGCAACAGCTCGACCAGGTGCTCGAAGCACACGTCCTGGTGCGCGAAGGCCGCGCGGGCGGAGTCGCGGACCACGTCCACCGCCTCGGTGAACGGCGCGTCGGCGTCCAGCTGGCAGCGCAGCACCAGCGAGTTGAGGAAGAAACCCACCATCGGCTCGGTTTCCGGCCGGTCGCGGCCAGCCACCGGCACGCCGAGGGTGACGTCCCACTGGCCGCTGTGCCGGGCCAGCAGGGTGCAGAACGCGGCGAGCGCCGTCATGAACGGCGTCGCGCCCTGGCCACGGCCCAGCGCGGTGAGCCGGTCGGCGACGTGGGCGGGCACGGTGAAGGGCACCAGGCCACCGCGGGCGTCCCGCTCGGCCGGGCGCTGGTGGTCGGTGGACAACTCGAGCGGGGTGGCGCCGTCCAGCGTCCGCTGCCAGAAGTCGAGGTGTGCGCCCAGCCGGTCCTTGTCCCGGTGGGTGCGCTGCCAGGTGGCGAAGTCGGCGTACTGCACCGCCAGTTCGGGCAACGACGGGGTGCGTCCGGCGGTCAGGTCGGCGCAGACCTGGTGGAACTCCTGCTCCAGCACCGCGGCCGACCAGCCGTCCGCGGCGATGTGGTGGACGGTGATCAGCAGCTGCTGGCGGCCGTCCGGCTCGCGCAGCAGCAGAGCCCGCCACAACCTGCCCTCGGCCAGGTCGAACCCGGCGTCCAGCTGCTCGCGGAAGCGTTCCTCGATCTCGTCCAGCCGGGCCTCGACCATCCGAAGTTCCACGGTGGACGGTGCGCGGACGATCTGCCGCGGCTCGCCGTCCACCGTGACGTAACGGGTGCGCAGCGACTCGTGGCGGGCCTCCAGCACCGTCAACGCCTCCCGCACCACACTGGGGGAGAGCTCGCCGGGCAGTCGGATGTGCAGTGGCAGCACCCATTCCGCGCTCTCCGGGTGCAGGTCGGCCATGAACCACACCCGGCGCTGCCCGAACGACAGCGGCAGCGCGTGCTCGCGGCTCACCGGCTCGATCGGCGATAGCTCGCCCGCCGCCGCGTCCACCAGCTCGGCCTGCCGCGTCACCGTGGTCGCGGTGTACAGCTCCGCCAGCGGCACCTCGCGCCCGGTGACCACGCGCAGCCGTTCCACCAGGGTGGTCAGCAGCAACGAGTGGCCGCCCAGGTGGAAGAAGTCGTCGTCCGCGCCGATGTCGGTGGCGTCCAGCAGATCCGCCCACACCGCGGCCACCGCTCGTTCGGTGTCCGTGCGCGGCTCGACGTACTCCGGACGGTCGGAGTCCAGCAGCAGCAGGGGTTCCGGCTCTTCCACCGGACCCAGCCGCTCCACCGAGCCGTCGTTGCGGAAGCGGGCCAGCTCCCCGGTGCCGACCCCGTTCACGTGCAGCTCGCCCAGCACACCCGGAGGCACCGGCGAACCGAACTCGTCGAGCACGGCCACGGTGGCGTCCTCGGGCGCAAGCGAATCCTGATACACGGGTGCTCCTGGCGGCTTGGAGGTGAACGGGGTCGGACGGGGGAGTGGGTCAGGACAGGACGTAGCCGTTGCCGGGGCGGTACCCACGGGTGCGGCGGTTGTCCAGGTGCACGAAGGTGCGGTGCAGCCAGCGGTCCTGGCCGTCGTAGCGAGGTTCGAACGCGCTGCGGCCGTGCAGGGAGATCCGGTTGTCCACGAAGGCCATCTCGCCGGACTGCAGCACCAGCGAGGTCGACACCGCGAGCAGCGCGTCACGCAACGCGTCCAGCGCGGCCCGGCCCTCGGGGTCCAGCGGTTCGGTGGCGGCGAAGTCCACCACGACGTTCGGGTCGGCGGTGTCGCCGCCGAGCACCGGATGCGGTTCGGTGGCCGCGTCCGAGTGGAAGGACGGCGGGGCCGCGGTGACGAACCGGGGACGGGCCAGCACCTCGACCACCTCTGCCGGAAGCAGCGGCAGGGCGCGCCGGATCGAGGAGACCAGGGTGCCTGCGGTGCCGCTGTGGTCGTTGCGCAGGCAGAGCAGACCGACGAAGTCCGGGCGGTGCGGGTGGAAGGCGTTCTCCACGTGCATCTCCAACGGCACCGAGCCGGCGTTGCTCTGGGAGCTCTCCCGACCGGGCACCGGCACCACGTTCTGCACCAGCGCGCCGGACTTCTCCTGCCGGTAAGCCAGGATCTCGCCCAGCAGCAACGCGAGCAGCGCGGCCACCGCGGCCGGGCGGGTGGCGTTGCGCTCCACCGACTCCGGCACGTTCGGCGTGGGCGGCAGCAGCGAGGTGTCGATCGGCAGGTTGCCGATCAGCAACACCCCGTCGGTGCCGGGGTCGTGCCGGAACCGGCTCGCCGTCTCCCGCAGGCGCGCGGGCAGCAGGCAGGCCAGGCGACGGGCCGCCGCCACCCAGGCGGGGTCGTCGACCAGGCCGGGCGCGGTGCTCGCCAGCTGTTCGGCCAGCACGCCGAACTCCGCGCGTTCCAGGTCGGTGAGCGTGATGCTGAGCCCGCTCGCCGCTGGTGCGGTCAACACTTCGGTCATCGCGGATCCGTGTCCTCTCTCGTTGTCAGTCCGACATCGCGACGAGCACACGGCGCTTGCCGGTGAACGGCCGCCGTCCGTGCCCGAGCAGGACGTTGTCGATCAGCAGCAGGTCGCCGACCCGCCAGTCGACGTCCACCGCCGCCTCCAGACCGCGATCGCGGACCTGGATCACGTACTCCTCGGGGATGGGCGTGCCGTCGGCGAAGGAGACCCACTGCGGGAAGTCCTCGACGGGCAGCACCTTCGCCAGTTCCGCGGCGGTCTCGTCGCCGAGCGTCGCCGGGTGCCACTGGTCGGACTGGTTGAACCAGACCTCGTCCCCGGTCACCGGGTGCTTGAGCGTGGCCGGCCGGACCTGGGAAACCTTGAGATTGCCGCGCTTCCACTCCCAGGTGGCGCCCGAGTTGCCCAGGAACTCCTCCACGACGGCCTTGTCGTCGGTCTCGAAGGTGTCCATCCAGCTCTTGCCGAGGCCGTAGCCGTCGTGCAGGTTCTGGGTGTAGCGCACGCCGCCGGAGAAGGCCTCCTGCACCTCGGGGTCGAGGGACTCGAGCCACAGCCGGGCGTCCACCACCGGGGTCGCGCCACCGGTCTCGGCGGCCACCGCGCAGAAGAACAGCAGCCGGGACGGCCACTGGTGGGCGTAGGAAAGCTCGTTGTGCATGGAGATCGTGTACTCGGGCGGGTACTCGGTCGAGGTGTAGACGTTCTTCCCGACCTTGGTGCGCGGGGAGTTGCCGTGCACGTACGCGAGCCGGTTGGGCAGCAGGTGGTCCATCACCTCGCCGAGAGTGTCCTCGGTGACGTGGAAACCCCGGAACACCAAGCCCTTCTCCTTGATCAGGAGGGCGTCCAGGTCGCTCGCGCCGGCGAGGTGGGCGGCCAGCCCCGCGGCGCTCGCCTCTGCCCCGACCGAGTCGGGGGTGATCTCCAGCGGCCGCCACTCGTGCCGGTTGTCCATTGTGGCCGTTCCCTCCAGGCAGGCGGATTCGTCGTGCGACCACCGTGCCGGGAACGGCTATATTTCTTCGATATAGCTCAACCGGCGGACACCGGCACCGTTACCGTCGTCAGCTCCGTGCCTTCTTTTCCGTGCAGCCGCACCGAGAGCTCCCACACTCCGGACATCGGGAACAACTCACCGGTGGCGTGAAATTGGCCAGGGCCAACGCTTTCGGCTTTCAGCTGCGAAGTGGCGTGGCCCATTCGGGGCATCGCCGCTTCCAACGCCAGCCGGTCCACCTCCACCGGTCCGTGGTCACGCCGGAAGACCTCGACGTCGACTGTGTTGTCGCCGGTGGCCCAGCGCTGCAGGCGCAGCGCCACGGTGTAGCTCGCCGAGTTCGCGGTCAGTCGTTGACGTGCCGGATCAGGTGCGGAGAACGCCACGTAACCGACCACCACAGCGGCCACCGCCAGTGCGCTCACCAGGACGATGGTGACGATCTTCTTGCGCGGCAAGGCTCAGCGCTCCTCGGGGGCCACGTCGATGAACAGCGGCACGGTGTGCACCCGGAAGCCGCGCATGTACTGGATCCACACCGGATAACGCCCGGCGGCGGGGAAAGTGTAGGCAAAGCGCAGCACCGGACCGTACTGGGCCACCGTGTCGTCCGGCAACCGTGCGCCCGGAACACTTTGCGCGGCCATGGAATCCTGCTCGTGCACGTGTCCGAACAGGTCGCTGCGGGTGTCGCGCACCACCAGATGTCCGGCCATGCCCAGCCAGGGCTGCAGATCGTGCACCGGCCGTCCGTTCGCGCGCACCTCCAGCTCGATGCCGGTGGGTTGTCCAGCGACGGGTTTCCCGGGGTTCAGCCGCAGCACCGTCTCGGTGTCGTCCGGTGGCGGAGGCGGTTCGGGGTGTGCCTCGCCGGTGACCTGGAAGCTGCCGGTGACCAGCTGGCCGCCGGAGTCGGCGCGTTCCAGCTCGGTGTTCACCAGGTAGCGGCCGGGACGGTCCACAGTCAGCCGCAGCTGCAACACCCCTGGACTCAGGCGAACCGGGTGCAGGTGCCGGAAGAATCCGCAGTCCGCACTGGTGATCACGGTGTGCGCCAGGGCCGCGTGGTGCGAGACCAGGTCGTCCGCGAGCCGCCCGGTGGCGCCGTCGGTCAGCGTCAGCGTCAGGGTGAACTCCTGGCCTGCCACCGGTTGCGCGGGGCCGGTGGTCAGCGTCTGGTTGAGGTACGGCCGGCCGCCGGCGGCGAACCCGTCCTCCGGCCGGTTCGGGATCGTCGGTGGCGCGCCCTCCGGCAACGCCGGTTGCACCGAGGAGGACAGCAACGCCGCGGTCAGCGCCACGGTCAGGGTGACCACCGCGGCCAGTCCACCCGCCGTACCAAGGCTGCGCCGCCGGGTGGCCGCGGCCAGCAACGCCAGCGCGAGCAGCACTCCGGCCAGGGCGAATCCGGAGTAGGAAACCTTCTCCCACAACGCCGAAGTCGGCACCATCACCCGGAACGGCAGCACCGCGCGCTCGTCGCCGGCACGCAGTTCGAGTTCCCACGGGCCGGCGCGGTCGACCCGCAGCCGTGCCGTGTAGACCCCAGGCCGGTCCTCCAGCTTCACCGAGCCGGTGTACGGCGTGGGATCAGGACTTTCCACCGCGGTGGCGGCCAGCGAGATCTCCACGGGACGGACCGGATCGTGCGCCACGACGTCGACCACCAACGGACCGGGCACGGTCTCGGTGCGCCGCAAGACGATGGTGAGTTCGTTGCCCGCGAACGACTGCGCGAGCTGCACGTCCGCGGTGTTGCTGATGCCGTGCGCGGCCGCGACCTGTGCGGTGCACAGGGCCATCACCGCCACCAGCAGCAACATGATCGGCAGCCGGAAGGACCGGACCCCACCCGCGGTTCGCACCCGGTGAGAGTCCGGTCCGGCCATATACCGCCGCTATATCCGCCGGTCTAGACCGCGGCCGGGGCCGGGTACAGCCCACGCCTGGGCGCGGCCAGCTGCGCGCCGAGGTGCCGTTCCTGCGCGAAAGCCCGCACCAGCGGGTGGAACCGGTAGTGCACGCACCCGGTCGCGTCCACCGAGACCGCCTCGGTCATCCGCGCGTCCACCAGCGACTCCAGCAGGTCCTCCACCTCGGCCACCGGTTCGTTCAGGGCAGCCGCCGCCACCCTGGCCGGGAACTCCCGCGTCTCCAGCAGGCTCAGCCGCACCAGTCCGCGCCGGGCGACCTGCGACAGCCGGGCGTAGCTGCCGGCCAGGCTGGTGCGGACGTCCATGTCTCCCAGGCACAACTCGGCGAGCCGGGAACGTTCGTCCTCCAGTCGCCGGGCCAGCACCGAGATCGGCCAGTGCGGTTTGTCCACCAGCCGGGCCGCAGCGATGCGCACCGCCATCGGCAACCGCCCGCACAGCTCCGCGATCCGCCGTGCGGCCACCTCCTCCGCGGCCACCCGCGCCTCGCCCACCACGGCGGTGAACAGCGCCAACGCGGACTCCGCGTCCAGTGGACCGAGGTCGAGCACGCAGCCGACCTCGGCGGTCACCGGGGCGCTGCGGCTGGTGATCACCACCCGGCAGTTGCGGCCGCCGGGCAACAGTGGCCGGACCTGCTGCCAGCCGGCCGCGTTGTCCAGCAGCACCAGGATTCGCCGGTCGCCGATCAGGCTGCGGTACAGGTTCACCCGCTCGGACAACGTGTCCGGCACCTGCTCGGAGGTGGCGCCGAGCGCGGTGAGGAACCACCGCAGCACCTCGGCCGGTTCAGCCGGGATGCCGGAGTCACCGCCGAGGTCGACGAAGAGCTGGCCGTCCGGGAAGTTCGCGTGCGCCTCGTGCGCGGCGCGCACCGCGAGCGCGGTCTTCCCACACCCCGGCATGCCGCGGACCAGTGCCACCGCCCGGCGGTGCCCGGCCTCGCCGGGGCTGGTGCGCAGCAGGTCCCGCAGCTGTCGCAACTGCGGATCCCGCCCGGCCAGTTCGGGCACGTCGGCGGGCAGCATGGCCGGCGGCACCGGCCCGGCGGACGCGACCTGGCGCAGCGCGGCCGCCCCCGTGAGCACGTCCTGCTGTGCCTGGCGCAGCAGGGAACCGGGGTCCACACCCAGTTCACCGGCCAGGATGCGCCGGCCGTCCTCGAACACTGCCAGCGCGTCCGCCTGCCGATCGCAGCGGAACAGCGCGATCATCAACTGAGCGCGCGACCGTTCCCGCAACGGGTGGTCGGTGACCAGCCCGGTCAGCTCCGAGACCAGGCGTTCGTGCCGGCCCAGCGCGAGTTCGGCCTCTGCCAGGTTCTCCAGCGCGGCGAGCCGTTCTTCCTCCAGGCGCACGCCTTCCGCGCCGCGCAGGAACTCGGTCACCCCGGCCAACGCAGGTCCGCGCCAGCAGCCCAGGGCGGCCCGCAGTGCCGCCGTCGCGGATTCCGCTTCACCGCGTTCCAGCGCTTGCGCGCCCATGGCGGCGTGCGTGCGGAACTGGCTAACGTCGGAGGCCACGCCGTTGTCCCGCAGCAGGTAGCCGGGCCTTTTGCGGACCAGGTCCACCCGGTGGCCGAGATATTTTCGCAATCTCGACACGTAGGTGTGGATCTGGGCGTTCACGGTTTTCGGGGGATTTTCTCCCCACAACAATTCGGTGAGTCGGTCATCAGAAAGCACATGACCGCTGGAAAGAAGCAGGGCGGCGAGAACGGTTCTCTGTTTTGCGCCGTCGAGTGAGATCTCGGCCGAGCCGTCCCAGACGCTCACCGGTCCGAGGATCCGGAATTCCACTGTAGATGCCCCCCAGGCACTGTGCAGGCGAGTTGGCCCGATGTGGGCCGCATCACCTGATGTGGAAAGAACTGGTAACTGGTATTAAAAGGCTGGTCTTGGCCCCTGACCAAAACGTCGCCTTGTGTCCCTTCTGTCCAGTTTCGCGCATGCTTCGCGAAGTACCCACACACTTTGCGCTCTCGGTTGGGCTACGCTGGCGTAAGAAACATTCAACAAGCTTGCGCAGACCTTGAATTCGCAGGTACGAGGGTCTGTGTAATAGCGGTAATACGGACGTCATGGGCAACTTGGGGGCAAGATGTCGGTGGAGTTCCATCTGCTCGGTGACGTGGGGGCACGCGCCGGTGGAGGGGATCTCGACCTCGGTCACGCCAGGCAGTGGAGCGTGCTGGTCGCGTTGTTGGTCGAGGCCAACCGCACCGTTCCGAGCGAACTGCTGCTGGACCGGGTATGGGGGCAGACGCGGCCGCACCGCGCGCTCAGCACGCTCTACAGCTACGTGTCCCGGCTTCGCCGTGCGCTGGCCGAAGTCGGCACCGAGGTGACCATCGGCCGCCGGACCGGCGGCTACGTGATCACCGTGGACCCGGCGGCGGTCGACCTGCACCACTTCCGCGACCTGACCGCTCTTGCCCGCACCGCACCGGATCCCGAGGCGCTGGCCCTGTTCGACGAGGCGCTGGCGCTGTGGCGCGGCCGTCCGTTCGGCGGCCTGAACCAGCCCTGGCTGACCGAGGTGCGCGAACGCCTGGACCGCGAACGGCTCACCGCGGAAATGGACCGCAACGACATCCGGCTGCGCTGCGGCGACCATCAGGCCCTGCTCGCCTCGCTGTCCGAACAGAGCGCCCGGCATCCGTTGGACGAACGCCTTGCGGGGCAACACATGCTCGCGCTGTACCGGGCCGGGCGCCAACAGGACGCGCTGGAGCGCTTTGGTCGCACCAGGTTCGGCCTGGCGAGCGAACTCGGCCTGGATCCCGGCCCCGCGCTCGACCAACTGCACCACCGCATCCTCAGCAGCGACCCCGAACTCGCCCCGGCCTCCACCACGATCACCGCCACACCACCGCGCGCCGATCTGCCACCGTTGCCCGCCCTGTTCACCGGCCGGTGCGCCGAACTGACCCGCCTGCGCGAGGCCGGCCCGCTGATCGCGGTGGACGGCATGGCCGGCGTCGGCAAGACCGCGCTGGCGCTGACTTTGGCGCACCAACTCTGCTCAAGGCACCCGGACGGCCGCCTGTTCCTCGACCTGCACGCGCACACCCCGGGCCGCAGCGCGCGCACCGCCAGCGAAGTGCTGGGCCGACTGCTGGTCGCCCTCGGCGTGCCAGAGGACCGGCTCCCCGTCGAGGACGCCGACCGCGCCGCGCTGTGGCGGGAACGCATACACGGTCGCCGTTTCCTGGTGGTGCTCGACAACGTGGAGGGCGGCGCCCAGGTTCGCCCACTCCTGCCGGTGCCGCAGGGCAACCTCGTCCTGATCACCAGCCGCCGCCGGCTGACCAGCCTGGACGACGCCGCCCTGCTCACCCTGAACCCCTTGCCCGACAACGACGCCCACTGCCTGTTCGCCCGCCTGCTCGGTGACGACCGCGCCACCGCCGAACCAACCGCGGTCTCCGACGTCGTGCACCTGTGCGGCAACCTGCCGCTGGCCCTGCGCATCGCCGCCGCCCGGCTGCGCCACCGTCCACAGTGGAGCGTCGAACACCTGGCCGCGCGTCTGGCCGATCCGTGCACCCGGCTGGCCGAACTGGAGGCCGAGGACCACGGCGTGGCCGCGGCCTTCGACCTGTCCTACCGCACTTTGAATGCCGACCAGCAGCGCGTGTTCCGGTTGCTGGGGCAGGCATCCGCGCCCGACCTCGGCTCCGCGGGCATGGCGGCCCTGGCCGGCCTGTCCGCCGCTCGGGCCGAGCGGTTGCTGGAAGATCTGGTGGACGTGCACTTGGTGGACGAGCACGCCGAGGGCCGTTACCGCTGCACCGAACTGTTGCGCGCGTACGCCGTACAGCTGGGCTGTCAGGAGGCCGACCTGCCCGCGCAGGCCGCGCGTGGCGACCGCGAGGACGTTCTGGCGACTTCGCGGTGACCGGTCACTCGGCCGGTGGCGTTGTGTCGTGGGACATCCGGCCGTACGTGCAGGTGCTGCTCCTTGGGAACCGCCGAACGTGCCCGTCCAATGGTCGTGGCCCTGCCGCCGTTCGCGCGGTTTCGATTGCTCCTTCCTGAGGTATCGACACCAATCTCGGTAATTACCATTTTCCGTTGACCTGTCCCATGGTGGAAAGTTCAAGGAGATATATTTTGTCGCGATTAGCCGCATTGGTGTGCACGACTGCGCTGCTCGCCTGCGTTGCACCGCAGGCAAGTGCAGCCCCGGACTTCCGGGAAGAGGTGGTCGCGCTCACCAACGCCGAACGCGCCAAGGCCGGCTGCGGTGCGCTGAAGCGCCACGAGTCCTTGGACCAGGCAGCGCAGGGGCACAGCGCGGACATGGCGGAGAAGAACTACTTCAGCCACACCGGGCAGGACGGCAGCAGCCCGTTCGACCGGATCGAGCGCGCGGGCTATCCGAAAAACACCGGTCAGGCCGAGAACATCGCCGCCGGGTACCCGAGCCCGAGTGAGGTTGTGACCGGCTGGATGAACTCCGCGGGGCACAAAAAGAACATGCTGAACTGCTCGTACAAATCCATCGGTGTGGGATACGCCCACAATGAGGGCGCGCAGTGGCGGCATTACTGGGTGCAGACTTTCGGCACCCGCTGACGGGACGCCACGTGTGATCGAAGGAAAGAAGGGGCTGCCCTGGTGAGCAGCCCCTTCTCCAGGTGGAACTCAGCGCGTGTTACCCGATGCGCTGCTTGGTCGCCGTGGAGGGAGCGTCCTTACTGGACAGTTCCACGGACTTGTCGGCGTTGGCGGGCATGGCCTGCGACTGGTCCGACGAGTAGGGCGGAGAGTCGATCAGGTAGTAGTTGCCGTTGCCGTCGATGGCGAAGATCCGCTGCTCGTTCGTGTTGCTGGCCGCGAACGACACGTCGAACGGTGACGTGATGAGCGTGTCCGCCCAGACCCGCCAGGTGGTGGAGCCGGGTGCGGTCTGGCCGCCGCGGTGAATGCTGCCGCTCGAGTCGCGGGCGACGATCTCCACCACGTTGAACTTGTTCAGCAGCGCTTCCGGCGTGCCGGTGAACGTGAGCGCGCCGCTGATGTCGGTCCAGCCGGTGAAGCCGGACGCGCCTTCCTTCTGGGTGTAGAGCTTGTTGTTGTCGGCGTCGCGGGCGACCAGCTGCACCTTGCCGTCGGCGAACACGACCGCGGCCGGAGCACCGGCGCCCTTGATGCCGGCGGCGACGCGCTGCGGCTTGAGCTCACCGTTGACGAACCGCTTGACCGCCACCGTGCCGGTGGGGTTGACGTAGGCGATCTCGAAGCCGTCACCGGAGGCGACGACCGTCATGTCACCGGTCATGTTGTAGTCGTGGTCCGCGACAGCCTTGCGCCACGGCTTGAACTCGCCGTTGATCCCGAACTGCTCGGAGTACCACAGCTTGTTCTTGTCGTCGACGGCGAACGAGGTGAGGACCTTGTTCGTGCCGCGCACCAGGGTCGGCGAGCTGCTGAGCGCGCCGTTGACGTCCTTCTGCGTCCACTGGATGACGGAAGTCGGTTCGGTGAAGGACTTCACCTGGGCGTTGGTGCCGCGTGCCTGCACGACGATCTTGTTGTCCTCGCGTTGCGCGATGGTCGCGCGGCCGGTGAAACCGGTGCTGGACAACGCGTTGACGGCGAGCAACTCGCTGTTCGACACCTGCTGGTAGAGGTTGCGCAGGGTGCCGTTCTCGTCGGAGTAGGCGATCTCGAACCGCTGCTTCTGCGCGTTGTAGATCATCTCCGGCTTGTCCAGCGACGGAGCCGGTGTCTGCGGCGGGGTGATCGTCTCCGGAGTCGTCAGCTTGCAGGAGTCGACGTCCATCATCAGGCCCTGCAGGTCCTGCCACCAGGCGATGTACTCCTTCCAGGAGCCCTCGCCGCTGTTGGTGAACTCCTTCTTCGTGTTGTCGAAGCGGTACCAGAAGACGTCCTGGCCGGCGCGCCCGATGATCACGTCACCACCAGGGGACAGGATCTGCGTGTAGCCCTTCCAGCCCCAGCCGACGTTGCGCGCGTAGTCGATCCAGCGGCGGTTCTTCCAGTCGTAGTGGAACCGGTAGAGCGTGCCGTCCTGAATGTTCGGATCGCGTGCGTAGAGCACGCCGTCACCCGCGGCGAAGACCTGGTCGAACCGGCCCCAGCCGTCGTCGATGATCTGCTGGGTCCAGGTGTTCGCGGCATCGTTGTAGATGCTGAACTCCAGCTGCCCGGTGTGGCCCACGCTGTAGAAGTGGTTGTTGCTGTCGACCGTGATCCGGTTGAAGAACCGGGGGTCGTCCCAGCCGGTCCACCCGGTCGCGATCCGCTTGCTGATGCCGTTGTTGTCCCAGCCGACGCCGTCGATCCAGCGGTGCCGGTGCACTTCACCGTCAGGGCGGATGTAGTACTTGTAGCCGTCCGCCCCGGCCATCATTCGCAGGCCGTTCCAGCCGTTGCCGATCCGTGCGCCGAGGGTCCAGCTGGTGATGCCGGTCGCGGCCTCCTGGTAGGAACGCTGGAAGAGGCCGCCGTCGGACGTGACGCCCCACATGTTCGCACCGGGCTTGCACACCACGTCGGGCGAGTAGTCGCTCGTCTTGCAGGTGTCGATCGCGGGCGCGATCTCGTTGACGTCGCCCCAGGTGCTGATCTTCTGCTTCTCGTTGCCGCCCGCGTTGTTCTGAGGTGCGTCACGCGCGGGGTTCCAGCGGTACCACCAGGTCTCGCCACCGGGGAAGGTGCCGTAGACGATGTCGCCGCCAGGCGAGGTGAGCTGCTTGTAGCCGTTCCAGCCCCAGCCCCAGTCCCTGGCGTGCTGCTTGAACGTGCCGGTGGCGTCGTCGTACACGAAGCGGTAGAGCACGCCCTTGTTTTGGAGCGCGGCGGGATCCCGGGCGTAGAGCACACCGTCGCCGGCCGCGAAGACCTGGTCGTACTTGCCCCAGCCGCCCTCGATGACCTTTGTGGACATCTGCTTGGTGGTCTCGTTGTACTTGTGCTGCTTGAGACTGCCGCTGTCGTCCACGGTGTAGATCGTGTTGTTGCTGTCCACCGTGATCCGGTAGCGGAACTGGGGCAGGTTCCAGCCGCCCCAGCCGGTGGCGATCAGTTCGCTGATGCCGTTGTTCGCCCAGCCGACACCCTCGATCCACTGGTGCCTGCGCAGTTCACCGTTGTTGGTGGGGAACCAGAGATAACCGTTGGGGCCGCTGATGAAGCGGTGGTCCCAGCCGTTGCCGACGTGGCTGTCGGCGGTCCACTGGTTGTAGCCGTCCGCTGGGGTCTGCTGCTTGCGCAGGCGGAACACCGGGGAGTTCGTGATGCTGACGAACACGTTCCCCTCGGTCTTGCACTGGATCGACTCGACCGCGTTGGCGACGTTGCCGCCACTGGACAGGACCGGCAGGCCGACGATCCCGATGATCGCGGCGAGCGAGATCTGCGCCAGGCGTCTCAACGGCCGGCGCGAGGGTCTTTTCATGGCTGGTAGCCCCCCAACATCCGGACACGCCTGAGCCCGCGCTGTGCGCGCGTCCGGTAGTAGCTGACATCCCCCAGAGGATGCTGACGAACGGTTTGTACCAGACGTTTTCGCCGGAACGGAATGTCTGCGGGTGAACCCGACAAAGTTCGGTTTCGTTACACAAAGTGACCAGCCGCACATGTCTTGTGAAGTCGGCGTTTAGGACTTTATGCTGCGCTCCGCCTGTACGTTCGGGCCTACTGCCTGGGGGAAGATCAAATATGGCCGGCCGGAGAGCCGGGCGTTTTCGCGCGCCCAAATACCTCGTGCCCCTGCTGGGGTTGTTGCTGACGGTCACGCTCGTCATCGGCGTGGCGGGGCCTGGATTCACCGCGCTGATGCCGTGGTTCGACGGTGGCGCCAGGGAGTTGGCGGAGCAGCTCGAGAAGGCTCGCGGCCTGGCCTCCACCCAGGACGCGGGTACCGCTGACGGCCTGCCCTCCGAAGTGGACAGCCGCGAAGGCAACCTCGGGATGCCGGAGTCGGAGCAGTCGAAGCACGCGCGCCCGAAGTTCCAGAAGCCGGGTGACGGGGCGCGCAACGTGGCCTCGGTCGCGCAGGGGCCGACCAACCGGACCGGGTTCGACGCGAAGACGAGTGTCCCGAACGAACGGTCGCGAAACGAGACGACGTACCGCAACGCCGACGGCACGCTGACCACGGAGTTCAGCGAGTCGGCCGTCAACTACCGGAAACCGGACGGCAGCTGGGCGCCGATCGACCCCTCGCTGGTGCCGGAGAACGGCCGGTGGCGCAACAAGGCCGACGGGGTCGGGCTGAACCTGGCCGGTCGAGCCGATGCTCCCGACCTGGTGACGATCAAGCTCGACGACGCGCACGAGTTCGGCTACGGACTCGGTGGCGCGCGCGGCACCGCGGGTGTGCAGAGCGGTACGACGGTGACGTACGCCGGTGTCGCCGACCACACGGACCTGAAGGTCGAGTCGGTTCCGGGCGGTGCCAAGGAAGTTCTCGTCCTGCACGATCGGGCAGCGGCTCGGGTGTGGAACTTCCCGTTGCGGCTCAAGGGCTTGACCGCGAAGGTCGTCGAGGGCTCGGTCGTCCTCAGCGACGGCAGCGGCCGTGAGCGGCTGAGCATCCCGCCGGGCTTCATGACCGACTCCGCGTCGCGCACGCAGGACGCCGCTCCGGCTCAGTCCTACGGCGTGCGGTACGAGATCACCGACAACGGCCGCAACCTGCGGATGTCGCTGGACGCGGCGTGGCTGGACGACCCGGCCCGCGTGTACCCGGTCGTCGTCGACCCGACGGTGTTCGAGGGCAAGGCGGAGGCGCGGCAGATCCGGCCGGGTGCCTCGCCGATCACCAACCCCAGCGACCTCATCGTCGGCAACGGTCACACCGCGCTGGTGAGGTTCCCGTCGGTCGGTTCCGTGCTGCGCAACCACGTGATCTTCAGCGCGTCGATGCAGCTGGTGAACTACGACTCGACGACGTGTGCGCCCCAGCCGATCGTGGTGAAGTCGGTCGCGGGTGACTGGACGTCGGGCGGCAACGCCGGTCCGTCGCTGGGTGGCCCGGTTGGCGGCGGCGTTTTCTCGCACGGGTTCATGTCGGTGGGGCAGACGCGTTCGGCGTGTCCGGCCGCTCCGGAACTGCTCTACCTCGACAGCGCGGTGCCGCTGGTGCAGGGGTGGGCCAACGGTGGTGCGAACAACGGGTTCGCGTTGCAGGCCGGTAACCAGGGCAGCGGCAGCCAGTGGAAGAAGATCGTCGGTATCGGGACGGCGAACCCGCCCAAGCTGTACGTGACGCACAGCCCGTACAACGCCCAGTACCGGATCGACCAGCCGATTCCGGCGCCGCCGTTGACCAGTCAGCAGGACGGCAAGATCAAGGTGTGGGTGCGCAACAACGGCGCCAACGCCTGGGATCCCGGCAACTACGACCTGGCGTACAAGGTTTTCAACGCCGACACGCAGGCGCTGGTCGCGATCAACCGCGCCGCCGGTCTTCCCGGCACCGTGCCGGTCGGTGGTGAGGTGACGCTCGACGCCACCATCGGGAAGTTGCCGTACGGCCGGTACATCTTCGATTTCACGATGCGGCACGGGACGACGACGTTCACCGACGAGCAGGTGGCGCCGGCGCGGGTGACGTTGGAGGTCTTCAACGTTCCGCCCGTGGTGACCGAGCAGTACCCGCCGGCGGGGCAGAGCGTGGAGACGCTGCGGCCGCAGTTGTGGGCCAAGGGCGAGGACCACGAGAACGACAACTTGAACTACAAGTTCCAGATCTGTGAGAAGGACGAGGCCGGTAACCCGGTCGCGTGTTTCGACTCCGGGTACGTCGCGCCGGTGTACTGGACGGTGCCGGAGAACAAGCTGCGCTGGGACCGGGTGTACTACTGGCGTGCGTACGTCCACGACGGCACGTCGGAGAGCGAGGCGCTGGGGTTCTCGGCGCTGATCACGTCGGTGCCGCAGCCGGAGATCACCTCCCGGATGGGCAACGCCCCCTACACCGGCAACGGGCTGGGTTTCGACCCGATCGCCGGTAACTACACGACCGCGGCGATCGACGCGGCCGCCGCGACCGCAGGCCCAGAACTCAACGTCGCCCGCACGTACAACAGCCTCGACCCGCGGGCGAAGCTGACGTTCGGCAGCGGATGGACGACCCGCTACGACATGCGGGTCGTGCCGGACGACGACGGTTCCGGCAACGTGGTGCTCACCTACCCGGACGGCCAGCAGGTCCGGTTCGGCAAGAACCCCGACAACACCTTCACCCCGCCGCCCGGTCGTGCCGCGACGCTGATCCGCGGTGCGTCGGACTGGCAGCTGGTCGACAAGGACCGCACGGTCTACGGCTTCGGCAACGACGGCAGCCTGATGTCCATCAAGGACAGTGCCGGTCGGTTGGTGGAGCTCGAGTACACCGGCGGGCAGCTGTCGAAGGCGGTGAGCCGGACCAGCAACCGTTCGCTGTTCTTCACGTGGAACGCGGCGAAGACGCACGTGGAGTACGTGCGCACCGAGCAGGTCGACGGTGCCGCGCTCGAATGGAAGTACGTCTACGACGCCGACCAGTTGCGAGAGGTGTGCGACCCGACGGGGAAGTGCACCCGTTACAACTACGAGAAGGGCTCGCACTACCGCAGCACGATCCTGGACTCCCGTCCCGACTCCTACTGGCGCCTCGGCGAGGCGACCGGGGAGAGCGCGGGCAGCCAGATCAGCGTGAAGCTGGGCAAGGACACCGCGAAGTTCACGGGTGTCGCGGACAACAACCGCCAGCAGACCGGCGCCCTGAACAGCAGTGACGACCGGGCGGTGCGCCTGGGCGACGGCAGCCACGTCGCGTTGCCGGAGAAGTCCGTCAACAAGCACCGTGATCTGGCGGTCGAGCTGTGGTTCAAGACCACCTCGGCCGGCCCGCTGGTGGGCTATCAGGACAAGGCTGTCGGTGAGATGCCCGGCCGCGGCGTGCCGATGCTGTACGTGGGCTCGGACGGCAAGGTGCGTGGCCAGTTCTGGCACGGCGCGATCGACCCGATCACCTCGACCGGGACGGTGACCGACAACAACTGGCACCACGTCGTCCTGTCCGGCTCGGTCGCCAGCCAGACGTTGTTCCTGGACGGCAAGCAGGTCGGTACCCGCACGGGCCCG
The DNA here is from genome assembly GCF_002150765.1 of Lentzea kentuckyensis. GTDB lineage: Bacteria > Actinomycetota > Actinomycetes > Mycobacteriales > Pseudonocardiaceae > Lentzea > Lentzea kentuckyensis. Next base: position 110,356 of record NZ_MUYM01000003.1, read on the forward strand.
ATCGACCACGCGCTGCTGCAGTTCGCGCAGGTGGGTTCGGCGAACACCACTGGCACGTACCCCGGGATCTCCTCTGGGCGCACGAACTTCTCCGGCTTCGTCGACGAGGTCGCGTTCTACGCCCGTCCGCTCGGGCTGAGCCAGGTCGCGACGCACTACGCCGCACAGGCCGCCGGTGACCAGATCACCGAGGTGTCGTTGCCGAGCCTGACCCGCACGGCGGCGCGGATCAGCTACGACGCGGTGCACGACCGGATGCGCGAGTACGTCGACAGCGACGGCGGCCGCTGGCAGCTCGGTGTGCCCACGGTCGGTGGCAACGAGGAGAACATCATCCGTTCGGTGCGGGTGGTGGATCCGGGCGGCCGTCCGCAGTACTACGACTTCGACGGACTGAAGGGCCGGATCCTGCGGCAGGTCACGCCGATCGGCGCGACCGTGCGTCCGGAGGACATGATCGGCCGTGACTGCACCACCAACGCGGACGGCATCGCCCAATGTGACGGTCTCGTGGTGGCGTTGGGTGTCCGGCTCTTCGGTTACGACGAGTCCGGGTTCCAGCAGACCGTCCGGGACGAGATCGGCAACTCCGCCACCCTCGTCCACGACGACCGCGGCAACCTGATCCGCAAGGTCAGCTGCCGCGAGGAGAACAACTGCCAGACCACCTACTACACCTACCAGGCGCCGACCGCGGATCCCACGGACCCGCGCACGGACAAGCTCCTCGAGACGCGGGACGCCCGCTCGTCCGGTCCGGCCGACAACACCTACCTGACGGCGTCGCGCTACACCGATTTCGGTGACCTGGAACAGGAAACGAACCCGGACGGCGGGTCGACGTTCCACCGCTACACCGACGGCACCTCCAACGCCTACGGCAGCACCACGGCGAAGGAACCGGCCCGGCTGTTGAAGTCGACCTCGGATCCGCGTGGTGCGACGACGGTGAACACCTACTACGCCAACGGTGATCTGGCGGAGACGAAGTCGCCGTCCGGTCTGCGCACGGTGTTCACCTACGACGTGCTGGGGCGCAAGAAGACCGCGACGGAGTACTCCGACGCGGTGCCGCAGGGCGCGACCACGTCGTACAAGTACGACAAGCTCGGCCGCGTCACCGAGGTGACCTACCCGGCCACCAAGAACGCGGTCACCGGCCAGACCCACGTCGAGACCGCGAAGACCGAGTACGACGCGGACGGCAACACCACCGTCGCCGAGCTCGTGGACTCCGCGGATTCGGGCAACCCGCGCCGGTCGACGTTCGAGTTCGACGAGTTCGGCCGCATGGTCAAGACCGTCGGCCCGGAGGGCAACGAAGCCTCGTTCGGCTACGACGTGTTCGGCAACCGCACCTGGGCGATCGACGCCAACGGCGCCAAGACCAGCTACACCTACACCGCCCGCAACAAGATCGCGCAGGTCCGCCTGTCCGGCTACCACGGCAAGGCGATCACCCCTGGTGCCACCGGGTTCGAGCCGCTGGACCCGGACGAACCGCTGCCGGACCTGGTGCTGGAGTCGAACCAGTACGACCACACCGGCAAGCTGGCCGTGCAGGTCGACGCGATGGGTCGACGTACCGAGTACTCCTACTACGCCGACGGCCTGGTCAAGGAGATCAGGGCCAAGGCGGACAGCAAGATCGGCACGCCGTCGATCCCGATCCAGCAGAACACCTACGACGCCGCGGGCAACCTGACCCGCCAGATCGGCATGGGCGGCAAGGTCGTCGCGCACGAGGTCGACGCGACGGGTCGCCTGAAGTCGACCATCCAGGAACCGGACACGCTGCGCCGTCGCATCGACTACACCTACGACCTGAGCGGCAACATCACGCAGGTCGTCAGGTCCGGAGCGCACTCCAACAGCGGTCAGTTCACCGCGTCGTTCAGCGAGATCGTCGACTTCGAGTACGACGCCTACGGACGCCAGACCAAGGAAACGTTGCGCGGCGGCGGCAACGGCCTGATCATCACGCGCAAGAAGTACGACCAGCGTGACCTCGTCACCTCCGTGATCGCCCCGCGGGGCAACGTTTCCGGCGCCGTCGAAGCCGACCACACCACGGAGTACAAGTACGACGAACGCGGCCGCACCACCTCCTCCATCTCTCCGCCGGTCACGACCGAGGAGTACGGCAAGGCGCCCTCGGTCACCAGGCCGACGGCGACCACGGGCTACAACGCCTTCGGTGACGCCACGGAGATCCGGAACCCGGCCGGTGGCGTCATGAAGATCGCCTACGACAAGGCCGGCCGCTCCGTGCGCACCGAGTCCCCGTCGTACCAGGCACCGGGCTCGTCCACGCCGACCGTGGGTGTCGTCTCCGTCGAGTACGACGCGATGGGCCACGCGGTCAAGACGACCGACCCGGCCGGCGCGTCCATCTGGATGTACTACGACCAGCGCGGACGCATGGTCGAGAAGCGCGACCCCGACCCGGACGCGCGCACCACCCCCGGTGGGTCGTGGCGGTACTCCTACACCCACAACGGCGACCTGCTGTCCACAGAGGACCCGACCGGCGGCACGACGCTGAGCACCTACGACCAGTTCGGTCGCCCGGTGACCCAGAGCGTGCTGGAGACCAAGCCCCAGCCGGCGGCGTTCGAGACCAAGCTGACCTACGACGCCAAGGGCAACCTGGAAACCGTCACGTCGCCGAAGAACGACGTCACCCGCTTCGGCTACGACACGCTGGGCCAGAAGACCAGCGTGACCGACCCGGCAGGCGTGGTGGCCCAACTGGGCTACGACTCGTTCGGCAACCAGGTCTACACCCGCGACGCCCAGGGCCGTGCCTCCTACCGCAAGCTGGACCAGGCGGGCAACAACGTCCAGGACGTCAACCTGGCCCCCAACGGTCAGATCCTGCGTTCCGCGAAGTACACCTACGACATCGCGGGCAACATGCTCACGGCGACCGACCCCCTGGGCAAGGTCACGAAGAGCACCTACGACGCCCTCGGCCAGCGCACCACGCTGGAAGAACCGGTGTCGGCCACCGAGTCCATCACCACGTCCTACGGCTACGACACTTCCGGGCGTCGCACCCGTGTGACGGACGGCCGCGGCAACGCGACCTTCTACACCTACAACGCACTGGGCAAGCCGGAGTCGGTCATCGAACCGTCGACGGCGACCCACCCGAACGCCGCCGACCGCACCTTCACGACGGCGTACGACGCCACCGGCAAGCCGACCGTCATGACGGCTCCTGGTGGTGTGACCCGGACTCGTGAGTACGACGGCCTCGGCCGTCTGCGCAAGGAGACCGGCGCGGGAGCGGCAGCGTCCACTTCGGAGCGTCAGGTCAGCTACGACCTGGTGGGCCGGCCGACGTCGGTGTCGGCACCGGGTGGCAGCAACACCTACTCCTACAACACCCGCGGTCTGCTGACCTCGGCCACCGGCCCGTCCGGCGACGCCTCGTTCGGCTACGACGAGGCCGGTCGCCTGACGACCCGCACCGACGCGGCGGGCACGTCGTCGTTCAGCTACGTCAACGGCCGGTTGAACTCCGCCCAGGACGGTGTGTCCGGCGCGCTCGTCGCGTTCGGCTACAACGCCGCGGGCATGGTCGAGACGATGAACTACGGCGCAGGCCGGGTTCGCACCTTCGGCTACGACGACCTGGGTCGCGAGACCTCGGACGTCACGAAGAACTCGACCGGAGCGGTCCTCGCCTCCGTCGGCTACGAGTACGACCTCGCGGACCGGCTGAAGAAGAAGACCACCGCCGGCACGGCCGGTGCGGGTGAGCAGACCTACGGCTACGACGACCTCGGCCGGATGACGTCGTGGACCTCCGGCGGGGTCACGACCGAGTACGGCTGGGACAAGTCCGGCAACCGCATCCGCAACGGCGCCAAGACCTCGACCTTCGACGAACGCAACCGCGTTCTCTCGGACGGGGACTACACCTACAAGTACTCGGCGCGTGGCACCCGCGAATCCCGCACCTCTTCGGGCTTCGAGGAGAAGTTCGAGTTCGACGCCTTCGACCGCCTGGTCAAGGTCGGCTCCGCCACGTACACGTACGACGGTCTCGACCGTGCGGTCAGCCGCGGTTCCAAGGTGTTCAAGTACTCGGGCCCCGACCAGGACCCGGTCTCGGACTCCGACACCGTGTTCGGCCGCGGCGTGGGCGGCGAGCTGCTGTCCCTGTCCTCGGGCGCCGACAAGCGCTTGTTGTTGTCCGACAAGCACGGCGACGTGGTCGGCGGCCTCGACGCGTCGGCCGCGACGTTGAAGGACTCGGCGGCGTACGACCCGTGGGGCAAGGTCACCGCTTCGTCTGGTGCGAAGCGCGCGGTCGGCTTCCAGGGCGACTGGACCGACCCGGACAGCGGCCACGTCAACATGGGCGCCCGCTGGTACGAACCCTCGTCCGGTGCGTTCGTCTCGCGTGACTCCGTCGACCAGGGCGGCCCGGGCTCCGGCGGCTTCAACCGCTACGCCTACGGCGTCGGCTCGCCGGTCAACGGCTTCGACCCCAACGGCCACAACTGGTTCAGCGACGCCGTGTCCTGGGTGGGCGACAACATCTCCACCGTCGGCCACACCGCTCTGGACGTCGCCGGCCTGGTGCCGGGCCTCGGCGAGATCGCGGACGGTATCAACGCCGTCTGGTACCTCGCCGAGGGCAACTACACCGACGCGGCCCTCTCGGCGGCGGGCATGATCCCGTTCGGCGGCTGGGGCGCGACGGCGGCGAAGTGGGGCAACCGCGGCCTCGACGCCGTGCGTCGTGGCGACAACGTCCCGACCCCGCGCACCCCGGACGCACCGCACCCGAGGCGCCCGGACGGCCCGAACGCGGGCAAGGGCCCGGACGGCATGCCGATGAAGAAGGTCGACACGCCCAACGCGTCGAAGTCCTTGCCAGACCCGAGAAAGCTGGCGGCCGAGGCCGCCGCCAAACGGGCCGCGGCGGCAGCAGCGGCCTACCAGGCAGCGGTACGTCGCACGGTGGCGGCGAAGGCAGCTGTGGCTCGGGCCGTGAAGTCCAACCCGATCCCCACGCTCAAGGCGGCGCTGAAGCCGCGCATCGCCAACGCCAAGAACATCATCTCGGCGATGCCGAACGCACCGGCCCGCATCGTCCAGACCGCGGTCACGAACGTCCAGGACCTCAACAAGGTCTACGAGACGATCAAGACCGCCATCCTGGGCGTGGGCAAGGAGGTCGTGAAGGAAGCGGCCCAGGCCCAGGTCGCGGAAACCCTCGCCACGATGGGCGTCCCTTACGCCGAGGACATCCTCGACCTGGCCGGCGGCGGTCGTAAGAAGAAACGGACCGGCGACAAGGGCAAGGAGGCCAAGCAGGAGGCGTCAGGTGGTGCGGGTTGCCGAACCTCCTACGACTCCAACAGCTTCTCCGGCGAGACCCTGGTGCTGCTGGCTTCCGGTAAGCGCAAGCCGATCGCATCCATGTCGATCGGGGACGTCGTCATGGCGACCGACCCGACCACTGGCATCGCGGCGGCCAAGACGGTCACCGACGTCCGCTCGCACGTCGCTGACCGGAAGCTTTACGAGATCACGGTGTCCGCGGACTCCGGCAACGGCTCCCTCGTCGCCACCGACGAACACCCGTTCTGGGTCGACAGCGAGAACAAGTGGATCCACGCCGAGGACCTGAAGCCGGGCTACACCTTCACCACGGCGGACGGCCGACCGGCGACGGTCACGGGCACGCGTTCGTTCTCGGACGCACGCCGCGTCTACAACCTGACCGTTGACGGCCTGCACACGTACTTCGTGGCTGCGGGTGCGGTAAGCCTGCTCACTCACAACAGCGACGCGGACCACTACCCGCTGCTCGGCCAGGGCTGCCCGATCAACCCGGTGCCCAAGGGGCCGGAGGGTGGCAAGGCCGCGCCTCGCGAGATGGGTGCGGGACCGGCTGACTGGGATGCCGATCGCGACCTGACTTCGCGGCTCTGGGAGGCCACGGGCTGGCTGAAGAGCTTCGGAATCAGTCATCCAGGCGGAGGAAAGCAGCGTTCGTACGTCGCTGGTGTCAGGCGCTCGGACGGTGCGATCGCGCTGTCGACGTCAGGCAGCCTTCAAGGGTTCAACGGCAATGCCTCGTGCGGTGTCTCGCACTGTGCGGAGGGCAATGTCGTGCACCTGCTCGGAGGCGATGCGAGGAATGTCGTCATGACGGTCGCCTACCAGTTCAAGAGGAACGACGCGGGGCTGTACGTCCGGAACGTCAGCCCTGTGTGCCACCTGTGCCAGGAGCAGTACCCGCCGTCGAACTTCGGCCCGGGGGTCTACGGTGAGAGGGGCGGCAACTGGCAGCGGAAAGGCCTTGGGTGAGTTCTGACCTGGTTGAACTGGAGATCCTTCGCCACGACTGGGCTGCCATGACCTGTGGCTGTGGCAGCTCGGCGCAGCACCTCCAGGAAGATCTGCTTGACCTGGCCGGTGCAGGAAAGGCAACGAACCTTTCAGAGCACCTGCTGCCTGCGGGCGAGGTGCTGGTGGAGGTGTCGCTGCCGGCTCTGAGGGTGCTCCTGGCGATCATCGCGAGTGATCCGCCGGGGGCCGCTCGGCTCGAGTGCTACTGGCTGGTCACGGGTCTGGTCGGCAACAACGTCTCTCGAGGAGAGGGCGACCTGATGCCGGCCATGCGCGCGGCGGCACGGGAAGCGCTGTGGGTGTTCTACGCGGAAGTCTTGTCGGGACGGAGCGCGGGCATGGCCGGCTACGCGTTCGAGATCCTCTACCTGCTCGAGGAGGACGAGGATCGCCTGGAGGACCTGCGCAACGTGGCTGATCGCCGGTTGCCCAATGACATTCACTCCGGCGGGTACAAGCACGAGTGACGAAGAATCGGCGGGGTCACCTTTCACCGGGTGGCCCCGTCTTCGCTCAGGCCGTGTGCTGTTCGGCGCGGTCGTTCGCCGGGAGGAACTGGCGCGATCTCGCTATGACCGGTGTGGCCCAGAACCGCACCCAATACCCGGCCGCGTGTGCCCGCGACACGATGCCGTGGAGTTTCTCCCGCTCGGACACCGGCATGACGCGCGTGCTCACTCGTAGCGTCAAGCGCACCGGTTGTTAGGGCCGGACGGGCGGTCAGCGCAGAGCTAATCGAACTGCCAGCGTCCAACCTGGCGTTCGCGGCCAATTTGCAGACGGCGGTGGGCTCGCTGCAGGACGTGGCGGCGATCATCAAGGCGGGCAATCCGGACAGAATGGCGAGGCTCTGCGGAGAACTCGGGACAGAGCTGAAGTACGACAAAGCGTAAGAGGCCGTCTATGCGACGACCTCTCCGCGTGTTGTTAACGCTCGTGTCCGAGGAGCACGCTAAGCACACGCTTCGACGTGAGGTGAGCCCGTCCCGCGTGTACTCGGGGCTGGGACTGGGACTGGGGCAGCGGGACGGCCGGAACCTCACATCTGCCTGCTCCTCCTTGCGGTCGAGAGCGACCGTGTCCGCATCAGTACCGGTCCCGGCACGCGGATCACGGCACCACCACCGGGCAGGCGGTGGCGCCGCTCGTCGCGCAGCTGACGCGGCCGACGATCGCCGGGCTGATCGGCGAGTTCGCGGCGATGTGGTCGGCCAGCACCTGGTCCATGATGCCCCTGGTGGTCACGCGGCTGGAGAAGTTCGGGTAACCGTCGCCGCCGTTGGACATGAAGTCGTTCTCCGCCAACGAGTACGTCGCCGCAGCTGTCAGGTCCACCGCCGCGCCGGTGCACGACCCGTCTGCGGCCTGCCGCACCGCGGACACCACGCGTGACCCGGCGGGAGCCGAGATGTCGTAGGTGAAGCAAAGTCCGGACACCTCGGGGAAGCGGCCATTGGCGCCCGGCATCTGTGAGACACCGTTCTCCAGCATGCTCTTGAGCTCGGCGCCGTTGACGGTCAGCGTCGTCACGATGTTGCCGAACGGCAGCACACCCAGCACCTGGCCGCGCGTGATCGGGTACGGCGGCGGGGTGAAGGCCGGGCAGAAGTCGTTCGGGTTGTCCGTCGTCGGGCACGTCAGGTCGGCGCGCAGGCCGCCGGAGTTCGTGATGGCGAACTCCACGCCGTACGTGAGCCGCATCGCGTCGGTGACCGTGTTGCCCACCAACGACTCGCATGTGCGCCCCGCGCCGTTGCCGCACGCGTCGGCGCGCGGGATGACGCGGGTGGCGCTGCCGATCACCGTGCTGAGGACCGGTGCGAGCTGCGCGTTGAGATCGTTGATGCGGCCCTGGATCGCGGGATCGGCGGTGATACCGATGTCCCACGGCTTGTGGAAGTCCGCGGTCTTGTAGACGACCTGCTTGGAGCGCGTGTCGACGACCAGGCGTACGCGGGTGAACCGGAGACCTTTGCTGCGGTTCTCCGTCACCAGCACGCCGTTCGAGCGCGTTGCGGCAACCTGGAAGTCGGTGTGGTCGCCCAGAACGGCGTCCACGTTGGACACGTTGTCGGCCAGGTTCACCACCGGACCGGTCGGGGAGGTGATCGTGCCCGCCGTCGCGCCGAGGTGGCCGAGTGCCACGATCGCGTTGACACCACGGGACTTCAGCCGTGCGGCCTCCGCGTTCACGGCGGCTGTCGAGTTGGTCAGCTGGAACGGGGCGATCGCGCCGGGCGCGGTCAGCTCCAGCAGGTCGTCGTTGGAGAAGCCGACGATGCCGAGCTTGACGCCGCCGAAGGTGTCCACCACGGCCGACGGGGCCCACTCGCGCGGGGTCCTGCCCGCCGAGTCCACGATGTTGGCGGAGAGGAACCTGTACTGCGCCAACGGGATCAGGGTTTCGCGCAGGTACGCCTGGCCCTTGTCGAAGTTGTGGTTGCCGAGCCCGTCGAAGGTGAAGCCCATGGCGTTCATCAGCTCGATGGTCGGTTTGTCGCCGAAGAACGCGGAGATCGGCGGGGTCGCGCCCACCGAGTCGCCGCCGGCGACGGTGATCGAGCCGTTGGTGGCCTCCGCGCGGTACACGTCGAACCACGGCTTCAAGAACGCCGAACCGCCGATGCCGAACATCGGGTCGGCACCGCCCGGAACCGTGTCGGCGGCCTCGCTCAGCGGCACCAGCTGGCCGTGGTAGTCGCTGATGTTCAGCACGGTCAGCTCTCTCAGCGAGCCGGGCTGCGGCAGCAGCGAGTACAGGACGCGGCCGCGCGCGTTCAGCGGGCCGGGCACGCCGAGCAGCAGCGCCATGGTCGGTGCCAGGTCGATCGCCCGGACACCGGCCAGCGGGCTCTGCTTGCGGATACCAGGACCCGATGCGATGAAGACGGCGTGCATGTTCACGCCGTGCGCCAAGTCCACCAGGTCCGGGAGGTAGCCGTGCTGACCGAAGAACTGACTGAACGCGATCAGCTGGCCCGGAGTCGCGGCGTCGAACTGGTACGGCGGGCGGGTCACCACGACCACGTCGCCGGAACGTGACGGGTGCAGTGAGTCGGAGCCGTCTACGTTGCGCAGCTCCTCCTTCTTCATCACCTTCAGCACGACCTGCTTGCCGTTGTGCGTCAGGCCGCTGAAGGCGTTGATGATGTGGGTGCGCACGGCCTCGTAGTCGGCCGCGGGCACCACGCCGCCCGGATCGCGGCCGGCGAGCGAGATGTAGATCTGTGCGGTCCCACCGGCGTAGCAGGCCTTCGCCTTCGTTGCACCACTCGCCGCGGCCCGGCAGTTGCCGGACTGCTCGGCGCCCTGCAAGCCCGCGTCGGCGAGCACCTTGCCCGCGTTGAGCGCGTACCACTGCGGCGCGAACCCGTGGTCGCTGGCCGCCATCGTCGTCGGGTTGCCGCCCATCAACGCGCGGGCGTGCGCGAGTTTGGCGTCCGCCTCGTGGTAGGCCGCACGGAGGTAGCCCTCGCGGATCGACAGACGGTCGTCCTTCACGCCGTCGCCGTTGACGTCGTCGAAGTACGGGTTCGCCGCACCGTCCATGTCGGTCGGGACGGTGAGCCCGAGGAACTGGTGCGAGAACTCGTCGGTCACCGGGTAGCCGACCTGTGCGAGCTGGGTGTCCGGCTGCAGCGTGCCCAGCACGTACTGAAGCACCGCGTCGCCGTGGGCCTTCTCCAGGTTCAGCCCCTGCTGGACGTAGGTGTCCTCGTCGATGATCCGCGCCTCCAGCGGCGCGAAGTCCGCGGCCACCGCGGTCGGCACGTTCTCGGCGAGGTACTTCTCCAGCCGGTCCTCCCCGGCGCCACCCGCGGGCAGCGCGTTGCACGCCGCCGTGCCGCAGGTGGCGATCAGACGCTCGACCGAGGTGAAGTACAGCTTGAACGACGACAGGTCGGACGCGAGGCCGATCAGCTTCGTGTAGAAGCCCGCCGCCTGCCCGGCGCGTGCGCCGATCAGCCCGTCCGCGCCGCGCAGCTTGACCTCCTTGAAGTCGCCCTGCGTCAACGCCACGGCCTGCGAGGCGTCTTTGCCCGCGTTCGCCGGAGTCATCAGCACGCGGTCGTACGCCGCGGCCCCGTCCACGTTCGCGTCGAACACGTAGATGTCGTAGGTCCGCGTCGGGTTCTGCGCCGCGGACGTCGTCACGATGGTCACGCTGGTCTGCTTCGGCGGTGCCGCGGGATCACCGGCGGGCACGTTCGTCCAGCCGTCGGCCGGGCTGAACGCCGCGACCTGGTACGACAACCCGAACGCCGCCGCGCCCGCCTGCTCGTCCGGCACCACCGGTGCCGTCAACACGCCGCGCGTGGAGAAGAAGTTGGCGAAGTCCACGGTCGGGCCCGCGATCTTCGCGGCCGCACCGCCCACCCAGTCGATCTGCGCGACCTTCTTGCCCGCCCGTTCGGCGCTGGCGGCCAGGGTGTCCGCCTGCAGCACCCCGGTACCGGAGAACGACGTGCGGTTGCTGAAGTTCGGCTCGCCGGTCCGGTGGAACGTGTTGTTCGTCGAACCGTGTTCACCGGGGTAGGTGCCCGTGGCCATCGTGTACCAGCCAACGCCCGTGTTGGGCGGGAAAGCCTGGACCATGCCGTTCGCACCCTTGACGCCGTCGGCCATCAACTTCGCGTACGTGGGCATGGCGCCCGCGGCCGCGTACTTGTCGACCAGATCGGGCCGCATGCCGTCCGAGGCGAAGAACACGGCCCGCGCCGCGGCTCCGACGACGGGCGCCGCCGTGGCGGTGACGGGAGGGGACACGGCCACCAGCGGAACGACAGAGGCCAGAGCGACTAGGCGGGTGCGGAGCATGGCAGATCCCTCCAGGTGCCTGCCCCGACCCGCCCAAAGCTTAGGTCCGTTCGCGCGGTCTCACCTACGGCCGAACGACCCTGTTATCCCCGACAGCAGCACCCCTCAGAGGTGAGGCCAGCTCCGTGATGGCCGGCTGGTTCGGAGGCGAAGCGCTGAATGTAGGGATCGTCTACAACGCAATGGGCCGGATGCTCGATGTGAGCATCCGGCCCATTGGTAGGGATGAAGCAAGTGTCCGAGAAGCGACTTGCTCTCTATCCCTACGCCTCGACTTCGGCTGAGGACGGTCGTTGACTTGTCCTGTCGTCCCATGATGCGTACGCGGTTTGGGACGGGTCGGCGGGACAGCCAGAACCTGGCATCTATCAGGGGCAACAACTCTGATTGGCGAGTGTGGGACAAGCCGGGAGACCTGTCCCACACTCGCACGGCTGGCTGTAGGTTCCGGCTCTTCAGGCGTCGTCTTGGGCAGGACAGGACATGCTGGTTGGCAACGTGTCGAACTGGTGTTCGTTCGTCCGGCGAGCCGCAGGCAGGATCGAGGCGCGACGGAGCACACTGGACGGGTTCAGGTGCTGGTCGACGTCGAGCGTCCACTTTCTACGGACGCCCACGCAGCACCCCGTAGGCGCTGGGGTTCAACATGGGCACTGTTGAGAACGAAGGCCAAGCCGTCGATGCTTCGGCGGCCGGAGTGAGTGCCGAAGCATCGACGCAGGTCGGCAAGCCGCCTCTGATTCCGAGTTCGCCCACGCTTAAATCTCTGGCCTCTCGCTACGACGAGGAGCAGCACTCCGTTTACCTGAGACACCTACAGGACGCGGTGAAGGAGTCGCGGAATCTCAACATCGCGCTCACTGGCCGGTATGGGACGGGCAAATCGAGTGTGCTAGACGAGTTCGAGGCGAAGAATCAGCGTAAGACTATTCGCATCGCGATCTCCACTCTTGGGCCGACTGCTGATGAAGCGTCGCTCACGAACCAGATCCAGAAAGAACTGGTCAAGCAACTCCTCTACCGAGGGGCTCCGCGGGAGTTTCGCTTCTCGCGGTTCAACCGTATCGTCCCTCTGTCACGAACCCGAGCAGTCCTTGAAGCGATCGGTGTTGTTGTCTTAGTTGCCGTAGCGCTTGCCCTGCTCGGTTGGCTGCCAACTGTAGCCGCCGCTGGGTCTAGTCACTATTGGCTGGTTCGGGGCTTGGCAGTGGTTGCTGTCGCTGCTCCCGTAGTGGGCGCTCTTGCGCTGTTGAGGGTGTTCCTCCATCGCTTCAACATCTCTGATGTCTCGGCGGCTGGAACTGCAGTTAAGTTCGCTCCGCGAGTGTCAGCCTACTTCGACGAGTACGTGGAAGACATCGTTTACATATTCGATACGGTGGCGCCAAGATATGTTATTTTCGAAGATCTCGATCGTTTCGATGATCCTCACATCTTCGAGGCGCTTCGTGAGCTTAACACCTTGCTAAACCAGACGCCTGCACGTCGAAAGAAAAACAGGCGCGTCCGGTTCATCTACGCCATCAAGGACAGCTTGTTTGAACGACTGGGAGAGCTTGGCGAGGATTCGAAAGACGATGCGGTAGCTGCAGAAACCGTGCGGGCCAATCGCACGAAGTTCTTCGACGTTGTCATCCCGATCGTGCCATTTATCTCACACCGGAATGCGCGTGAGCTCCTCGACGGGCTGATGAAAGAGGCGGGTATCAATGGCGTGGACCGGCGACTCGTCGCTCTCGTCGCTCGACATGCAACGGATATGCGGTTGTTGCAGAACATCTGCAACGAGTACCTCGTATTCGCCCAGAGGCTGCTTACCACTACCAAGATCGCTCCCGGTGTAGGCGCAACTAACCTGTTCGCGCTCGTCGTCTATAAGAACTTTCATCTCAAGGACTTCGAGAACATCGCCCGCCGCGAGAGCAACCTAGACGAGCTGTACGAGCTACGTCGGAAGCTGGTGCGGACATCTGTCGACAGATGCGAGCAAGAAAAGCGTGATCTCCGCACCAATCCGCGCAGAGGTGTGCGGTTATCATTGACGGCCAAACAGGCCGGTGCGCAGCTGGTCCGTGCTGCAAAGGTAGTCACCATTGTGACTGGCCAGCCCAAGCGGCAATATCTGTTTATCGTCGGCGGGAATGAGTACACCCAGGAAGCCGTGACTCTTCGAGGGTTCTGGGCCTCCGTCGCCCAGGTGGGGGAGATTGCGCTCTATGCTCATCCCGAAGGGAACGATGCTGCCAGGCAGCATTTGATCACCTTCAATCGTGATCAACTGAACACCATGTTTCCCAACTCGATGAGCAAAGAGCGGTGGGCTGCGCTCGAAGAGGAAGCGATTCAGGAGACCTTGGATCAGCTAGATCGCGACATTGCACTCCTCCGCGGCGCGGACTTCAGCGATCTTGTCGAGAATAACCAGTTCACCCTCGAACTGGAATCTGGTCCGGCGACCTTTCTCACTCTTGTGCACGCCACGCTTAAGTCTAAGCTTGCATGCGCCATGGTCGCGCAAGGGTTCCTAGACAGGAACTTTGCCCTCTATGCCGCACAGTTCTACGGGGACTTCACCGGTGTTGACGTGGCCAACTTTATCGTGCAGCACGTCGAAACCAATACGATGGATATCGACTATACCTTCAGTGGTAGTACCGCCATCGCGAACCTCCTCTCGGAAACAGAAGACGACTTCTGTCGCACGGTCAGCGCATACAACATCCAGATTCTCGATTATCTCTTGGAACAGCGCGATGATCGGGCGGATGATGTGGCAGATACGGTCGCATCGAACTTCGGTGAGCAAGCGAAGTCCTTTTTGAGCGCTTACTTCAACTCGGGCAAGCACCGTTCACGGTTCGCTGGTCTGCTGGCTAAACGTCCCTGGCGGTTGGTGTTCACGCAGCTGGTTCGCGATACCGAGATCCCTGCGGACATTCGCCCTGAGCTGGTGAGTGCTGCGCTCCAGGAGGCAGTTAGTAGCCGTGCTTACGACCTGGGGAACGAAGTTATCAAGTTCATCGTCGACAACTACCTCGACATGGACGTGTTCACAGCTATGGGCGATGACGCGACCGCGGAGAAGCTCGTCCTGCTGATTAGAGAAGTGAGCACGACGCTCCCGAAGCTAGCGGGCATAACGGACGCTGTTCGGAAGACGGTTGTCCGCGAGAAGCTGTACGATCTCACCGCAGATAACCTCCGAGCGGCACTTGGGGTAGCTGGCGAAGTAAGCTTCGACAGAACGCGTGAGAACTCGGACGTCTACGAACTCTGCCTCGATAATCCAGACGCATATCTGACCGCGATGGAGGACGATGGCCCCACTGACTACACCGTCCTCACGGAGCAGGCGCTCACCGAAGTTCTCAAGCATGCAGCTTCATCCTGGGAACCAGAACAAGTTCGGCGGCTGGTAGCCAGTGCCTCGCCTAGCAGTCGACTTGTGAACCTCGGCGTGGTGCCTCCCTCCAGCTGGCCGGACCTTGCGGCCCATCACCTCTTCAAAGCCACTGCGGAGAATGTCTGGGCCTACATCGAGAATATCGGAGCCATCGATGCAAGTCTTGCCGGCTTGCTCAGACAGTCAGGGCGTATAGACCTTGACGGTGCGCCCGACGAGATAACTAAGCAAGTTGCCGTCAAAGTGCTCAACGCGCGGGAGGTGATCGCTGAGGCGAGCATTCGGGTTAGCTTGGTCGTGAGCCTGGAACTGAGCGTGTACATCAGTGCCTCGGAGGTTCAGGCTGAATCTGGCGATCTCTTGGCGTTGCTGCTTGAACACGACGTGGTGAAAGGCTCGATCGAAGTCTTCACCCAGTTCAGTGCCGCAGGCTGGACGACTCTTGAGCCGGCGATCGCAAAGTCGAGCGCATTCGTCGAGTTTATGACGCCTGAACTGGTCAGCAGCTTCGTCTCTGAGCTGCTGACCAGCGGTTTGGTGCCAGAGCCGGTGAAGGACAAAGTCATGAACGGCCTGGCAGAGTACGTCGCGGACGACGACTTTGAGACGCTGTCGGCTGCAGGCAGGCGCGCTCTTGCGGGCAGACAAGTCCTTCCTGTGGGGCAGGTCAAACGGATCGCCGCCGCTACCGAGGACAAGGATCTCGTGGTTCGGCTACTGCTTTTGTTCTCGCCGCTACCGCCAGCCATAGAGATCGTGAATGCTCTGGCCCCGCTCGGCGAGCCATATAGTTTTCTGTCGAGCCACGCGAAGTTGGGTTTTGTAATTTCCGGCGATGAAGCTCACCGGACGATCTTCGATCATCTCAAAGCAGCTGGCGTTGTGAGGCTCACGAAGAAGCGCCTCAGGGAAGCGTACAGCGTAAAGATAATTACATAGATCCACTGAAGGGTGGGCGGCAGGAACGGCTAGTCGTCGGCACGTTGTTTGCTGAGAATCATTTGCGTGAGCACTTCACTCTTCCTTGCTGTAGACGGTTCCAGCGCCGGCGTCAACATCATTTAGGGCGAGTAGGTCAAAGGTGAGCGTTCTGAAGCCTCGACCCAGGCAGCGCATGCCATCGATCCCTGGCGGCAAGTCTGGTTCTGCCAGCGCCTTCGATCGCAGCGCGCTGTAGCTGCGGCTACAGGCCGACTCGCCGATGAATGCTGGATGACGAAATCTGGCAGGGCGATAACCTATGATGCTCAGGTTTTGTCAGGGCGAATAGCGCGACCATAGGTTGAACGTAAGGAGCGTTAGGTTGTGAGCAGGGTCGACGATTGTCTTGTCGGCAATTTTTCCAACCGTACGGAGCAAGTCCACCACGAGTTCTGGCGCGCCGGGCATGGAATGCGCTGCGTCGACGCGAATTATTCGGTTGACGACGCGTGTGCGGAGGTTGATGCCTATCGAGCCACGCTGGCTTCAGCGACAACAGAGAAGCCCATGCAGGAGTTTCTTTCCGTGCATCCTCGGATGTTGCTCGGTGAGATCGCCTTCGGGTGCCGATGGGTGATCTCGCAAAAGAATTTGGCAAATAATGGGGTTCCGGACTTTTTGACTGCTCGTGTCAACAGTCTGGGAATTCCGTGGACAATAGTTGAACTCAAGACCCCCAGTGTCGAGAATCTCTTCACTACCAAAAATGTGCCAGGGCGACATCTGGCCGCAGCTATTCAGCAAATCAAAGACTATCGTCGGTGGCTGTATCAGAATCACGACATGGCGACTCGCTATCCAAGTCAAGGCGGTCTCGGATTGATTGGCATCAGCGATAAGGCTGACGGAGTCGTGTACATTGGAAGGGAAGATCAGCGAACCCCATTGGACAGCGAGAGGCTAGCGCAGATCAACTGGGATGAGCGTATCGAAGTGCGCTCTTACGACTCGCTAATTCGTGAAGCGCAGTGGCGTATCGATGCATACCGCAAGCATGGGGCGGATTCCAATTCTGAATGCCCATATTCGAGCGAATTGGGTTAAAGGGTAACTACACTCCCTTGGGTTGAACACGCCTCAAGTAGCATTCCTGACGCCACCTGGCGCGACAGCAATTGAGGTCGTGCTATAGGTCTGCGGATACCGGTCGACCATTGATCTGTGCGATCATGATTCGAACCAGTTGATTCCGGGCGCCGGCCAGTTCAAGTGCGAGATTGTCAAGTGTCTTACGATCGGCTGGGTGGCGAACCTGCGTCTTGTAATGAAGAAGCTCCCAACCCTGGCTAGGATCGTCATTGACCCACATCGCGTGAACCACGGTGTGACGCTTCGTAAGGAGCTGAGCGGCAAGCTCAATGGCTGGCCGAAATGCTTCGCGGTAGACCGGAGCTACATCCTCGATAGCTCGTCGAGCCGCCCGGAGAGGCTCTCCCGGCTTGGCCAGGATGGTGAAAGCGTTGCCGCCGTCCTGTACCGCGCTAACGCTGGCAAGGATAAGTTCCAGATCACCAGCCGCGATCGTCACGCGCCCGACGGCCGCAAGGACGTCCTCTGGCAGTCCATACACTGACTCTCCTAGGGGTCATCGCCGTGAAGCGAGTGGTCGCAGGCTATCAAAATACAATGCGTCCACATGGATAGCATGCCTGCAGGCTAACCGGAAACGGTTTTAGTACCCACAACCCTCTGTGCATCCACGCTGATGGCCTGGAGTAGGTGCAAGGCTTCGACGATATGCTCGATCGAGTCCTCGACGGACAAAGCGTCTTCCGCAAGTCGGTCGAAGATTAGTGCGTACGGCTCCCGTGCTTCCTTGTCTTCGAGCCATATGGAGCTATGAGGATTCTCGATGTAGACGATGTCGTCGAACCTGTCTTCGCGAAACGTCAGGATGCTGAACGAACTTGCCGTGGCCAAACGGCCCGCAGAGTGGCGCGCGACTTGTATTTCGACGTTCGTGCACTGAGCCAGGTCGATGAGCCATACCAGCTGATCGATCACCACAGGCGTATTGCCGGTCGCCGTACAGCTTCGCGAGGGCCACCGTGCGGGGCCTGGTGGTCGCTGCACGCGGCTGGCGGCGGTGGGTGCGGGTGCACGACTATCGCGAAGCTGCGGAGCAGTCCGAGAAGCTGGCGGACAAGTTCGCGGAGATCCGCGGACTCACGTTGTTCCGATGGAAGATCACCGGTGTTGCTCTCGCGGTTTCCGTTGTCTCCCTTGCCATCCTCGATCTCATCTACGGCCATCGGGTGCTGTGGATCGCCGGCGTCGTCGCCTCGGCGGCGTTGGCGATCCTCGGCAGGCAGAAGGACGGGAGCCCCGGACGGAAGGCAGCACTCGCCGGACCGCGCTCGCTCGCGTGGACGATGGACCCGCAGATCCTGGTGGACGCGTTCCGTGACGCGAAGCTGATCGGCAAAGACGAGAGCTTGCGCCTCGTCGAGCGAGCGAAGCATCAGGGCGGGGGATGGGCGGTCACCGTTGACCTTCCTGCAACACGCAAGGCTGCCGATGTCGTCAAGCACCGGGAAGACCTGGCGTCTGCGCTGGCGGTGGATGAGATCCAGCTCAACGTCGAGCGCGTACGCGGCAACGGTGGACATGCTGGACGCGTCGCGATGTGGGTTGCCGATGAGGACCCGTACGCCAAGCCGCCGATTCCGACGCCGTTGCTGGTGGTCGAGCGATGGGATGCGTGGAGGCCGGTGCCGTTCGGGACGGACGCACGCGGCAGGCGGATCACGCTGCCGTTGGTGTGGACGTCGCTTCTGATCGGCGCGCTTCCTCGTCAGGGTAAGACGATGGCCGAACGGTTGGCGGCCGCGGGCTTGATCTTGGACCCGCACGTGCGGCTGTACGTCGCGGACTTCAAGAACGGGAAGGACTGGAAGGCCGCTGAGAAGGTGGCACACCGGTTCATGACGGGCGACGACGCCGAGCACGTGCTCGCGTTCCTGGACTACGGCAACGCCGAGAAGCTGATCGAGCCGTTGGGCGGAGTGATCGTTGACGAGTTCTTCGACGTCGGACAGTCCCGGTCGGTGCCGTGGGAACGACGTCCCGAGGCGTCTCGTCTGCTGGCTGCGCTGAAGGACCCGAACCGGGGCTGGAACGCGATTGTCGTGGGTGAGGGAACTCGGTGCTGGTTCGGCAACCAGTTCTCGTTGGTCGCTCCGAAGTTCGCCGCCTACGGCGTTGATCTGTGGGTTCCGGAACTCGGTGCCAAGTACGACTCGCGCAATCCCTCGCACAAGATGCTGATGAGCATGTTGGGCGGCATCAGGGAGGGCGAGCGCCTTACGGCTACAACGTTGTGGATGGCGGTCCGCATCCGAACCCGAGAAAGGCGGCTGAAGGGGGCCGTCTGCGAGTGCTGGCGATCGACGAGCCGAGCGCGGAGGTCGTGCGCCGGATCTTCGCCCAGTACCTGACCGGTGAGATAGGCGATCGAGCCATCGCGAACAGTCTCAATCGAGACGGCATTCCGTGCCCGTCAGCACGGCGCCCGGACCAGAATCGGCACCGGCTCGCCGACGGGTGGCAGGGCAGCACCGTTCGAGCGATTCTCGACAACCCCCGATACACGGGCTTCGCGTTCTTTGGACGATGGACTCGACAAGAGATGCTGCTCGATCCCGATGACGTCGGCGCGGGGCACGTGGTCCGCTTTCGTCGGTCTGCCCCCGACCGCGTGGTGCGTTCCAGGAAGCAGGCACACCCGCACATCGTCACGGTCGAGGAGTTCGTCCAGTCGCAGTTGTTGCGGCGGTCGCGAGCGGCCGGAGGGTTCTCGGCTGGAAAGAAGCTGGTGCGTGGGGCGAAGCGAACCAAGCGGGTCTACCCCCTTCGCGGTCGTGTGAAGTGCGGGTATTGCACGCGCCGTATGGAAGGAACGCCCACCGGTCGCAAGACCTACTACCGATGCGCACTTCGGACGATGGTCCCAGGGGCGCCCGCGCTGAACGGGCATCCGACGAACGTCTACCTCCCCGAAGACGCTGCGCTCGACCGAATCAATGAGTGGCTTGATCGGCTCTTCGCTCCCGAGAACGTCGACAGCACGGTTTCAGCACTGGCGGCTTCTCAAGACGGTGAGAAAGTCGGTTCGGGAGATCAGGTGGCAGCACGAAAGCGGCTCGCCGACGCCGAAGCGAAGCTACGCAGATTCCAGGACGCCATCGCGGCCGGTGTCAATCCTGAGGCGCTCGTTGGGGCGATCAACGAAGCGGAGGAGAAGCGCGCTGCGGCAGAAGCCGAGCTGGACGGCATGCCGAAGCGCGGAGGTCGACGGAGCGTGGCGGCGATCTACGCGATGATCGACGCGCTCGGCAATGTGAGAGCTATGACACGTCGTGGCGAGCCCGATGAGCTGCAAAAACTGTACGAGAAGCTCGGGCTTGAGACCGTCTACAACGCCGAAGGGCGGACGCTCGATGCGAGCATCCGCCCTGACGTTAGGGATAAAGCTGGTGTCCGAGAGGGGACTTGAACCCCTACGCCCTTTCGGGCACTAGCACCTCAAGCTAGCGCGTCTGCCATTCCGCCACCCAGACTGATGGGGCAAGAATACATGGCCCTCAGCGGCCCCTGAACGCGGGGCTACGATCGCCCGGTGAAGGTGATCGTCGAGGCCGACGGAGGGTCGCGGGGCAATCCCGGGCCGGCCGGGTACGGCGCGGTTGTGCGGGACAGGCTCAGCGGCGAGACCCTGGCAGAGCGCAAGGGGTTCATCGGCGTGGCGACCAACAACGTCGCCGAGTACCAGGGGCTCATCGCGGGGCTGCGGGCCGCGCAGGAGCTCGGGGCCCAGGCCGTCGACGTGCGGATGGACTCCAAGCTGGTCGTCGAGCAGATGTCCGGGCGCTGGAAGATCAAGCACCCGTCGATGCAGCCTCTCGCGCGGGAGGCGCAGGAGCTGGCGCGCGCCTTCGGGGCGATCACGTACGAGTGGATTCCCCGGGAACGCAACCGGCAGGCGGACCGGCTGGCCAACGAGGCCATGGACAACGAAAAAGCCGGCAAGCAGGAGAAGGCCGAGGGCGCCAAGCAGCCGCACTGGAGTGGCGCGGTGGGCGAACCCACGCGGTTGATCCTGTTGCGGCACGGGCAGACCAAGCTGTCGGTCGATCGCCGCTACTCCGGGCGGGGCGACCACCCGCTCACCGAGGTCGGGTTGGAGCAGGCGGAGAAGGCCGCGGCCAGGTTGTCCAAAGTGGATGGCATCGCGGGCATCATCTCGTCACCGCTGGGCAGGGCGCAGCAGACCGCCGAGAAGCTCGCCGAGAAGACGGGCCTCGAGGTCGTCACCCATCAGGGGCTCATCGAGACCGACTTCGGCACGTGGGAAGGGCTGACCTTCGCGGAGGCGGCGAAGCAGGACCCGGAGATCCACCGGCGGTGGCTCGGCGACACGAGCGTGCAGCCGCCGAACGGCGAGAGCTTCGACGAGGTCCACGCACGGGTGCGCAAGGCGCGGACGGAGATCATCGCCCGGTACGGCGGCAAGACGCTGGTGCTGGTGAGTCACGTCACGCCGATCAAGACGCTGCTGCGGCAGGCGCTCGACGTCGGGCCGCAGTTCCTGTTCCGGATGCACCTCGATCTGACCGGTGTGTCGATCGCGGAGTTCTACCCGGACGGACACGCGTCGGTGAAGCTCGTGAACGACACCTCACACCTCAGCTGACCTTCCGCAGGCGCGGGGTCAGCGCTGAGGTGAACCGGTCGGCGGCCGCGTTCAGGGCCGCGGCCGCGCCGGGCGAGCCCACGTTCCGGTCCAGCACGAACTCGCCGCGCACCACCTGGTCGGCGCCCTTCGCGGCGAGCAGCGGGTACAGCGCGTAGTCCATCGCCACCAGGAAGCCCTGGCTGCCGCCCGTCGCCAACGGCAGCACTGCGCGCCCACGCAGCGCCTTCTTCGGCAGCAGGTCGAGCAACGCCTTCACCAGACCGCTGTACGCGGCGCGGTACACCGGTGAGGCGACCACGACGCCGTCAGCCGAGAGCACACCGCTCACGGCGGCGCTGATCTCAGGGTCTCGCAGGTCTTCGGTGAGCAGCGACAACGTCGGCAACGCGCGCACGTCGAGCAACGACACGTGGTGCCCTGCGGCTTGCAGAACCGCGGACACGTGGGAAACCACCAAACCGGTCGGCGCGGCGGGGGACGGCGCGCCGGAGATGATCAGTAGGTCGGACATGACAATGCACTCCCTGAGGTCGCGGGTATGAGCAACTCAGCGGAGGCAACACAGGCTGGCTGCCACGCGGCCGTAGTCGACGTGGCGACGTCGTGTCATGGGTGTGAGTCAAGCAACGTCCGGACCAGTGAACAACCGTTCTCAGCGGCTGGGATATCCTGGTGGGCGCGGATGAGTCGGCAGGGCGGCCGCGGCGGGTCACACCGTCGAGGAAAGTCCGGACTCCACAGGGCAGGGTGGTTGTTAACGGCAACCAGGGGCGACCCTCGGGACAGTGCCACAGAAAGCAGACCGCCCCGGCGAAAGCCGAGGTAAGGGTGAAACGGTGGTGTAAGAGACCACCAGCACCCCAGGTGACTGGGGTGGCTAGGTAAACCCCACCCGGAGCAAGGCCAAGAGGGCACGCAAGTGCCTGCGTGAGCGTTCGAGGGCTGCCCGCCCGATGCTCACGGGTAGGCCGCTAGAGCCTGCCGGCAACGGCAGGCCCAGATGGATGGCCGCCAAGTGGGACGCGAGTCCCATGAACAGGATCCGGCTTACATGCCGGCTCATCCGCCCTCCACGAAGAACGGTGCCCAGGCGGAGATCCGCTTGGGCACCGTCACGTGAAGACGATCAGAACGTCGCGACGTTCAGCAGTCGCTCGTGCGTGCCGTCGGGGTCGGTCGCGGAGTTCCAGTTCGTGGTTCCGGCCGACTGCAGAGCGGACTTCACGGCCGACGGAGACGCGCTCGGGTGGGTCGACTTGTACAGCGCCGCCGCGCCCGCGACGTGCGGGCTGGCCATCGACGTGCCCGAGATCGTGTTGTAGCCGCCGCCCTTCCAGGTCGACAGGATGCACACGCCGGGCGCGATGATGTCCACGTCGGCGCCGTAGTTGGAGAAGTCGGCGAAGGTGTCGTCGACGTCCGCACGGCACGTCGACGCGGCGCCGCCACCCGGCTGGCCGTTGAAGTCGGCCAGCGCGCTCACCGTGATGACCTCCTCGTAGGTGGCCGGCACGAAGGTCGCCGAGTTCGCCGCGCTGTTGCCCGCGGCCACGACGTAGGTCACGCCGGCGGACACCGAACGGCAGATCGCCTCGTGCATCGCGTCCTTGTTGGACCCGCAGGCGCTGTCGCTGCCGGAACCGCCGAGGCTCATGTTCGCGACCTCGATCTCGTTCGCGTGCGCGGTCACGTAGTCGATGCCGCAGATGATCGCCGAGAACGAGCCGCTGCCCTGGTTGTTGAGCACGCGGACCGGCCAGATGCGGGCGCCGGGAGCGACGCCGACGACGCCAGTGGAGTTGTCGAGCGCGCCGATGGTGCCGGCGACGTGGGTGCCGTGACCGTTGCCGTCGTCAGCGCTGCGGCCGGTGGAGCAGTTCTTCGCTCCCGCGGTGTTGACGTTGAGGTCCGGGTGGTCGAGGTCGACGCCGGTGTCGATCACGGCGACGTCCACGTTCACGCGTTCGTCGGTCCCGTTGATCCGGGCGGTCGGACTCTGTTCGGCGTCGATGCGGTCGATGCCGGTCGGCAGGGTCTGCGCGGCGATCGACGCCACGCCGTCCGGCTGCACGAGCGCCACCCGTGGGTCGCGGGCGAGGCGTGCGGCCGTGGCGGCCGTCATGCGGCCCGAGTAGCCGCGCACCGCGGACTCGTACACGTTGTCGACGGTGACGCCGAGCAGGTTGGTCACGCTCGACACGCTGGTGCCGTCCTTCAGCAGCACGATGTATCCGCTGGTCGCGGTGTCGGCGTTGGCTGGAGCGGCGGGAACTGCGGCGGCGAGCAGAGAAGCTGCGAACAGGGCCTTGACTGTGAGTCGTCGCATGGGCTCTCCTCAAGGGGCTGAGCAGGGATCACGATGCTCTCACCCGAACGGTGTGAAGCGTTAGTACTTTCGGGTGTAAATCTGCGAGCGGGTTCGCCGGTATTGATGGAGCTGTGCTCTCCCATTTGGAATGCGCCCGCTGCGGCCTGCGCCATGACGCCGACCAGGTCCAGAACCTCTGCCGTGAGTGCGCGTCACCGCTGCTGGCCCGCTACGACCTCGCCCGCGTCCGCCGGCCCACCGACGAAAACTCGCTGTGGCGGTACCGGGACGTCCTCCCGGTCCGCAACCCCGATCCCGCGTTCAGCCTCGGCGAGGGCATGACCCCGCTCGTGCCGCTGCCCGCGCTGAGCCGGGCGCTGGACGCGAACATCCTGATGAAGGACGAGTCGCTCGTCCCGACCGGCTCGTTCAAGGCCCGCGGCGCCGCTGTCGGGGTGGCGCGGGCCAGGGAGCTCGGCATCGAGGGCATCAAGATGCCGACCAACGGCAACGCGGGCGCCGCCTGGGCCCTCTACGCGGCCCGCGCGGGTATGCGCAGCGTCATCGCGATGCCGGAGGACGCGCCGCTGATCACTCGCGAGGAGGTCGAGGCGAGCGGCGCCGAGCTGCGGATCGTGCCCGGCACCATCGCCGACGCCGCCAAGGCCATCAAGGACGTCGATCTCTTCGATGCCTCAACGCTCAAAGAGCCTTATCGCATCGAGGGCAAGAAGACGATGGGCTACGAGATCGTCGAACAGCTCGGCTGGCGCGTTCCGGACGTGATCATCTACCCGACCGGCGGCGGGGTCGGGCTGATCGGGATCCACAAGGCCCTCGACGAAATGCGCGAACTCGGCTGGATAGAAGGACCTCTGCCGCGTCTCGTGGCAGTGCAGTCGACCGGCTGCGCGCCGATCGTGCGTGCCTACGAAGAGGGCGCGGCCGAATCGACCTTCTGGGACAACGCCTTCACGAGCGCGTTCGGGATCAACGTGCCGAAGCCGTTGGGAGACTTCATCATCCTGCGGGCCATCAGCGAAACCAATGGCACCGCAATAGCAGTCGCTGATGAGCAGATCCAGAAAGATCGAGTGGAGTGCGCGCGACGAGAAGGCGTGTTCCTCTGCCCGGAAGGCGCCGCCACGATCAGCGCCGTCCGGAAACTCCGGGAAACCGGTTGGCTCCAAGCGGATGACGAGGTCGTCGTGCTGAACACCGGAGCAGGCATCAAGTACCCAACTGTCCGCCTCTAGGTACCCGCAATCCCTGGGAGTGTTACAGAATTTCGGCCGTTCGAGTGGTGCCGCCGTCGCAACAGGCCACTCTCGGTATCACGGCTCACGACGCCCAATCCTCCTGTCAGACGGCCGGCCCCTGCAGCCGGTCGTCCCCAAGGGAGGGAAGAGACATGCAACGCAAGCTGACCGTGGTGCTGGCCCTGTCCAGCCTGGTCACCGCCGGAGCCGTCGGGGTCGCGACCGCGGACGCGACGGAGCTGCCGGTCTACGGGGTGAAGAGCTCCGGTCTCGACCAGGAGCAGGCCCAGAAGCTGCAGAGAGCCTTCGGGCTCAAGGACGTCCAGAGATCCGAGTTCGGCGCGGTGAGCTTCGCCGACGAGCAGCGCTACCAGTTCGTGCCCACCGTCGACAAAGGACAGGGCAAGCCGGACGAGGACGGCGAGCCCACGACGCTGACCGCACTCGACCTCGACGCGCTCAAGAGGATCAAGGCCATCCCCACCGACGAGGCGGCGAAGCGGGCACAGGAAGGCCTGAGGGCAGCGGGCGTGCTGCCGGACAACGCGACGCCCACCGCGCAGTACACGACGTTCGAGCTGTCCGACCCCAACGGGCGCAGCGCGGTCACGGCGAACCTCGACACGGCGGTGTCGTACACGTTCCAGCTCGGCGGCATCCCCCTGGAAGGTGAGGGCGCGAACATCCGCGTGTCCTTCGACGCGCAGGGCGTGACGTCGGTCAGCCACGCCGCTCGCACCTACGGCCAGGCGGGCTCGGTCAAGGTGTACGACCTCGCCACCGGCGCACAGCTGTGTTCGAAGTTCCTCGGCTCGCAGGCGAGGGCCGACTACGTGTACGTGGCACCGTCGCTGGAGGACAAGGTCGACCGGATCGAGCCCTCGTTCCGGTGCACCGGAGGCAACGCCGACACCGGCACCGCGCAGGCCATCACCCTGCCCGCGGCGGTCGGAGCCGAGCTGCCCCAGCCGACCGAGCCGCAGCCGCCGCGCGAACAAACCCTGCAGGCCCAGGAGATCCGCGAGGTCGGCATGGAGGGCACCGGCAACTGCTCCGGCCTGCCCAACACCGTGGCCAACGTCAACAGCTTCGACGCCGAGGCCGGTGCCCACGGCATCAACCGGAACTTCAAGTGGCTCGACGGCAACGCGTGGGAGAGCGACTTCAAGGACCCGGCGTTCGCCGGCGGCGACGACACCCACTGGGCCGACGACGTCGACCTGACCTACTGGCAGGGTCACGGTTCCGGCACCGGCTTCTACTTCACCGGCTGCTCCAACCACAACGACACCAAGCTCGCCAACACCGACGCGCGCTGGGGCCAGAACGACGTCGAGTGGATGAGCCTCTTCACCTGCCAGATCCTCGAGGACGTCACCGGCGGCCAGACGTGGGCGCAGCGCTGGGGCCAGGCCTTCCGCGGCCTGCACCAGATCAACAGCTTCACCACGGTCAGCTACAACTCGTCCAACCACGGCGGCAAGTTCGGGCACTACATGTGGCGCAACCCGTTCCTGTGGTGGAACAAGCCGATGAAGGTCCGCGACGCGTGGGCGCAGGCCAGCATCGACACGCAGCCGGCCTCCGTGCGGTGGGCCACGATGGGCGTCTACAAGTACAACACCGGTGAGTACGTCAACATCGACGACTACTTCCACGGCAAGGGCCCCGTCGGCCCCGACCTGCTCCCGAGCGGCTGGTTCTGGCGGATCTCCGGCGCCTCCTAACCGAGGTCCCGCGCCCTCAACCGCACCATCCCGAGTGAACCGAGGACAACAGCCACCGCCGCGAGCCCGAACAGGGGCGCGGCGGTGAGCTGTTCCCCGGTCAGCACGCGTGGCAGGAAGTGGAACGGTGACATCAGGTTCGCCACCTCGTAGGGGATCCCCAGCGACGGCCCCACGATCTCACCGAACATGTTGACCGCCAGCCACACCACGAACGAGATCGCCGCCGCCGCGCGTGGCACGAACCCCACCGCGAGCATCGCCACGGCACCGACGACCAACGCCGGCGGCACCTGCAGCAACGCCGCTGTCAGCACCTGGAGATCACCACGCCCTGCGGCAAGTCCGGCGGCCGTCATCATCACCAGAGTGCCCGTCACCGCCACCGCGAGATGCCCCGCGGTCCACCGCATCCGGCCCATCGCGGTGGACAGCAGCAGCTCCGCCCGCCCGCTCGTCTCGTCCGCGCGGATCCGCAGCACCGCGAGCACCGGGAACAACGCCGCCGTCCCGCCCAGGCTGACCAGCACCATCCACAGCAACGTGTCCCCGATCTCGCCGGACCCGTAGCGCCGCAGGAACTCCCGCATCACCGGCGCGGCGCCGTCGATCGTGCCGTGCATCCCCGCCGCCACAGGGCCCATCGTGGCTCCGGCCAGTGCGAACGCCACCGTCCACCCGATCAGCTGCGTCCGGTGCACCCGCCACGGCAGGCCCACCTCCCCACCGGCGGGCCCCGGCCGCGCGGCGACCACGCCCGCCCCGAAGTCGCGGCGCAGGTTCAGCCAGAACGCGAGGACCGTCAACCCCGCGGCGGCCAGCACGGGCACCACGAGCACCCATCCCGACACCAGGGCGAGGTGGCTCCACCCGGTGGGCGAGAACCAGCGCAGCCACAGCACCCCGCTGCCGTCCGCCGCGAACCGCACCCCGTACGTCACGCCCAGCACACCGCACGCGATCAGCCGAGCCGTCGACGAACGCTCGGTGAGCTGCGCCGCCACCCCGGCCACGGCCGCGAACACCAGACCCGGCGCGGCCACCGCGGCCCCGAACCGGATCCCGCCGATCATCGCCACCAGCACACCGGTCAGCAGACTCGCGCCCATCGCCAGGCCGATCGCGGTGGCCAGCGGCGCGAGCCGGGAGACCGGCGTCGAGCGCAGCAGCTCCTGGCGGCCGGACTCCTCCTCGGCCCTGGTGTGCCGCACCACCGTCAGCACCGCCATCAACGCGGTCAGCGTGAACGCGACGTCGGCGATCTTCCACATGATCAGGCCGGGCAACGTCGGCGCGATGAGCTGTCCGGTGAACGCGGTCAGTGCCGCGTTGCCCGCCACGTCACGGGCGAAGGCGAGCGCCGCCTCCTGAGTGGGGAACATCCGGCCGTACTGGGCGGTGACGCTGAGAACCACACCTGCGATGAGCGCGACCCACGCCCCCAGCACCACGCGGTCACGACGCAGCAGGAACCGTAACATGGTTCAGAAGCTACACATCATTCACAAGTTTGTGAAGACTCACCGCTTGGCCGGGCGCCCCGAAGGCATCCTCAACACCGGTCGGAACGGCTCCCCGGCGTTGTAGAGCTCCTCCAACTCCGTCACGTAGGCGAGCACCGCCGGATTCACGATGTCGGCCAGCGACCGCACCCCCGCCTGAGGCTCGTAAGAAGCCAGATAGGTGGCCGCCGCACGCGCGCGCTCCAGCACGGACCGGTCGAAGTTGATCGTCCGCTGGACCCGGCGCCGGGATTGCGGAGGCTCCCCGGTAGGCTCGATCACGCCTGGAGCACTAGGGGAGGCTGTGATTCCGTCCACACTTCCGTCCGGCACGAGGTCAGGTTCGAGCATCGGCGAATCTCCTCGGAGTCGTCGCTCCGGACCGTACCCGCGGCGGGGTCGCGAACCGGCCGATCTGGGCGTTCACATGGGTGGACACGTGCGCATGTTTGAGACGCACGCACTGTGTGTGACCAGGGCGTTCGCAGTCGGGTGAACATTGCCAGCGACGGAGAGAATCTTGGTCCTGGTGTTCCCCACTGACGTCTCCTCAGTGATGATGTGTCGGCCAGATTAGACGTAATCTTTCCCAGAGGGAACGGCCAGATGATCTACCGCCCGCTCCAACAGCTTCACACGTCGTGACGAACTCGTGTTCTACTCGTAGCGCAAGCCCGAGCGCACTCTGGAGTACCAAATGACCGCCATGGACCTGGTGACACTCGCTCAGCAGCAGCCGCAGGCCCCGGGCACAAGCAACGTCCGCGACTGGATCCTGGGCAACATCGTCCCGCTGCTCCTGCTGACCGTCGCGCTACTGCTGCTCTGGCTCGGAGGTGGCAAAGGTGACAACGCGGGTGTCATGCGCCGCCTCGGCGGTGTGATCGTCGCGCTGGCCATCATCGGGCTCGCGGTCACGACCGACGCGGGCAAGAACATCGGCCAGTGGCTCGCCGGTTTGTTCGTCGGAGGCTGACACGTGCGGGTCCGCACTGACGACGAGGTCTACCGGGTCGACGCCGTCTGGCTCGGCCCGCCCAAAGCGACTTTTCCCTGGCGCGCGCGATACGTCGCGTGGGGCGTCGGGATCGTCGTTTTCCTCGTCGTACTCACGATCGAGCGCCAGATGGGCATCGGGTTCGGGTTCTTCTCGACCGCGTGGGCCCTCGTCGCGACGATCATCCTCACGCGCTTCATCACCCAGCGGATCAGTCACGAACGGCCGCTCACGGCCGTGGCGTCGATGTGGGTCCGCGAGCTCACCGCACCTCGAGAGCGCACGGCAAGCACCGGCGGAGCGGCCAGTGCCGCCCGGATCCGGGTCAGTCCGCAGCGGCCTCGTCCCAAGTTGAGCAAGAAACAACGGGCGAGACAGCAGGCCCAACGCCGGACGTCAGCCAGCCGTAAGAAGGAGGTTCGCGGTGTTCGGACGCCGGCGAGACCGTGACCGTCGCTCCGCCCAGCACATCGCCCAGCACGCCGCCGCGGACCCGCGCGAGCGTGACCGGGCCGCGTATTCGAAGCGCGGCCGTCGCCTGCCCGGCGAACAGGCCGTGCCGAGCTACACGCCGTCGATCGCCGCGCGCAGCATCGACGGTCACCTGCTGCGCACCGGCCAGGAGGTCTACGCCTGGTACCGGCTCGCGCCGCAACGCTGGTCGTTCCGCAGCGACTCGCAGCGCCAGGACCTGATCGCCGCGATCGCGGGCCAGTACGCCGAGCTGCAGGGCCGCTGGATGCACCTGCGGGTCACCACGCGGCCGTACCCGATCCGCATGTGGGCCGAGGCGCACGTGCACAACGCCGTCAAGCGCCTGCCGGACACCCCCGGCACGCTGTCGTTCGACGACTACATGATCGGCGAACAGCAGCAGCTCATGGGCCGCTCGATGGCCGAGAAAGAGGTCTACCTGGGCGTCCAGGTGCAGACCCGCAACATGATGGACCGCGCCGTCGAACGCGCCGCTCCCGTGCTGCGCAAGGTCTTCCCGGACGCCGTCGACGCCGAACTGGTCGCGCTCGACTCCGAGGTCGAGCACCTCGACCAGGTGATCGGGTCCGCGGGTCTCGAAGGCCGTCCCGCGACGGCCGAGGAGATGTCCTGGCTGATGCACAGGTCGTGCTCGCTGGGCCTGCCCGCGCCGCGCAACCTGCCCGCCGTGCCGGGCGCTGCCTGGGAACCGGAGGACCTGGCGTCGTTCACCGACGCCGCGGACTTCCACCAGGAGCCGTACTCGCCGACGGTGACCGTGCGCGGTCGCACCGGCTCGAACGCGGGCATCAAGCGGCACGTCGCGGTGCTCACCGTCGGGCTGATGCACGGCCTGCAGATCCCCGAGGTCGACGACCCGTGGGTGCAGCGCGCCGACCGGCTCCCCGCGAGTGTCGAGTGGTCCGCTCGTATTTACGTGCGCAGGCCGGAAGAAGTCTCGGGCGAGCTGTCGCGGCAGATGAGCAAGGTGCGCTCGCAGGTCCGCCACTACACCGACGAGCACGAGCTGGAACCGCCGCAGTCGCTGGCCCGCCAGGCCGGTCGCGTGCTGGAGATCGACGACGAGATGACGTCGGGCTTCACCGCTCTCGGCACCCGGGTGCGCAGCTGGTGGCGGCTCGCGGTCAGCGGTCCGACCGAGCGTGAGGCGCTCCGGCTCGCCCAGTCGCTGCTGGAGCTGTACAAGCCGAAGATCGCGATCGACCACCCCGAGGCCCAGTACGCGATCGCCCGCGAGTTCATTCCGGGCGAACCGCTGTCGAACAGCGCGTACCTGCGCCGCGGCAGCGTGTTGTGGGCCGCGAGTGCGGTGCCCACCGC
This sequence comes from Lentzea kentuckyensis, assembly GCF_002150765.1. Classification (GTDB taxonomy): domain Bacteria; phylum Actinomycetota; class Actinomycetes; order Mycobacteriales; family Pseudonocardiaceae; genus Lentzea; species Lentzea kentuckyensis. The sequence continues at coordinate 141,236 of NZ_MUYM01000003.1, forward strand.
CACGGCCGAGGTAGGCGACCGGCGCGGCATCCTGCTCGGCGAGACCGTCACGGCCACCCGCCGCCCGGTCGCGTGGGACCCGTGGATGGCGCAGGAACTCCGGGACGCCTCGGGTCTGACGGCGATGGTCGCGGGTCTGGGTGCCGGTAAGTCGTTCCTCGGCGGCGGCATGGTCTACAAGACGCTGCGGGCCGGCGCGCACTGGACGTTGCTCGACCCGTCCGGACCGCTGTCGGCACTCTGCGACCTGCCGGAGCTGCGGCCGTACGCGCGGCCGATCAACCTGCTCAACGCCCAGCCCGGCATCCTCAACCCGTACCGGGTGGTCGCCGAGCCGATGATCGAGCACTTCCTCGACGAGGACGACCCCGAACGGGCCTGGCGCCGCGAGAAGGCACTGGCGGCGGCGACCCGTCGTCGTCTGGTGCTGGACGTGCTCACGGGTCTGCTGCCGTTCGAGGTCGCGCGCCTGCCGCAGACGCGCATCGTGCTGCTGCGTGCCGTCCGCACGGTCGGTGGCCGCTTCGACGCCCACCCCGGTCTCGTCTTCGAGGCGCTGCGCCGGGACGCGTCCGAACACCACGAGCACGCCGTCGTGGTCGCGGACTTCCTCGACGAGATGCGCGAGCGCATGTCGTTGCTGATCCCCGAGGAGAACGACGACCCGTACAACGAGCAGCGCGACGACCGGCTCACCGTCCTCACGATGGCGGGCCTGAACCTGCCCAAGGACGGCGTCGGCCGCGAGCACTGGACGGACGCCGAATCGCTCGGCGTCGAGATGCTGAACCTCGCCGCCTGGCTCACCCAGCGGTCGATCTACGACCGGCCGAAGGACCAGCGCAAGGGCGTCTGGATCGACGAGGCGTTCTTCCTCTCGGAGGTCCCGACCGGTCGCGTGCTGATGAACCGCTTCGCACGTGACTCGCGAAAGTGGAACGTCCGTGTGCTGCTCTCGTCCCAGATCCCCGCCGACTTCCTGAGGATCCAGGGCTTCGTGGCACTGCTCGACTCGGTCTTCGTCGGCCGGCTCGACGACGACCAGGCCCAGGCAGATGCGTTGCGGCTGCTCAAGGTTCCGATCGGAGCCGGGTACGAGCAGGTCGTCGCGTCGCTCGGCCGCCGCCCCGGTGGCGAGCGCACCGCGACCGAACGCGACCGCGCGCCGCGGCAGTTCATCTTCGGTGACGGCGCCGGTGGCGTGGAGCGGATCCGCATCGACTTCAGCGGCCCGCACCTCGAACACCTGCGCAACGCCCTCGACACGACGCCCGATGCCAAGCGCGGCAACGCGAACGGCAACGGTGAGCTCGTGCCGACGGACGAGCACGCGGCTGCCCAGCCGCCCGCCTACGTGCCCGACGAGATCGACGACGAACTGGCGGCGGACATGGAACTCGGACTGACGGAGGACGAGGCCCACCTGGTGGGCCACGGTGACGGCACCAACCGCCACCACGGCGGCGCCGCATGACGGCGCTGACGATCGTGCTCGCGATCGCCGCCTTGCTCTGGGCAAGGCGGCGGTTCGGCCCAAAAATATTCTATTCGGGCACGTCAGCGAAGTCCCGCTCGGTCATGGCGGTGTCCGTGATCCTGGCGCTGCAGGTGGTGATCGGCGCGCCGGCACACGCGCAGGCCTGTGGCGACCCGCCGAACCCCGAACGTCCCGGCGCGGGCATGGTCGGCGCGCTCGACCCGCCGGTCGGCAACGGCCTGCCGGGTTCGCCGTACCTCGACTACGGCTACGCGGGCATGGTCTGGCACTACTACCAGTCCAGCTGCACCATCCCGAACGCCAGCGCCACGCTCGACACGTGGGCGGGCAACGAGTTGTTCAGCGTCGGCAAGAACATCGTCGGCGCCACGAACGCGTTGCACTACACGGTGATGGGCCGCGGTCTGCTGGTGCCGCTGGACGACGCCGTGAAGAACGGCGTGCAGAAGGTCTACGACAACGTCTACCTGCGCTGGTTCGGACTGGTCGCGCTGATCCTCGCGATCCTGATGTTCCGGCAGATCTGGACCGGCGACTTCGCCACGATCTCCAAACGCGGGCTCTGGGCGTTGGCGGGGATGTGGCTGGCAACGTCCACATTGGCGTTGCCACAGTTCTACAACCTCCTCGACAACACGCTGGTCTCGAAGACTTCCGAGATCCAGGCGGGGTTCATCGAGGCACCGGAAGAGCAAGGCACACTTCACGTTCTGCCGACGAAACTGCACGACGCGGTCGTCTACCAGAGCTGGCTGCGCGGTGCGTTCGGCACACCTGAGGCACCGCAGGCCGCCGAGTACGGCCCGCGCATCCTCAAGGCCCAGGCCTGGACGACGGCGGAGATCGCCGAGCACAAGGACGCGGACCAGGCGGCGCTGACCGCGAAGAAGGCCGAGTGGAAGGCCCTGGAAGGTCAGCTCGGCACCGCGAAGGGCTACTTCGACGGCACCGACGGCAGCCGCACCGGCGCCGGTTTCCTGTCACTGCTGCAGGCCATCGCGTTCTCGCTGTTCCAGTTGTTCGCGAAGGCCGCGGTGCTGCTGGCCCAGCTGCTGCTGCGAATTCTGACGCTGGCCGGACCGCTCATCGGTCTCGTCGCGTTGCTGCACCACGACCTGCTGCGCAAGGTCGCGCGGGCGGCCGCCGTGACGGTGTTCAACGTGCTGGTGCTCGCGGTGCTCGCGGGTGTCCACGCGTTGCTGCTGCAGGCGATCTTCAACGCGACCGGGCTTTCGTTGCTCACCAGGACATTGCTCGGCCTGATGCTGACACTGGTCTGCTTCGTCATCGGAAAACCGTTGCGCCGCATGTGGCAGATGGTCGAGATGTCGGTCGGTTCCGCGGGCAACGTGCTGCCGATGAGCGGTGGCATCTGGTCGAAGATGGTGGGCAGGAAGAAGCCGACCGGCCCGACGCCGCAGGACGAGTTCTGGGACTCCGTGCGGGACAACGACATCGACGGCGAACAGGTCCCGCAGCGCGGCCGTGGCCGGGTGCGCCCGGAGGCCTCCAGCCCGGTCATGGCGACGGCGCAACGGCTCGACCGCGACTCCCAGCCAGGACAGATCGTCAGCGGCGGGGACGGCTACGGCGTGCGTGCGGGTGCGCTGCCAGGGGGATCGGGCCCGGCGGCGTTGCCGGTCGGCCGGTCGCGCGTGGTCGACAGCCCGCCCGTCACGGACCGGCAGTGGGACCGGGTCGACGACTCGGTGCTCGTGCCGTCGCGTTCCAACGGTTATCAGGGGCCGGTGCAGGAACCTCGCCGGGCCGAGACGGAAGTGGTGGCGGGACGTCCGGTGCACGTGATCTACCGACCTTCGCGCGGTTTCGAAGTCAGGGACAACTGAAGGGAGGCGTAGGTGCCGATCCGTACCAACCGCGGCCGTGCCGCGGTCTACCGCAGGCTGTGGGGCTGGCCGCTGCGCTCCCCGCGCCACCTGGCCGCCTCGATCGTCATCTTCGTGGTGCTGGTCGTCGCGCTCGGCGTGGTGATCCCGAGGGTGCTCGACCGCAAGCCCGCCGGGCAGACGACCGCGGGCGGGACGCCGACGTCGTCGCAGGGCACCCAGGTCGGGCAGCTGCCGTCCAGCGGGGTGTCGCTGCCGACCAAGCTGCCGCCGCCCACCAACGCCGCCTCCGCCGCGCCGCCCGCCGCCGACGCGCAGCTGGTCGCCGAGCTGTGGGCGGAGAACTGGATCAAGCCGCCGCCCGACAACGACGTCAACAAGTGGCTCGCGCAGCTCCGCCCGTACACGACGGAGGAGTTCCTCGCGCAGATGGCGACCATTGATCCGAAGAACGTGCCGGACAAGATCACCGAGAAGGTCGCACCCAAGCGGTCGACCGTCTCTTCCGCCGACTTCCAGGTGGGGACGGACATCGGCAAGGTCGTCATCACGTTGATCAAACTCTCGCCCAGCAACGAGTGGCGGGTCAACGGCTACACGAAGGCGGACTGACGATGCGGTGGATGCTGCTGCTCGGAGCCCTCGGCGCGGTCGTCGTGATCGCGGTGGCGACCTCCGGCGTGACGCAGGTGGTCAGCAACTCCACGAACCCCGCCGGCCAGAACTTCGTGCGGATGAGCTGCAACGCGGCCATCGGACCGTGGGACGCGGGCGGCGGCGACAAGGGCCGGCACGACGCGTCGCGCCTCAACGACGAGCAGCGCAACATCGTGGCGCGCATCATCTCCATCGGCCAGGAGCGCAAGCTGCCGCCGCTCGCGTGGCAGATCGCGATCCAGGCCGGCATGACCGAGTCGGGCCTGCGCCCGTTGAACTACGGCGACCGCGACTCGCTCGGCATCTTCCAGATGCGTCCGTCGATGGGCTGGGGCTCGCCGGCAGAGGTGACCGACCCGACGTACGCGATCAACAAGTTCTACGACGTGTTGCAGAAGGTGCCGGACTGGGAGAACAAGCGGCCCGGCGACTCCGCGCAGGCGGTGGAACGGTCGGCTTTCCCCGACCGCTACCACAACTGGGAGGCCATGGCGGCGTTCCTGCTGGGTGAGCTGGGCCAGATCACCGACCCGGCCGGCTGCGGTGCGGGCGCCGGCCAGTTCCTGTTGGCGTCGAACGCGGCGGGCATCGCGATCCAGTTCACCAGGGAACAGCTCGGCGAGCCGTACCTGTGGGGCGGCAACGGCCCGGACGCGTGGGACTGCTCCGGCATCCTGGTGAAGGCGTTCGCGGCGGCCGGCGTGAAGATCCCGCGGGTGGCGAACGACCAGTACGAGCAGGGCGGCGCCCATCTGCCGGTGCGCGAGGCCCAGGCCGGAGACCTGCTCTTCTGGGCCTACAACACAGCGGATCCGCGATCTGTCCACCACGTCGGCATGTACCTCGGCAACGACGAGTACATCCATGCCCCCCAGACGGGTGACGTCGTGAAGATCTCCAAGATCAACTGGAATTATCAAGAGTTGATGCCGCTGGCCGTCCGGCCGGGCGTGTAGATCGCGGGGAGGCGCTGCATGTTCAACCACGACCCCATCCCGAGGCCTTCCGGACCGCCCGCGTCGAGCACACCAGTGCGTGACTACATGGCGGCTGGTGCTCCGGGTGTGTCCGCCGATTACGTGGTCATCCCGCGTGCGCTGGCGGAAGCGATGCCGTTGCCATGGCAGCAGCACCTGACACACCTGCTGGCCGAGTTCCACCGCACCTACGGCCACCTCAAGTGGCCGATCTACCGGGTGGTGCCGTCCCGCTACGAGAAACTCGCCGACCTCGACGAGGAACAGCTTGCCGAGGTCGGCGCCATCATGGAGATCGACTCCGACGGGTCGCTGGTCTACCGTGACCGGTCCGGACGCAAGATCGAGAACGCCGAGGACCGGACCGTTCTGGTCTCGTGTTTGGATCCGATCCCCTCGGAGTACGCCAACGCCAACCAGTCGACGCCGCCGCGGGGATTCCCGGCGCCTTTGGGAGGCGAACGAGTATGAGCGACACCAGTGGTTGGTACTACTGCCTCACCCACCAGACGGTCGAGCAGGGCAAGGGCTGCAAAGGCGGTGACCGGATGGGGCCCTATCCGGACCAGGCCACGGCAGCTCGGGCTTTGGAGATCGCCCGCGAAAAGACTCGCGCTGCCGACGAGTCGGACAAGAAGTGGCGCGGCGACGACGAGGACTGAACGTCTGAGTCCTTAGTCTGTGCGGGTGGCTGCAATGGTGATCCGCACGGGCCGTGCTGACCTGGCCTTCGACGGCTTGCGTGACGAGTTCGGACTGCGGTCCGCGTTCCCCGCCGCCGTGCTGGCCGAGGCTGAGGCGGCGGTCTCCCGTTCGTTCGGAGACCGCCCCGACCTCACCTCCATCCCGCTGGTGACGATCGACCCACCCGGTGCGAAGGACCTGGACCAGGCCCTTTGTGTGCAGCGGACGGCGGACGGCTTCGTCGTGCACTACGCGATCGCCGACCTCGGCGCGTTCGTGACGCCCGGCGGCGCGTTGGACGCTGAGGTACGTCAGCGCGGTCAGACCATCTACCTGCCCGACGGCAACGTGCCGCTGCATCCGACCGTGTTGTCCGAGGGCGCGGCCTCTCTCTTGCCGGGCGTGACGCGGCCTTCGGTGCTGTGGACCTTCACCTGCTCGGCTGACGGCGTACCCGTCTCGGTCGAGGTGCGGCGGGCTCTGGTGCGTTCGCAGGCCCAGTTCGACTACGCCTCGGTGCAGGCGAGTTTCGACGCCGGCAACCCGCACCCGTCCGTGGCGGCGCTGGCCGAGTTCGGCCCGCTGCGGCGCGCGCTGGCCCGTGAGCGCGGGGCGATCGAACTCCAGCTGCCCGAGCAGGAGATCGAGTCCAACGGCTCCGGCTGGAAGCTCGTCACCCGGCCCCGCGCGCTCGTCGACGCGTGGAACGCCGAGATCTCGCTGATGACCGGCATGGCTGCCGCGTCGATCATGCTCGAGGCCCGCTGCGGCATCCTCCGCACGCTGCCGAATCCGGACGCGCAGGCCGTGGCGACGCTGCGGAAGTCCGCTGCGGCGCTGCAGGTGCCGTGGCCGGCGGACGTCTCGCCCGGTGCTTTCCTGGCCGGTTTGGATGCCTCGACCCCTGAGGCGTTGGCGTTGTTCACCGATGCCACACGGTTGTTGCGCGGCGCGGGCTACACGGCGTTCAACGGGTCCGTTCCCGAGGTTGTGACGCACGCGGGTGTGGCCGCGCCGTACACACACGTGACGGCACCACTGCGTCGCCTGGTCGACCGCTTCGCCACCGAGGTCTGTTTGGCGATCACGGCCGGCGAGGAGCTGCCCTCCTGGCTGGCTGAGGCGTTGCCGCAGCTCCCGTCGTTGATGGGCGCCTCGGACTCGCTGGCCTCGAAGGTGGACCGGGCCGCGCTGGACCAGGTCGAGGCCTGGGTGCTGGCCGGACGCGTGGGGCAGGAGTTCGAGGCCGTCGTGCTGCGGTCCGGTGACAACGACGCCGAGGTGTTCATCGCGGACCCGCCGGTGCTGGCCAAGTGCGCCGGCAAACGCTTGCCGGAAGGCGAGAGGATTCGAGTCCGGTTGGACGAAGCCGACCCCGCCGAGCGGCGCGTCCGGTTCACGGCGGTGTGAGCATCGAGCGCAAGGTCACGTTGCACAGCCCGCACTCGGCGAGCCGTGTGAAGATGCACGGGTGACAGACATTCGTGACCTCACCGTCGGCGTCCTGGGCGGAACCGGAGCCCAGGGCAAGGGCCTCGCGATCCGCTGGGCCAAGGCGGGCCTCAAGGTGATCATCGGGTCCCGCAGCGCCGAGCGGGCCGAGCTGGCGGCCAAGGAGATCGTCGAGGTCGCCGGCGGCGACGTGCGGGGTGCGGACAACTCCGACTGCGCGGCCGACTCCGACATCGTGCTGGTCGCGGTGCCGTGGGACGGTCACGGCGACCTGCTCGCGTCGTTGCGCGACCAGTTGGCCGGGAAGATCGTCATCGACTGCGTCAACCCGCTCGGGTTCGACAAGCAGGGGCCGTTCGCGCTGCCGGTCACCGAAGGCAGTGCCGCCCAGCAGGCCGAACTGCTGCTGCCGGAGTCGCGCGTCACCGCCGCGTTCCACCACGTGTCAGCCGTGCTGCTCGCCGACCTGAACGTGCCCGAAGTGGACATGGACGTGCTGGTCCTGGGCGACGACCGCGAGGCCACCGACACCGTGCGCGAACTGGCCGAGCTGGTGCCGGGCTTCCGCGGCGTCTACGGCGGCCGGTTGCGCAACGCCCACCAGGTCGAGGCGTTCACCGCGAACCTCATCGCGATCAACCGCCGTTACAAGACCCACGCGGGCCTGAAGATCACAGGAGTCTGATGCTTCCCGTCGACGACCTCGGTGAGCCGGTGCCGGTCGACCAGCCCCGGCGCGTGGTCAGCCTGGTGCCGTCGATCACCGAGGCCGTCGCGGTCAGCGTGCACGCATGTCTCGTGGGTGCCACGGACTACTGCACCCATCCGTCCGATTTGGACGTTCAACGGGTCGGCGGCTCCAAGTACCCGGACGTCGCCAAGGTCATGGACCTCGATCCGGACCTCGTCATCGCGAACTCCGAGGAAAACCGCGCCGAGGACGTCGACCGGTTGCGCGCCAACGGCATCAGGGTCTGGGTGACCGAGGCGCCCGCGACCGTGCCGATGGCGCTGAAGTCGTTGCGCCGCCTGTTCGCCACGGCCTGGGACCTCGAACCCGGCTGGCTCACCCAGGCCGAAGACCTGTGGCGTGAGACGAAACCGGCGAAGCTCACCGCGTTGATCCCGGTCTGGCGGCGTCCGTGGGTCGTCGTCGGTCGCGATACTTTCGCCACCGATGTGTTGCGGCGCCTGGGAATCGAGAACGTCTACGCCTCACACGAGGAGCGCTACCCGCGGCCGAGCCTCGAAGAGCTCAACGACAAGCGCCCTGACCTGGTGATCCTGCCCGACGAGCCGTACGTGTTCACCCACGAAGACGGCCCGGAAAGCTTCCCCGGGCTGCCCTATGCGCTGGTCAACGGCCGACACCTGACGTGGTACGGCCCGTCGCTGGTGGAAGCGCGAGCGAGCCTCGAACGAGCCCTGGACTACGGCCAGGGTTGACAACCACAGGTGGATTCGCGAAACCCGGAGCGCTGCCAAGATCCTCGCCCATGGGGAAACTAGCCGCGATCATCGCCACCGCCGCCGCCGTCACGACCCTGACCGCCGTCCCGGCCTCGGCCGAGCCGGTCGTCATGTACCAGCTGTCCGGCACCAGCCGCTGTCTCGCCGACACCGGCACCAACGTGGTTCTGCAGCCCTGCACCAGGACGTCCGACGCGCAGCGCTGGATCGTGCCGATCACCGACAACGTGGACTGGCCGCACAACATCGCCACCGACAAGTGCCTCGGCGCCACCGCCGCCGGTGACGTCCTCGGCCAGGCCTGCAGCTCCGGCAGCACCCGCTGGCGCCGCGTCCCGACCACCGGCTCGTCGTTCCAGTTCCGCAACGCGGCCAACGGAAAGTGCCTGACCGCGTCGGTGACCGTCGCGACGTGCACGACGTCGAGCGCGAAGTGGGTCGGCCTGCGCTAATGCTGCACCTGCAAGTTGGTTGTAGTTACGAGCCGATGTAATCGNNCCGACAAAGCACTACTAGTCGCGGAACCGATCCGTAGCTGCCAGCAATGCGGCCAGGATGCCGGGCTCGTCGTACGCGTGCCCGGCATCCGGCACGATCACCAGTTCCGAACCCGGCCACGCCTTGTGCAGGTCCCATGCGGAGATCGCGGGCGTGGCGACGTCGTACCGCCCCTGCACGATCACGCCGGGGATGTCCGCCAGCCGGGCGGCGTCCCTGATCAGCTGCCCCTCCTCGAACCACCCGTTGTTCACGAAGTAGTGGTTCTCGATCCGCGCGAACGCCAGCGCGTACTCCGGCACGGCGAACTCCGCCACCAGCTCGGGCCGGGGGAGCAGCGTCACCGTCGCGCCCTCCCAGGTGCTCCACGCGACGGCGGCCGGTCCGTGCACCTCGGGGTCGGGGTCGGCCAGCAACTTCGCGTACAGCTCGACGGGATCACCGTCGAGTCCGGCGATCGGCGTCGTGAACCTCTCCCACAGGTCCGGGAAGAGATTCGCCGCCCCGCCGCGGTAGTACCAGTCCACTTCGGACGAACGCAGCGTGAAGATCCCGCGCAGCACCAGCTCCGCGACACGATCCGGGTGCTTCTCGGCGTAGGCCAGCGCCAGCGTCGAACCCCAGGAGCCGCCGAACACCTGCCACCGCGAGATCCCCAGCGACTCCCGCAGCCGTTCCATGTCCGCGACGAGGTGCCAGGTCGTGTTCAACGACAGATCGCCCGACGTCGAAGCGTGCGGCAGCGACCGCCCGCACCCGCGCTGGTCGAAGAGGATGATCCGGTAGGCGGACGGGTCGAACAGCCGGCGGTGCGACGGCGAGCAGCCGCCGCCGGGGCCACCGTGCAGGAAGACGACGGGCTTGCCGTCGGGATTTCCGCACTCCTCCCAGAAGACGAGGTTGCCGTCGCCGGTGTCCAGGTGGCCTGACGCGTGAGGCTCGATCTCCGGGTACATGGGCCTATCGTCGGACACAGGGCGCGGATCACGTAAGGAGATGTCGACCACTGGGACGTTCATGCCAGCGGGCCCAGACCCGGAGGTCTGGGCCCGCTGCGAAACCGAACTAGTGGAAGGTGTGCTCGGGACCGGGGAACTGGTGCCCGCGCACCTCGTTCGCGAACTCGGTGGCCGCGCCCAGCATGATGTTGCCGATGTCCGCGTAGCGCTTGACGAACCGGGGCGCCTTGCCGCGGTTCAGGCCCATCATGTCCTGCCAGACGAGCACCTGCGCGTCGGTGTCCGGACCGGCGCCGATGCCGACGGTCGGGATGACCAGGTCGTGCGTGATCTGCTTCGCGACCTCGGCGGTCACCATCTCCAGCACGACCGCGAACGCGCCCGCTTCCTGCACCGCGAGAGCGTCCTGGACCACCTGGTCGTGGTTCTCGTGACGGCCCTGCACGCGGTAGCCGCCGAGCTGGTGCTCGGACTGCGGGGTGAAGCCGATGTGCGCCATGACCGGGATGCCCGCGGCCGTGATCGCGCGGATGTGCGGCGCGAAGTAGGCGCCACCCTCCAGCTTGACCGCGTGCGCCTGGCCTTCCTTCATGAAGCGGATCGCCGTCGCCACAGCCTGCTCGACCGACACCTGGTAGGAGCCGAACGGCAGGTCAGCGACCACGAGAGTGCGCTTGACCGAGCGCGTCACCGCGCGTACGAGCGGCACGAGCTCGTCCACCGTGACCGGCAGCGAGGTGTCGTGGCCGTAGACGGTGTTCGACGCGGAGTCGCCGACCAGCAGAACGGGGATACCGGCCTCGTCGAAGATCGAGGCGGTGTACGTGTCGTACGCGGTGAGCATGGGCCACGGCTCGCCGCGTTCCTTCATCTCACGCAGGTGATGAACACGAACGCGCTTGGCGGGCGCCTTCTGGCCCGCTCCGCTGCCGTAAGGCGCAGAAACTTCGGCATTGGTCATCGTCGACCGTTCCTTTCCTCGAGGCCCGCCTTCGCAGGTCCCCGGGCGCTTGTGCACGGTTGCCGAAGACCAGGGTGACACCGTTAGCCGGAAACGGCAGGGAGATGCGGTTACCGTCACACACATGCCGGGAAGTCATCTGCCGCGGAGACGTACCGACTCGGCCGGCCTGTTCCGGCCGAGTCCAGGACGGATCGACTCGGCGCCTGCTCTCGAACCGGACGTCCCAGACGTCCCGGACGTCGTGCGGCCGGCGCTGAGGAGCCAGGCCATCCAGTCCGATCACGAGGACAACGTGCTCAGGCTGGTGAACGATGTCCGCAAGAAGGCCGGTCTGTCGCCGTTGAGCAGCGACGAACGGTTGCGCGCCGCCGCCAGGAAGCACAGCAAGGACATGGCCGCGCGGAACTTCTGCACCCACGTCAACCCGGACGGTGTGACCCCGTCGCAGCGCATGAGCGCGGCCGGCTACCCAAGTCCCGGTGGGGAAAACGTGGCGTGCGGGCAGAGCAACCCGCACGCGGTGATGACCGCCTGGATGAACAGTCCTCCGCATCGCGCGAACATCCTCAACGCGGAGTTCAGGACCCTGGGAGTAGGCGTCGATCTGGGCAGAGGCGGTCCGTACTGGACCCAGAACTTCGGGTACTGAGCCTCACAGACCTCTGGGGCCTCACAGCCCTCTGAGCGCCTCCCGGACGGCCATCACCACGGCGTCCGGCCGGTCCATCTGCACCATGTGCCGGCTGCCAGGCACCGGGACGTTGCGCCCCCACGGCACGAGGGCGGCCAACGCCCTGTGTTCCGGCCACACCTTTCGTCCTGCCGTGAGCACGAGCCACGGCACCCGTGGCAGCTCACGACGCTTGCGCAGCCGTTCCAGCGTCGCCACCTGACCGGGGTACGACGCGAGCTCCCACAGCGCCGCCCGCCCCACGCCGGGCCGCCGGTAGACGAGTTCGACCAGGTCAGCGGGTGCGGGATCGGTGACACCCAGCGTCGACACCGCGGTCAGCAGGTTGCGCACCGCGTGCCCGTACCGCCGGCTGATCCGCGCGCCGAGCCAACGGCTGCCGAACGCCCGCATGCCCTGCGCGATCAACGCCGCCGGGTCGAACGAAGCTCCCGCTCCCGGCGTCTCGGTGTCCGGATCGAGCAGCACGACCCCGTCGACCCGATGCGGCCGCAGCCGGGCATAGGCCTCGACGTGCATGGCCGCGATCGAGTGCCCGACCAGCACCGCCCGCGGAATCCCGCGCAGCACCGCGTCCAGCACGGCCACCTCCCGCGCGAGCGACGGACCGCGCCGGGCCGGCCCGCTCATCCCGAGCCCCGGCCGGTCGAACACGATCACCCGTGCCAGCGGTGCCAGCAGCCGCACGGTCCGGTCCCAGTCGAACCAGGCCCCGCCCAGCGCCGAGCTGAGCACGACCACCGGCAGGTCAGGCCGCCCGGAGGTGATGACGTGCACCCGGCCGGCCGAGGTGGGGATCATGGTCGACGGCACGGGCTCAGCGGTCCAGGTAGGCGAGCACGGCCTGGACCCTGCGGTCGCCGGCGCCGTCCTCGCTGTTCAGGCCGAGCTTGAGGAACACGTTGCCGACGTGCTTGTGCACCGCGCCCGCGCTGATCACCAGCTGCTCGCCGATGGCGGCGTTCGACAGGCCCTGCGCCATCAGCCCGAGCACCTCGCGCTCCCGTGGTGACAACACGCTGAGCGCGTCGTCCGCCCTGCGCCGCACCAGAAGTTGCGACACGACCTCGGGGTCGAGCGCCGTGCCGCCCTGCGCAACCCGGTGCAGCGAGTCGAGGAAGTCCGCGACCTTGCCGACGCGTTCCTTGAGCAGATAGCCGACACCGCCGTTGGTGCCCGCGAGCAGTTCGTGCGCGTAACTCTGCTCGACCCACGCGCTGAGGACGAGCACGGCCAGTTTCGGGTGTCGCCGTCGGGCCTCCACGGCCGCTTTGAGCCCCTCGTCCGTGAACGTCGGTGGCATCCGCACGTCGACAACGGCGATGTCCGGCTCATGTTCCGCGACGGCCGCGAGGAAGTCGTCCGGGTTGTCCGCGGCCGCGACTACGTCCAGGCCTTCGTTGCGCAACAACAACGTCAGCCCCTCGCGGAGCAGAGCGTCGTCTTCGGCGATCACGATGCGCATGGTCACTTCCCCATTGGTAGCACGACGGTGAGCACGGTCGGGCCGCCCTCGGGACTGCTGATGGCCGCGGTGCCGTCCAACGCCGCCACCCTGCCGCGAATGCCGTCCAACCCCGTCCCCCGCTTCTCGTCAGCGCCACCCTTGCCGTCGTCGTGGACCACGACCGTGAGCCTCGACCCGTCCGTTCCCAGCCTGACCATGGCGCGCCGGGCCCCGCTGTGCTTGGCCACGTTCGTGAGCGCCTCGGCCACCGCGAAGTACGCCGCCGCCTCCACCGCCGCCGGCAACCGTCCGAGCTGGTCGGCTTCGAGGACGCAGGGGACCGGACACCTGGCCGCAAGCGCTTGGATCGCTCCGTCCAGTCCCAGATCTTCCAGCACCGGCGGATGGATGCTGCGCACGACGTTTCTCAGTTCTTCGAGGGCGTCCCCTGCCGCGTCTTGGGCGCGGAGCAGGGCTTGCAGGGCGTTGTCGGGGTTCTGTTTGAGGGTTCGTTCGGCGATGCCGAGCATCATCACCACGCCTACCAGCTTGTTCTGGGTGCCGTCGTGGAGGTTCCGCTCGATCCGCCTCAACTCCGCGCCGTGTGCTTGCAGGGCTGCTGCACGGGTGGCGACGACCTCGGCCAGGCGTTTTTCCAGTGATGCTTTGGGGGGTGACAGGAGTTTTTGTGCCCACTTGGCGTCCAGGGCCGCCAGGTTCGGGAGTTGGCTGACGATCAGGGTCAGGACGATCGCGATCGGGACGCTGAGCAGGGCTTTCGGCCAGGAGTCGACGTGGACGCCGAACGAGTTTTCGAAGCCGCCTGGGATGGCCCACCAGATCAGGGGGACGAACGGCTGCTGGATCAGCGCGCCGGGGACGCCGATGGCGATTGCTCCGAACACGGTGCCGAAGAGGGCGTGGGTGAGCAGCCAGATTCCGTCTCTGCGGCTGTCCGGGTCGGACAGGATTTGCTGGGCTCGGTGCAGCCACGGGCCGTCCAGCTGTTTGGGCGGTGGGACGTCCATGCCGGTGAAGCTGGCCAGGCGGCGGCGGTCTGCGTCGATGATTTGGCGGATTGGCGGGGTGGTTATGGGCAGCAGCGGCAGGATTACTACGGATAGGAGCAGCACACCTAGGGCCAGCCATGACGCTGTTGCCGTCAGCAGGCCGGTCGCCAGGTAGATCAGCGCTGCCCAGATCCGTTTCATGGTGGGAAACGTAGCTGGTGGGGTGGGTGGGCGCGGTGGAGCAGGCTCTACTCCTTCGGAGGGGTCCAGCGCCACCCGCCGGTTGCTCGTCTTCGCCTTCGCTGGCTGGCCTTCGGCCTAGCCTTCGCGCCAGCCGTTGGTGATCGGTAGGCGGCGGTCGCGGCCGAACGCCTTGTTCGAGATTTTGGTGCCCGGCGGGTACTGGCGGCGCTTGTACTCGGCCTTGTCCACCATCCGCAGCACGCGGTCCACCAAGTCTGGCTCGAAACCGGCGGCGAGTAGGTCGTCATAGCCGCGATCGCCCTCGACGTAGTCGTCCAGCAGGTCGTCGAGGAGTTCGTAGTCCGGCAGCGAGTCGGTGTCGACCTGGCCGGGGCGCAGTTCGGCCGACGGGGGCTTGCTGATCGAGTTCTCGGGGATCGGTGGGGTTTCGCCGCGCTTTTCGGCTTCGGCGTTGCGCCAGCGGGCCAGGTCCCAGACCAGGGTTTTCAGGACGTCCTTGATCGGGGCGTAGCCGCCTACCGCGTCGCCGTAGATCGTTGAGTAGCCGACGGCCAGTTCGGACTTGTTGCCGGTCGCCAGGACCAGGTGGCCGTGCTGGTTGGACAGTGCCATCAGGAGCATGCCTCGGCACCTGGCCTGGATGTTCTCCTCGGCCAGGCCGGTCAGCGACAGTTGGCCTACGTAGGTCGACACCATGTCGCCGATGGGCTCGGTGGTGAAGTGCAGGCCGGTGCGCTGGGCCATGTCTGAGGCGTCCGAACGGGAGTGTTCGGACGAGTAGGTGGACGGCATTGAGACGCCGTAGACCGAGTCGGCGCCCAGGGCGTCTACGGCCAGTGCGGCTACTACGGCCGAGTCGATGCCGCCGGACAGACCGAGCACGACGGAGCGGAAGCCGTTCTTGTGCACGTAGTCGCGGAGGCCGGTCACCAGGGCGTGCCAGACTTCTGCCTCGTCGGACAGTGGCTCGAAGACGCGTGGTGCTGGCAGCGGTTCGTAGGCGGGGATCGCGTCGGAGAGGAACACTCGGCGCACGTAGAACTCGCCGATCTGGCCCTGCTCGTAGGAGCCGTCAGCTGGCAGGTCGAAGTCCACGAACATCAGGTGCTCTACGAACTGTGGGGCGCGGCCGATCAGTTGGCCGTCGGGGCCCACGACCAGTGAGTCGCCGTCGAACACCAGCTCGTCCTGGCCGCCTACCAGGTTGCAGTAGGCCAGCGGAGCGCCGGCTTCTGCGGCGCGGCGGACTACCAGGGGGAGGCGTTGGTCGTCCTTTTTGCGCTCGTACGGGGAGGCGTTGGGGGAGACGACGAGGTCTACGCCCGCGTCACCGAGGGCGGTGATCGGGCCGCCGTCCTGCCACAGGTCCTCGCAGATCACCATGCCCACCTCGACGCCGTTGATGCGCACGATGTCCAGGGAGGAGCCCGGCTTGAAGTACCGGCGTTCGTCGAACACGCCGTAGTTCGGGAGGTGGTGCTTGCTCTGTCGCGCTACGACACGCCCGCCGTGCAGCACTGCGGCCGCGTTGCGCGGGCCCACGGAGTCGTGTTCCAGGTAGCCGACGTACGCCGCGATGTCGCCGAGGCCGGCTTCGTGCAAAGTGGAAGCCAGTGCTTCCAGTGCTGAGGCGGAGGCGCGGGCGAAGGACGTGCGGATCGCCAGGTCCTCGACCGGGTAGCCGGTCAGCACCATCTCGGGGAACACCACGAGGTGCGCGCCGCCTTCGCGGGCCTTGCGCGTCCACTCCACGACCAACGAAGCGTTGCCCTCAAGGTCACCGACAGTGGCGTTGACCTGGGCGAGCGCGATCCGAAGCTGCGGCATGCGCTCATCATCTCCCATACCATCGGGCTGTGGTCCGTCTCTTGAGCGTGTTGCTCGTCATTCCCCTTGTCGCGTCCTGCACCTCGATCATCGAGGGGGCGGCCAAGCCGGGCGTCTCCCTCGAGAAGGCAGGACCGGCCGGCACAGTCCCCGCGGGGCTGGAGAAGTTCTACGGCCAGCAGCTCGGCTGGCAGGACTGCGCGCCGTTCGCCACCACCGGGTCGAGCCGGGCTGCGTACGGGAGCAAGCGCGACGTCGAGTGCACCCGGCTGCAGGTTCCGCTCGACTACTCGAAGCCGGACGGCGACACGATCACCATCGGCGTGCTGCGGTACAAGGCGACCGGGCAGAGGATCGGTTCGTTGCTGATCAACCCCGGCGGGCCCGGCGCCTCCGGCATGGCGGCGGCCGCGGGCATGGTGTCGGACTACCGCAAGACCGAGCTCGGGAAGCGGTTCGATCTTGTCGGGTTCGACCCGCGGGGCATCGGCGCGAGCGACCCGGCGGTGAAATGTCTGACCGGACCGGAGCGCGATGCCGATCGTTTGGACCTTGACATCGACACGAGTCCGGCCGGACTGGCCCAAACGGAGCAAGAGAACAAGGCGTATGCCGAGAAGTGTGCCGCCGGTACAAAATTCGGGGCATCAATGCTCGCCAACTTGGGCACGCGGGACGTAGTTAAGGACATGGATGTCCTTCGCTCTGCGCTCGGCGACGCGAAGCTGAGCTATGTCGGCTACTCGTACGGCACCCGCATAGGCACCGAGTACGCCGAGACCTTCCCCCAGAACGTGCGCGCACTCATCCTCGACGGTGCCGTCGACCCGACCCAGGACCAGCTCGCGTCGCTGGTCGCCCAGGCCGCCGGCTTCCAGAAGGCGTTCGACGAGTTCGTGAAGTGGTGCCGTGAGAAGGGCGACTGCCCGCTTGGTGACGACGCCAACGCGAGCTTCCGCCAGCTCACCACCCCGTTGATCCAGAAGCCGGTCAACGTCGGCGACCGCAAGCTCTCCTACAACGACGCGATCACCGCCGCGATCCAGGCGTTGTACTCGGAGCAGTTGTGGCCGCTGCTGCTGGACGGCCTCAAGGAGCTGAAGAACGGCCGTGGCCGCGTGTTGATGACCCTCGCCGACGCGTACCTCGACCGTGATGACCAGGGCAACTACTCGACGATCACGGATGCGTTCAACGCCGTGCACTGCGTCGACGACCAACGGCTGACGGACAAGAACGCGCTGTTGGACGCCGCGAAGAAGTACAAGGAGGCGGCGCCGTTCCTCGACGACGGCAACCCTCCGGGCGCGACGCTCGACGCGTGCGCCTTCTGGCCGGCCCCGGTCACCGCGCGCACGGGCCCGCCCAAGGCCGACGGCATCCCGCCGCTGCTGGTCATCTCCACGACCGGTGACCCGGCGACGCCGTACGACGCCGGTGTGAACCTGGCCAAAGCGCTCAACTCGCGGCTGCTCACGTACGAAGGCGTCCAGCACACGGTCTTCCTGCAGGGCGTGGCGTGCGTGGACGACGCCGGCGTGAAGTACCTGATCGACCAGACATTGCCCGCTGACGGAACCCGGTGCGCCTAATGACGAAGAGGCGATCCCGAGTCACTGCGGCATTGTTCGCCTTGATCGTTCTGCTCAGCACGTCCACGTCCTTCGCGCACATCGACGGCTCACCCGTCGCCGCGCGCAAGGGCCTGGCGCGCTTCTACGAGCAGGCGTTGTCGTGGGGTGCGTGCCAGCCGTACGCGACTGATGCGAAGAGCAAGACCTCGTTCGAGCGCGAAGGCATCCAATGCGCGCGTCTGCAGGTCCCGCTCGACTACGAGAACCCGGACGCGGGGACGATTTCGATCGGACTGTTACGCCGGCCCGCCGTCGAACAAGGGCGACGGGTCGGTGCCCTGGTGGTGAACCCCGGCGGTCCCGGTGGTTCGGGCATGGCGCACGTCGCGAACATGCAGCCGAACAACCCGGTCAGCAAGCGGTTCGACGTGGTGGGCTTCGACCCGCGCGGTGTCGGCGCGAGCCAGCCTCGCGTGCAGTGCCTGACCGACGCGGAACGCGACGCGCAACGCCTGCGCCCCAAGGGTGAGACGGCGAACGCGGTGGAGACCGAGAACAGGTTCTTCGTCGAGAAGTGCACGGAACGCAGCGGCATCAAACTGCTCCGCAACGTCGGTACCCGTGACGTCGTGCGGGACGTGGACGTGCTGCGGGGCGCGTTGGGGGAGAACAAGCTGAGCTACCTCGGCTACTCCTACGGCACGCGCATCGGCACGTTGTACGCCGAGATGTTCCCGCGCAACGTGCGCGCGATGGTGCTCGACGGCGCGGTGGAGGTCAACAGCGACAAGGTGGCCGCGTCGGCACGTCAGGCGCAGGGCTTCGAGGAGTCGTTCCAGCGGTTCGCGGGCTGGTGCGCTCAGCGCGACTGTCCCATCGGGAGAGACTCGAGCACCGCCGAGTCCAAGTTCCGGCAGATGATCGAGCCGCTGAAGAAGGCACCGCTGCAGGTCGGCGACCGCAAGCTCTCCCACTCGGACGCGAACACCGCCCTCATCCAGGCGATGTACTCGGACCGGCTGTGGGAGACGGCGCTGAAGGGCCTGCAGGAACTGCGGCAGAACAAGGGCACCACCCTGCTGCAGCTCGCGGACCAGTACCTCGGCCGCGCCCCGGACGGCACCTACAGCCGCATCCAGGACGCGTTCGTGGCCATCCGCTGCGTCGACGAGCCACCGATCAAGGACCGCGCCACCCTGGAGTCCAACCGTCGGAGGCTGTTGGAACTCCTGGGCAACGACACGATCCCCACCGACGAGACCGCGCTCGGCCCGTGCGCGTTCTGGCCTGCCCCGCACACGTCGGAACCGCATCCGCCGAACGTGAACGGACTGCCGCAGGTGCTGGTGATCTCGACGACCGGTGACCCGGCGACGCCCTACCAGTCCGGCGTGGACCTCGCGCAGGCACTTGGTGCGCGGTTGCTGACGTACAACGGAAACCAGCACACGGCGTTCCTGGCCAACAACGGCTGTGTGGACGGCGTGGGCACGAACTACTTGGTGGACCTGAGACTGCCGGAGACCGATTCGGCCTGCTGACGAGTCGAGTTCGGCCCCTTTCCGGGCAGGAGGACCGAACCCAGCGCACCGAGCGCGCAAATCACCGCCGTGATCAGGAAGATCTCGTGGTACTCGGTGAGGAGCGCCTCGGTGAGCCTGCGCTGGTACTCGGCGAGCTGCTGCTCGTAGACGGCTTTCTCGACGCCGAACGGCAGCGGCGTGTTCAGGCCTGCCGTGAGCTCGCGCAACCGGTGGAGTCCCCAGGCGGACAACGCCGCGACGCCCACGAGCATGCCCGTCATGCGTGCGACGACGACGAACGCCGACGCCACGCCGTGCCGCACTGACGGCACAACACGCAGCACGGCACCAGACAGCGGCGCGATGACCAGACCCAGCCCGAACCCGGCGATGGCCAGGTCACGCGTGAGAACGAACCCGGAGACGTCAGCCGGCCACTGCGCGATGAACACGTACGACACCGACGCGACCGCGAGCCCGCCGAAGGACACCCAGCGGTCGCCGAACCGCGACGCCAGGAATCCACCCAGTACAGCGCCCACGGGCAGTGCGATCAGAAATCGCGTCAGCAACGTCGCAGCAGCAGCGGAGTCACGACGCAACACGGTCTGCGCGAACAACTCCACGTCGACCAGCGTCACCAGCAACGCCGCACCGGCCGCGAACGACACCCCGAGCACGGCCCAGAACGGCCGCCACCGCACACCTTCTGGATCGATGAGCCGCACCGCGGCACGGCGTTCCCACCAGAAGAAGGCCGCCAACACCACGAGGGCCGCCGCCAGTACCGGCCAGCCCCACGACGGCAGCAGGGACTCCTCGGGCTTCGGGTTGTACAGCCCGACCACCAGCAGCGACAACGCGACGGCGAGCAACACCCCGCCCACGACGTCGATGCGAACCTCACGCCGTGTGTTCGGCACGGTCCGTTGCACGATCACCATCGCGATGACCGCCAACGGCACGTTCACCCAGAACACCCAACGCCAGCTCTGCGGCTCCCACGCCTCGAACAACGGCAACGCGTTGAACAGCGACGCAACGCCGATGCCGTACAGAGTGCCGAGGACAGACCCCAGCTCCTGTGCGGCACCGACGGTCCCGAGCGCGGTCGACCGCTTGTGCTCTTCCCACAGGTCCGCGACCAGGGCCATCGTGACCGGCAGCAACGCGCCACCGGCCAGGCCCTGCACCACACGTCCGGTCACGAGCAGCGGCGGATCCGCGGCCAGCGCCGTGATCACCGAGCCGACCAGGAACCCGAGCAGCGACACCTGCAGCACGAACCGGCGTCCCAGCCGGTCCGACAGCTGACCCAGCAACGGCATGCCCGCGACGTACCCGAGCAGGTAGCCGGTGACGATCGGCGTCGCCTGTTCCAGGTCGTTCACCGCGATGCCGAGGTCGCGCACCATGTCCGTGAGAACGCCGACGACGACGTACGCGTCGAGCGCTCCCAGCAGGACAGCCGCGCCGGACGCGGCAAGAGCGACTTTGCGCATTACGCGGGTGCCGTCACCGTGACGGGCTTGTCGAAGTCGGTCAGTCCGATGTCGACCTTCTGGCCACCGGGCAGCTCGAACAACGCGCTCTTGAGCTTGTTGTCCTTGTCGATGGAGAACGTGCTCTTCACGTCGGCGGAGATGCCGGGCACCAGACCCGCGGCGACGTCCTTCGGCACGGTCGCCTCGACCACGGAGACGTCACCGGACGACTTGGTCTTGGCGTCCTTCGCGCTGGCCAGGACCTTGGCCACGCCCTTCTCCGGGTTCAGGATCGCGGACGGGTCGTAGACCTGGCCGGCGAACGCCGCCGGCAGCTTCGTGAAGCCGCCCGTCGGGCCCTTGAAGTGCAGGTTTCCGCCGGTCAGCACGTACTCGATGGACAGCAGCTGCCCGCCGAACGTCACCTTCGCGGTGCCCTTGGAGTCACCGGCCGAGGTGAGGTCGCCGTCGGCCTCCTTCACCGGCACGTCCGGCAGTTCACCGTCCACCTTGATGGTGAAGTGGACCGTCTTGACCGAGCGCATCGACTCGGCAGACTTCGAGAGCAACGTCGCACCATCGGGGAGTTCTCCACCGGACGTGCAGCTCGTGAGCAGGGCGAGTGCGCAAACCAACAACCAACGGGCGGACATGCGTTGATCGTAGAGAGTCCCCAGCCCTTAAGCTGCGCCCTATGGACCGCCAGCAGGAGTTCGTGCTCCGCACGCTCGAGGAACGCGACATCCGGTTCGTCCGGCTCTGGTTCACCGACGTCCTGGGCTTCTTGAAGTCCGTGGCGGTCGCGCCGGCCGAGCTCGAGGGCGCCTTCAGCGAGGGCATCGGGTTCGACGGCTCCGCGATCGAGGGCTTCGCCCGCGTCTACGAGTCGGACATGGTCGCGAAGCCGGACCCGTCCACCTTCCAGGTGCTGCCTTGGCAGACGCCGGACGGCAGCAACTACTCGGCGCGCATGTACTGCGACATCACCATGCCCGACGGCTCGCCGTCGTGGGCCGACCCGCGGCACGTGCTGCGCAGGACCCTGTCGAAGGCCAGCGAGGCGGGGTTCACCTGCTACGTGCACCCGGAGATCGAGTTCTTCCTGCTCAAGGACCTGCCCGGCGACGGCAACGAGCCCATCCCCGCGGACAACGGCGGCTTCTTCGACCAGACCTCGCACGAGACCGCCACGCACTTCCGCCGCCACGCCATCGAGGCGCTGGAGGCGATGGGCATCTCCGTCGAGTTCAGCCACCACGAGGGCGCGCCCGGTCAGCAGGAGATCGACCTGCGCTACGCCGACGCGCTGACCATGGCGGACAACGTCATGACGTTCCGCTACGTGGTGAAGGAGGTCGCGATCACGCAGGGCGTGCGCGCCTCGTTCATGCCCAAGCCGTTCTCCGAACAGCCGGGGTCCGGCATGCACACGCACTTCTCGCTGTTCGAGGGCGACCGCAACGCCTTCTACGACGAGGAAGACCCGTACCAGCTCTCCGACATCGGCAAGCAGTTCGTCGCGGGCATTCTCAAGCACGCGCGTGAGATCTCCGGCGTCACCAACCAGTGGGTCAACTCGTACAAGAGGCTGATCGTCGGCGGTGAAGCCCCCACGGCCGTGTGCTGGGGTCACGCGAACCGCTCCGCATTGGTCCGCGTGCCGATGTACTCGCCGGGCAAGTCGTCGTCGCGCCGGGTCGAGGTCCGCTCGGTCGACTCCGCCTGCAACCCGTACCTCGCCTACTCGGTGATCCTGGCCGCCGGCCTCAAGGGCATCGAGAAGGGCTACGAGCTGCCGCCGCCCGCCGAGGACGACGTGTGGTCGCTGACCGACCGCGAACGCCGTGCCGCCGGCTACGCGAACCTGCCGCAGAACCTCGGCGAGGCGCTCACCGAGATGGAGAACTCGGAGCTGCTCCCCGAGGCGTTGGGCGAGCACGTCTACGACTTCTTCCTGCGCAACAAGAGGACGGAGTGGGACGCGTACCGTCGAAGCGTCACTCCGTACGAGTTGCGCACTCTTCTTCCCGTGCTGTGAGGCCGATACGTTGCTCTCCGTGACAGAGGTACCCGAGTTCCAGCCGACGATCTGCGCGTGCACGGTCGCCACGGCGGCGGAACTGCCCGCGGTCAAGGTCCTGTCCAGCTCCTTCCTCGCCGAGCACCCCGAGGGCCGGTTCGTCGCGCTGATCGTCGACGCGCAGCCGGAGCACGCGGGACCGGGGCTGATCACACCGCTGGAGATCGGCGTGTCCGAGGTCGAGCTGCACGTGCTCGCGACCTCGCTGGACGCCGACGCGCTGAAGGCCGCGATCCTGCCGCGGCTGCTCGAGGCATTGCTGTCGCAGGGCATGCCCGTGCTGTACCTCGACCCGTGGGTCCAGGTCTTCGGGTCGCTCACGAAGCTCGTGCTGGAGGCGCTGCGCAACGCACCGGTGGCGCTGCTGCCGCGCACGTTGCGGCCGTTGCCGTCCGACGGACTGCAGCCGGGCCCCGCTGAACTGCACGAACTGGGTGCGTTCGACCCCGGTTTCATCGCGGTCGCTGAGGGCGCCGAACCCTATTTGGGTTCGCTGGACATGCCGGCGATCGTGCCGCATTTCGTCGTGCGCGACGCACGGGTCGGTTTGTCGGTGTGGAACGTCGCGGACCGGCCGCTGCACCGCACCGAGTCCGGCTCGTTGGCCGTTGTCGGCCAGGACCTGCTGACCGTGCACTTCCGCGGGTTCGACCCACGCCGGCCGTGGCTGCTGTCCGCCGATTTCGCGGAACGGCCGCGCGTGCTGCTCTCCGAGCACGCCGAAGTCGCCGAACTGTGCACCGCCTACCGCGCTGAGCTGGTGCGATGCGGCTGGAGCGTGCAGCCGGTGCCGTACCGCTTCGACTCCCTGGTCGACGGGACGCAGATCCCGTCCGAGCTGCGCGCCGACTACCGGGCCGCGTCGCCGACGCCCATGCCGGCGTTCGGTGAGGACGGTGGTGGTGGGTTCCTCATCTGGGCGTGCGAGCCGACGGAGCACGGTGGCACACGCTGGGCCGACGCGGTGTGGCGTGCTGACTCGTCGTTGCAGGAGCAGTTCCCGGCGCCGTTCGGTGCGGACGCCGACGCCTGGCGTGAGTGGTGTGCCGGCGTGGGCGTGGCCTCCGGGCGGTTGCCCGCACCGGCCGTGCCGCAGCCACGGGAAGAGGGACCGGCGCTGCTCGACCAGCTCGGCGTGTCCGTCGTGGGCTCGGGGCCGTTGGCGGAGCTGATGCTCGCCGCGGCGCGGGCGTCCGGGCTGCCGGTGTCGACTTCCGCTGGTTATCCCGTTGTCGTTCGGACTTCCGCCGCGGACGAGGTGCCCGCTGGACGGTTCGTCGCGGAGGTGGCGTTGGACGCCACTGCTGCGGACGACCGCACGGGCGTGAACGAACTTTGGCTCTCGTCTGACGTGTCGCGAGCCGCTGCCGAACGCATCGGCGGGCCCATCGTGCGTGTGGTGCCCGTGCCGGTGCACGACGTCGGCGCGCGTGAGCACTCGACCGGCGAGGTGGTGGTGTTCGCGGCGATCGCGGACCACTCTCTCGACCGGCCCGGCAACGTGCTGGGTGCGGTGTCGGCGTTCTTGAGCGCGTTCCCGGACCGTTCGGACGTCGAACTGCGGATCGCGGTGTCCGGCGCGTTCGAACACCCGGAGGCCGCCGAGCGACTGCGCCTGGCCACGGCCTCTGACCAGCGGATCTCGTTGGTCGAGGACGAGGACGTGTGCCTGACGGCCGACGCCGTGGTGTCGCTGCACCGCGGTGGGGCGGACGACCGGATCGCGTTGCGCCTGGCCACGCTGGCCGTGCGCGGCGTGCCCGTGGTGGCGTCCGACCACGGTGCCGTTGCGGAGCTGTTCGGCAAGACGGCTGTTCTCGTGCCGTGTCACCAGGGTGCCGAACCGGACGTGCAGGCGGCCGCGAAGCTGCTGCGCTCGTTGGCCGACGACCTGCCCACCGCGGCTGCTTTGGGTGCCGCGGGACGTGAGCACGTGTTGTCGGTGCGGTCGGTCACGCGCGTGAGCGAGATCCTTCGCGAACGCGTCGAGCATTCGTACCGGGGATGGCGGGCCCGCCGGCCGAAGCCGAAGCCCGAGGTCGACCCGATGCTCGCGCTGCAGTCGGCCAAGCACGCGTTACTACGTCAGCCCAACGTGGACGGCCCTCATCGGACGCCGATGGCCCCCGCGTTGCGCAAGGTCGTGTTGCGCGCGTTGGACCACTACGACAACCACATGCGCCAGGTGCTGCACACCCTGATCGACGGGGTCGAGCGCACGGTGTCCGAGCTGGTCAACCGGCAGGACGCGCTGAAGGCCGGGGTCGGCGCCGGCGAACTGGAACTGCTGCGCGCCGAGGTCGAGCAGGTCGCGGAACGACAGTCGCACTTCGGTGACCAGCTGGTCGGCGTCGACGACGGGGTCGTGCGCGTGCGCGCGGACATGGCCGGTCAGGGACGCAGGCTGCGGGACATCGAGGACGCGGTCATCGGTGAGGCGACCAAGCGCGCGAAGGCGACGGACGTCCTGGCCGAGCGGATCGACAAACTGACCGTGGCGCTCGATCGGACGTTGGACCGCATCGACACGTTGGAGTCCAAGGTCGTCGAGGTGTTCCGCGAGCGCGACTCGCGGTTGGACTCCGCTATCCGTGCCGCCTCTCACGCGCAACAGACCGCGGACGCGTTGCGGCGCGTGGTGGTGCGTCAGCACGAGGCTTCGGGTGACGCGCCTGAGGTGCGTTCGTCGTTGGTGTTGTGCGACGCGGGCATGATGCGGCTGCCTTCAGACGACGCGTTCATGCTTCCGCTGTTGTCGTCCAACGGCGTGTGGGAGCCAGACCTCGCGGCACAGCTCGACTCGGTGCTGGAGCCGGACGGGATCTTCCTCGATGTCGGCGCGTACGTCGGGTATCACTCGATCAGGGTGTTGTCGCGGCTCGGCCTGATGGGTGCGGTCGTCGCCGTCGAACCGGATGCTTCCGCCGCGGCACTGTTGAGGCACAACGTCTCGGCGAACCTGCCTGCTGCTGTTGCCGCCCGTCTGACCGTGATCGAGGGTGCGGCGTGGGAGAGCGCCGGTGAACTGGCCGTCGCACCGACGTTGACCGGTGGTGTGTCGGTGTCGCCGCTGGCCGCGGATGCCGCTGACGATG
This sequence comes from Lentzea kentuckyensis, assembly GCF_002150765.1. Classification (GTDB taxonomy): domain Bacteria; phylum Actinomycetota; class Actinomycetes; order Mycobacteriales; family Pseudonocardiaceae; genus Lentzea; species Lentzea kentuckyensis. Next base: position 167,177 of record NZ_MUYM01000003.1, read on the forward strand.
TCGCACGGGTGAAGTCGGTGCGCCTGGACAAGGAGCTCGAAGAGATCTCCTTGGTGCAGGGCATGAAGCTTTCCGTCGTGCGGGTGGACACGCCTGGACGTGGGCACCGCGCGCTGGCCGGCCTCGTCCGGCTGTTGCGTCGCGACAGGCCACAGGTGTTCCTCGAGTTCTCGGCGACCGCGACGGCGGACTTCGGTGACGATCCGGTGACGGTCCTCAAGGAGTTCGGCGTCTGGGGCTACGACCTGGTGCCGTTGGCGACCGGTCAGGCGGCCTCGGCGGACCAGATCGTGAAGGCGATGGAGGGACTTCGTTCCATCACCTTGTGGCTCCGGCCGCGTCCGGTTGGGGCCAAGCCGGCTGCTCCGTCTCCGTCCGTGCCGATCAAGCAACCCGCTGACCAGGCGATTTGACTTTGATCCTCCCCATCAGTAACTTTCTCCAAGTCGCAAGCGAGACCCCGGAACGAGCGGTTGACACCGCGGATCGGGCCGGGTAAAGTCTCACGGCGTCAAACCCCCAGAAGTAAATAAGCGGCCTAACGTGCTGTCCGGGATCTGAAAATGACCCCGATTTGACACCGGGAAAGCCACTCAGATAACTTCTGAACCAAGCAAAAACTGAATGCGAAGCGAGTTTGCGCCGCGAAGAAGCCACAGTGTTCGACAAAACCGGCTGATTTGACAAAGCGAAAACGAACTGGCTAAGCTTTCAACACAAGCCCCGAGAGAAAGCCTCCGGAAACGGAGACTGGAACCGGTGAGCGCGTGTTCTTTGAGAACTCAACAGCGTGCCGAAACACAGCCAGTAATATATGAATTACCTCCTCGTCGAGGTAATTCCTTTGAGTAGATAGATTGATGCCAGACATA
>NZ_MUYM01000030.1 GCF_002150765.1 Lentzea kentuckyensis
TGATGAAGGGCACCTTCATCGACCTGAGGTGGATGAAGGTGCCCTTCATCACGGACGCAGAGTGGTCGGGCGGGGCGGGCACGGGGGCGAGACCGAGCAGGTCGACGCGATCGGCCAGGGCATCGGCGATCGACCGCGCCTCCTCCACAGCAAGCGGCGGCACGTAGTCGCCGAGCAGCGCCGTGTGGTCGTCGGCGAACGGACCGGCGAGCAGCCACCGGGCGCGCCGACCGGCCACCCGCACCGGCAGGGGCAGGGCGTGGCCGTCGTGGTGGGTGAGGACGATCGAACGTTCGGCGAGCCGCCGGGACAGCTCGACCACCTCGCGCACCGGGGGCGCCTCCCGAGTGACGGCGGGTGCGGGACCGAGCAGCCCGAACGCGGCCTTGAGCCGCAGGATCCGGCCGGCTGCCAGGCGGGCCTGCCGCGCCGCGAGCTCGTGCCGGGTGATCACCTCCGGCAGCAGTGTGTAGGCGTGGTCCCACAGGCTCAGGTCCACGCCCGCGTCGAGTGCCCGCAGCGCCGCGTCCACCGGCGAGCAGCCGAACTCGGTCAGCCGGTCGATCGCTCCCCCGTCGGCCATCACGATGCCGTCGAAGCCCCAGCGGTCGCGCAGCAGGCCGGTCAGCAGGGCACGGGAACCACAGCACGGCTCGCCGTCGACGTCACCGTAGGCGGCCATGACCCCGACCGCTCCCGCGCGGATCGCCGCCTCGGCGGGCACGAGGTGCACCTCGGCCAGTTCGGTCTGCCCGATCGACGCGGACTGGCCGTTGCGGCCGCCCTCGGCGGCACCCTGCGCGACGAAGTGCTTGACCACCACGCCCGCGCCGTCGCCGAAGTGGATCAACGAGCGGTCCGGCCCCTGCATCCCGTGCACGAGCGCGGTGGTGAGCACCGCCGTCAGGTGCGGAGCCTCGCCGTAGCACTCCTCGGCACGACCCCACCGCGGATCGCGCAGGACGTCGAGCGCCGAGACCAGGGCGAGGTGGACGCCGTCGGCACGCAGGCGGCGGGAGACCACCTCGACGGCCCGCCGGTACAGGTCGGGGTCCAGGGCGGCCCCGACGTTCAGGTTGACCGGCAGCAGGCCCGCGCCCAGCGCCTGGTGTCCGTGCGGGGCCTCCTCGCACAGCAGGACGCCGATCGCGCTGCCGGACCGGGTGCGCACCTCCTCCTGCACCAGCGCGGCCAGTTCCGCGCGCTCCTGCGGACGAACGCCGGTCTCCCAGGTGCGCCCGCTCCACGCGTCGGCCCGGAACAGCCCGTACAGGGCGCCGAGGCCGCCGAAGCGGTCGACCTCGGCCCGGAACGCGTCGGTGACCTCGAACCCGCTGCCCCGGCGGCGCACCGCCTCCCAGCCCTTCAGCCGCTGGTTCAGCTGACCGGCGAGCCGCGTGGGGTCCAGGTCGTCGAGCACGGTGTCAGTCATGCGGACGGATCACCTCGTTCGCGCAGCGGACAACGCCGGCGAGCCGGTCCGCCTCTTCAGGGCCCACCCCGGTGACGCGGAACGTGTGACGTTCACCGGGGAACAGGGTGACCAGACCGTCGTCGCAGCGCGCGCCGGGCGTGACGACGTCGGCGAGCACCAGGGTGTCCAGGGAGAACGCCCGCGCCAGCACGAGAACCTCGCAGGCGGTGCCGTCGTGTCGGATCGAGACGTCGTGCCGTGCGGGCGGCACCAGCAAAGCGTTGCGCGGCACCAGGAACTCGACGTCCCGCAGCCCGTCCGCCTCCGCGAGGAGGACCTCCTCCCGGCGTCGCCGCGCGGCGCGGATCTCCCGTGGCACCGGGAGGGTGAGCACCGACCTGGCGGGCACGAAGGCCTCCTGGCTGGTCTCGGCGAGCACCCGGCCGTCGACGTGCCTGCGGGACAGGATCACCGTCGTCGTCCACGGCTCGTCGGTGTCGTTGGCCAGGGCCACGATCATCCCGGACGGCCTCGGCTGAAAACTCAGGAGCCGTGGCGCGCAGGCGCGGCGCACCGCGTGCCACGCCGGTTTGCGGACCCCGTCGCCGTCGACGATCGCCCACGACGACACCGGCCAGCAGTCGCCGAGCTGCCACAGCACGAGTCCCGCGCAACGGGGCCACCAGGAGCGCAGGTGGGTGATCGCGATCTCCAGCGCCCACGCCTGGGTGAGCGACGTGGCGAGATGCCAGTCGGCGAACCGCCGCAGCGAGCTCGCCGGCGCGGTGTACTCGGCGAGGTTGCGGTCGAGCTTCTCGACACCACCGCCCTGCTTCTGGTGGGCCCGCATGAACGGCCCCCGAGGATCGTCCGGCTCGGCACCACCCGCCGCACGGGTCAGCGTGCTGCGGGCGGCCGGGGCCTGGAAGCCGAACTCGGCGGCGAAGCGCGGCACGCAGTCGCGGTAGTGCACCGGGTCCAGGCGGTTCCACACGTCCCACTGGTGGGTCGTCGCGTGGTCGGGATCGTTGGGGTGCACCTCGGGATCGAGTGACGTCGGTGTCGAGGGCACGTACGGGTGCAGCGGCAACACCTCGCGGGCGACGGCGGGCAACACCTCGTCGTCGAGGATCTCGCCCCACGGCAGGGCCGGCGCCCGCTCGGACCAGCCCCAGTCCGCCGCCGCGAGCTGGTTCTCGTTCGAGCCGCACAGGAGCACGACCGACGGGTGCGGCGCGATCCGGTTCAGCACGTCGGCCGCCTCCCCGCGGACCAGGTCCACGAACGCGGGGTCCTGCGGGTAGGCGGCGCAGGCGAACATGAAGTCCTGCCACACCAGCAGACCCTGTTCGTCGCAGGCGTCGTAGAACGCGCGGTCCTCGTAGACACCGCCGCCCCACACACGGAGCAGGTTCAGATGAGCCTCGGCGGCGTCGCGCACCCGCCGCGCGTACTGCTGCGGGGTGACCCTCGGCAGGATCGCGTCGAGCGGCACCCACGCCGCGCCGTGCACGAAGACCGGGCGGTCGTTGACGTGCAGGACGAACTCCCGGCCGATCTCGTCCGGTTCGGTGGCGAGCCGCACACTGCGGAACCCGACTCGAGCGGTGTGCCGATCTGGCTCGACGCCCTCGCCGCTCAGGTCGACCTCGACGGTGTGCAGCACCTGCTCGCCGTGGCCACGCGGCCACCATCGGCGTGGCGCGGCGACCGGCACCGAGATCGGCCCGTCGCCGGTTCCTCCACCTCGCGCGATCACGTGCCCCTCGGGGTCGCGCACCGTCACGACGACGTCGAGAGCCACACCGGGAGCGCGCAGGACGGCCGGGTCGACGACGACCACCCCGTCCTGCTCCCCCGATCGCACGTCGGCGCGCACGAGGACGTCGCCCAGCCGGGCTCCTCGCCACCGGCGCAGCCGCACAGGACGCCAGATCCCGGCCGTGACGACCGTCGGGCCCCAGTCCCAGCCGAACGAGCACGCGGCCTTGCGCACGAAGTTGTACGGGTGCTCGTAGTCCTGCGGGAGGTAGCCGTACTCGGCCAGCCGCCGCTGGGCGTAGCCGATCGCCGAGGAGATCCGCACGGTGAGCACGTTCTCCCCGGCGACGAGCAGATCGGTCACCCGGACCCGGTGCCGCTGGTGCATGTCGAGGGTGCGCAACACCTCGGTGCCGTTCACGGCGACGACGCCGACCGTGTCGATGCCGTCGAACTCGAGGTCCACCTCCTCGCCGGGCGCGGCCGGCTCCAGCTCGACCCGGCCGGTCCAGGTCCAGTCGAGGTAGCCGGCCCACTGGGCGTCGGCCTCCGCGAGCCCGAGGTGCGGATCGGTGAGCAGACCGGCCGCCATGAGGTCCGTCTGCACGGTTCCCGGCACCGTCGCGGGCACCGGCGGCGGCAGCTCGGCCGGACGTGTGACGTGCTCTGGCAGGTCGCCGCCCACGGGTTCGACCACCCAGCGCGCGGCCGAACCCAGATCGGTGGTGCGCCCCACGGGTCAGTCCTCGGGGTAGTCGGTCGGCGCGCGGTACCCCTCTGGCAGGTCCGGTATCACGGACGAGCCGGTGTGCCAGGCCGTGACACCCGCGAGGCGCCCGCCGTCGAGCACGACGCGCAGCCGGTCGGCGCGCACCGGGTCGAGGACGACGAGCCGCTGGGCGCCGACCGTCGGCCCCGAGGCGATCACGGTGTCGCCGTGCAGCACGGTGAACCCGCGAATCCGTTGCCCCGCCGTCAGGTCCTCGCGGAGTTCGACGTGGTCGATCATGGTTCCCGGCGGGAACGAGACCTCGTCACCCTCCACGTCACCGTCCACCGGTTCGGCGAACAGACGCTCGCGGTGCGCGGTCCACTCCCGCAGCCGCGCGACGTCCTCGGCGGCGATCCGGCCGGACCGGTCCGGGGGAACGTTCAGCAGCAGGTTGGCGCCGCGCCCGACCGACCGGTACCAGACCGCCATCAGGTGCTCGACGGTCTTGCGTTCGGCGGCGGTGTGCCAGAACCAGCCGCGGTGCAGCGACACGTTGCACTCGGGCGGCAGGTAGAGCGCGTGCTCGAAACGGGTCGTGACCACCGTGTACTGGCTCATCTGGGTGTGGGTGACCACGTACTCGACCGGGTCGGCGACGATGCCGTCCTCGTTGCCCGCCCAGCGGATCGTCGGCGCGCCCATGTTGAACACCATCGCCTGCGGCTGGTGTTCGGCGACGACAGCGGAAACGCGGGCCCAGTCGTAGACGCGGCCCTCCGATCCCGCGCCGTCGAACCACAGTTCCCCGAGCGGTCCGTAGCGCGTGCACAGCTCGGTGAGCTGGGCGCAGTACACGTCGTCGTAAGCGGCCGGGTCGGGATACGCGGGATGGTTGCGATCCCATGGCGAAAGGTAGAGCCCCAGCGCGAGGCCCTCGACGCGGCACGCCTCCGCGACCTCGGCCACCAGGTCACCGCGGCCGTCCCGCCAGGGCGACGACGCCACGGAGTACCGCGTGGTCGCCGAGGGCCACAGGCAGAACCCGTCGTGGTGCTTGGCCGTGAGCACCAGGTACTCGGCGCCGCTCTCCTTCGCCGTCCGCGCCCACTGCCGTGCGTCCAGGTCGGCCGGCGCGAAGTCGGCGGCCGGCAGGGTTCCGTTGCTCCACTCCTTGTCGTGGAACGTGTTCAGTCCGAAGTGGACGAACATGCCGAGCCGCTGCCGCTGCCAGGCGAGCTGGTGCGCGGTCGGCACCAGCACCTCACCAGGGTGGACGAGCTGGGTCACTTGATTGCTCCTTCGGCGACGCCGCGGTAGAACCACCGCTGCGCGAGGACGAACAGGGCGATGACGGGCAGGATCGCGATCATGGAACCGGCCATGACGACGCGGGGGTCGTAGCCCAGCCACGACTGGGCCAGCCGGGACAGTCCGAGGCTCAGCGTGAAGTTGCCCTCGCTCCGCAGCACCACGAACGGCCAGAGGAAGTCGTCCCAGGCGCTGATGAACGTGTTGATGGCGACGACCGTGAGCGAGCCCTTCACCGCGGGCAGGTAGATGCGCAGGAAGCGCTGCCACTCGGTCGCGCCGTCGAGCACCGCGGCGTCCTCGACCTCGTCGGGCATGGCCGAGAAGGCGGCGCGCATCAGGAAGACGTTGACCGCCGAGACCGCGCCGGGCAGCCAGACGCCGACCAGCGTGTCGACCAGCCCCATGCCCCCGGTCATCAGGAACAGCGACACCATGATCGCTTCGAACGGGAACATCATCGACGCGACGAGCAGCCCGGCGAAGGCCTTCGCGCCACGCCACCCACGCCGCGACAGCATGTAGCCCGCCATGGTGGGGAGCACGAGCTGGGAGCCCAGGCTCAGCGCGCAGATGACCAGGCTGTTGGCGATGTAGCCCGCCATCGGCACCTGCTCGAAGATCCGCAGGTAGGCCTGCAGCGACGGGTCGTGCGGCACGAGGGTCGCGTCCGCGCCGTAGACGGGTTCGTCGCGTCCCTTGAGCGACGAGGACAACTGCCACAGCAGTGGACCGACGCAGAGGAACAGGACGAACAGCAGAGCCGCGTAGCGCGGCACGAGCCTGCGCACGCCGCGAAATCGCCGGACGGGCCGTGCCACCGCGATGGCCGCCATCAGTCCTCCTTCCTGGTGAGCCGGTGTGCCGCGACCGCGAGGACGACGGTGAGCAGGAACAGCGCGACACTGATCGCCGCCCCGTAGCCCGCGTTGCCCGAGATCGGGTCCAGGGCGGCGCGCTGGATGTAGAACGGGAGGGTCTGGGCACCGCCACCGGGTCCTCCGGTCGGGCCGCCGAGCACGTAGATCTCCGAGAACACCCGCAGCGAGCCGATGCCCGACATGAGCCCCACGAGCAGCATCGTGAGACGCACGCCGGGAACGGTGACGGCGAAGAACCGCCGGACCGGCCCGGCGCCGTCCACCATCGCGGCGTCGTAGAGCTCACGCGGCACCCCGCCGAGCGCGGCCAGGTACAGCACCATGTACCAGCCGAGGCCCTTCCAGACGGTCAACGCGATGGCGCAGGCCAGGATGAGCGTCGGATCGGACAGGAACGGCACGGCCGAGTCGGTGAGGCCGAGCGCCATGAGCGCGGTGTTGATCGGCCCCTGCTGGCTGAACAGGTTCTGCCAGATCAGGCCCACCGCGACCACCGACGCGATGACCGGTGCGTAGAAGGCCGACCGGAACACCCCGATGAACGGGATGCGGTCCTGCACGAGCGTCGCCAGCACCAGCGGCAGCATCACGAGCAGCGGCACCGCGAACACGGCGTAGAGCAGGCTGTTGCGGGTGGCCTGCCAGAACGCCGGGTCGGCGAGCAGGTCGCGGTAGTTGTCGATGCCGATGAACGCGCCGCGGTTGCCGAGAGGGCTGGCGTCGGTGAAGGACAGCAGGACGGTGTTGAGGAACGGGAAGACTCCGAACACCGCGATCAGCGCGGCACTCGGCGCGACCCAGAGCACGGGCACCCACCACGGACGGTGCAGCGCGGCACCCGAGACGCCCCGGCTCCGGCGGCGGGGCGCCGGGCGATCGGTGCCGCCACGGGTCTCCGGCCGCGAGGGTGAGAGCACCACAGCGCTCACCTGCTCTTGCTGACGATCGCGTTGGCCTGGTCCTGCGCGTCCTTCAGCGCCTGCTCGGGCGTCTTGCTGCCCTGCATCGCGAGCTGCACCTGCTGGACGATGACGGTGTTGACGGCGTCGTTCCACGAGTACAGGAAGGCGTTCTGCGCCTCCTGGGCCAGGCCGGCCGAGAGCTTCGCGGCCTCGGCGTAGGCGTCCGTGCCGCTGATCTTGGTGAACTTGTCGGCCTTCAGGGACGCCGTGGTGCTCGGGAAGTTCTGGATCGTGGGGATGGACACGAAGGTGGTCTGGTTCTGCTCGTTCAGCAGGAAGCGGGCGAACGCGAGCGCGGTCGCGGCGTTCTTCGTCGTACTCGTGACGCCGATCAGCTGACCGTCCTGCATGGCCTTGCCGCGGGCGTCGAGCAGGGAGCCGACCGAGGTGGCCGCGTAGACGGCGGGGTTGCCCTGCTGGACGGTGCGCATCGCGGACGCGTTCGTCGAGCCCCAGACCATCAACCCCTCGGTGTAGAGCTTGGTGGGGTCGTCGGAGCTGGAGATCGTGTCCTTGGGCAGGGCGCCGTCACGGTAGAGCTTGGCCATCCGGGTCACCCACTCGACGGCCTTGGGGTCCGACGCGAAGGTGAACGTGGTCTGCGCCTGGTCGGTGATGCCGACGTTCATGAGCTGCCAGTCCGACGGGAGCCGGTACATCGGGTTGGCGGAGAAGGCGTAGAACGCGCCGCCGGAGGCCTTGGCGATCTTCTCGGCCTGGTCGAACTGCTCGAAGACCGTCTTCGGCGGGGAGGCCGGGTCGAGTCCCGCCCGCTTCATCAGGTCCTTGTTGAACGTCTGCAGGCCCGTGAGGCCCCAGTACCACGGCATCACGAAATGCCCGTCCGATCCCGGCATCCTCAGCGAGGACCACAGGCTCGGGATGAACGCGTCACCGGCGCCGGGGGCGGACTTGTCGAGGTCGGCCAGGAAGTTCTCGCGCTGCAGCGCGTAGGCGGTGATCTGGTTCAGGTTGACCACGTCGGGAAGCCGGCAGGCCTGCGCGTCGCCGACCATGCGCTGCGTGAACGTGGCGTCGCCGGGGTCGTCCTGCCAGGTGACCTCCGTGCCTGGATTGGCCTTCTCGAAGTCGGCGATCACCTTCTCGAAGTAGGGGCTGAAGTCGGCCTTCAGCGCCGTCGTCTGGAAGGTGATCGACCCGTTCGGAGCTCCCTCGACCGGGGTGCCCGCGGCGATCTGGGCGTTGACGTCGCACCGCCCGGCTCTCGCCGGGGAGTTCGCCGACCCGCCGCCGAGGCCGCAACCGGCGAGCAACAGTGCCGCCGCGGCGGCCAGTGCGATGGGGGTGGAGTTCTTCATGAGCACCTCACAGCAGTGTGGTGATGACTGGCGGAACGGGTCAGAGCGGCCGGGTGGCCGGGTGGAACTGGGGCGCGATTCCGTAGATCTGGTCGCGAACCTCGTCGAGGGCACGCGTCGTGGCACCGGTCGCGGCCGGGCTGCCGGACTCGGTGCCGAGCCCGCTGAAGGTCACGCGGGGGCGAAACGGCGTGGTGGCGTGCACGAACTCCTGCAGCAGCCCGGCCACCTCACCGGTGGGGTCGACCGCGGGACCGCTGACGACGACCAGCTCGGGATCCACCACGCTGCACACGCTGACCATCGCCGCCGCGGCGTCGGGAAAGAGCGGGGTGAGGGCGGTGCCGGCGTTCACCGTGGCGGAGACGTCCGCGTTGAGCCAGGACGCCGGTCCGCGGCTCACCTGGTAGCCGACCTCGCCGGCCGCACCGGTGGCGCCGCGCACGACCCGTCCGTCCAGGACGATCGCCGCGCTGACGGTCTCCCCCAGCCGTAGCAGGGCGAAGGAGTCGACTCCGGCGGCGGCGCCGTGGCGCTGTTCCGCGACCGCGGTGAGCTTCACGTCGTTCTCCAGGCGCACCGGCACCGCGAGCGAGGCCTCCAACCGGTCGCGCAGACCGGCGTTCCAGGCCGGATGACCCTCGACGTAGGTCATGTCGCCGTCCGGCCCGACGATGCCCGGCGCCGCCACGATCACGGCCGTCAGTGCTCGGGGATCGATCGCACCGTTGCGTGCCGCCTGGGCGACGACCCGTTCGGCCAGCTGTTCGGGTGCCTCTCCGGCGAGGGCCGCACACCGTGCCGTACCGAGTGCGGTGCCGTCGAGGTCGGCGACCTCGGCCCAGGCCACCTCCGGCTGCAGTTCCACTCCGGCGACCTGGGCGACGCCGGGCCGTACGCCGTAGAGCACCGAGTTGGGACCGCGCCGCGGCCGGTCGTCCTCGCCGGCCTCGACGACGAACCCGGCGTCGGTGAGCCGCTGGACGATCTCACCGGCCGAGGGACGGGACACTCCCGCCAGCCGCGCTATCCCCGCGCGGTCGAGGTTGCCGTGGGCGAGCAGCAGGTCGATGACCGTCCGTTCGTAACCCGCCCCGCGTCGCACCTGCTTCGTCACGGCCTGCCTCCCTGGTCGAGGACGACGTGACGCGCGAGGCCGACGAACTCGCAGTCACCCCAGGAGAACCACTCGCGGGTGTAGAGCGAGGGATCGTCGACGTGGAACGACTCGTGCACGTGCCCGGTACCGGCATCGGTGCGGGCGAGCAGCCGGAGGCACTCGAACCGGTCCCGCGCGGTCCCGGTGCGGGCCGCCGCGATCAGCCCGAGGGGCCACACGTATCCGGGGAACGTGTGCGGACTGCCCTGGCCGGACGCGACCGTTCCCGAGAACCAGAACGGGTTGCCGGGACCGAGGACCAGCTTCCGCGTGGCCTGGTAGAGCGGGTCGCCGGCGGCCAGCGCGCCGAGCAGGGGAAGGGAGACCAGGCTCGGCGCGTTCGGGTCGTCCATCAGGACGTGGCCGCCGAGGCCGTCGACCTCGTAGGCCAGCACCGGGACTCCCCCGGGACCGGGCACGACGGCGTGCCGAAGAACGGCGGCTCGCAACTGGCCGGCCAGGTCCGCGCACCTGCGGGCGAGCGGCTCGTCGTGCCACACCGCCTCGACCACCTCGACGACCTCGCGCAGGGCGGCGGCCGCGAAGAGGTTCCCCGCCGCCGTGTAGTGCAGCGTGCAGGCGTCGTCGCTGGGCCGGAACCCGGTCCAGCTCATCCCGGTCACGGCGACCGGGGTCCCCCGCCCCTCGTCCGCGAGCGTGTCGATCGCAGGCGCGTTCTCCCGGCGGAACCGGTAGTCCGAGTCGCGGTGGTCCTGTTCCTTCTCGAGCGTCCGCACGACGGCGAGCACCGCCTGCCTGCCGCACTCCTCGACCGGCCCCGTCCTGCCGGTGGCACGCCACCAGGCCGTGAGGAAACGCAGCACGTGCGCCCCCGAGTCGATCTCGTACTTCTGTTCCCAGATCCACGGATCGCGGCACAGGTCCAGCGGGTTGTGCCGGGCGCCGTCCGGACTCAGGTTGAAGGCGTTCGCGTACGGGTCGTGGACGACGTGCCGGAGCAGCCGGGCCAGCACGCCCGCCAGAGCATCGGCGAGATCAGGATCGTCGGCCGCGAGCGGCAGGTAGGTCATCGCCTGGATGCTCGCGTCGCGCAGCCACATGGCCGGGATGTCGCCGGTGACCACGGCCGTCGTGCCGTCGGGCTGGGCCCGGAAGGCGCGCTCGGGCGTGCGGTGCAGGCATGCCTCGAACAGGGCGGTGACCGCTTCGCCCGCACCCGTGGCGTGCACGGCGTCGACCAGGGCGGCAGCCGGCTCGGCCCGGAGCCGGACTCCTCGCAGGGATGCGCTCACCTGTATCCCGCTTTCTATAAGGCAGGTTGCCTTATAGAAAGCTTCGACTTCCGCGAAGACAACCCTTCGCACGTTGTTGTGATCCAGCTCACATCAACGATCGGTGACCCGATGTCTTGCCAATGTCATGTCCGGCCAGCCGGACATGACAGGTTTCTGACGCCGTGATCGAAGGTCTAGACGTCCGATGGATGATCGACCTAGCCTGGGATGCCGGTCACCATGCGAGAGGGAGTCATGACTTTCCGTCACCGAGCCCTGCTGGCTGCGGTCGTCACGCTGACGACCACCTTCACCGCTGTGAGCCCCGCCGCCGCGAGCGGCCCGTTGCCGACGATCTCCCCCACGCCGCAACAGATCACCGCGACCTCCGCGGACTTTCCGGTGCCACCGGTGGTCGTGCTCGCGACGGACTCCGGCACCGACGTGGCGGCCAAGAACCTGCTCGTGGCCCTGCTGCGCGACCACGGGGTCAGGCGAATCGACGACAGCGGCAGCGGCAGCGGACCGGTGGTGCGCCTGGGTTCGCCAGGGCGGGACACCCCGGCACAGGCAGAGGGCTACGCGCTGAGCGTGTCCGGTTCCGGGATCACGATCAGCGGCCGGGACGGCGCAGGGCAGTACTACGGCGTGCAGACGCTCCGACAGCTGTTCGTCCGCTCGGCAGGCGGGTGGGCGGTACGTGGCACGATCGTGCGCGACTGGCCGAACATGGCACTGCGCGGGGCCATCGAGGGCTTCTACGGTCCACCGTGGACGACGGAGGACCGCCTGCGGCAGATCGCCTTCCTGGGCGAGGTGAAGGCCAACACCTACGTCTACAGCGCGAAGGACGACGACTACCTGCGCGCGCGGTGGCGGGACCCGTACCCGGCCGAGGAGCTCGCCACGCTCGGGCGCCTGGTGCGGGCGGCGAACGCCCACCACGTCGAGTTCACCTACGCGCTGTCCCCCGGCGTGTCGATCTGCTTCTCGGCACAGGCCGACGTCGACGCCGTCAAGGCGAAGTTCCAGGCGGTCCACGACCTCGGTGTGCGGTCGTTCTCGTTGCCGTTCGACGACATCTCCTACACGAAGTGGAACTGCGCCGGCGACCAGGCGGCGTTCGGCGCACCCGGACAGGGTGCCGCGGGCGCGGCGCAGGTCTCGCTGCTCAACAGGATCACCGCCGAGTTCGTGCGCACGCACGACGGTGTCCGTCCACTGCAGACAGTCCCGACCGAGTACAGCGACCTGAAGGACTCCCCGTACAAGACGCAGCTGCGCGAGCACCTCGACCCGTCGGTCGTGGTGCAGTGGACCGGCACCGACGTCGTGCCTCCGAGCGTGACCAACGCCGAGGCCGAACAGGTGTCCACTGTGTACGGACGGAAGGTGTTCCTGTGGGACAACTACCCGGTCAACGACTACGAGCAGTCGGCCGGCCGCCTGCTGCTCGCGCCGTACGCCGGGCGCGAGGCGGGATTGTCGCGCTACCTCAACGGAATCGTGTCCAACCCGATGAACCAGGAGGCCGCGAGCGAGATAGCGGAGTTCGGCGTGGCGGACCTCGCCTGGAACGACGCGGTGTACTCGCCCCAGCGGTCGTGGCAGCAGTCACTGACCCGGCTCGCCGGTGGTGATCCGGGTGCGACCGCGGCGCTGACGGTGTTCGCGGACCTCGAACACCTGGCTCCGACCTTCGGCCCCACGCCGTGGCAACCACAGGCGCCGGTGCTGGCCGCGAAGATCGCGCAGTTCTGGACGCGCTGGGACGCGGGCGACCACCGAGGTCTGCGCGACCTGCGCGAGTACGCGGTGCGGATCCGCGACGCGGCCGGGGTGATCCGGGCCGGCGGGGTCCAGGCCGCGTTCGTCGCGGACGCCCGGCCGTGGCTGGACGCCACCGCGTTGTGGGGCCAGGCGATGGTGACCCGGCTGGACGCACTGGCCGCCGCGGCGCGCGGCGACCGCGTGACGGCGCAACGGCTCACCTCCACCGCCGACACCCTCGTCACCAGGGCGCAGGCGGTGAGGACGGGCAACACCAACCGGTGGGGAGTCCGGCAGCCGCTGGTGGCCGACGGCGTTCTCGACACCTTCCTCGTCCGAGTGAGGGCACGCACGTGACATTTCCTGGTGCGGCGCTCGTTGTGGTGCCGCTACGACTCACACCCGCACACGCGCCGGCGCCGCCGTGAGCTTCTTCTGCCGGGTGTTCGAGGAGTAGTGGGCGACGGCGATCGCTCCGGCGATCGCCAGGACGAACCCTATGGTCGCGGCAGGCACGTAACCATCGCGGGCGTGATCACCGAGATAGACCAGTCCGACGAACGACGAAAGCACCGTGTTGGAGGTGAACATCACCGCGGTGACCCCGGTCGTACTGCCCTTTTGCAGCGCCATCGCGAACAACACCGCCGCGGTGAGTCCGTTGAGGACGATGGCCCAGGCCGCCGGTTCCAGGACGAGTCGCCACGCGGCGTCCGGGAGATGAAGGGTCCGTGCCGAGATGCCGACGACGCTGTAGGCGATACCGGAGCCGAATGCCAGTGCCACCGTCGCCCAGACGTGGTGGTGGCGTCGGGCGTAGATGGCGATCGACGCCACCGGAATCGCCGCGGCCACCAGGATCCACCGCCATTGCGGTGGCAGGGCCTGTGCCGGCCCTGGCTCCGCGGACACGCCCAGCAGAAACAGACCGATCGCGCCGACAGCCAGTGCACCCCATCCCCGTGCACGAAGACGGGCGCCCATGAAAGAGCTGATCATGGCGGTAACACCGACGCTGAACGCGAGCATCGACTGCACGAGGAACAACGGCAACCGATGCAATGCCGCGGAGGCGAAGGCGAACCCCAGCAGATTCACACCGAGGCCGAGGAAGTACAGCCACTGACGCCAGAGAGCGATGAGATCGAGAGACGATCCGCCGCGCGCGGCCACCCGCCGGACACCCATCGACTCCAAGATCGAACCACTGCCGGACGCCAGGGTGGCCAGCACGGCGAGAACGTAACCCAGTGCCATTCGTCCATTGTGTCAGCCGGTGGTCGCCGTGCTTTCAATGTCCCCGTGCATGCAGCTGATCCGGCACCCCACCACGGCAACCGGCTACCTTGTGTTGCAACTGGGCTGCGGTGAGTCACCCCCGAGCGAGTGAACAGGAGCGGGTATGACCGACGATGTGGCCGGCCAAGTGATCAAGGCTGAGAAGGATCGGATCCGATGTCTCCTGGACGTGGATCGCGGCACCTACGACCGCTTGCACGCCGCGGAGTACCGGTTGTGCAACCCGACCGGCACCGTGTGGACGAAGCCCGAATACCTGGATCTCCTCACCACCGGGCGGCTCGCCTACCGGGAACTGGAGCTGACCGGCGACGTGGACGCCATCGTCGGCACCGACGTCGTCGTCCTCCGCTACCGGTGCGTCATCGAAGTCACCGTCGACGGCGCGGACATCCCGCGGCACGAGGCCTGGCACACCGACGTCTACACCAATGCCAGCGGCACGTGGCGTTGTGTCTGGTCCCAAGCCACCGGCATCATGGACCTTCCGCCGGCCGCACCCTGACCCAGCACGAGGAAGGCGCGGTCCGACCGGCCGGATGCACGAGGCCGGATGGGCTACTTCGCTTGCACCACAACGACATTCGCTGGTCCGGCTGAGTGAAGTACCTGAGTATCGGGGACATGGCGCGACCTTGACGGTGACCATAGGCGGCGGACTGCAAATCGTCAGGTCAGGGGGACGCGATGTCGGACCCGATGGCGCACGTGGAGCGCATGGTCGACGACTGGGAGCGTGACGCCGACCGGAAAGCCGCTCGCTACCAGGAGATGGCGCGCGAGGCCGGGCAGATCTCGATCACAGCGGCCGCGGCCGATGGCGCTGTCACCGTAACGGTTGGTGCGAACGGGATTCCCACCCACGTGGCCATGACCGACGCGGTCCGGCGGTTGCCGCCGGACCGGATCGCCGCCGCCGTGCTGGAGGCGATGCGCGGGGCGCAGGCACAGTTTCCCGGACGGCTTGCCGAGATCATGGCGCAGACCGTCGGCGAGGACTCCACCACGCGCTATCTGCTCGACCAGGCACGCACCACGTTCCCGCCGCCAGCAGACGAGACGTCCCGCGGCGCGTCCCCGGCCCGCCGCCTGCCTGACGACGATCTGGGTGACGAGAGCTACCTGAGACCGGGCCGCTGATGGCCGGCTACGAGGTCCTGGTCGACGAGTTGGAGGCGCACCGGAGGCGGCTGGAGGCGCTGGCCGACCGGATGCGCGAGGCGGTGGACGCGGCCCGCCAGGTCAGCATGACCGACGACGCGTACGGCGTGATCTGCCAGCCGTTCGCGATGATGCTGCAACCGTTCGAGGACAAGGGCGTCAACGCCCTCAGCAGCGGTGCGGCGTCGCTGGAGGACGTCGCGCAGGGTGTGCGGGCGACTGCGGCCGCCTACTCCGCGCAGGAGGACGCCGAGGCCACACGGTTCCGCGGGAACGCCTGATGGGCGACGGAGACCTGGTCGCGCAGCCGAAGGACGACACGTCCGCCGTCACCGGCATCGGATTGCTGGAATCTGCCAGCGACCTGTCTGAGGGCATCTCGAACGGCGACTGGTTGAGCGCTGGGCTGGGCGCGGTCGGCGTCGGACTGGAAGTGCTCAGCATCGTGGTCGATCCGATCGGCACGCTGGCCTCCTACGGCGTTTCGTGGCTCATCGAACACGTGCAACCGCTCAAGGAGGCTTTGGACTGGCTCGCGGGAAATCCACCGGTGATCCGGGCGTTCAGCGAGACGTGGGGACGTGTGGCCGCGGCGGTCGCCGCCATCGCACAGGAGTTCACCGCCGAGACCGCCGCCGGCACGGCGGGATGGACGGGGTCGGCGGCGGACGCCTACCGCGGCCACGCCGCCGAAGTCGCGGACGGCATCGCGAGCGCGGGCACACTGGCCGACGGCATCTCCGCCGGAGTCATGATCATGGGCGAGGTCGTGGCGTTCGTCCGGGAGACGGTGCGCGACATCGTGGCCGAGCTCATCGGCAGGCTCATCGCCTGGGCACTGGAGGCGGCGTGCACGCTGGGCGCGGCCACGCCCGTCATCGTCGGCCAGGCCGTCGCCGCGATCTCCCGCGTGGTCAAGAAGATCGGCGACCTGATCCGCCGTCTGGTCAAGACCATCTCCAACGTGGCCCCGCGCATCCGCAAGGTGATCGACAAGCTGGACGAGATCATCGCCAAGCTGGCCAAGCTCGGTCGCCGTCCCAGTGGCCCCGACACCCCGAACGCGCCTGACCCCGTTCACTCCGGCACCACCAAGCCGTCCGGTGTGGACGACGGAACCAGTCCGTCCGCCGCACGTTCGGGCGGTGACACGACACCGTCCAGCGCCAAGACGCCCAGCACCTCGGAATCGCCGGACGGCACCACGTCGCCGTCGTCAGCGAACCACACGCCCGATGGCGACGGTGGTCCGACCGTGACCAAGCCCGGCGCGCGCAGTGAATCCGGCAAGCCGGATTCACTGCGCACCATGGTGAGCAACGCCAAGGGGAACATCCGCGACTTCGCCGTGCAGGCCAAGCAGAAGATCGGTCGCGCGCTCGGCGACCCGGTCGACATGGTCAGCGGCGAGGTGCTGCTCGCGCAGGAGGACGTCCACCTACCCGGTGTGCTGGCGCTGGTGCTCGCACGCACACACATGTCGAACTACCGCTCAGGGCGGCGATTCGGTCCATCGTGGACATCCACACTGGACATGCGAGTCGAGGTGGACGCCAAAGGCGTGCTGTTCGCTTCTGAAGACGGGATGCTGCTGTCCTACCCGCGCGGGGTCAACGGCGTCGCGTCCCTACCCGAGGCGGGCCCGAGGTGGCTGCTCACCCCCGCCGACCGCGGCGGTTACATCATCAGCGACCCGATCACGGGCCGGTTCCTGCGCTTCGCGGCGATCCGCCCCGGCGACACGGTCCTGCCCCTGGCCGAGGTCACCGACCGCAACGGCAACTCCATCACGTTCCTGCACGACGACACCGGTGCGTTGCGGGCGATCCGGCACTCGGGTGGCTACCTGGTGCGCGTCGACTGCGAAGGTGACCGCGTCACGGCCCTGCACCTGGTCGGCGCGGCCCTGGACGGTTCGGAGGTGACGCTCAAGCGGTACACCTACGACGACGCTGGAAACCTCGCGGAGGTCTACAACTCCTCGAACATGCCGATGCGTTTCGCCTACGACTCGGCGCACCGCATGACGCGCTGGGAAGACCGCCGCGGCACGTGGTACGAGTTCATCTACGACGACGCCGCCCGCTGCGTGCGGGGAGTCGGTGCCGACGGCATGCTGAACAGCACCTTCGCCTATGACACGGCGGGCCGCGTCACCCGTCACACGAACTCCCTCGGCCACACCAACACTTTCCACTACAACGACCTCGGTCAGGTGCTGCGCCGCGTGGACCCGCTCGGCGGCACCACCCGCTTCGAGTACGACCGCTACGACCGGCTGCTGGCCGAGACCGACCCACTGGGCGGCACCACCCGGTGGGTCCTCGACGAGTCGGGGGACCCGGTCGAGACGATCTCCCCGGCCGGCAGCCGCACCACGGCCCGGTACAACGACCTGCACCTGCCGGTCGCCGTCACCGAGCCTCACGGCGCGGTCTGGCGGCGCGACTACGACGAGCGCGGCAACCTCGTCTCCACCACCGACCCCGCCGGCGCTTCGGCCACGTTCGAGCACAACGAACTGGGCCACCTGGTGGCGGCCACCGACGCGCTCGGCCACACCCGCCGGTTCGAGACCAACGCGGCCGGCCTGCGCATCTCGGCCACGAACGAACTTGGCGCCACCACGACGTACGCCTACGACGGGTTCGGCAGGGTAACCGCGATCACCGACCCGATGGGAGCGGTCGCCCGCTTCGGCTGGACGGTCGAAGGCCGGCCCGCGTGGCGGAGCTGGCCGGACGGCACGGTGGAGCGGCGCACCTACGACGCCGAAGGCGACACCCTGGAGCACGTCGACCCGGCCGGCGGCGTTACCCGCACCGAGTTCACCCACTTCGACCTCAAGGCCGCGCACACCACACCGGACGGCGCGCGCCTGGAGTACGTGCACGACACCGAACTCCGGCTGGTCGCCGTGCGCGACCCGGAAGGTCTGACTTGGACGTTCGATTACGACGAGGCCGGCCGCGTGGTGCGCGAGACGGACTTCAACGGCCGGGTGCTGTCCTACCGGCACGACGCGCGCGGCAACGTCGTCGAGCGCGTCAACGGCGACGGCCAGGTCACCACCTACCTGCGCGACGCACGCGGCGAAGTGGTCGAGCAGCGCGCGGACGGCCGGGTCACCACCTTTTCCTACGACGACCTCGGGCGGGTGGTGCGCGCGACGACGCCCGACGCCGACGTGGAGGTGGCCTACAACGTCGTCGGAAGGCTGGTCGCGGAGACCTGTGACGGCCGTGCCGTCGCGTGGACCTACGACAGGGCGGGCCGCCGGACGTCCCGCCGCACCCCGTCCGGCGCGGAGTCGGTGCTGCACTACGACCTGACGGGCCGCATCGCCGAACTGGCCACGGCCGGCCGGGTCGTCACGTTCGAGCACGACGCCGCGGGCCGCGAGGTGCGGCAGCGGTTCGGCGCGGCCACGCTCACCCGCACCTGGGACGAGGGCCACCGCCTGCGCACGAGTGTGCTCGCCGCCGCCACGCCCGACGGCAGTCGCATCACTCAACGCAAAGCGCACACCTACCGCGCGGACGGCGCGCTCACCGCCGTGGTGGACCAACTGTCCGGGCCGCGGACCTACGACCTCGACCCGGCCGGTCGGGTCGTGCGGGTTACCGGAGGCGCCGAGGAACGCTACACGTACAACGCGTCCGGCAACGTCGTCGCCTCGTCGGGTGGTGCGCCGGAGACCGAGGGCCCCTGGACCTACCAGGGCACGCGGCTGGTCCGTGCGGGCGCGACGCACCTGGACCACGACGCCCAGGGACGGGTGGTGCGCCGACGCCGGCGGACGCTGTCCGGCCGGGTGCTGGAGTGGCGCTACGAGTGGGACGCCGAGGACCTCCTGCGGGTCGTCACCACACCCGACGGCACGCGCTGGCGGTACTCCTACGACGCGTTCCAGCGGCGGGTGGCCAAGGAACGGCTCTCCGCTGACGGTGTCGCGCAGTGGCGAACCACGTTCGCCTGGGACGACCTGCGGCTGGCCGAGGAGACCACCTCCGACGACCACACCACGACGTGGACCTGGCACCCCGAGGACTGGCGGCCGGTGACCCAGGTCGACCGCACACCGCACGGCACCCGGTTCCACGTCGTGCTGACCGACCTCGTGGGCACGCCGACCGAACTGGCCACGCCCGACGGCGAGATCACGTGGCGCGGCAGGGGACCTCTGTGGGGCGTGCTCGGTGGCGACGGCGCCGCCTACACGCCGCTGCGGTTCCCCGGCCAGTACCACGACCGCGAGAGCGGCCTGAACTACAACCTGCACCGCTACTACGACCCGGCGCTGAGCCGCTACCTCAGCGCCGACCCGCTGGGCCTGCTCGGTGGCACCAGCGTCCACTCCTACGTCGTCAACCCGCTGACCTGGATCGACCCGCTCGGCCTGCACGGCTACGACGACACGTACAAGACCTTCGCCTGGACCGACCGGGTGAACACGCTCAGCGGCTGGGGCCGCCACCCGTCCTATGTCCAACGTCCCAGCTTCAGCCAGATGCGAGCCTTCCACGCCCAGGTCCAACACCCTCTGGCCGTCGGACCCGACGGTCGGGACCGAGGTGTGTTCGGCCGCTACTATGCGATGCACGCCGAGCGCCAGGCGGCGTTTCTCGACCCGAACGCGCGGATCACGGTGGCGAACACCATGTGTGACGATTGCCAGAAGTTCTTCCAGAAGCTGGCGAAGTACCGGAAGCAAACGCAGTACGTCACCGACCCCGACCACCATTGGACCTTCCCCCCGGACGGGCCTCCCCATGCCACACCACTACATTGACGACATCCTCCGCAGGCTGGACGGCATCGACTGGCCAGACGGTGAACCCCCGTACCGCGACCGCGTGGCCCTGCGCAACGCCTTGGGCACCGAAGCGGTGATCCGCCTGGGCGTGTTGTGCGCCGAACGCGTACGCCCGGTGTGGGAACGCGCTTTCCCAGCCGACACCGAGCCGATCGACGTCCTGCATGCGGCCCTGCAAGGCGCCGACGCCGCGGCGGTGAAAGCACGGATCGGCCGGTTGCAGACCCGGATCGACAACGTCGGACTGATGGGTGCGGAGTTCGCGGGCGCGGGGGGCGCGGCGTTCGCGCACTGGGCCGCGGCGCGCGATCTGCTTTACGGCGTGCCGAAGGAGTTCGAGGAGGACGAGGGCGAGATCGACGTCGACTCCTACGACTGGTCGCCGTGCTTCATCGTCTCGGTGGTGGAGGCGGGCGGCGCGGTCTGGGAGGAGACCGGCGACCCGGACAAGCGCCGCGCGTTCTGGCGGTGGTACCTGCGGGAAGCCGTGCCGATCGCGCGCGCCTGACCACGCCAAGCCGTCCGGCCGCTTGGCCAGGTGCTCGCACAGGACCGCCCTCACCCCGTCCACGCTGATCATGTCGAGTTTGCCGCTGATGGGCGGCGACAAGCACCGTTCAGCGTCGCGCGGGGCTGTCGGCGTCGGGCACACCCAGGTCGGCGAAACCGTGCGACGCCCGGGCCCAGTGTCCGAGTCCTGCCTGCGCGCGTGCTTGCTCGTAGCGGTCGCCGGTGCGCTCGGCGATCGTGAGTGCAGCCGTGTGCTCGGCGTGGGCGTCCTCGGTCTTGCCGGCGGCCAGTGAGACGGCGCCGAGGTTGTTGAGCGCGCTCGCCTCGCCGCTCTCGCTGCCCAGCTGGGCGAACAGGGCGAGGGATCCTCGGTGAAGCTCGGCTGCCCGGTCGAGATCGCCCTGCTCGGCGGCGACGGCACCCAGGGCGGCGAGCGCTTCGGCTTCCCCGTGGCGCGCACCCATCCGCCGGAAGCCCGCCAGCGCTTTGTCGCAGTACTGCTGGGCGGAGGTGAGGTCACCCTGCTTCAGGCGGATCGTGCCGAGGCTGTTCAGCACGTACGCGATGCCGAGCGGGCTGCCGACCTCGTGGTAGGCGTCCAGCGCCTGTACGCAGACCACCGCCGCGGACGTGTAATCGCCCAGTCTGAAGTGGACGAAGCCCAGCTCGTCGAGTGCGTGCGCCTCGCCGTCGCGGTCGCCGATCTCGCGGATGATGACCAGTGCCTCGGAGAGGTGCCGAACCGCGCGCTGGTAGTCACCCTGCGCCCGGATGGTGTTGCCGAGGTTGTTGTGCGCGCGGAACACGCCGAAGCGGTCCCCCACCTGTTCGTGGAGAGCGAGCCCCTGGCGGTAGCAGTGGACGGCTTCGTCGAGCCGGCCCTGCTGGTGGCGCACGTTGCCGAGGTCGATCAGCAGGTGGCCCTGCCCGCTGCCGTCGCCCATGGCGCGGTAGAGGTCGGCGGCCTCGGTGAACATCTCGCCCGCCCGTGGGTAGTCGCCGCGCCGGTAGTGCATGGTGCCGGCGCCGTCGAGCAGGATCGCCTGGGCGGCCTGGTCTCCTGACTCACGGGCCAGGTCGAAGGCGTGGGCGTGCAGGGTGCGGGCGTCGTCGTAGTGGCCGCCGATGTCCAGGTACCGCCACAGAACGGTGGCCAGCCGCACCGCGTGGGACGGCAGGCCGTGCGTCGCCGCGTGTGCCGCGCTCAGGACGAGGTTCTCGCGGTGGGCATCGGCCCAGGCGAGCGCCGCGGCGCTGTCGGGCAGATCCGGGCACGGGGTGGCGGGCGCCGGGAGGTCGGGAAGATCGGGACGGCGGTGCCGGTCGCCGGGCGTCATCCGGTTCATCGCGGTGACCGCGGTGTGCAGGTAGTGATCCAGCAGGCGGGTGAGCGCGGCCCGGCACTCCTCGGGGCTCTCGTGGGTCGCGGCGAGCTCGGCCGCGTACACGCGCAACAGGTCGTGCATGCCGAACCGCCGCCAACCGGCCCGCTGGACCAGGTGGGCACGGGCCAGCAGGTCGAGGACGTTCCGTGCGGCGCGCACGTCCGTGCCGAGCAACGCGGCCATGGCGTAGGGGTCCACGTCGACACCGGGATGCACACCCAGCACGCGGAACGCGCGGGCCGCCTCGGCGGGCAGTTGCCGGTACGAGAAGGCGAACACGGCCCGGATGCCGGCGCTCTCGTCGAACACGTCCAGCCGTTGCCGCTGGTCCGCGAGCTCGTCCACCAGCTCGGCGAGGCCGCTGTCCTGGCGGCTGATCGCGAGCTCGGCGACGACCCGCAGCGCCAGGGGCAGCCGGCCGCACTGGGCCGCGAGTGCGTTGGCGGCCACCGGTTCACCGTCCACGCGGGCACCGATGAGACCGTGCAGCAGGGTGAGCGACTCCTCGGTGGGCAGGACGCCGAGGTCGAGGCGGCGGGCGCCGTGCCGGGCCACCAGCCCCGGCAGGCTGTCGCGGCTGGTCACCAGCACCAGGCAGGACGGACTGCCCGGCAGCAGGAGGCTGACCTGCTCGACGGACGAAGCGTTGTCCAGCAAGATCAGCATCCGGCGGCGGTTGAGCAGGGTCCGGTAGGCCGCGGCCCGTTCCTCGACGTCCGCCGGGATCCCGGCACCCGGCACGCCCAGCGCCCGCAGGAACGCCGCCAGCAAGTCCCCCGGGTCCACCGGTTGCTGGTCGTCGTACCCGCGCAGGTTGACGTGCAGCTGGCCGTCGGGAAACCGGTCGCGGACCCGGTGTGCGAAGTGGACGGCCAGCGCCGTCTTGCCGACCCCTGCGGTGCCGGCCACCGCGGAGATCACCATCTCCCCGTCGCCGATGGCCTCCAGGTGCTCCTGCAGCACGGACAGTTCGAGGTCACGACCGGTGAAACCCGCGACGTCGGCCGGCAGCTGGGCCGGGGTCACCTGGTCCGGTTCGGCCGTGACCGCGACCGGCTCGGCCAGGATGATCTGGTGCGCCTGCCGCAGTTCCGCGGAGGGATCGATGCCCAGCTGCTCGACCAGGGCTGACCGGATCCGGGCGTAGCAGGCGAGCGCCTCGCCGAGGCGCCCCGCCGCGTACAGCGCCCGCATCAGCACCCCGGTCAGCGGTTCGTGCAACGGATGTTCCGCGACCAGTCCCGTCACCGTGTCGATCACCGCTGCCGAGTTGTCCAGCCGCAGCTCGATCTCGGCCCACAGCACGACCGCGTCGATGCGCTGCCGCTGCCAGGTCTGCCGTATCCCGGTGGCCCACTCACCCGCCATCTCCGCGATGGGGATGCCGCGCCACAGCCCCAACGCGTCGCGCATCAGTTCCGCCTGGAGCCGGTCCTGATCCCGCGCGGTGCGGGCATCTGCGACGAGGCGGTGGAACCGATGCACGTCCACCGACTCGGGATCGACGTCGAGCAGGTACCCGCGCGATCTTCGAACCAGTCGTGGCCCCGCCGGCTCGACGGCGAGAACTCCACGCAATCGGGCGACATAGGCATAAATCGCGTGCCGGACCTGTGCGGGCGGCGAGTCTCCCCACACCCGGTCCACGATGGACTCCACCATTACCGGTTTTCCAGCATCAATCGCGAGTGCCGCAAGCACACTGCGCTGCCGGGGTGGACCGATGTCGACCAAATGGCCGACAGTCGTCTCGACCTCGATTGGGCCGAGCAATCTGAATCTCAACAGTCCTCCGGTCGGTCGAGCAGCAGGGACAGCACCCACCTGACCTGCACGGCGAGAAAGCTACAGGGTTTCGAACAACCTTGTCGAGCCATGATCGACAGCACGATTTTCACAGTGACTCCGGGCAACGCAATTCCAGTCGGCAATCCATGACTGGAGCGCGTCGGAAACATTTAAGAGAAAGGACGCGCAGTGTCGAGAAAAAGAACTCGGGGCCTGATCACGGGCGTCGCCGCGACGATGTTCGCCGCAGGCCTGATGACGGCGCCGGGGCCAGTCGCCGCCGCGGCGGACGTCCCCACCACGGACAGTCAGACGCTGGTCTACCTCACCAGCGGCTTCGGGCAGGGAATCGTGTTGTGCGCCAACCCGGACGACACCAGCCTCTGGATCGGCGAGCAGGAGGACGCGGACGCCTACTGCCAGTGGGAGCAGATCGGCGACGACGGTCAGTTCACCTTGTTCAACCCCGCCAAGGGCATGGTCCTCACCGGGGTCGGTGCGGACCACCCGCTCGTCATGGACGAGCTCGTCTTCCCCGCCGACAAGGCCCAGACCCAGAGCTTCTCCTGGGGCGAGGCCAAGGAAGGGGGCCGCGCCCTGCGGTGGAACGGCGACCAGTCGCAGAACGTCGACGCGGGCAGCGGCGCCAAACCCTCCGCGGACGCTCTCGGGTTGAGTGCCTGGAGGGACCAGGTCGAGCAGACCTGGAACGTCCAGAACGCCGGCCCGAGCACGCGGTCGGCCAAGGCCCGGTCGACCAGCGCCGTGCGCGTGACGAGCAGCCAGTGGTCCAACCGGTTCCTGTGCGCCGTCGTCGGTGACGGCATACCGGACAACGGCAGGGTGAAACTGTCGGACGACGTCCAGGACAACGCCTGCGAATGGCTGCCCTTCGGGCCAAAAGACGGCCCGTTCGTCCTATACAACCCGGAGTACGGCAAGGTGATCACCTTGAACGGCGGCGCGGGCGGCCCGTTGGTGATGGGCGACAAGACCTATCCCAACGACAAGCGTGAACTCTGGGCGTTCAACCCGAAGCAGGTGCTGGTGTGGGCCGGCGACCGCAACCAGGCCGTCGACGCCGGTGCCAAGGCGCCTGCCAAAGGACCGGTGAGCACGCGAACCTGGGACCCGAACAACCCGGGACCGTTCGTCTGGACGTTCATCACCGCCGAGCACCCCACGGCCGTGGTGACCCTGGGCGACAGCTTCATGTCCGGCGAGGGAGGTCGCTGGAAGGGCAACAGCAACAACTTCTCGGGAACCAACGACGGCACCGACCGCGCCTACGTCGGGACTTTCTCGTTCGACGACCCAAAGCTGGTCTACGGCGCGTCGTACAAGAACGGTTGTAACCGCTCGAACTCGGCTGAGCCCCACAGCAGCAACGCCTATGACGTCCAGATCAACCTGGCCTGCTCCGGCGCCAAGACCGAGAACATCTACCTCACCGGCTACAAGGGCGAAGCACCGCAGGCCGACCAGCTGGCCACCGTGGCGGCCAAGTACGACGTGCGGCTGATCGCCCTCTCCATCGGCGGCAACGACCTGGGCTTCTCCGGCGTCATCAAAGCCTGCGTCAACGCCTACGTCTTCAAACAGGGCACGTGCTGGAACGAGCAGCAGAAGAACATCATCGGCAAGCTGGGCACCACCAGGGACAACGTGGTGAACGCCCTCAACGCGATCCGCACGGCCATGGAGAAGGCCGGCTACCGCGACCCGGCGCACTACCGGATCGTCCTGCAGTCGGCTCCCTCTCCCCTGCCCAGAAGCAAGGACATCCGCTACCCGGAGGACAACGACCGCACGCTCGTCGGTGGTTGTCCC
Source organism: Lentzea kentuckyensis (assembly GCF_002150765.1). Classification (GTDB taxonomy): domain Bacteria; phylum Actinomycetota; class Actinomycetes; order Mycobacteriales; family Pseudonocardiaceae; genus Lentzea; species Lentzea kentuckyensis. The sequence continues at coordinate 25,311 of NZ_MUYM01000030.1, forward strand.
TTCTGGAACGACGACGCCGACTGGGCCCGCGACAAGCTGACCCCCGAGATCTCCAACATGCTCAAGTCCGCTGCCGAGATCGCGAAGGTGGGCTTCCTCGACCTCCAGAGCGCACTGGACGGGCGGGAGGTCTGCAACAAGGCCAGCCAGTTGGTGAACAGCACGACCAAGCCGCCGAAGGGCACCATCCACGAATGGGCGCGGTTCCTGGTGAGCGGAGCGACCCAGGGACAGCGGCAGGAGTCCTTGCACCCCAGCTACTTCGGCCAGCGCGCCCTCGGCAGATGCCTCGCCCTGTACAACGAGAACCTGTTCGCCCAGGCGAGCTGCACGAACACTCCCAAGCAGGAACCGGAGAGGATGGTCCTGACCGAGATCGAGCCGTAGGTTCGGACCGTCGACAACGCGAAGGCCGGTTGCGGACGAGAGTCCGCAACCGGCCTTTCCCGCACGGGAGCGCAGACGGGACGGACTAGCTGATGGTCCAGTCGCGGCCGTCGTAGCGGCAGTCGAGGTGGTCCTGCCCCTCGCCGAACTTGACCTGCTGCGGGACCGTCAGCTGCTGGATGTCCATGACCTCGGTCTTATCGTAGGTACCAAAGGCGATCCAGTACTGCGGCGTCGGCGTGAAACCGATGTTCGTGTTCGAGCTCGTCGGGCAGGCGAACGTGCCGAACCCCGACATACCGATGCCCACTGATCCGGAGGTGGGATCGCCCGCCTTGGGAACCGACCTGTCCTCGAAGACGTACAGGCCGTTCCCTTCCTGGAAGACCGGCTCGCTGAACCTGTAGCCGTTGTTCTTGAAGCTGAGGGTGGTGGCGTTGGCCTTGCCCAGTTCCGCGTCGACAGAGCCGCTGGCGGAGACCCTCGTTCCAGGCTTGAGCGTTCCGTTCCTGCTCCAGATGAAGCTGTACTGGATTTCCCAGCCGAAATCGACGACATCGCCCGGATTGCACGGAAAAGCCTGCCAGGCCAGAGTCACGACACCAGGCTGCATCTTCGGCAGCTGCTGGTAGATGAGGGCCTGGTAGCCATCCAGCTTCGAGTCGTTGGTAATCGTGAGGGAGTAATTGTTCGGCGCCTCCGGGGCGCCCTGAAGGAGGCGCGGCGCCGCGGTCGCCGCCTTGGCCAGGCCGGTGCCGATGAACGCGGCGCCGGCCGCGACGCCCAGAGCCTTGAGGCCCTGTCTCCGGCTGAAAACGATGTCTTCCATCTGTCCTCCTGGACACGGGATTGCGACGAATGGGCCAGTGCTGGCCGGAGCCGACGGCGGGCAGGCCGCGGCAGCGGCACGACGTCGACCGTGTTGACCTGGTCTGCCGTACGCCGTGGCAAGAGTCCGGTGTGGAACTGGGGCGAAACCTTGTAGTTTTCTGTACGCGCAGGTACGGGCACGCAGTGTGACCGCCGCACCGGGGCAGGGGGCATGGTGGAGTTGCGGTTGCTCGGCCCGGTCGAGGCCGTCTCGGCAGGTGCTCTCGTCGACATCGGACCGCCCAGGCAACGCGGCGTGCTGGCGGCGCTCGCGGCCGACGCCGGACAGCTGCTGCCGATGGCGTCCCTGGTGGACCGGGTGTGGGGGCAGGCCCCGCCCGCGCGGGTGCGGGAAACGCTCTACACCTACATCACCCGCCTCCGCACGATCTTCGCCGCCACCGAGGACGCCCCGCACCTCGTCCGCCGCTCCGCCGGCTACCTCCTCGACCTCGATCCGGCACGGGTCGACGTCCACCGGTTCGAGCAGCTCGTGGAACAGGCACGACGGCCCGGCACGGAGAGGGCCGAGTTGCTGCGCGCCGGGCTGGAGCTGTGGCGCGGCACTCCCCTCGCCGGCATGCCGGGCAGGTGGGCCGACGAGGTGAGGCACGCATGGCAGCGGCGACGCATCGATGCCGCGGTGGCGTGGGCGGCCGAGCCTCGGGTGGGCGACTCGTCGGCGGTGATCGACGAGCTGACCGGCCTGGTGCTCGCCCATCCGCTGCACGAGCCGCTCACCACGGCGTTGATGTGGTCGCTGCACGCGGCCGGACGCACCGGCGAGGCGCTGGCCTGCTACCGGCGGCTGCGGCAGGAACTCGCCGACCAGCTGAGCGTGGACCCCGCCGCCGAGACGCAGCAGGCGCATCAGGCGATCCTGCACGGCGACTTCGGCCGGCCGCCCCGGCAGGCGGACCCGCCGGTCGAGATCGTGAGGAACCCGTCGACGGTCCCGGCTCAGCTACCGGCCGACGTCACCGGCTTCACGGGTCGGCGGCTCGAACTCCGTGCCCTGCACGAGCACCTGGCCGCGCCGGGAACCGCGATGGCGATCACCACGGTCGTCGGGGCCGCTGGAGTCGGCAAAACCGCGCTGGCCGTCCGTTTCGCGCACAGCGTCCGGGACCGCATGCCCGACGGGCAGCTCCACCTCAACCTGCGCGGGTACGACCACGAACAACCGGTCAGCCCCGGCGACGCACTGGCGGCGTTCCTGCGAGCTCTCGGCGTGGTCCCGGCCCAAATACCCGCGGACCTCGAAGAACGAGCCGCTCTCTACCGCACCTGGATGTCCCGGCGCCGGATGCTGATCCTGCTCGACAACGCGTCGACCGTCGACCAGGTCAGCCCCCTGCTTCCCGGCAGCCCGTCCTGTCTCGTCCTGGTGACCAGCCGGGACAGCCTGCCCGGCCTGGTCGCCGTGTACGGCGCCCATCGGGTCCTGCTCGACGTCCTGCCCCGCGACGAGGCGGTCACCCTGCTCCGCCGGCTGGTCGGCCCGCGCGTCGACGCCGAGCCCGCGGCCGCGGACGCTCTCGTCGACCAGTGCGGACGGCTGCCGCTCGCCCTGCGGATCGCCGCCGAGCTGGCCGTCACGCAGCCCGGCGGCAGCCTCGCGGACCTCGCCGAGGACCTCGCCCACGAGCAACGCCGGCTGGACCTGCTCGACGCCGGAGCGGACCCGCGCACCGGTATCCGCGCCGTGTTCTCCTTCTCCTACCGGCAGCTTCCAGCCGTTGTCGCGCAAGGGTTCCGCCGGCTCGGCCGGCATCCCGGCATCGACCTCGACCCGTATGCCGCCGCCGCGCTGCTCGACACCGACCTGGGTGCCGCCAAGCGCCTGCTGGACGTGCTGACCCGCGCCCATCTGCTCCACCGCGCGGGCCCGCACCGCTTCGGCATGCCCGACCTGCTCCGCGTGTACGCCGTCGAGCTCGCCGGAGGCCAGGAGACCGAGGCGTTGACCCGCCTGCTCGACCACTACCTGCACACCATCACGACCGCCATGAACCGCCTCACTCCCAGCGGCGACCTGCACCGAAGACCCGCACCGGCCACCCCGAGCCCAGACCTCACCACCGACGCCGCCGCACTGGCGTGGGCGGACGCCGAGCGGGTCAACCTCGTCGCCGCCGTGAAACACGCGGCCGCGCACGGCCATCCGACGCACGCCATCCGGCTGGCCACCGTCCTGAGCCACTACCTCGACATCAGCGGCCACCACGACGACGCCCTCGCCGTCCAGACCGATGCCCTGCGGACCGCCCGCGACCTCGGCGACCAGGCCGGTGAGGTGACCATGCTCGCCGGCATCGGCACCGTCGCATTCCGGCGCGGCGACTACCAGCGTGCCGCCGGCCTCTACCGACAAGCCGTCGATCTCCACGGCACCTCCGGCGAGCACGCCGAGCTGGCTCGACGGCTGGTCGTTCTCGGCAACTCGCACCACGCGCAGGGACGGTTCGACGAGGCGATCCACTTCTACCGCCAGGTACTCGTCCTCCTCGAGCAGCCGACCGACCTGGTCGGCAGGTTCCGCGCGCTGCACGACAGCCGCAACACCATCCAGGCACGGAGTGACTACCAGCGCGGGATCGAGCACATCACCGAGGCGCTGGTCGTCCTCCGCGAGCTCGGCTGCCGCGACGAGGAGGCACGCTCACTCGACGATCTCGGGTACATCGAGCTGCGGCTCGGCGACTACCCCGCCGCGGCTGACCACTGCCGGCAGGCCGTCGACGCCTACCAGGAGATCAACAACCGGCAGGGCATCGCGCACGCCCTGAACAACCTGGCCGCGATCCGCCTCCGGCAACAGGACCACGCCGCGGCCACCAACCTGAGCACGCGGGCGCTGGACCTCTACCGCGGGATCGGCGCCCGCACCGGCGAGGCCCAGGCCCTCGCCACCCTGGGCAACATCGCCGCCGAGCAGGGCGACCTCGACCAGGCCACCGCCCACCACCGCGCCTCGGTCGCCCTCTTCGCGCAGACCGGCAACAAGGCGGGCGAGGCCAACGCGCTCAACAACCTCGGCACCGTGTCGACGGCCGCGGGACGAACCGCGGACGCCCACGCCGAGCACAGTGCCGCCCTGGCCATCGCCCTGCGCACCGGTGACCAATACGAGCGGTTCCGCGCCGTCGCCGGCCTCGGACACGCCCTGCGCCACGACGATCCCGCGGTTGCCCACCGGCACTGGGAGGAGGCGCTCGCGGGGTTCACCAGGCTCGGCGTGGCCGAGGCGGCGGAACTTCGGCGCCTGACCGCCGACGTTCTCGCCGGCGGCCAACCCGCCTGAGCGCCGTTTTAACGGTCGTCTCAGGTTTGCTCGATATGAAGTACGCATCGCCGGGCGACGCGGGACCGGCTACGTGCCCTGAAAGGCAGCAATTCATGATCTCTGTGCTTGTGGTGGAAGCGCAGCCGCTGCAGCGCTTCGGGTTTCGCATGCTGCTGGAGAGCACCCCCGACACCGAGATCGTCGGCGAGGCCGAGAACGGGGCCGAGGCCGTTCGGTGGACCACCAAGCTGCATCCCGACGTGGTGCTGATGGACATGCGCATGCCGGGCGTCGACGGGATCGAGGCCACCCGGCGCATCGTCGCCGCCGGTGGGCGTTCGCGGATCCTGATGCTGACGACGTTCGACGTGGACCGCGCGCTCGCCGCGCTGCGGGCCGGGGCAAGCGGTTTCCTGCTGAAGGACATCCGCCCGGAGGAACTGCTCGCCGGCATCCGGGCCGTCGCCGCCGGGGACGCGGTGATCGCGCCGGCGCTGACTCGGCGGCTGCTCGACGCGTTCGGCGACCGGCTCGGCGATGACCTCTGCGCGCCCGTGCGGGAGGATCCCCGGCTGGACTCCCTGACCGGCCGCGAGCGCGAGATCCTCGTCGCCATCGGCCAGGGCCTCACCAACGGCGAGATCGCGCAACGGTTCACGCTGGCGGAGTCGACGGTGAAGACCCACGTCGGACGGGTCCTCGCCAAGATCGGCGCACGGGACCGGATCCAGGCCGTCATCCTCGCCTACGACCTGAGACTCACCCGGCCGATCTAGCGCTTCATCTCGCATGTCCGCGGTTACGCGGTGACGACCCGCCCGTCGACGACTCGCACCGGCACCTTGGTCAGGGGTTTTGTGGCCGGCCCGCTGGTGACTTGGCCGTTGCCGTCGAAAGTCGAGCCGTGGCACGGGCAGCGGAAGCCGGAGTCAGCGGGTGTGACGGGGCAGCCCTGGTGCGTGCAGGTGGCGACGAATGCCATGAAGGTGTCGGTCGAGGGGCGCAACAGGTATGCGGTGGAACCGTTCGACGTGGTGAAGCTCGTCGATGAACCGACGGCGACGGCAGAGACCTCAGCGATCACGGTCTGGGAGTTCGTTCCTGGGTCTGTCGGCTCGCTTGTTTTCGGGTTCGTGGTGGTGGTGGTGGTGGTGCGACGGGTGAGGGCGACGACCCCGCCGCCGACGGCAGCGATCGTCGCGGTGATCAGGCCACCCCAGAGCAGAACGCGTCGCTCGACGTCGGCCGGGGCGGCGTTCGGCTGGCTACGACGGCGAATCGCGGCGCGCAGGCGGGCCGTCGTGGAGAACAGGCCCGCGTCGCCGGCAAGCAGCAGCGGGGTCCAGGCGGCCGCGAAGACGATGTCGGCGCCGAAGTAGTACGGGCTGGTCGTCCAGCTCACGGTGAGGAAGAAGCTCAGCGCGAGGAGAAACCCGCCGAGTGCGGCGATGCGGGTGAACAGCCCGAGCAGAGCACCCAGCCCGACAGCGACCTCGCCGAAGGCGATGACCAGGCCGATGACGGTCGGGTTCCCGGCCGCGAATGACACGAGCGGGCCGATCGGGGAGGTTGTCGCGGCGTGCAGCATCTGAGCTTGGACGCCGAGGGGTGAGGTGGCGTCCAGGTAGTGGGTGTCGAGGAGTTTGGAGAGGCCCGCGTAGAGGAACGTGCCGCCGAGGAAGACGCGCAGCGGCAGGAGCGCCCAGATCGGTGTCCATAGTGGAGCATCGGCCCGTGGCGTCGTTTCGCCGGGGGAAGGCCAGAAGGACAAGAGAAATCGCCTTTCATGCCGTGGGTGTGGCGATGACGTTCAGGCGGACGTGTGTGAGCTCAGAACTCACACACGTCCGACGCTTCGTCAGGACTTGCGAGGAGAGACCGTCATGATGCCCGCGCACATCTCGTCGCTGGTGCCGTCGCCCCACACCACGTAGCGCGGCGGCAGCTTGCTCAGCTGCGGCAGCCGTTTGCGCAGCCCCGCGTCGTGCGTGCACGTCACCCGCAGCGTGTCCTCCGGACCGATCTCCACCGGCGACGGCAGCTTCACCAGCCGCTGGTTGTCGAAGTCGAACTGCGGCACGTCCAGCACGACCTTGGCGTTCGGCGTGCCCGGGTTGAGTTCGACCTTGATGGCCCGCCCGAGCAGGTGCATGTGACCGAAACCAGCGAACAGCGTCATCGGCGCCGGCACCTTGTGGTCGCAGGTCTGGGTGTCACCGGGCTTCGGCGCGCTCTGGCCGCACTCCTCCAGCTGCCGGGCCGCGGTGCCGCCGACGTCCGGCCCGAACCGCTTCGTCACGTCCGCGATCGAGGCCGCGCGGTCACAGAGCGGACCCGACTCGTCGGCGGCGCAGGGCAGGTCGGTCGGCGCGTCGAGCGGGAACGTGTCGAGTTCCCGGGTCTGCGGCGTGCCGTCCGTCAGCCGCAGCCGCAGCGCCGAGCGGTCCGACCCGGCCGGCTTGCCGTCGCTCGCAAGCAGGTTGTAGTGCATCTGGAGGACGACCAGGCTGCCCGGCTCCAGCTTGAAGCCGACGTCCTGGGTGAACAGCGTCTCCGTGGCGCCCGGCGCCCAGGTGTCCACCCACGTCGCTTCCCCCGCTTCTACGTCGGCGCCGTCCACACCGGTCCCGCCGAAACACTGCCAGCCGGCGCCAGGGGTCTTCGCGTCCTGCTCGCGCACCGCGGCAGCGCCGCCCGGCGGCACCACGTACACGATGCCGTGGTGCGCGAGGGTGACGTTCTCCGGCGTGACCTGGGTCCCGGTCAGGAACGCCGCCTTGGTCAGGCCCGGATCGATCACCTGGCACCGGTACTCGTCCGTGCCGCCGCCCTCCGGCGGCGCGGGCGTGTAGGCCTCCGCCATCTTCAGGTCGACGAACCGCTCGCCGGCGCGCAGCGGCTGAGGTGGAGCCGATTTCTCGCCCCCGTGCGCGTGGTGCGAGCCGCCCACGGCAGGCGCCGGGCTGTTGCCTGCGTTCGACCCGCAGGCGACAACAGTGAACGCCGTCGCCACCGCCATGGTGGCCACCCCGAGCCTCCACAGTGGACTATCAGGTTTTCTCATGACTTGAACGCTAGAACCGATTCCGTCCGGTTTCGTCCTACCGCGGTTGTCATTCTCGGGAGGCAGGTGGTACCACGGTACCTCTCTTGTCCACATCGGACTGATCTTTCGGGATCGCGGCTGCTGGAAGGTCGACCCGCAGCAGCGCGCCACCGCGGGAGGACCGGGCGACGGCGGCCCGGCCGCCGTGGGCATCGACGACCCGCTGCACGATCGACAGCCCCAGACCGGATCCCGGCAACGCCCTGGCGCTGTCGGCGCGGTAGAACCGGTCGAACACCCGCGGTACGTCGGCGGCGTCGATGCCCGGCCCGGCGTCGTCGACCTCGAGCACTGCCGACGCACCCTGGGCCCGGAGCCGGACCTCGACCGGATGGTCCGCCGGGGACCACTTGCCGGCGTTGTCGATGAGGTTGAGCACCGCCCGTTGGAGCGCGGCGGGACGCCCGCTCACCCACACGGAGGTCACGTCGAGCGCGACCTCGATGTCGGGCATGCGGGAACGTACCTGGGTCGCGGCGGCCACCACCACGTCGGCCAGGTCGAGCAGTTCGGTGCTCTCGTCGGTGACGTCACCGCGCGCCAGGTCGGTCAGCTCGGCGGCCAGGGTGCTCAACTCGGCCACCTGGGCGCCGAGATCGTTGAGCAGCCGGGTCCGGCTCTCCGCCGGCAGTCCGCTGTCCAGGGTGCCGCGCCGATCGAGCCGGATCAGCAGCTCGATGTTGAGGCGCAGGCTGGTGAGCGGGGTCTTGAGCTCGTGGGCGGCGTCCTCGGCGAGCAGCCGCTGGGCCCGTCGGGAGTCCCGGAGCGCGGCGAGCATGTCGTTGATCGACTGGATCAGCCGCCGGATCTCCCCACCGCCCTCGTCCGGGATGTCGGCGTCGAGATCCCGGGTGTGCGCGACACGGACCGCGGCGGCGGTCAGCCGGTCGATCGGTGCCAGCCCGGTCCGCGCCACGGCCCGCCCGACCAGAGCGCCGCAGACCACGCAGAGCAGCCCGATCAGCAGCATGCCCAACCCGAACTCGTTGATCGGGCTGTCGTCGGCGACGCGGGCCACCTGGACCGCGCCGTCGCCCGCGCGCAGCGTGTAGACGAGGTAGCCGTCCTCGTCGCTGTCGCCCGCCTCCATCAGGTCAGCCGACGCGCCCTGCGCCACGCGCCCGGCCTGCTCGCTGACCGGAGGCAGCGCGGGTTGGCCGTCCGGCGTCCGGGTCGACCCGTCGGGCAGGATGACCCGCACCAGCTGACCGGATCCGGGATACGGCGGTAGCTGGACCTGTGCGAGACCGGCGCGCTCCGCGTTCGCCGCCAGGACGCGGGAGTCGGCGCGCAACTGATCCTCCGCGGTGTTCTGCAGCTCCCAGGCCAGTAGCTCGCTGGCCACTTGGAAGGACACGAACACGCTGACCGCGATGGCCGTCGCCGCGATCACCGTCAGCCTGGTCCGCAGGGACCGCCTGCGCCACCAACGGGTCAGCCGGCGCGGGCCCCGGCCGGCGGGCACGCTCACGGAGGGGTCTCCCGCAACGTGTACCCCAAGCCGCGCAGCGTGTAGATCAGTCGCGGCTCACCTTCGGCCTCCATCTTGCGGCGCAGGTAGCTCACGTACACCTGGAGGCTGTTGGCAGTGACGCTCATGTCGAAGCCCCAGATCGCCTCGAACAGCGCGCCTCGGGTCAACACCTGGGGCGCGTTGCTCATGAGGACCTGCAGCAGGGTGAACTCGGTCCTGGTCAGGCGGAGCGGCCGCTCGCCCCGCCACGCCTCGAACCTGTCGGGATCGACCCGGACGTCGGCGAACGTCAGGATCTGCGACTCGTCGTCGCCCGGCGCGCGGCGGCGCAGCAGGGCCCGGACCCTGGCGAGCAACTCCTCGGTGGCGAACGGCTTGGGCAGATAGTCGTCGGCGCCCGCGTCCAGCCCCGCGACCCGGTCGGAGACCTGATCCCGGGCGGTCAGCATCAGCACCGGCAGATCCCGGCCCGCCGCCCGCAACCGCCGGCAGGTCTCCAACCCGCCGAGGCGGGGCATCATCAGGTCGAGGATCAGCAGATCCGGCGCGTCGCCACCGATCCCGTCGAGCACGGCGAGACCGTTGGCGACGGTGCTGGTCTCGTAACCCTCGACCTGGAGCACCCGCTCCAGCGACTCACGGATGGCCGCCTCGTCATCCGCGATCATGATCCGCACGCCGGCCCGCCCCCCTTCCAGTCGATGCTTTGCCGCACATCGTCCCCGATGAACCTGAGGCCAGGGTTAAAGCGCGCCGCTGCGGTGCTCGCGAGGTCCGGTGGTCGTGCTTCGTGCGAACGTCTTTCGCACCACTGGCCGTAGTCGTTTCACGACCATGACAATCAGGCGTGACCAAATGTTCGAATCGAATTTCGTCGATCTCGACTGACGCCCGCCGATCAGCGGCGCGGAAAGGATTGACTGCATGGTTTGACCCTGCCATCTTGGAAAGCGCTTTCCATTTTCTGCCGCACCAGGCAGATCTACCTGGTTTCGACGGCCTCAAGACCTGAAGAGAGAAACCCATGGGTTCACGAGCAAGAAGGTTCAGGATCGGCCTCCTCGCTGCCGCGCTGGCGATTGCCGCGTCCGCGTCCGGCTTGACGAGTCCGGTGTCGGCCAACACCATGAACCAGCTGAACGCTTCACAGATCGTCGCCGACATGGGCGCGGGCTGGAACCTGGGCAACCAGCTGGAAAGCACCATCGACGGAACTCCGAACGAGACGGCATGGGGTCAGCCGGTCGTCACGCAGGCCCTCATCGACAAGGTGCGGGCCGCCGGGTTCAAAACGATCCGAATCCCGGTCTCCTACCTGAGGTCCATAGGCTCCGGGCCGAACTACACGATCAGTTCCTCCTGGCTGGACAGGATCCAGACCGTCGTCAACTACGCGTACAACCGCGGCATGTACGTATTGATCAACATGCACGGCGACGGCTACAAGAACTTCACCGGCTCCTGGCTGATCTGCGACTCGTCCTCGCAGGCGACGATCAAGGCCAAGTACGAGAAGGCCTGGCAGCAGATCGCGCAGAGGTTCCAGAACTACGACCAGCGCCTGATCCTGGAGTCGATGAACGAGAACTTCGACGGGCAGTACGGCAACCCGACCCAGCCGTGCTACTCGAACATCAACAGCTACAACCAGATCTTCGTGGACACCGTGCGGCGGGCCGGCGGGAACAACAGCTCCCGGTGGTTGCTCGTGCCCGGCTGGAACACGAACATCGACTACACCGCGGGCAACTACGGCTTCCGGCTGCCGACGGACCAGTACCGCTCCCCGTCGATCCCCAGCAACGAGAAGCGCATCATGATCTCCGTTCACTACTACGCTCCGTGGGACTTCGCCGGAGAGGAAAACGGCCGGATCACGCAGTGGGGACGGGGATCGACCAATCCCTCGAAGAAGTCCACCTGGGGACAGGAGGACTACCTGGACTCGCAGCTGAAGCTGATGCGTGACGTCTTCGTCTCGAAGGGCTACCCGGTAGTGGTCGGTGAATACGGCTCGATCGACAAGTCGTCGTTCGACTCGTCGAACAACAGGTACCGCGCTGACTTCGCGCGTGCCGTCGTGACCACTTCGAAGAAATATGGCGCGGCCACCGTTTACTGGGACAACGGCTACAACGGCCAGTACGGGTTCGGCCTGTTCGACCGAGGTGCCCGCACCGTGACGCAGCAGGGCATCATCAACGCCATCATGGGTGCCGTCGCCGGCTAGCAGCCGTAGCAACACGTCCTAGTAGGTTGTCGCGGCCTNNGCCAGAACTAAGCCGCGACGCACCACTAGTCCGGGTCGCGGAGTCCGACTGCGTCATGCCGCCAGAACGGCTCCGAATAGACCAGCGTTCCGGTCATCCACGGCTCGTACTTCGGGAGCTTGACGGCCTGGA
>NZ_MUYM01000031.1 GCF_002150765.1 Lentzea kentuckyensis
CGCTGGTACCAGCGTGGTCCCTGGACGTAACGCTCCAGGTCGGACGCCAGCGCGTGAAGCCTGAGCAGGAACTGCTCGTCTCTCGCGAGTGACTCGAGTTTGCCCGCGTCCACGACGGAGAGCAGGCGCAACGGGTCGCCACCCACCTCGGACCAGACGCGTGGGTCGATCGAGGCGAAGAGGTCCTGCGTGGGCGGATGCCACGTCCAGCGCAGGTTGGTGGCGAGCGTGCTCAGCGCGGACAGGGGCTCCGGCAGGCTGGCTCGGACGGTGAACCGGCGAAGTGCTCGCATGACGAGCGAACTTACCTGCCACCCCCGAGGGCCTGACAACGTTCCCGGTCACACCTGCAACGACTTGCAGAACCGGTCAAGACGCGAACCGCCCGTGAGCAGCCGATACCGGAACCGGGCGCGTCAGCCCCTGCTCTCGTTGACGATCAGCAGTTCCGCGCCCTTCCCGGAGATCTTGAGCGTGTGCTCCTCGGTGGTGGTCTTGTTCGTCTCCGCCTCGGTCAGCTGCAGGGCCGTCGTCACCGAGAACGTGCCGTCGTCGGACGCCACCACCAGCGGGGCACCCTGGATCGCGACCTTGTTGTAGGCGCTCCAGTACTCCTTCTCGGAGTTCAGGCTCGGGGCCTCCTGCGGGTCCCAGTCCGCGCGGGCGCCCTCGACGTCCTTCGGCAGCTTCGCGTAGTGGTTCTGCACGAACTTGGTGACCTGGGCCTTCGAGAACTTGCTGGCGGGCGGCGCCGACGACGGGGGCTGGCTCGTCTTGGTCTGCGTCGGCTTCTGCGACGTGGCCGCGGGGGTGCTCGTGACCGGCTTCTCCGTGGTCGTCACCACCGTCTCGGCCGGGGTGGTCTGGGACGTCGTGGGGCCGTCCGCGTTGTTGTCGGCCTTGTTGCTCTGGACGATCGCGTAGGCGATGCCGGCGATCAGCAGCACGCCGAGGACCGCGGCGGCGATCGCCAGGCCCCGGTTCTTCTTCGGCTCGGGCTCCGGTTCGTACTCGGGCTCCGGCAGCGGTGCGGGCGGCCGGGTGCGCGGGGGCGGGCCCTGCGGCGGCAGCGAGCGCGGGCCCTGGGTGCCGGGGCCGGAGGACGGCATCACGGCGGTGCCGGAGCGGGGCGGCGGGCCCGGCGGGATCACCCGCGTCGCCGTGGCGACGGCGCCGGACGCGATCGCCTTCAGCTCCTGGGCCGCCTGCGCGGCGGTGGGGCGTTGCGACGGCTCGTTGGCGAGCATCCGCACCAGCAACCCCGTCAGCGGGCCCGAGCGCACCGGTGGGCGGGTCTCACCGCGCGCGACCTTGTAGAGCAGGCCCAGGTCGTTCGTGCTCTTGCCGAACGGCGGTTCGCCCTCGGTCATCGCGTAGATCGTCGCGCCGAGCGAGAACATGTCCGACGCCGGCGCGGGGTCGGCGCCGCGGGCCAGTTCGGGCGCCAGGTAGGCGGGCGTGCCGGCGAGCATGCCGGTCTTGGTCACCGCGACGTCGCCGAGGGCGCGCGAGATGCCGAAGTCGGTGATCTTGACGGCGCCGTCACGTCCAATGAGGACGTTGCCGGGCTTGATGTCGCGGTGCACGATGCCCGCGTCGTGGGCGGCGGCCAGCGCACCCGCAGCCAGGGAGCCGATCCGGGCGGCCTCCTGTGGAGGCATCGGACCGCGCTCACTCAGGATCGCGGAGAGGTTCTTGGACGGCAGGTACTCCATGACCAGACACGGCTTGCCGTCCTCGACCACGACGTCGTACACGGCGATCGCGTTCGGGTGCTGCAGGCGCGCGGCGATGCGCCCTTCCCTCATCGCGCGTTGAACGGCCTCGTGGGCCTCGTGCGGCTGAACGTCGTTCAACAGCATCTGCTTGACCGCGACGTCCCGGTGCAGGAGCTCGTCGCGCGCACGCCACACGACGCCCATCGCACCGGCACCGAGCTGGTCGAGCAGGACGTAGCGGTCGCCAAGCTTGTTCACGCGCGGGAGGCTACCTGTAGCCCCTTCGTAACGATGTGAGTTACCTGGGAACGGTCCACTGGAGAGAGGACGTGAAGTGGTCATGTGATGGCGAGTGGCTCTGGACACACGAGCGGCTCAAGGTGTGCGATCGACATCAGATGGGTACGGACCTGGATGGGGTAACCCGCTGACAGGCCGCTTGATCGAGCAAGGCAGGATTGCGAGCGACGCGGAGCGACACGGCGAAGGGCGCTGCCGGATGAGTGGACGACTCGGTATCGACGACGTATCCCCGGTGGTGTCGGCTGGTAGGTATCCAGCCAAAGCCGTTGTGGGAGAACACATTCCGGTGGCAGCCACAGTGTGGCGCGAGGGTCACGACAAACTCGCGGCGACAGTCACGTGGCGCGGACCGAAGGACCGAGTCGCCAGGCAGACGAGAATGCACGAGGTCGGAATCGGCCTCGACCGGTGGGGCGCGACCATCGTTCCGGACGCGGAAGGCGCGTGGACGTTCCGGATCGATGCGTGGAGTGACCCCTGGGGCACCTGGAACCACGCCGTTGAGGTGAAGATCGCGGCCGGGCAGGGCCCCGGTGATCTCGCAAACGATCTTGAACTGGGCGCGCTGCTACTCGATCGGGTGGCAAGGCGACCCGATCGAAGGCAGGAGCGAGCACTCCTCACGTCTGCGGCGCAAGCACTCCGCGACGAGGACCGGCCGCTGAACGAACGCGTCGCGCCGGCGTTCGCCGACGACGTCCAGAAGATCATGTTCGAGCACCCCGTGCGCGAGCTGATCACCAAGGGCAAGACCCACAAGATCTGGTGCGACCGCAAGAAGGCCGCATTCGGTTCCTGGTACGAGTTCTTCCCGCGCAGCACCGGCGGGATCGACGAGACCGGCCAGGCGGTGCACGGCACGTTCGCCACCGCGGCCAAGGAGCTCGACCGGGTCGCGGCGATGGGCTTCGACGTCGTCTACTTCCCGCCGATCCACCCGGTGGGCCGCGTGAACCGGAAGGGCCCCAACAACACTCTCGTCGCGAGCCCGGAGGACTGCGGTTCGCCGTGGGCCATCGGCGCGGACGAGGGCGGGCACGACGCCATCGCGCCGGAGCTCGGCACGATCGAGGACTTCGACGCGCTCGTCGAGCGGGCCCACGAGCTCGGCCTCGAAGTGGCGCTCGACTTCGCCCTGCAGTGCGCGCCGGACCACCCGTGGGTGCTCAAGCACCCGGAGTGGTTCACCACCCGGCCCGACGGCACGATCGCGTACGCGGAGAACCCGCCCAAGAAGTACCAGGACATCTACCCGATCAACTTCGACCTCGACCCGCAGGGCCTCTACCACGAGGTGCTGCGCGTGGTCCTCTACTGGGCCGAGCACGGGGTGCGGATCTTCCGGGTCGACAACCCGCACACTAAGCCGCCGGACTTCTGGCAGTGGCTGATCTGGAAGGTCAAGGAGGTCTACCCGGACACGCTGTTCCTGTCCGAGGCCTTCACCCGGCCGGCCCGGCTCTACGGCCTGGCCAAGCTCGGCTTCACGCAGTCCTACACGTACTTCACGTGGCGGACGAGCAAGCAGGAGCTGATCGAGTTCGGCGAGGACCTGCGCGACCACTGGGACGAGGCGCGGCCGAACCTCTTCGTCAACACGCCGGACATCCTGCACGAGTCGCTGCAGCACGGCGGTCCCGGCATGTTCGGGCTCCGCGCGGCACTCGCGGCGACGCTCTCCCCCACGTGGGGCGTGTACAGCGGCTACGAGCTGTTCGAGCACGAGGCCGTGAAGCCCGGCAGCGAGGAGTACCTCAACTCCGAGAAGTACCAGCTGCGGCCCCGCGACTTCGCCCGCGCTCTGGCGGACGGGCGAAGTCTCGAACCGTGGCTGCGCAAGCTGAACCACATCCGCAAAGCGCATCCGGCGCTCCAGCAGATGCGCACGCTGAAGTTCCAGCACATCGAGAACGACGCGTTGGTCGCCTTCTCCAAGCGTGACCCGGAGACGGGCGACACGGTCGTGGTCGTCGTCAGCCTCGACCCGCACAACGGGCAGGAGGGGACGTTGTACCTGGACCTGCCCGAGCTCGGGTTCGACTGGCACGAGCGCGTGATCGCGCACGACGAAGTCACCGGCGAAACCTGGGACTGGGGCCAGGCCAACTACGTCCGGCTCGAGCCGTGGCGTGCCACCGCGCACGTCGTGAGCCTGCAGCGCCGCTTCAGCTAAATCCATGAACGGCTCTTTTGTGGACCTCAGGTCCATGAAAGCGCCGTTCATGGAGAAACCCCCGACGAGGTGGGAGATCATGAACGAAGACACCCGTCCCGATGCGGCGCTGGGGCTGGAAGGCGTTCCGCACACCGGTGAAGCCATGGACGATCAGGGAATGCTGGTCGAGCCGCAGTCCGAGGACTTCAAGTCAGCCAGGCCGGCGTCGGCGAACCCGAGCTGGTTCAAGGGCGCTGTCTTCTACGAGGTCCTGGTCCGCGCGTTCAGCGACTCCAACGGCGACGGCACCGGCGACCTCAGAGGACTCGCCTCCCGCCTCGACTACCTGGAGTGGCTCGGCGTCGACTGCCTCTGGCTGCCGCCGTTCTACGCCTCTCCGTTGCGCGACGGCGGGTACGACATCAGCGACTTCCGCGCGGTGCTGCCGGAGTTCGGCACCGTCGAGGACTTCGTGTACCTGCTGGAGGAGGCGCACCGGCGCGGGATCCGGGTGATCACCGACCTGGTGCTCAACCACACCAGCGACGCGCACCCGTGGTTCCAGGAGTCGCGGCAGAACCCGGACGGCCCGTACGGCGACTACTACGTGTGGAGCGACGACGACTCGCGCTACAGCGACGCGCGGATCATCTTCGTCGACACGGAGACGTCGAACTGGACGTACGACCCGGTGCGCGGGCAGTTCTTCTGGCACCGCTTCTTCAGTCACCAGCCGGACCTCAACTACGAGAACCCGGAAGTGCAGGAGGCGATGCTCGACATCCTGCGGTTCTGGCTCGACCTCGGCATCGACGGGTTCCGTCTCGACGCCGTGCCGTACCTCTTCGAAGAGGAAGGCACGATCTGCGAGAACCTGCCGCGCACGCACGAGTTCCTGAAGAAGTGCCGCAAGGTCGTCGACGACGAGTTCCCCGGCCGGGTGCTGCTCGCCGAGGCGAACCAGTGGCCGTCGGACGTGGTCGAGTACTTCGGCGACCCGGCGATCGGCGGCGACGAGTGCCACATGGCGTTCCACTTCCCGCTGATGCCGCGCATCTTCATGGCGGTGCGGCGCGAGTCGCGGTTCCCGATCTCGGAGATCCTGGCGCAGACGCCGTCGATCCCGGAGAACGCCCAGTGGGGCATCTTCCTGCGCAACCACGACGAGCTCACGCTCGAAATGGTCAGCGACGAGGAACGCGACTACATGTACGCGGAGTACGCGAAGGACCCGCGGATGAAGGCGAACATCGGCATCCGCCGACGGCTCGCCCCGCTGCTGGAGAACGACCGCAACCAGCACGAGCTGTTCACCGCGCTGCTGCTGTCGCTGCCCGGCTCACCGGTCCTTTACTACGGCGACGAGATCGGCATGGGCGACAACATCTGGCTCGCCGACCGGGACGCCGTGCGCACGCCGATGCAGTGGACCCCGGACCGCAACGCGGGGTTCTCCTCCTGCGACCCCGGCCGGATCTACCTGCCGGTGATCATGGACCCGGTGTACGGCTACCAGGGCCTGAACGTCGAGGCGCAGCTGAACAGCTCGACGTCGTTGCTCAACTGGACCCGGCACATGATCGAGGTGCGCAAGCAGCACCACGCGTTCGCCGAGGGCGACTTCACCGAGCTCGGTGGCTCGAACCCGAGCGTGCTCGCGTACAAGCGGCAGTGGAAGCGTCCCGACGGCCGCGAGGACATCGTGCTCTGCGTGAACAACCTGTCCCGCTTCCCTCAACCCGTCGAGCTGGACCTCTCCGAGCACCGCGACTACGCGCCCATGGAGCTCACCGGAGGTGTCAAATTCCCCGCGATCGGGGAACTCCCCTACCTGCTGACCCTTCCTGGTCACGGTTTCTACTGGTTCCAGCTGGTAGAGGCGGGCGACGACGGCGAGAAGAGGTGAATCGCGCGTGATCGACCCCGACGAGCTCACCGACAAGCTGGTCACCACCCTGCCCGACGTGCTGCCCACGCTGCGCTGGTTCGGCGGCAAGGACCGCCCGATCAACGCCGTCCGTCCACTGCGGACGACACCGCTGTCCGACGATCTGGTGCACGTGATCGTCGACGTCGAGCAGCCCGGCCGCACCGAGGAGTACCAACTGCTCCTCAGCGAACATTCCGAGGGCTTCGACGCCACCGCGGATCCGGAACGCAACGGCTTACTGCTGACCAAGATCGCCACCGGCGAACGCGTCGGCGACATCACGTTCGCGCACGAGCAGGGTGTCGAGCTGCGCACGACGTTGCGCGGCAGGCCGATCGGCGTCGAGCAGTCCAACACGTCGCTGATCTACGGCCAGCAGTACATCCTGAAGATCTTCCGCAAGCTCGCCCGCGGCGAGAACCGCGACCTGGTGATGCACCGGGCGTTGCGGTCCGTCGGCTGCGAGCACATCGCGCTGCCGCTCGGGTCGATCTCGACCGAGCTGGACGGCGACCAGGTCACGCTCGCGATGCTGCAGGAGTTCCTGCCGGACGCGGTCGAGGGCTGGGACATGGCCAAGACCTCGGTGCGTGACCTGATGGCCGAGGCCGACCTGCACGCGGACGAGGTCGGCGGCGACTTCGCCGGCGAGGCCTGCCGCCTCGGGCACGCCGTGGCGAAGGTGCACGCGGACCTCGCCGAGGCACTCGGCACGCGGCTGGCGGACGAGGACGCGATCTCGCACGCCATCGCGGGCATGCAGCGCCGCCTGGACACCGTGCTGGAGGCCGTGCCGGAACTGGCCCGCTACGAGGAGCCGGTGCGCGCCACGTTCGAGGAGGCCCGGCTGCACATCGGGAAGATCCCGATCCAGCACATCCACGGCGACCTGCACCTGGGCCAGGTGCTGCGCACGGTGCACGGCTGGCTGCTGATCGACTTCGAGGGCGAGCCGGCGGCGGGCGTCGCCGAACGCAACGCGCTGAAGTCGCCGTTGCGGGACGTGGCGGGGATGCTGAGGTCGTTCGACTACGCGGCCCGGCAGCTGCTGATCGGCCAGCCCGACGACGACCAGCTCGCCTACCGGGCGATGGAGTGGACGAAGCGCAACCGGGCGGCGTTCTGCGACGGGTACGCCGAGGTGGCGGCCGATCCGCGGGACAACGCGCACCTGCTGCGCGCGTTCGAGCTGGACAAGGCGGTCTACGAGGTCGCTTACGAGCACGCCAACAGGCCGGAGTGGTTGACGGTTCCGCTGTCGTCGATCGCCCGGATGACTTCTGGAGGAGACTAAGCCGTGAAGGCCGACCTGGACCGACTCCTGTCAGGTGCGCACCACGACCCGCACTCGGTGCTGGGTGTGCACACCGTCGGCGACCAGGTGATCGCGCGGGCCCTGCGGCCCGGCGCGACCTCGGTCGCGGTGGCGTGGGGCGACAAGCAGGTCGAGCTGCCACGCATCGCCGACGCGCTCTTCGAGGGCGAACTGCCGGAGGCGCCCGGCGACTACCGGTTGCTGGTCACGTACAACGGCGGCCCCGCGGTCGAGGTCGACGACCCGTACCGGTGGCTGCCTACCGTGGGCGAGCTGGACCTGCACCTCATCGGTGAGGGCCGGCACGAACGGCTGTGGGACGTGCTCGGCGCGCATGTCCGTTGCTACGAAACGGCTTCCGGTGACATCACCGGTGTCTCGTTCGCGGTGTGGGCGCCGAACGCGCGCGGCGTGCGCGTGACGGGTGACTTCGACGGCTGGGACGGACGCGCGAACCCGTTGCGCTCCATGGGTTCCAGCGGTGTGTGGGAAGTGTTCCTGCCGAACGTCGTGGTGGGTTCGCGGTACAAGTTCCGCATCCTCGGCCAGGACGGCGTGTGGCACGAGAAGGCCGACCCGATGGCGTTCGCCACGGAGGTCCCGCCGCAGACCGCCTCGGTCGTCACGCGGTCCGAGTACCAGTGGCAGGACGCGGAGTGGGAGGCCCGGCGCGAGGCCACGCAGTGGGCGAACGCGCCGATGTCGATCTACGAGGTGCATCTCGGCTCGTGGAAGCCCGGTCTCGGCTACCGGGAGCTCGCGACCGAGCTCGCGGACTACTGCGAGGACATGGGCTTCACGCACGTCGAGATGCTGCCCGTCGCCGAGCACCCGTTCGGCGGTTCGTGGGGCTACCAGGTCACCTCGTACTACGCGCCGACGTCGCGGTTCGGGTCGCCGGACGACTTCCGGTACTTCGTGGACACGTTGCACCAGCGCGGCATCGGCGTGCTGGTCGACTGGGTGCCCGCGCACTTCCCGAAGGACGCCTGGGCGCTCGCGAAGTTCGACGGCACCGCGCTGTACGAGCACGCCGACCCGCGCCGCGGTGAGCAGCTCGACTGGGGCACGTACGTCTTCGACTTCGGGCGCAACGAGGTGCGCAACTTCCTGGTGGCGAACGCGCTGTACTGGATCGAGGAGTTCCACCTCGACGGTCTGCGGGTGGACGCCGTCGCCTCGATGCTCTACCTCGACTACTCGCGGCCCGAGGGCCAGTGGCTGCCGAACGAGTACGGCGGCCGGGAGAACCTCGACGCGGTGCGGTTCCTGCAGGAGCTGAACGCGACCGTGTACCGGCGGCACCCCGGTGTCGTGATGATCGCCGAGGAGTCCACCGCGTGGCCGGGCGTGACGCGGCCGACGCACCTGGGCGGGCTCGGGTTCGGGTTCAAGTGGAACATGGGCTGGATGCACGACACGCTGCACTACCTGTCGCGTGAGCCGATCCACCGGTCGTTCCACCACAACGAGATGACGTTCTCGCTGGTGTACGCGTGGAGTGAGAACTTCGTGCTGCCGCTCTCGCACGACGAGGTGGTGCACGGCAAGGGCTCGCTGTGGGGCCGGATGCCGGGCGACGACTGGAACAAGGCCGCGGGCGTGCGGTCGCTGCTGGCGTTCATGTGGGCCCATCCGGGCAAGCAGCTGCTGTTCATGGGTGGCGAGTTCGGGCAGCGGCAGGAGTGGTCGGAGTCCCGATCGCTCGACTGGCACCTCGTCGAGCAGGAACCGTTGCACCAGGGCATCCAGAAGCTGATGCGCGACCTGAACTCGGTGTACAAGACGGCGGCGGCGTTGTTCTCGCACGACGTGACGCCCGAGGGCTTCCAGTGGATCGACGCGAACGACTCCGGTGGCAACGTGCTGTCGTTCCTGCGGATCGGTGAGGACGGGTCGCAGCTGGTGTGCGTGGCGAACTTCGCCGGGATGCCGCACCACGACTACCGCGTCGGTCTGCCGTCCGCCGGTCGGTGGAAGGAGCTCGTGAACACCGACGCCGCGCACTACGGCGGTTCCGGTGTGGGCAACCTCGGTGGCGTGGAGACCGAGGCCAGGCCGTGGCACGGGCGTCCGCACTCGGCGTTGTTGCAGCTACCGCCGGCCGGTGTGCTGTGGCTGGTTCCGGAGCCCGTCACCGAGGCCGACGCGCTCTGACCTGTCCGGCAGCGCTCCGTTCCAGTAGAGCGCGCCGGACACCGTCGCGGTGGCCGGTGGGCTGCCCGGACAGGTGTGGACGACCTGGTCTTTCAGGTCGAACGGCGGGAAGTCCGCGCACCCGGTGACGGTGAGCTTCAGGCTGGTCAGCGGTTCGCTGCCGGTGTTGGTGACGGTGACCTTCAGGGTGGTCTGGGCCGCTTCGAGGCCGACCTCGTAGGCGGACACCCGGAGGAACACGCAGTCCCAGTGGATCTCCGTGGTCGTGGTCGCGAAGAACCGCACCGCGGCGGCGTTCGGCGGCGCGATCATGCCGTAGCTGTTGTACCGCTTCGGTTGTGTCTGCCGTGGCCAGCGGGCGTAGGTCCGCCCGGTCTGGACGCCGGCGCCGTCGACGAACTGCAGCCCGGTCGCGGTCGTCGGCCCCGGTTTCAGGCTGCCCGCCCACACGGACAGGTCGTAGACGCCGCCGGGAACCGCGTCGAGGGTGCGGTAGACGGTGCCGGGGCCGGTGATCGCGCCATGGCGCGGGTCCGGCGCGATGCCCCCGACGCAACCGGGCATCGTCGGATCGGCCCCGGTGGGAGGGCCGAGAAGGAGCAACGCCGCGAACAGCAATTCGCGCACAGATGGAAATGTAAGTCGGTCGGCGGACTCCGGCCCGGTGAACCTGATCAGCTCGCCACACGTTGGCTTCTGTATGCGCCTGAGTTCGACGAGTAGGACGCCCCTCGAGCCGACCGGCAGGCACAATGGGTCCATGCGGCACCGGAGCATCGCGCTGATCGTCGCCACCGCCCTGCTCGCGGTGGGCTGCACCGCCCAGATTCCCGGGCGCCCGCGTGCCGCCAAGGTGGTGAAGAAGGAGGCCTCCACCGAGACCGTCCAGGTGCGCGGCTCGGACAACGGCCCGATCGACAAGCTGGCGGCGACCGCGCTCACGGACATCGACGCGTTCTGGCAGGCGTCGTTCCAGCAGACGTTCAACAAGCCGTGGAAGCCGCTGAGCGGCGGTTACTACTCCGTCGACACCGCGGACGCCACCGCGAAGCCCCCGCCGTGCACGCAGAAGGCCGCGGACGTGGAGGGCAACGCGTTCTACTGCCCGGCCGCCGACGCGATCGCCTGGGACCGCGCGTCGCTGCTGCCGGTGCTGCAGGACCGCTTCGGCGAGGCCGCGGTGGTCGTGGTGCTGGCGCACGAGATCGGCCACGCGGTGCAGAACCGGATGGGCATCACGCCGGAGGCCGAGCGCCGCGAACCGGAGAAGTACCCGACGATCCTCACCGAGGCCCAGGCCGACTGCTTCGCGGGCTCGTTCGTCCGCAACGTCACCGACGGCAAGTCCGGGCGCCTCGACATCGGCACGGACGCCCTGGACAAGGCCCTGGGCGCGCTGATCACGTTCCGCGACCCGGTCGGCACGTCCCCGGAAG
The DNA here is from genome assembly GCF_002150765.1 of Lentzea kentuckyensis. Classification (GTDB taxonomy): domain Bacteria; phylum Actinomycetota; class Actinomycetes; order Mycobacteriales; family Pseudonocardiaceae; genus Lentzea; species Lentzea kentuckyensis. Next base: position 11,015 of record NZ_MUYM01000031.1, read on the forward strand.
ACGAGCAGGCGCACGGCAGCGCGTTCGACCGCGTGGCGGCGTTCCAGGACGGCTACGAGCAGGGCACCAAGTTCTGCGCTCAGATGTCGGTGCAGAACCGCCAGTTCACGCAGCGCGCGTTCACCACGATCAAGGACCGCGCGAGCGGCGGCAACCTGCAGTTCTCGGAGATGCTCGAGTCGGTGACGCCGGACCTCGACGGTTACTTCAAGGGCCTGGCCACGGCGTCCGGCAAGACCTGGCCGTCGCCGAAGGCCGAGGCCGCGCAGACCGAACCGACCTGCTCCGGCGACCAGGGTCCGGTCGCGTACTGCCCGTCGGACAAGACGATCAAGATCGACATCAAGGACGAGCTACCGCTCCTGCACAAAGAACTCGGTGACTACGCGACCGGCACGTTGATCGCGACCAGGTACGCCATGGCCGAGCTCGCCGCGCAGGGCAAGCCGACCGAGGGTGAGAAGGCCTCCGCGGCCGCCCTGTGCCTGGCCGGCGCGTACACGGGCGCGGTGTTCCAGCGTCAGGACGGGTTCGGACTCTCGCCGGGTGACTTCGACGAGGCCGTGACCGTGCTGCTGCGCTTCGACTACGCGGCCCGTGACTCGAAGGGCGAGGACGCGGTGGATCCCGGGTTCGAGCGGGTGGCCCGGTTCCGGGAGGGCGTGTTCGAGGGCCCGAAGAAGTGCGGGCTCTGACCTGATCCGGACAAGCGGAAGCCCGCACAGCCTCATGGCTTGTGCGGGCTTCAGCGTCTGTTGACCGGCGCCTGGTCTGCCACGACGGAGATCCGCGCGCCCGGAATCGTCAGGTTGCCACCGATCAGATCCGTGTTGCGCACCGTGACCTCGGTGAACGTCGCGAACGGCACGTTCAGGGGCGGCGGGTGGGCGGCCGTGTAGTCGACCGGGATCTTGATGCCGAGGATGTCCAGGTTGCCCTTGAGCTGCACCGTGAACAGCTCGATCAGCGGCGGCGGTTGCGGCTGGCCGGGGAGCTTCGTCCGGTTCACCGTGGAGGTGCTGCCGGCGCGCGCCGCGGTGACGATCTTGTACCCCGGCGAGGCGTCGGCCGTCTGCACCAGGTCCTTGATCTTCATGTCGCTCGTCGTGAACTTCAGGACCTTGAGGACCTTGCCGTTCACCACCGAGTCGACGACCCCGACGAAGTTCAGGCCGCCGAGTTCCAGCCTGGACGCCGTCAGGGTCCACTCCCGCCCTCCCGCCGCCACCGGGGCAGGGGCCGGTGGCGGGGGCGCCGGCGTCGTCGAAGGCGGCTCCGTGCTCGACGGAGGCGTCGGCACGGATGAGGACGCCGGCGGCGGAGTGGCGCTGGTGCTCGACACAGGTGGCGGCTCGGAACTCGTCGTCGGAGCCGGTGAGCTGCTGCTCGCCGGGGGCTCCGGCTCGGGGCTCGACGGCGGTTGCAGCGCCAGAACCGCGACCATGGCGACCGCGGCCATCGGCTGTGTTCGCATCATGTGGGTTGAACCCTCTGGGTCTGCTCAGGGCCCGGCTCGGAGCTCGAACCGGATTCCTGCTCGGGTTCCGCGCCGTGTCCGCGCTTCGCCTTCTTCGGCTCCTTGGCCACGTCCGTCCACGCCACCGCGAGCGCTCCGCCGAGGAGACTCAGGATGGTGCCGACGAGGAACCCGCCGAGGTTGGTCACCACGAGCGCGACCAGCGACAGCAGCACCGTGACGATGCCCGCCGCGAGCCGGAACTTGGGCGCCACCCACAACGACACCGCGCAGACGGCCAGCAACGAGCCGATCAGCAGGGCGGACACACCGCCGAGCGTCTGGATCGAAACGACCATGTCGCCGAGCTTCAGGTTGGCGTACGGCGGAACCAGAATGATCAAAGCGCCTCCGGCCACGAACAGGCCGGCCCAGAAGGGCCGGCCACGTCGCCATGCGGTGAAGGCGCGCCAGGCCCTCAGAAGCACTCTTGCTTCCCCGTGCGAATGGTCAGGCTCATGCCCTTGAACCTGATGGTCTGAGCCGTCGTGGACCAGGCCGTCTGCTGCAGGTTGGCGATCTTCGCCGTGTCAGCCTGCAGACCGAACGAACCCGGCAGACCCTTGAGGTTGGCCGGTCCCTTGTTCACCTTGCTCGCGTCGATGCCGATCTCGGGGTTCTCGAGCACGAGATCACCGTTGAGGTCGGTCAGACCGACGACCAGGTTGTCCGCCGACATGCCGTCGACGTCCGCCGCGGTGATGCGCAACGTCACGTCACCGACGATCGGCATGCCGGGCACGAACACCGACTGGCAGAACTTGTCGAGCGTCGCGGTCTTGAAACCGCTGACCGCGACAACGTGCGGCTGGCCGTTCACGTTCGCGTCAATACCACCGAACTGGACGAACCCCTGGCCCTCCAAGTTCGACGAGCCCACCTTGAAGCTCGTGCCGGACACCGCGAACGATGCGGCCAGCGCTCCCTGGGACATGCCGAAGAGGAGCACACCCGCGCCCACGGCACCCATACCGAGCACCCCGACGAACCGTGCCCAGCGCGTTCTACCCATACCGCCAAACTCCTTCCACACCGAAGGCTTGCAGGGTGGGACTGTGCGCTCCGAAACATCGGTGATACAACGAAAACGAGTCCCCGCAGTCTTGAAATCACCCCTGAGGGTGAGAGGTTTTCACGTTTGGCCCCTGGTACTTGCCGAACGGCCCAGAACCGCGCTTAGTAGGGTTCGCCCTCATGGGGATCGGACGAATCGCCGTCGCGCTGGTCGCGACCGCAGCCCTGACCGCCTGTGCGTCCGTGGTCGAGGGTGAACCGAAGGGCGAACGTCCCGACCCCACGAAGGTCGCGGGCCTGGAGATCTCCAACGGCCCGTCCGGCCCCAGAGCGGGCGTGCCGGGCGCGGACCTGAGCGTGGAGAACGGCGACGGCGGCGAGATGGACCAGCTGGCCATCAACACCCTCGCCGACGTGCAGGAGTTCTGGAAGGCCGAGATCCCGCAGTCCTTCGCCGGGAAGAACTTCGAGCCGGTCAAGCGCTTCATCTCCTACGACTCCAACGGCAAGGGCGTCGAGGTGTGCAAGCTCAACACCACCGGTGTCGCCAACGCGTTCTACTGCGCGCTCGACGACAGCATCACCTGGGATCGCGGCGAACTGCTCCCGATGCTGAAGGACTCCTTCGGCCCGATGGCCGTCGTGACGGTCCTCGCCCACGAGATGGGCCACGCCGTCCAGTACAAGCTCGGCCCGGCCTCGAACATCGGCGCCAACACCCCGTCGATCGTCAAGGAACAGCAGGCCGACTGCTACACCGGCGTCTTCATGCGCTGGATCGCCGAGAACAAGTCGAAGCACTTCGAACTGTCCACCGGCGAGGGCCTCAACCAGGTCCTGCAGACGATGTTCTTCATCCGTGACGCGGCCGGCACGTCCTTCGAGAAGCAGGGCGCCCACGGCAGCGCGTTCGACCGCGTCTCGTCCTTCCAGTTCGGCTTCACCCGTGGCGCCGCCCGCTGCGCCGAGATCAACGAGGCCGAGATCGCCAAGCGCATCACCGAGCGTCCGTTCGACCTGTCCGACAAGGACCAGGGTCAGGGGCGCGGCAACGCCAAGATCAGTGAGGACAAATACCTCAAGGCCCTGGAGGAGTCACTGCGCGACGCCTACAAGTCGAGCGGCGCGGCCTTCCCCGCGTTCGACCAGGGCGGCATCAAGCCGTGCAACGACGCCCAGACCACGTCCCCTGCCTCCTACTGCCCCGCGCTCAACCAGGTGCAGCTGGACCTGCCGAACCTGGTCAAGATCGGCACGCCCCCGAAGAAGGGCTCCAAGGGCGGCATCGGCGACTTCGCGGCGTTCGCCGTCATCGCCTCCCGCTTCTCCCTCTCCATCCAGCACGCGACCGGCTTCAAGCTGGACGACGAGGCGGCCGGCCAGCGCACCGCCTGCCTGACGGGCGCCTGGGCGGGCCTCACCAACCGCCCGGACCCGGCGGCGGGCCTGCGGCTGTCCCCCGGCGACCTGGACGAGGCCGTGGCGGAGCTGCTGGCCGACGACAGCCTCATCGCCGCCGACGTGAACGGCAAAGCGGTCCCCTCCGGCTTCGCCCGCGTGGAGGCGTTCGGCGACGGCTTCTTCCGCGGCTCCTCGCTCTGCGTGAAGAAGTATTCGATTTGATCCTCCATCGACCAATGTCGATACTTGCTTCGTGCTAACTGACGAAGCCGCGACCTACGCCAGTTGGTTCGCGACGCTGTCCGACCCCACCCGCGTCCGGCTGCTCCACCACGTGGCCTCAGCACCGGGCGCGGTGACCGTCGGCGAGTTGACGACCCTGCTCGGCGTGAGTCAGTCCACCTGCTCGCACCACGTCCGCAAACTGGCGGAGGTCGGCTTCGTCCACGTCCAGCGCGAGGGCACCGCCACCCTCGTCACGGTCAACCCGGCCTGTTGCGCGGGCCTCCCCCAGGCCGCGGACGCGGTGATGGGCGCCCTGACCACCGGCTCGGTCCGCCCGGTCCCCGGCGTGACGATGCGCCCGATGACCGCCGCCGACTGGCCGGACGTCCGCCGCATCTACGGTGAAGGCATCGCCTCTGGCAACGCCACGTTCGCAACCGAGGTCCCCTCCCGCCGCAGCCTCGAATCCAAGTGGCTCCCGGACCACCGCTGGATCGCCGAGGTGGACGGCCAGACAGCGGGCTGGGCCGCCGCCACCCCGGTCTCGGCTCGCGAGTGCTACGCCGGAGTGGTCGAGACGTCGATCTACGTCAGCGAGTCGCACCAGGGCCGAGGTGTCGGGAAAACCCTGCTGCACCACCAGGTTTCGGCCGCCGACGCGGACGACCTGTGGACCCTGCAGGCGGTGATCTTCCCGGAGAACCGGGCCAGCATCGCGCTGCACCACAAGGCGGGGTTCCGAACGGTGGGCGTGCGTGAGCGAATCGCCCAGCACCACGGCGAATGGCGCGACACCGTCCTTTTGGAACGCCGCCGCCCCTAGCCCTCCCCTGAGGAGAATTCGGCAATGCCCGAGCTGACCCGGCTGCACGCCGGCCACGCCTCCGCGGTGCTGGCCTTCGAACTGGCGAACCGCGACTACTTCGCCGCCTCGATCCCCGACCGCGGCGACGACTTCTTCGACCGGTTCACCGACGGGTACCACGCCTTGCTGGCCGAGCAGGAGGTCGGCGACTGCGCCTTCTACGTGCTCGTCGCCGAGGACGGTTCGGTGCTCGGCAGGTTCAACCTGTACGACCTGGAGGACGGCACCGCCAGACTCGGCTACCGGGTCGCGGAGGAGGTCGCCGGCCAGGGCGTGGCGACGGCGACCGTCCAGGAGCTGTGCCGGATCGCGACCGCGAAGCACGGCCTGCGCACGTTGCTGGCGGCCACCTCCCACGACAACGCCGCGTCCCGGAAGGTGTTGACCAAGGCCGGGTTCGTCCCGGCCGGCCCTGCCTCACCGGCCGATCTCGGCGGCAAGTCAGGCACCTGGTTCACCAGGGTTCTTCCTTGAGCCAGCTCTCCGGTGGTCCCTCTTCGGCGTGATCACCGGTCCGTTTCGACGGCGAGTTGCCGCGCACGGGCAATGCCAGCGTCACCGCTGCGGTCTCGGGTGCGGGCAGCAGGAACGGCGGCAGCGCCCGGATCACTCCCTCGTTCTGCAGCCGCACGTACACCTCACGCACCTGGTTCCGCGCGTCGGCCGTCGCCTGACGCACGACAGCGGTGATCGCGTGCGCCAGGTCGTCGTGCTTGGCCTGCTTGGTGAGGGGTGACAGTTCGAGCCGCAGGAGCAGGCCGGAGTGGTCGACGGTGGCGCTCACGTCACCGTGTTCGGACTGCGCGGTGCCACGAACGGCGGCGACCTGCTTCTCGGCCCACTCGCGCGCGTTCTGCCGGCGGTCGGCCGTCGCCACGCCCTCCTCGGACTGGGCGCGCAGCCGTGCCGCGCGCGCCTCCGCGTCCTCCGTCACAGGCCCGGCCGGGCGGGACCGCTGTCCGCTTGTTTCGGCTCCTTCACCAGGTCGTCGTGGCTGATCCGGCCCGACGGCTTGCGGCCGTCCTGGTGGAAGTCGTCAGGATTGAACTCGTCGTCGGTGACCAGGCGCGGCCGCGGCGGGTTGACCTCGGGCATGCCGGCGCCGGCCATGCTCTCGCCCACCGCGCGAAAGCCCATGCGAACCTTCTCCAGCTGCCGCCGGCCGGTCTCGAGGATGGGCTCGCCCTTGACCGCAAGCGTGCCGATGACCTCCTCGGTGCTGCTCGCGTCGAGCACGGTCGAGTTCACGCCGGCCGCACCGGTCTGCAACGCGTCACCCACCGCCAACGTGGCGATGAACGCCGCACCGGTACCGGCGGTAGCGGCCGCGACCCCGATCGACACCGCGGCGGACGCGAGCGTGATCATGATCTTGGCGTCCCTGATCTCACCGGCCTGGACACCCTTCTGGCCGGCCTCGACGAAGGACAGCACGTCGTCGCGGAAGCTCGTGATCGCCTTCTCGTAGGCCTGCATCGCGTACTTCGCGGCACGGACGACGTCCCGCTTACGAGCGAGCGCGCCCTCGATGCTCGGCTGGCCGCGCAGGTACGAGCGGAAGCCGTCGGCGGCGTCGCCCTCCCAGTTCTCCAGGTAGAGGTCGATGTCGTTGAGCACGCCCTCGCAGAAGTCCTGGTCGATGTCGTCCGCCGCCTTGGACAGCAACGAGATCTCCTCGCGCACACCCGCGAGCGCCACGTCGACGTCGATGAACCGCCCGAACTTGGCGAAGAGGAGCTGAACGTCCTCCTTCGCCGTCGGGTAGCTGGCGTTCTTCTCCAGGTGGTCCGGAAAGAACCAGTCCTCCTGCTCGTCGAACTTCCGGCAGAAGTAGTCGGCGTGCTTCTGCATGTCGTTGGCCCAGCTCACGACAGGATCCCCCCGAACGCCCGCTGGTTCTCCGTGTCCGCGGCGATGTACCGCTCGGCGACCTCGATGAGGGCCTTCTGCGCCAGGTCGAGGTTCTCCTCGTTCCTGGAGAACACACTCAGAAGCATCGACCGCGCGCCGTACCACTCGTTGTGCGCCTCGTAGACCTCGACGTCCCCGGCAAACGCCTGCCCGTCGAGCTGCTCGGTCTGCGCGATCTTGCCGCGGGAGGAGTGCGTGTGGTCGATGAGCTTGCCGATGTCGTGCGTCGCCGTGTGCTTCAAACCCTCTGGTTCGGCGTGGAATCCGGTGCCCATCGTTCCCCCTGTCCGTCTCAACTGGATCTGCCGGCGCCAGGCTATGTCACCCGTTCAGGCGAAGATCGTCGGGTGCCGAAGTAACGCTCGGTGTCACCAATCTGTCAGCGCCCACTGACAACCTGGTGACATGGGGAAACAGCGAACGTTCGCCGTGCTGATCTCCGCACTGGTTCTGCTGGTGGCGGCGCCCTTGACGGCGTCCGCCAACAGCTTCAGCCCGCACGCGGACAACAAGGCACACAGCTTCTTCTTCGACGACGACCTGAGCGCGGCGCAGAAGTCCGGCGTCGACTGGGCGCGCAAGAACTCGCTAGCGCCAACGGACATGACCACCAGCGTGAACACCACGTACAACACCAAGGTCGACGTGTGGGTGTACTCCACCTGGAACCCACCGGCAGACCTCAGAAACGCCTACGCCTGGGCAAGCTGCATCAAGCGCGTCAACGCGGCCAAGTGCGACCAGCACGAGCTGGTAATCAACAACAAGCTCCCGCACAGCAACTACAAGTCCCTCGGCTGCCACGAAATCGGCCACACCGTGGGCCTGGGCCACGCATCGGGCAAGAACAGCTCGTACACCACGCCAAACCGCTCGTGCATGCGCGGCAACCCGGACCACAACTACTACTCCACGCACGACAAGAACCACATCAACGGCGCCTACTGATGAGGATCCAAATGCGCACCATGTTGTTGGTGGGCGCCGCCGCACTGGCGCTCACCGCGTGCTCGTCCACTCCCGCCCCCACCCCCACAGCAACTCCAGGTTTCTGGGACGCACACACCGTCCAGGGCTCAATGCCAGACGAGCCGGAAACCGTCGAACAACTAGCCGCCCAATCACAGCTAGTCGTACTCGGCACCATCAACGGCGTGACAGAAGGCAAGGAGTACACCGACCCCGGTAAGCCGGCCCACCGCACGTCCAACGTGGCGATCCAGGTGGACAAGTCGAGCAAGCCCGGCGTCTCCAAGGCCGTGGTGGAGTTCTCCCGCCAGCCCGAGACCACCATCGCGGACGCGACCTCGGCCCTGCCAAAGGGCAAGTACGTCTTCTACCTGCAGCACTGGTACGACGGCCCAGAAGGCCCCGTCTACGGCTGCACGTCCGTAGCGATGTGCGTAGTGGGCGTAGACAACGGCGCCATCTCGACCCCGCGCGATCCCGACCTGTCCGAGGACATGCGCTCCGAGGGCCGAGTGCCCATGAAGAACCAGGCACCGTCGCCAAACGGCCCGACGGTGGACCAAATCTTCACCGACAGCGCAGCAGCAGTCCCCGCTTCGTAACGACGCGAAGGCGAAGCCGAGCCGTCCGCAACGGCGAAGCCGAGCGCACCCCAGAACTGAGCAAGCGAGCCCGGCGGTGGGGTCCCCGTCACGAGTCGCGCTGAAGCTATTGCCGCTCCCAGTGCGGCTCGTGACGCGCCGCTCGCAAGGTGACCACCCGCACGGCCGCGACTCGGAACGAGCCCCGCACCCTCAGTACAACGCAGAAGCCAGATTCCGCCGAGCCGCGGCCACCCGAGGATCATCAGCCGGGAACAACTCGAACAACCCGACCAAATGCGACCGAACCCGATCCCGGTCCTCCCCGTAAACCCGCCGAACAGTGTCGACCAACCGCCGAAAAGCCTCCTCAACCTGCTGCAACGCCACCTGAGCGTCAGCAGCGGCAAGCTGAGCCTCGACATCCTCCAAAGCGGCATCGGCCTTGGCGATCACCGCGGGGTCCACACCCTCAGCCCGCTCAGCGAACCGAGCCTGCGCCAACCCTTCCTTGGCCAACTCGTTCCCAGGCTCAGAGGCCAGAATCTCCGAGTAATACCCCTGAGCAGCAACGTAATCGCCCCGCTCAAAGGCCTCCTCAGCAGCAACGATCCGAGGATCCTCGATCAACTCCTCGGCAGGGGCACCAGGAACCTCCCCTGCCCGAGCCTCCCCGGCCCGAATCCCCGGCAGCCGCTCCCGCAACGCGTCCAGCAACCGCGCGATCCACGCCGACAACTCGGCATCGGCCAGCGGTCCGGCAAAAGCATCAATGGGCTGACCAGCGGCGACAGCCACCACGGTGGGCACGGACTGAACCCCGAACGCCTGTCCGATCCGAGGCGCGGCCTCCAGATCGACCCGCGCGAGAATCCAGGACCCGCCGGAAGCCGAGGCGAAACGGGTCAGCGAGGCAGCCAGCTGCTGCGACTCGGGGCTGTACGAGGCGCCCAGCAGGACCACCACGGGCACCTGCAGCGACTGCTCGACGACAGCCTGGAACGACGCCTCCGTGACGTCCACGATCCAAGGCGCGGTGCCGTTGTCGGCACCAGGTGAAGCAGGAGGCGCAACGGCGGCCTGACGGGCGGCGTCGGCACGCGCCTTCAGGGCACCGAGATCGACGGCGCCCGAGAGCGCGGCGGACAGTGCGGCGGTCTTGCGAGGATCAGGCCTTGTCACGTGTTCCATCCTGGCACGGCTAGTTCCCGGACCGGGTCCAGGGCCATCTGGTTGACGCGCATCGCCTCATTGGCCGAAGCGATGCGTAGAGCGAGCGGTGTCATCAGGTCGATGAACCGCGATGTCGGACCTTCACCCAACACCTCCCACGGCAAAGCAGCGGCCGAATCGGTCGCACGCTCCACCGCGGCGAGATCACCGGGCAGGTCCGCAACGGCGTCCCACTCCTCGACGGTCCAACCACGCGCGGCACGCATGTATGCCGGATCGAGGGAATGCTCACGCGCGTAGAGCGCAAGCGCTTGGCACGGTCCCACACCATGGGCCACCAACGCAGCCACATGGCCATCACCGCGGGCCTCACGCAAAATCGTGCACGCATGCCACAACGCCAAATGCGGCTCAACGGGCCATGGCAACGCACGGTTCGCGGCCGCCAACGGACGCCCCGCGACACAAACGGCCAGAGCGGCCTCACGGGCCAAAGAAGCAGCCTCGCGGATTTCAGGCGTGTCGATGTCGCCCAACATCCGCCGCAGCGCCCCGTCAACGCCCGATAGACGCACACGCAAATAGGACTCAGGAGAGGCGACCGCCCACGCGTCTGGCAGAGCGCGCGCGACCATGCGTGGGGCGAAGTTGTAGAAAACGGCCGTCACGAGTTCCGGCGACGCGGCGCCCAAAGGTGCCGCGCGCATGCCGAAGTACCCCATCCACCCGCCCTTGCAGCCCAGCGCGTCGGTCGCCGCGCGGGATTCGGGCGTGAAGTACGTGACGTCGTGGTAAGGCTCGAACCTCAACCACAGTTGCCTCGCGTCCACGCCCGACACGCTAACCCAGCGAACGCCGGTGCACGGATCCACTCACCGAGCCGGCGTAGAGCGTTCGGCCATCCGAGGAGACGAACAACGCCGCGAGCCGCTGTAGCGCGGAAATCATGGCGTGTCGGAAAGGTGCTCCTCCACCCGTTGCACCTTGGCCGTGAGCTGCCCGGTGTAGCCGGGCCGGATGTCCGCCTTGAGCACGAGGGACACTCGCGGGGCGCTGGCCTGCACGACCTCCGTCGCGCGCTTGACCACGGCCATCACCTCGTCCCACTCGCCCTCGATCAAGGTGAACATCGCGTTCGTCTCATTGGGCAGCCCGGACTCCCGCACGACCCGGATCGCCTCGGCGACGGCCTTCGCCACGCTTCCCGACGAGTCCGAACCGGACGGAGCGACGCTGAACGCGACAAGCACACGAGCCTCCTGATGATCCTCGGGTGTACTGACTGGTAGCTTCGGTCCCCATGACACCGCTGCCGTTCGATCCGATCGCCCGCGCGGCCGACCTGTGGGACGAGCGCGTCGGTTCGGCGACGTCGATGGCGGCCGTCACGAGCGTCATGCGTGTCCAGCAAATCATCCAGTCCGCCGTGGACGCAGCCCTCAAACCGCACGGACTCACGTTCGCGCGCTACGAGGCGTTGGTGCTGCTCTTCTTCTCCCGCAAGGGCGCGCTGCCGATGCGCGTCATGGGAGAGCGCTTGCAGCTGCACCCCACGAGCGTCACGAACATCGTCGACAGGCTGGAGAGCGACGGCCTGGTCCGCCGCACCCCGCACCCGACCGACCGCCGCACCACGCTGGTGGAGATCACCGACGCGGGCCTGCAGCGCCGCGAGGACGCGACCGCGGCCGTCGTCGAGGTCAACCTGGGCCTCAAGGGCCTCACCGACCGGCAGACCGAGCAGCTCACCGATCTGCTCGCCAAGGTCCGCCGAGCCAGCGGCGATTTCGAGGACTGAAATCCGGTTGAGGCCGTCGCGATGATGTTCCCGTGAAGGAACGGTCGATCATCGCGTTGGTCAGCGCACCCAGCGGGTTCGCGGGCCGCACCGACGCCATCCCGGTCTCCTCACCGTTCTGGAACCAGGTCGACGAGGTCAACGAGAAGCTCGAACAGCTTCTCGGCGTGCCCACGAGCGTCCTGCGGCTGGTCTCCGTCGAGAACGGCAGGTCTCCCGCCGGCGGCCTGGTCACCTACCACGTCGAAGCGCACGGCGAACCCGACCGCACGAGCCTGCACGACGCCGACGAACCCGAACCCGACGCCGAACACCGCCAGGAGTGGGCGCGCAGAGGTGGCCCGGCCGACCTGATCGCCTGGGCCGACACCCAGGTCGTACGCACCGACCCGCCCGTCCAGATGCGCACCTGGAACCTCTCGAGCGTGCACCGGCTGCCCACCGAACAAGGACCGGTGTGGCTCAAGGCCGTACCGCCGTTCTTCGCCGACGAGGGCACGCTGATCAAGATCGTCGCCGCGCACGACCCGGCGCTCGTCCCCGGCCTGATCGCGTCCGCGCCGCACCGCGTACTGCTGCGCGACGAACCGGGTGGGTCCGGCTGGCCGCTCGAACCGGAGTACGTCGAGGACATCGTGCCGCGCTGGGTCGCCGTGCAGCACGCCCTGGCCGGCGAGCCCCTGGTGCGCCCGACTCCGGTGCCGATGCCGGACTTCGGCCTGCCCGACACACTGCTGCACGGCGACTTCCACCCCGGCAACTGGCGAGCCAACGGCAAGATCATCGACTGGTCCGACGCCTCCTGGGGTCACCCGGCGCTCGACCTCTGCCGGCTGCTCGAAGTCGCGCGGCCCGAGCACCACGAGCTGATCAGTCGCGTGTGGACCGAGGCCTGGCTGCGCCACCGACCGGAAAGCCGTCCGCGCGAGGCACTGGAGGTCGCCAAGCGCGCCCACCTGCTGCACAGCGCGGTGAAGATCCAGGAGTTCCTGGACAACATCGAGGAAGCGGAGCGGATCTACCACCTCGGCGGCGTGGAGATCGAGCTCAGGACCATCAGGGAGCTCCAATGATCTTCGACCGCCCGGACCGCTCGATCATCGCCCTGGTCAGCACCCCCAGCGGATTCACCGGCCGCACCGGCCCGATCCCGGTCGAGACACCGAACTGGAACCACGTCGAGCCGGTCAACAGGGTTCTCCGCGACCTGCTGGGCGTCGAAACGAGCGTGCTGCGACTGGTGTCGACGGACGGCGGCGTGGTTCCGTTCGGCGGCACTGTCACCTACCACGTCGAGGCGCACGGCGAACCGGACCGCACGCACCTCGAGCCCGCCGAGGAACCCGAGCCCGACGCCGAACACCGCCACCCCTGGGCACGCAAAGGCGGACCGGCCGAGCTGGTCGAGTGGGCCGACACGGTGATCACCCGCACCGGGCCGGCCGAGCAGATCAGGACCTGGAACCTGTCGAGCGTGCACCGGCTGCCCACCGCGAACGGACCGGTGTGGCTCAAGGCCGTCCCGTCGTTCTTCGCCGACGAGGGCGAGGTGATCAAAATGGTCGCCGCACACGACCCGACCCTGGTGCCAGAGGTGCTCGCCAGCGCACCGAACCGGGTGCTGCTCAGCCAGGCCGACGGCGGCAACTGCTGGCACCTGACCGAGGAAATGGTCGAGCGGGTCGTGCCGCGCTGGGTCGCGGTGCAGCACGCGCTCGCTGGTGAGCCGCAGCTCCCGCCGACCACGGTGCCGATGCCGTCGTTCGGGCTGCCGGACACGCTGACGCACGGTGACTTCCACCCCGGCAACTGGCGCAGCAGCGGTGTGGTGATCGACTGGTCCGACGCCTGCTGGGGGCACCCGTCCCTGGACGCGTGCCGGCTCATGGAGAACTTCCCCGACCTGCGCGACATGATCAGCCGGGTGTGGAGCGAAGCCTGGCTCACCCACCGTCCGGACAGCGAGCCGCTCAAAGCGCTCGAACTCGCCCGCCGCGCGTCGCACCTGCACAACGCCGTGAAGTACCAGGAGTTCCTCGACAACATCGAGCAGTCCGAACGGATCTACCACGAGGGCGATCCGCAGACGGAGCTCCGCGCGGTCCGGGAACTCGTCCGGTGACCCGACGAACAGTCATCGCCCTGGTCAGCACACCCAGCGGGTTCGCGGGCCGGACGGAGCTGTTCCCGATCGAGTCAGCGGACTGGTACCACGTCGAACCCGTCAACGAGGCTCTGGAACGCCTGCTCGGCGTGCCCACGACCGTGCTGCGGCTGGTCTCGGTCCGCGGCGCGTCGATGCCGAAGATGGGCGGCCTGGTCACCTACCACGTCGAAGCGCTCGGCGAGCCCGACCGCACGAGGCTCCACCCGGCACGCGAACCCGAGGCGGACGCGGAGTTCCGGCTCCCGTACGCGCGGATGGGCGGACCGGCGGAACTGATCGCGTGGGCGGACACGAAGATCGACCGCACCGGGCCGGCCGTCCAGGTCCGCACCTGGAACCTCTCGACGGTCCATCGCCTGCCGACCGCGGACGGGCCGGTGTGGCTGAAGGCGAGCCCGCCGTTCTTCGCCGACGAGGCCCAGGTGATCGAGATGATCGCCGAGCACGATCCGACGCTGGTTCCGGACGTCATCGCGTCCGCGCCGCAACGGGTGCTGCTGGGCGACGCTCCGAGCGACAAGTGCTGGCCGGTCGAGCCCGAGCACGTCGACCTGGTCCTGCCGCGCTGGGTCGCCGTGCAACACGCGCTCGCGGGCCCGCCGCGGATCCGTCCGACCGCGGTCCCGATGCCGTCGTTCGGGCTGCCGGACACGCTCACGCACGGCGACTTCCACCCCGGCAACTGGCGCACCGGCGGCAGGATCATCGACTGGGGCGATGCCGTGTGGGGCCACCCGGCGCTCGACGCGTGCCGGCTGATCGACTACTGCGCGCCCGATCTCCGCGACCACATCGCGAAGGTGTGGAGCGAGGCGTGGCTCGCGCTGCGGCCGGACAGCGAGCCGCTCAAGGCGCTCGACGTCGGCCGCCGCGCTGACCACCTGCACAAGGCCGTGAAGTACCAGCTGTTCCTGGACAACATCGAGCAGTCCGAGCGGATCTACCACGAGGGCGATCCGCAGGGCGAGCTCAGAGCTGTTCGGCGCCTGGTGCGGTAGAGGTCTCGTTGAGACGGCCGGTCTTCGTGGCCCAGCGCTCGAAGATCACCGTGCCGAACGGCGGGATGCTCGACACCAGGCCGAGCACCAGCGTGCGGACGTCCCACTTCAGCGGATCCTTGGCCATCAGCGTCACGAGCACGAAGCCCACGAAGATCAGGCCGTGGATCGGGCCGAAGATCTTGACGCCGATCTCGTTCTGCACGACCACGTACTTGAAGAACATCCCGAGCAGCAGCCCCGCCCAGGAGATCGCCTCGGCCAGGGCGAAGATGCGGAACCGTCCAGCCGCTGTGGAGAACGTCATGGCTCCCCATCATGAACCGTGACGGGGAGCACACGACCACCGGGTCTGTCAGGGTATGTCCTATTCCTCCCATTTGAAGACGCGGGAGGCGATGAACCCGACCACGAGCGAGAAGCCGACCAGGATCGCCGCCGGCATCGCCAGAGCCTCGATCCCCTTGCCTCTCACCAGCACGTCGAGCATCCCGTCGTTCATGTGCCGCAACGGGAAGATCTTCGACACGGTCTGCAGCCACGCGGGTGCCTGGTCGACGGGGAAGAACGTGCCGGACAGGAACGCCATGGGCAGCACCACGATGTTCGCCGCCGCGGAGGCCGCCTCCTCGGTCTTGGCGAACGCGCCGACCAACATGCCGAGCGCGAAGAACGCGATGGTTCCCAGCAGCAGCAACGGAATCGCGAGCCACCACGAGCCGGACAGCCGCAACCCGAAGACCGGCAGCGACGCGACGCCGATGAAGATCGCACCCTGCAGCAGCGCGACACCGGTGCTGACCAGGATCCGCGACGACAGCACGGAAGCGGCGGACACCGGCGCCAGCCGGATCCGTCGCAGCACCTGCTTGCGCCGCCACGACACCAGGGTCAACGCCGATCCGAACACCGCCGACACCGCCACACCCCACGACAGGATGCCGGGCGTCAGGAACTGGATGGGCTTGAGAGAGGCGTCCTCGACCTTCTCCGCCGCGAACGTGAACTTCGGCGGCTGACCGGTCGCGGCGAGGTTCGCCTTGTCCACGAACCCGTTGACGATTCCGAGAACGGTCGCCGACTTGACCTGGTCGCTCTGCGCGAACCGCAGGTCGAGCCGCTGGCCGCGAATGATCAGCGCGGCGGGCAGGTCACCGTCCTTCACCTTCTGCACAGCGGCGTCGACGTCGTTGTAGGACTCCAGTTCCAACGCACCGCTGTCGCGCAGCGCCGAGACGATCGGACCGTCGCCGACCACCGCGATTTTGGTCTTGTCCGCGCCGACGTCGCGCAGGATCAGGCCGAAGATGACGAGGAACATCAGCGGGAACAGGAAGGTGAAGAACAGCGTCACCTTGTCCCTGACGAACCCCTTGAGCATCGCCACCGAGAGCGTCTTGAACGCGATCATGCGCGGTACTCCCGACCGGTCAGGTTGAGGAACACGTCTTCCAGGGTGGCCGTGCGGACCTGCAGGCCGTCCAGCGCGCCGCGGTCGGCCAGCGCGGACAGCACGGGAGCCGGGCGGCGCGTGGAGATGGTCAGCGACACCTCGTCCTCGTGCGCGTCCTCCACACCGTCGAGCGAGGAGGCGTCCACGACGGACAGCACGCCCTTCTGCAACGTCACGTGGGTCGGCGCGTCGAGGCCGCGCACCAGCACCGCGGGCGGGTCGAGCGCGAGGATCCTGCCGTTGTCCATGATGGCCACGCGGTCGCAGAGGATCTCGGCCTCGTCGAGGTAGTGCGTGGTGTAGACGATGGTCTTGCCGCGCTCCTGGATCGCGCGCAGCACGTCCCAGAGGTTGCGGCGGGCCTGCGGGTCGAGCGCCGCGGTCGGTTCGTCGAGGAACACGATGTCCGGGTCGTGCACCAGCGCGCACGCGATCGAGAGCCGTTGCCGCTGGCCGCCGGAGAGCTTGTTCTCCTGCTCGTTCGCCTTGTCCGCGAGGCCGACCAGCTCCAGCATGTCGGCCGCGGTGCCACGGCTCACGCCGTAGAGCGAGCCGAACGTCTGCAGCTGTTCCTTGGCGGTCAGCTTGTCGAAGAACGACGTCGCCTGCAGCTGCACGCCGATGCGCGGCAGCAGGTTCACGTTGCGCGGCCAGGGACGCTCGCCGAACAGCGTCACCTCGCCGCTGTCGGGCTCGCGCAGGCCCTCGATGATCTCCAGCGTCGTGGTCTTGCCGGCGCCGTTGGGCCCCAGGATGCCGAAGAACTCGCCTTCGGCCACGGTGAACGAGACGCCGTCCACCGCTTTCAGCTCGCCGTAGCTCTTGCGGACGTCCCGCACCACGACCGCCGACCGTTCCTCCGTCATGGCGCGGACGTTAGGTCACCGCGGGTTCGTTCGCGGGGCGGAACGACGAAAGTCGGCGCGAAGTCGAGACGTTCGAAGTCAGCTGCCCACAACGAGGAGCGGACTCGCCGTGTACACGTCGTTGAGCCTGTGCAGCGCCGCGGCGAACTGGTCGAAGCGGGCCCGTGGCACGGCGGCGCGCACCTCGCTGATCCTCTGCCAGAGGAAGCGGTGCTCGGAGTTCTCCATGATCGGCAACGGGTGGTCGTCGCCGACGTCGCAGGCGAACGCGAGCGCGACCGTCGCGGCCCGCAGGCACGCGGTCGCGAGCGTCACGCAGTCCTCGACCAGCGGGCTGTCGTCCTGGGCCCGCACGACGCCGCTGACGGCGAACCGGACGACCTGCATCAGCGCGAGGTAGAGGCGCTGGCCGGCCTGAGTGCGTTCGCAGGGCAGGTGTTCGGTGCCGGGGCCGGGGGTCACGACGGTCATGCCGACCTGGGGGCGGCGCAGCACGTGGTCGAAGAGCGCGGTCGGCGCCCAGAGCAGGGTGCGCCACGAGTCCTCGCTGATCGAGGTGCCCATCCTGGCCGCGTTCTCCAGCACGTCGAGGTAGGCGATCAGGACGCTGGACACGAACACGCCACCGCGGTCACCGCCCACGCGCACGATGCCGAACCGCTCGTCGTGGCCGGTGTCCTGGATCACGTGACCGGGCTTCCACTCGATCACGTCACTGCTCGCGAGCACCACACGGGCGACCCGCTGGTGCACCAGCGGCGCCGAGAGCACCGTGTCGTCCAACCCCATCTGGACGAGCATGGACGCAGCGTGCTGCAACGACTCACGTCGCTGCGGCACGAGGTCGGGGTGCAGCAGACGGAACGGTTTCACGTCGCCCCCTCCCCTTCCGTTGGTTGTCCCACAATGAACGCCACTGGGCGTGAAGTCATCCGGATGAACCGCAGCGTTACGTCTCAGTTGGGCCGGTCAGTTCGACTGGGCCCAGGCCACGAGCTGCGCGCGAGTCGAGAGGTCCAAGGCCGCTTTCACGTTGTGCACGTGCGATTCCACGGTCCGGTGGGAGATCCCGAGCTTGGCGGCGACCTGCGCGTTCGTCATTCCCTGCGCCACCAGCTCGACCACCATCCGCTGCCGGTCGCTGAGCACCGGGTCCCCGACGATCTCCTCGTCCAGCGCGGTTTCCAGGGCGTGCCGGACGTCCATCGCCTGACCCGCGGTGAGGGCTCGGTCGAAAGCCGCGCGGGACAAGGACTCCCGCGCGAGGTCCAGTGCGGCGTCCATCTTCCGCTGCCACCACGGCTCCGGCGGAACACCCCACGCCGTGCGCATCTGCCGGCACGCGGCCAGCAGGCGCACACCGAGTTCGTGCCGCCCTGCCAGCATCGCGACCAGGCCACGACCCTCGACCGACTCCGGCACCGCGCGCGGCAGGCTCGCGGACATCCGCGCGCTCTCGGCGAACCGCGTGCCGGCCGTCGTCAGGTCCCCGCGCTCCAACGCGATGCAGCCCGACGTGTGCACAGCAGCCGCCACGACGTCCGGCCGCGCATGCGCTCTCAGCACCGGCAACGCGCCTTCGACCAGGACGCTCGCCCCGTCCACGTCGCCCTGGGCGAGCAGCAGCCAGCCGAGGTTCTGACTCGACACCGCGACACTCACGTCGTTGCCGTTGCGTACGCCGTGCTGGATCGATTGGCGCAACGCCCATGTCGTGTTCGGCGCGTCTCCCGCACCGTCGTAAGCGCCCGCCAGCGTGCGGAACATCCGGCACATGATCAGGTCCTGCCCGCTGGCCTCCGCGGTGTCGACCGCCTCGATGGCGTACTTCACGGCTTCGTCGTGGCGTTCCTCGTGGCTTGCCAGCAGAGACGCGTACTCCAGCGCGAGGATCCGGTAGCGGGTGTCGGCGGGTGACCGGTGCAGCACCTGCATCAGCACCGCGCCCGCCTGGGTGTAGTAACCGCGGTCGAAGCACACCCGCAGCAACATCGTGGCGAGCATCAGCCGTCGTTCGTCCTGCGGTGCGACCAGATGGGCGAACGCGTGCGCCACGTTGTCGTACTCCTGGTGCAGCGCCTTCAACTGCTCCGGCGCCAGGATCGACGACGCGACGCCGGGTTCGCCCTTCTCGCACAGCCAGGCGATGATCCGTTCGGCGGTGACCTCGTACTCGCCCTGCTCCCTCAGCCGTTCCTCCGCGTAGAGCCGGACCGATTCGAGCATCCGGAAGCGGCCGTCGTTCTCCCGCGCCACCAACGACTTCGCCTGCAACGCCGTGAGCAGGCCGATCACCGGAGCGCCGTGCACGACCTGGGCGATCTCCAGCCCGAACCCGCCGGGCAGCGGCGCGAGCCGGCGGAACAACTCCTTCTCCGGCGTGGTCAGCAGGTCGTGACTCCACGCGATGGCCGCGCGCAGACTCTGGTGGCGCGCCTGCTCGCCGGCGTCGCTGAGCAGGTCGAGCCGGTGGTCGAGGCGGCTCGTGAGCTCGCCCAGCGGCACCGACCGGGAGAGCTTCGCGGCCAGTTCCACGGCGAGCGGCACACCGTCCAGCCGGGCGCAGATGGCGGCGACCAAGTCCTGGTCACCTGTCGTGCCAGCGCGTTCCGCGAAGAGCCGGACGGCGTCCTCGTCCATGCCGTGCAACGGGTACACGGCCTCACCGATGGCCCTCAGGGCTTCCCGGCTCGTGGCGAGGACCTGCACGTTCGGGCAGCGCGACAAGAGCGCGTCAACGATGTCACAGCACTCTTCGACGAGATGCTCGCAGTTGTCGACGAGCAGCAGGGTTCTTCGGTTCGCGAGTTCGTGCAGCAACGTGGTCCTGAGCGCGACCCCCGCGTGCTGGTACACCCCAACGGCTTCCGCGAACGCCTGCACGACCTGGCCTGGCCGGCTCAGCTTGCCGAGCTCGACCGTCCGCACCTCGGTCCGCTTGGCGCGCTTCGCGAGCTCGACCGCCAGCCGCGTCTTCCCGACCCCGGCCGCGCCGACGAGGGTGAGCATCCTGTGCTTGCGCAGCAACGGAAGCAGCTCGGCCAGCTGGCTTTCCCTGCCGACGAACACGTCGCCGTACCCGGGTACCTCCGCGACCACAGTGGACGTACCCGCGGAGCGTTGACGATAGGCACGCTGACGGCACGCGTTCGAGCAATACCGCGCCCGCGACGGCAGGGGCGCGAAATCGCTGCCGCAGCTCGCGCAGGTGCCCATCCCACGAGCCTACGACCGTTTTGGCGTCTCAATTGGAAAGTGTGTGAAGGTCGACCTCGATCGTGGTCCCCGACCGCAGTTCGGCGAGCTCGATCCGATCCTTCGCCTTCCCCAGCCACCCACTCCGAACCCGCTCCACCACCTGCGTTTTCGTGGTGTCGGCGGCCTCAGCTTTGATCACGATGTCCTTGCCGTTCTCCAGATGGATCACAGCCCTTGCGTACCTGGGCGCGTGTGACACGAATTCACCGGTTCCCGGCACCGCGGGGTACATCCCGAGCGCGCTGAACACGTACCAGGCCGACATCGTGCCGAGGTCGTCGTTGCCCGTGACGCCCGCCGGTCCGTTGACGAACAACGTCTGCGCGGCCCTGACGACCACCGACGTCTTCTCCGGCTTGCCGATGAGCGCGTACATCCACGGCGCATGCAGGTCCGGCTCGTTGTTCGGGTTGTACCTGAACTGGTTGTAGTAGTCGTAGGGCCCAACAACCCATTTCTCGCGAACGGTCCGCGCCGGATCCGTGAGCAAATCTGCGTAGGCGAAGAAGTCGTCGAGCCGCGCCTCGGCCGCCGCCTTGCCACCGAGCGCCGTGATCAGGCCGGGCACGTCGTGCTGGGCGAGCCACTGGTACTGCCAGGCCGTGCCCTCGTGAAACCCCTCCGGCCCCTGCGGGGTGAACGGGGTGAGCCACGCCCCGTTGTCGAGTTTCGGTCGCGGGAAGCCGGTGAAGCCGCGGTCGGTGACGCTGTGGTCCCACAGGTTGCGGTGGTTGAGCCCGCGCTTCCTGAGTCGCTCCGCGTCTTCCTTGTGACCGAGCGCCTCGGCCATGATCGCGAGCGTGGCGTCGGCCAGCGCGTACTCGAGGGTCGCGGACGCGCCGTGGTGCGGGTCGGTGTCCTGGCCCTTCTTCGGGAAGCGCTTGTCGTACTGGACGAAGCCGTTCCTGAGGTAGTTCGGATTGCCGGACCGGCCCTGGAACCTGGAGCTTCCGGGCGGGATGCCGTCCACGTTCTGAAGCAGGGCTTGGTACGCCTGTTCTTCCCGGTCCTTGAGGTGACCGAACCGCCACAGGTCCACCAGGAACGGCGTGACCGGGTCGCCGGTCATGCAGTTCGTCTCCTGGTTGGCGTACGCCCAGCGCGGAAGCCAGCCGCCCTGTTCGTGGATGGCGAGGACGCTCCTGGCGATGTCCTTGCTTCGTTGCGTGCGGATCAGCGCGAGGAGCTGGTTGTGGGCACGGTAGGTGTCCCACAGCGAGTAGTACTCGTAGTAGGTCCAGCCGTCTGCCGTGTGGATCTGGTTGTCGAAGCCGCGGTACCGGCCGTCGGCGTCGCTGCCGGTCAACGGCTGCAGCAGCACGTGGTACAGCGCGGTGTAGAAGACCGCGCGTTCGTCCCAGTCCTCCGTCTCGATCTCGATGCAGCACAGCTCTTTCCGCCACGCGTCCTGCGCGTCGTTGCGGATCTCGTCGAAGGTCTTGCCGGTGGTTTCGGTTGTCAGGTTGCCGGTTGCGCCTTGTTCGTCCACTTGGGACAGAGACGTGTACGCGGTGACCGGACCCGGTTCGAACGTGACCCAGGCCCCCCGAAGCCCGGCGCCGCCGACTGATTCGCGTTGCCCCGGCCTGGGTCCGCCCGGCGTCCAGGTGCCGAACTCCCGGAACGGACGGTCGAACCTGGTGGTGAAGTAGGTGGTGTACGGCCGGCCGCCGCAGAACGCCTGTGTCTCCACGGTTCCGGTGATCGTGCGGTCGTCGAGGACTCGGATGCCGCTGGCCGAGACCGGTTCCTTGTCGTTGGCCTGGCCCACGTTGATCAGGAGTGTGCCGTTGACGCCTGCAGGGAACGTGTACCGCTCGACACCCGTTCTGGTGGTCGCGGTGCATTCGACGGTGATGTCGCGGTCCAGCTTGACCTTGTAGTAGCCGGGTTTGCCGATCTCGCCGTCGTGGGAGTAGCGGGTGGCGTAGCGCTTGTGGTCGAAGCTGCCCGGGAGTCGCGTGACCGGGAGGATCGGGACCAGACCGCCCTGTTCCCAGCAGCCGGCGCCGGACAGGAAGAAGTGCCCGAAGCCCCTGATCTGCTGGTCGTCGTAGCGGTAGCCGGCGTAGTGGGAGCCGATCGGGCTGGAGTGCGTCTTGCCGAAGGGCATGGACGCGCCGGGGAACGTGTTGCCCTCGTCCTTCGTACCGATGAACGTGTTGACCGACTCGATGGGGTCCAGTGCGTCCACGCCTCCACCCTAGTTGGGAAGCCGGAGTGGTGGAGGGTTCAGACGGGTGGCCGGTGAGCATCAGAGGAAGATGACTGGCGTGAGTGACACCCCTGAGAACGCGTGGAGGCCGCGGCGCGAGCGCCTCGACGGCCTCATCGACAGTGCGCGTGCTCAAGTCGCCACCGAAGGACTGCAGCTCCTCGTGGACGTCGATCCCGTGGAGGAACCGAGCCCCGCCGCAGTCTGGCACTGGCACTTGACCTGCACCGCCGGCAACGTTGAGATCGACGTGATTGCATCGCAGGACCCGGCGAGGTTCTCGATCGAGGACGGCAGCGGTCGGTTCGAGATCGAGGCCGACTCGGCCACGTTCCCCGAAGTGCTGGCGCGGCGGCTTCTGCGGTAGCTCGCGATCCCGGCGAACACGCTCGCGTCGATCCTGCGCCGGGTTCGCCCCGGCACGGTGATCGCGCTGTCGCCGTGGCCTGCACGCGGGACTCAGCGATGCTGGCTCTCGCAGAGCCCCGAACCATCCACCTTGCCGACGGCGCCGGGGAGTCGGGCCCGCTGACGTTTGTCGACGCTCCTGAACTGGTGGCTGCACTGGCCGCACTGCTGCCGAGATCTCGGGTGCTCACCCTGCCCGAGCTGAACGGCCCGTTCGACGCCGCGACTTGGTCCCACATCTCGTCGAACGACATCACCTACTGGCGGTCGAGCACCCTCGGCGAAGCGCTCTTCAACTACTGGGACTGACGAGCCTCCGTCACCGAATCCACCTGGCGAAGATCAAGACCACCCGGCGTCACCTGTCCTGTTCCGGATTAGGCAAGTGCGGAAACGAAGCGACCCTTGACCGGTTCCGGAACGGTTGACAAGGCCGTAAAGGCGGGGTGAGATACGGCCACTATGACAACGTTGTCCCCCAGCGGACCGATCGCCGGTCAGCGCAAGGTACGTCGCGCGACGATGAACGACGTCGCGCGGCTTGCGGGCGTGAGCATCAAGACCGTCTCGCGCGTGGTCAACGACGAACCGGGCGTGCACCCGTCCACCGCCGAACGCGTGTTGGCAGCCATCGACCAACTCGGGTTCCGGCGGAACCTGAGTGCCCGCAACCTGCGCCGCGGCTCGTCCACCGGCACGATCGGGCTGGTGCTGGAGGACGTCGGCAACCCGTTCTACTCCGGCGTGACCCGCGCTGTCGAGGAAATCGCGCGACTGCGGGGCAGACAGGTGATCTCGGGGTCGTCGGACGAGGATCCCGGCCGGGAACGCGAGCTGGCGCTGGAGTTCTGCAGCCGCCGGGTCGACGGGTTGCTGATCGTTCCGGCGGGGCTGCAGCACAGCTATCTGGTGCCGGAGATGCGCGCGGGCACGCCCGTGGTGTTCCTGGACCGGCCCGCGGGCGACGTCGTGGCGGACACCGTGCTGGTGGACAACATCGGTGGCACGGTCGAGGCCGTCACCCATCTGGCCGCACACGGACATCGCCGCATCGCGTTCCTCGGGGACGCGCCGGACATCTTCACCGCCAACGAACGCCTGCGTGGTTATCGCGAGGGCTGTGTGCGTGCGGGCATCGGGTACCACGAGGAGCTCGTGGCGATGGGGCCGCACGACGAGAGCAGCGTGGCGACCACGTTGCAACGGCTGCAGAACCTGCGCGAGCCCGCGACGGCGATCGTGGCCGGCAACAACCGCATCACCGTGCACATCCTGCGCTCGCTCGCAGGCACCACCGAACGCCCTGCCCTGGTGGGCTTCGACGACTTCGAGCTCGCCGACCTGTTGTCGCCGCCGGTGACCGTGATCGCGCACGACGCGAGCGCGCTCGGCAAGGCGGCCACGGATTTGTTGTTCGCCCGCTTGGACGGCGACAACTCACCACCGCGCCGCGTCGTGCTGCCGGTGCGCTTGGTGCCACGAGGATCCGGGGAGGTCCACGCGTGAGTTCTGGTGTGCTCCACCAGCCTGTCAACTTGCCCGCCAACCAGCCGAAGCAGTTCTACCGCGGTGGTGAGGCGATCGCCGCACTGCGCGGTGGCACCAGCGGCGACTTCGGCCCCGAGGACTGGGTGGCGTCCACGACAACGCTGTACGGACGCAGCGACGCCGGGTTGACAACGTTGCCGAACGGCGTGCTGCTGCGCGACGCCGTGGAGGCGGACCCGACCGGATGGCTCGGCCCGGAGCACGCGGCGAAGTTCGGCGCGGACACCGCGTTGCTGGTGAAGCTGCTCGACGCCGGCCAGCGCCTGCCCGTGCACTGCCATCCGTCGAACGCCTTCGCGTCCTCACACCTGAACTGCCGCCACGGCAAGACGGAGGCGTGGATCGTCGTCGGCACTACCGGCGCGAACCCGACCGTCTACATCGGATTCCGCGACGACGTGCCGGCGGAGACGGTCGCGGACTGGGTCGCCACGCAGAACACCAAGGCGATGCTGGACGCGCTGAACCCGGTGTGCGTGCGGCCCGGCGACACGGTCTTCGTGCCCGCCGGGGTGCCGCACGCGATCGGCGAGGGCGTGTTCATCGTCGAACTGCAGCAGCCCACGGACTTCTCGGTGACGCTGGAGTGGCAGGGTTTCCTCGCCAACGGCGACATCGGTCACCTCGGCCTCGGCTACGACGTCGCACTGGAGTGCGTCGACCGGCACGGCTGGGGCGGCCGGCTCGACAGGCTGGTGCACCAGACGTCCGAGAAGTGGGCGCCGTCGGTCGACCTGCTCGGCCCCGACGCGAACCCGTTCTTCCAGGCCGACCGCCTGCACGTGGAGGGTTCCTTCGCACTGGAGCCGTCGTTCGCCGTGCTGGTGGTGCTGGAGGGTGCCGGCCAGCTCGGTGAGCTGGAGGTGCACCAGGGCAGCACCGTCGTCGTGCCGCACGCGGCCGGCGAGATCGGGCTGACCGGTGACCTGGTGGCGATCCGCTGCCGACCGCCCGTACTGTCCACAGTGGAGGATGTGTCGCCATGAGCGAGCCGTTGCTGGAGGCTCGTGATCTCACGAAGAACTACGGCACCGTGGAAGCTCTCCGCGGTGCCTCGTTCACCGCCTATCCCGGCGAGGTCGTGTCGCTCATCGGCGACAACGGCGCGGGCAAGTCCACCCTGGTGAAGTGCCTGTCCGGGGTGGAGCAGCCGACCAGCGGCACCCTGCTGTTCGACGGCAAGCCGCTCGTTCTCGACTCCCCCAACGACGCCCGCGACCGGGGCATCGAGACGGTGTTCCAGGACCTCGCGGTCGCACCGGACCTCGATCCGGCCGCGAACATGTTCCTGGGCCGGGAGATCCTCAAGCCCGGCGTCCTCGGGTTCCTCGGGGTGCTCGACAAGAAGGCCATGCGCAGGCAGGCGGCCGAGCACTTCAGCCGGTTCGGCGCGACGCTGCAGAGCATCGACGTGCCGATCGCGGCGCTGTCCGGTGGACAACGTCAGTCCGTCGCGGTCGCACGGTCGGTGGCGTGGGCGTCGAAGCTCGTGTTCATGGACGAGCCGACCGCCGCACTCGGTGTGGTGCAACGGGAACGCGTGCTGGACGTGATCAAGCGCGTGCGCGACGAGGGCATCGCGGTGGTGCTGATCTCGCACAACATGCCCGAGGTGCTGTCGGTTTCCGACCGCGTCGAGGTGCTGCGCCTCGGCCGTCGCGTGGCCCGTTTCAAAGCCGCGGACACCACCGTGGAGGAGCTGGTCGGCGCGATGACCGGCGCGCTATCGCAGGAGGACGCGGCGTGATGACCGACGAGAAGACAACGTTGTCATCCTCGACGGACGAGCGGCGCACCCCGTTGCTCAAGCAGCTAACCGGCGCCAACACGCTGTGGATCGGCCTGGTCCTGCTGGTCCTGGTCGCGGTGTTCGGCGCGATCCGCCCGGACGCGATCTTCCAGGTGACCACGCTGCAGTTCCTGCTCGCGGAAACCGCCGTGCTGCTGGTGCTCTCGGTCGGCATGACGTTCGTGATCATCACGTCCGGCATCGACCTGTCCGTCGGCTCGGTGCTGGTGTTCGCCAGCGTTTCCTCCGCGATGGCGATGAACGCGGTGTCCGGCGGGGACGCGACGAACGCCGGCTGGGGCGTGATCGCGTTCGGCCTGCTGGTCGCCGTGGTCAGCGGCGCGGTGTGGGGTCTGCTCAACGGCCTGTTGATCTCCCGCGCGAAGATCCCGCCGCTGATCGTGACCCTGGGCTCGTTCGGCGCGGCGCAGGGCGCGGCCCTGTTGCTGAACAACGGTTCCAACGTGTCCGGCATCCCGGACCGGCTGAACCGCACCTTCGGCTCCGGCACGTGGTTCGGCATCCCGAACATCGTGATCGTGGCCGCGATCGTCACCGCTCTCGGCGCGCTTCTCCTTTCCACGACCCGTTTCGGGCGCTACACCTACGCGGTCGGCTCGAACGAGGAGGCGGCCAGGCGCGTCGGCATCTCGGTGCGCGGCCATCTCACGAAGGTGTACCTGCTCGCGGGCGTCCTGGCGGGCCTCGCGGGCTTCATGGGCAACGCGTTCTTCCGGGTCGCGGTCGTCACCGGCCACGAGACGGACAACCTGAACGCGATCGCCGCCGTCGTCCTGGGTGGTACCAGCATCTTCGGCGGCCTGGGTTCGGTGCTGGGCACGGTCTTCGGCGTGTTCATCCCGGCGGTGTTGGAGAAGGGCCTCGTGATCATCGGGGTCGAGGAGTTCTGGCAGCCGATCGCCGTCGCGATCGTGCTGGTCGCCGCCGTGTGGCTGGACCAGACACGGCGACGGGCGCGCAACCAACGTTGAGGGAAGGATGCTGGACCAATGAAGATCCGCTCCGCAGTGGCTGTCACCGCCGCGTTCCTGCTCACCGCATGTGGCGGAGGCGGGCAGATTGGTGACTCGGGTTCGGGCAACTCGGCCGCGAACAAGAAGCTGGTGCTGATTCCCGGCATCGCGGCGGAACCGTTCTACATCTCCATGCAGTGCGGCTTCGAGGAGGCCGCCAAGGCCGCGGGCTACGAGGCCAAGACCCAGGCACCGGCGAAGTTCGACGCGGCCCAGCAGACCCCGATCGTCACCGGCATCCTGGCCGACAGGCCGGCGGCGGTGCTGATCGCGCCGACCGACGACAAGGCCATGGCCGGCCCGATGAAGCAGCTCAAGGACGCCGGTATCAAGGTCGTCGAGGTCGACACCAAGCTCCAGGACACCTCGATCGCCTCGTCCACCATCTCGTCCAACAACGAGCAGGGCGGCAAGCTCGCCGCCGAGACGCTCAACAAGCTCACCACCGGCAAGACGGGTTCGGTGCTGGTGCTGAACACCAAGGCCGGCACGTCGACCACGGACGCCCGCGCCAAGGGCTTCGAGGAGGCCATCAAGGCCTTCCCGAACCTCAAGTACATCGGCCAGCAGTACACCGACAACGAGCCCGCCACCGCGGCCTCGAAGGTGACCGCGACGCTGGCCGCCAACCCCGACCTGATCGGGGTGTTCGCGACCAACCTGAACACCGGTGAGGGTGCCGCGACCGGCCTGCGCAACGCGGGCAAGACCGGTGCGGTGAACCTCGTCGGGTTCGACGCCTCGCCCAAGCAGGTGCAGGACCTGCAGGCGGGCACGGTTCAGGCGCTGATCGCGCAGGACCCCGGCACGATCGGCAAGCAGGGTGTCGAGCAGGCCCTCGCCGCGATCGACGGCAAGGAGAACAAGCGGAACATCGAGACCGATCTCGTCGCCATCACGAAGGCCGACGCGGACGCCAACTCGAAGTACTTCTACAAGCAGTCCTGCTGATCCGATGCACTCAAACGATGAAGGGACCCTTCATCCACCTGACGTGGATGAAGGGTCCCTTCATCGTTGAATGACGTACGTCATCGGGGTTTGCCCGGGTCGGCGTAAGACCAGAGTTGTACCCGGTTGTCTCCCAAAGGCCGATGTTCCCGCACCCGTAAAGCGATGAGCTGAGGGTGCCGCCCGGTTTCGGGCGGTAGGAGGGGGAACAACCGAATGCACCGCAGAAAACTGGCGGCGGCACTGGCCGTGGCCACCTCGGCGAGCCTGCTGATCGCCCCGCAGGCCCAGGCTCAGTCGACGCACGCGTCGCAGGACATCAAGTGGCAGAAGTGCTTCGACACACCGCCACCCGGACTGCCGCCCGGCAGCGAACGCCTGGAGTGCGGCAGCTTCACCGCGCCGATGGACTGGAACAACCCGAACAACGGCAAGACCATCACCATCGCGGTCAGCAGGCTCAGGCCCAAGACGGGCACCGCGAAGTCCACGGTCTTCACCAACCCCGGCGGGCCCGGCGGTCCCGGCCGCACGCTGCCGCTGATCTACCTCGACCGGCCCAAGCTCAGCGAGAACGCCGACATCATCGGCATCGACGTCCGCGGCACCGGTGCCAGCAGCAACGTCACCTGCGGGAACGTCGACACCGTCGGCGTCACCGATCCGCGTGACCGCAGCAAGGCCAACCTCGACCTGCTCTACGGCGCCATCGAACTGCAGGCCAAGTTCTGCCAGGCCAAGTCCGGCGAGTTCGGCAGGTACGTCACCACCGACCAGACGGTGAAGGACCTCGACCTCCTGCGCCAGCTCCTCGGCAAGCAGAAGGTCAGCTGGCTCGGCTACTCCGGCGGCACCTGGATGGGCGCCTACTACGCCACGTACTTCCCGAAGACGCTCGACAAGATCGTGCTCGACTCCAACGCCGAGTTCACCGGGCCGTGGCAGCCGGTGTTCGACGACTGGGGCATGGGCTTCGAGCGCCGGTTCCGCGTCGACTTCCTCCCGTGGGTGGCCAAGTACGACAACGTCTACCACCTCGGCAAGACCGGCGAAGAGGTGCGCCAGGCCTACGAACGCACGCGTGCCAAGCTGGCGCAGCAGCCCGTCACGCGACCGGAGGGCGTCTACTACCCGGTGACGCTCGACTACCTGTTGCGGGGCGCGCTGTACAGCAAGGACTCGTTCGCGGGCGCCGCGCAGACGCTGGCGGAGCTCGCCGGTGCCGTGCCCGCGCAGCTGAAGGCGCAGGCCAGCTATCCGGACGCCCAGTCCGGCACCGCCTACGCCATCGTCTGCAACGACACACCGTTCCGCGGTGACCGCAAGTACCTCGAGCGGGACGCCGCCCGGGACGGGGCCAAGTGGCCGCTCGTCGGCTACTACCAGATCATGGCGCCCTGCGCGTTCTGGGACCGTCCGAACGTGAACCTCAAGCGTCCCACCGGAATCGGTGTCGCGCCGTCGTTGATGGTGCAGTCGGTGCGCGACCCGGCGACGCCGCTCGAAGGCGCGCAGAAGGCACACCGGAACTTCAACAATTCGGTCCTTCTCACCGTTGAGGACGAGGGCGACCACGGCATCTACGGGCTCGGCAACAAGTGCGTGAACGACATCGTCGAGCGCTACCTCGTCGACGGCGTCACGCCCGCGAAGGACCTGACGTGCCCAGGGGTTCCGCTGCCCGCGCCCGGCGAGGCCGCGCAGAAGTCGCTCACGACGGCACGGCAGTACGCCACCCAACTCGGTTGGTAGAAGGGGGAAACGCATGTACCGCAAGAGAATCGCGGCGACTTTGGCCGCGGTGACGGCAACGTCCCTGCTGATCGCACCCCAAGCTCAGGCGCAGTCGGAGTTCGCCACCCAGGAGATCAAGTGGCAGAGGTGCTTCGACCCGGTACCGCCGGGCTTCCCGCCCGGCGCGGAACGGTTGGAGTGCGGCACCTTCACCGCACCGATGGACTGGAACAACCAGAACAACGGCAAGACCATCACCATCGCGGTCAGCCGCACGGTTCCGAAGAGCGGCAAGGCGAAGACGGCGGTCTTCACCAACCCCGGTGGCCCCGGCGGTGAGGGACGCACGTTGCCGCTGGTCTACCTCAACCGGCCGAAGCTGAGCGAGAACGCCGAGATCTACGGCATCGACCCGCGCGGCACGGGCGCCAGCAGCAACGTCACCTGCGGCCTGTTCGACACGCTCGGCTCGACGGACCCGCGCGACCGCAGCAAGGCGAACTTGGACCTGATCTACGGCGGCATGGAGCTGCAGGCCAAGTTCTGCCAGACCAAGTCCGGCGAGCTCGGCAGGTACATCACCACCGACCAGACGGTGAAGGACCTCGACCTGCTGCGTCAGGTGCTGGGACGCAAGAAGGTCGACTGGCTCGGTTACTCCGGCGGCAGCTGGATGGGCGCCTACTACGCCACGTACTTTCCCAAGACGCTCGACAAGATCGTGCTCGACTCGAACGTCGACTTCACCGGGACGTGGCAGCCGGTGTTCGACAACTTCGGCATGGGCTTCGAGCGGCGCTTCCGCGTCGACTTCCTCCCGTGGGTGGCCAAGTACGACAACGTCTACCACCTCGGCAAGACCGCTGAGCAGGTGCGGCAGTCCTACGAACGGACGCGCGCGAAGCTCGGACAGCAGCCCGTCACGCTGCCGGAAGGCACGTACTACCCGGTCACGCTGGACTTCGTGCTCATCCGGAGCCAGTACAGCAAGTACGCGTTCGACGGCGCCGCGCGGAAGCTGGCCGAACTGGCCGGTGCGCTGCCCACGCAGCTGAAGGCGCAGGCGAGCTACCCGGACGCGCAGACCGCCACGCTGAACTCCATCCTGTGCAACGACACGCCGTTCCGCGGTGACCGCGGGTACCTGGAACGCGACGCCGCCCGGGACGGGGCCAAGTGGCCGCTGATGGGGTACTACCAGATCATGGGCCCCTGTGCGTTCTGGGACCGGCCGAACGTGAACCTCAAGCACCCCAACGGCATCGGCGTCACGCCGACGCTGATGGTGCAGTCGGTGCGCGACCCGGCGACGCCGCTCGAAGGCGCGCGCAGGTCGCACGCCGGGTTCGCGGGCTCGCGGATGCTGACCGTCGAGAACGAGGGTGATCACGGCATCTACGGGTTCGGCAACGACTGCGTCGACGACATCGTCGAGCGCTACCTCGTCGACCGCGTGACGCCGTCGAAGGACCTGACCTGTCCCGGTGTGCCGCTGCCCGAGCCGGGTCAGCAGCAGGCCGGTGTGCTGGAGCAGGCGCGGAAGCTGGCGGCTCAGCTCGGCTGGTAGCACGCGAACAGGGCTGCGGCGGACGGGAACGACCGCCGCAGCTCGTCCGCCTCTTCCCGGGTGATCGGCCACGCGGAACCGTTGCGCACCAACCCGAGCACGTGCACGCGGTGCCAGCCGGGTCCCATGGACCACTCGGCGTACCGCGTTCCGTCGTCTCCGCCCCAGGTTCGCAACACCCGCTGCAGCACGTGGTCGACGACGGCCCAGTAGCGGTAGCGGCCGTCCGCCGGCGCGCGGTTGAGGCGCGTCACGACCTCCTCCAGCTCGCGTGCCCGCGCCTCGCCGATCTCGATCCGTCTCTCGCCCTCGAACACGCAGGGGCCGACCACCCGCCAGCGGTCGCTGACGAACGTCCTCTCCGCGAGAACGCCGTTGGCGTCGTTCCACAGGTGTGCGAGCCGCAACGGATCGTCGTTGTCGTCCAGGAACGCGTAGTACCGGTGCTCGACCCGCACCGGGCGCGGAACCCAGGACACCAACAGGTGGTCCAGCACCTCACCACTGACCGGTTCGCCGAGACGCCACTGGCGACCGGCGGGCAACCAGTCGCGGTTTTCGTCGTAACGCTCGAACCGGCGGCTCCCCTCCGGTCTGCGCAGGAGCAGGAACGGGTCGGTGACCTCCGGGTGGAAGTGGTTCACCACCGCGAAGTAGCGGTCTCTCACTGCGGCTCCCAGCCTCAGCCCGGCTGGCGAACCTCCAGCACGGCCTCGGAAAACGTCGTGTACCAAGGACTTTCGGTGAACTTCGGCCCGGTCTCCTCGCCCAGGTAGAGGTCGATGTGCCGCTCGCCGCCGAGCCCCGGCGTGAACTCGTCGGTGATCTCCCACGACGAGGCCGCCAGCTTCTGGCAGACGGTGTGGTCGACGTTCGCGCCGTCCGGCGTCAGTCCACACGAGACCAGCTTGATCCGCGAGCCGGTCTTCAGTCCGTCGGCGGCCGCGGAGACGAAGGGCCTCAGGGGCTTGCCGAACGAGTCACGGGGCTCGGAGTCGAGCCAGTAGCCCTTGTCGTGGGACCAGTTCAGGTACCGGCCGGAGGCGGTCCGGCCGGTACCCTCGTCCTTCACCGCCTTCGCGAACGACTGCGGGAAGGTGCCGAGCAGGTCGTTGCCGTTCTCGCAGTCGATGACCTGGCACCCGCGCACGGGCACCGATGGTCCACTGTGGAACGACTCGACCGCCGTGTAGTAGACGGTGACCTGCCAGTCCTCGTCCGTGCCACCGGGTGCGGGCGGGCCGGCCGGACCGGCGGAACACCCGGCCAGGATCAGCACCGTCCACAACCAGCGCACAGAACCTCCTGTCAGCCCGCCATCACCGTGCCGACGGACACGAACGTGTAGCCCGCGCTCTTCAGCCCGTTGACGGTGTCCCGCAGGTACCCGGTACCGAGGTACGGGTGGTAGAAGAAGCTCGCGACACCATCATCGACCACCTTGAGCTGGTTCGCCGTCTTGATCAGGTCGGCGGGCAGCCGGGCGGGGTGGTTGTTGAACGGCTCGGGCTCGACGTTGCCCACCGCTTCCGGCGCCACGACGGAGCCGTAGATGTCGCGGACCAGGTACGGGAAGTACTGGCCGTAGATCTTGTCGTACTGCGGCGTGCCGGTGCCGCACGCGCCGTTCGGGCAGTATCCGGCGAAGTACAGGCCACGGTCGTAGCGCTTGCCGAAGTTCTGCTGGATCACCTCGTAGTCCGCGGCGGACGCGGCGTAGTGCGGCGGCTCGAAGATCGTCGGACGGGGGAACCCGGCCTGAGCGAACGCCGTCGTCGACGAGTTGATCCTGCCCTGCGCCCACGCCGCCGAGTCGCCCGGCACCGGACCGTCGTAGATCACGCTGTTGTTGGCGTCGACGTGAGCCGTGTAGAACTCGAAGTCGTTGCCGCTGACGCCGTCGTACGGGTTGATCAGATTCCCGAACTGGTGCGTGTAGCCGTGCATCAGGATCGTGCCACCGCGGTTCTGCATGTACCGCAACGCGTTGATCACGTCCGGGCGCTGCGCCAGCGTGTAGGACTCGGCCACGCCGTTGTTCTCCACGCCGTACGGGTTCTCGTACCTCGAGTACGCCGCGATGCTGAACGGAATCCGCTGCCGGTACAGGTAGTCCGCGATCGCACGCAGCTCGGACGGGTCGGCGTCGGGGCCGACGTCCTCGATGCGCACCAGGGCCCGCTTGCGGTCGGCCATCGCCGGGTTCGACACTCGCGAGATCAGGTCGGCCGCGGCCAGGTAGCGGTCACCGTGGTCGACGTAGCTGAACGGGATCTCGCCGATGTAGGTGAGGTTCTTCGCCTTGGTCGCCCAGTTGATCGGGCCGTACGCCGAGCCGTTCGCGACTGCGGGCGCCGACGCGATCGCCGGGTTGGTGATCTGCGTGATCATCAGGCCGGACGGGGTCGCGAGCGAGCTGCGGCCGAGGTCGGTGTTCTCGTACCGGACCGTGGTCGCGGCACCGAAGTCGAACTGGACCCAGTTCCAGCCGTACGTCGTGCTGAAGCTGGGCGCACGGGCGGTGAGCTGCCAGATGTTGTGCGCCAT
Source organism: Lentzea kentuckyensis (assembly GCF_002150765.1). GTDB lineage: Bacteria > Actinomycetota > Actinomycetes > Mycobacteriales > Pseudonocardiaceae > Lentzea > Lentzea kentuckyensis. The sequence continues at coordinate 45,003 of NZ_MUYM01000031.1, forward strand.
CCACAACACCGGCTTGGTGGTCGCCAGCACGTCGTCGAGGAACGCCACCGGAATCGGCTCGTCGTAGGTCGAGCCGATGTAGATCACGCCGGTGTAGCCGGACACCTCGCCGGCGGTGTAGGACGCGACCGGGTGCATGACGTAGGAGCTGCCGTGCGAGACGAGGTTGCCCGCCTGCGCCGCGTACGCCTCACCGAGCCACGCCCACGGGCCGGTGCTGTCGTAGAGCACCAGCGTCTTCTGCCCAGCCTTCGCCCCCGGTGCGCCGCCGCCGTTCGAGCCGGCCGCGGCGGCGGTGGACGTGGCACCGAGCGACAACGACAGGGACAGCGGTCCGAGCACCGTCGTGATCGGCTTGGGGTCCGCCGTGAGCTTGGTGAAGCGGGTGCTGGTCGTCGACGGCTTCGTCCGCGGCGTCGGCGGCGCGGGCAACACGTTGTCGACGAGCTCGCCGAGGTGCAGGTCGAGCGAGAGGTCCGCCTGTGCGGCGGGCACGGGGACCATCGAGGCCGCCAGGAGGACCCCGACAGCCAACTTGAGTAGTCGGCCTTTCATGCCACATCCACCTCTCCCGACATGCGCACGGTCGCGCTGCCGGTGTAGGGAGCAAACTCAACGGGTCGCTGCTGCTGCAGGCCCAGCAGCCAGGCCAATGCCTGTTCGGTGCGCACGGACGCGAGCCCGTCGCCGAACGGGTTGCCGTCGGCGGTCATCGCCTCGCGTGCGGAAGGGTTGTCGAGCAGGCGCACGGTCAGCGAGGTGATCCGCTCGCGGTCGGTGCCGACGAGCACGGCGCAGCCCGCGGTGACGGCCTCCATCCGCTCGGTCACGTCCCGCAGCACCAGCGCCGGCACGCCGAACGACGGCGCCTCCTCCTGGATGCCGCCGGAGTCGGACAGCACCAACGTGCACTGCGCGAGCAGACGAGCCATCTGCGCGTACGGCAACGGGTCGGTGATCGTGACGCGGCCGACTCCGCCCAGCACGTCCAGCACCTGCCGGCGCACGGCCGGGTTCGGGTGCGCCGGGAGCACGACCTCGACGTCGGGCCTGGCCTCGACGATGTCCGCCACCGCGCGCAGCACGCGGTCGAGCGGCTCGCCCCACGACTCGCGCCGGTGCGTCGTGACCAGCACCAGACGGGACTGTCCAGCCTGGACCCGGTTCTCGATCTCCTGGAGCCGGGTGTCACCGTAGGGAGCGCGGCGGGCGGCCACGTCGAGCACGGCGTCCACCACGGTGTTGCCGATGGTCAGGACGTTGTTGCCCCGCAACGACTCCGCGGCGAGGTGCGCGGCGGAGTCGGCGGTCGGCGCGAGGTGCAGCGAGGCGAGCTGGCCGACCATCTTGCGGTTCCCCTCCTCGGGGAACGGCGAGGTCAGGTCGTGCGAGCGCAGGCCGGCCTCCAGGTGCACGACCGGGATCTGCTGCCAGAACGCGGCGAGCGCCCCGGCGAGCGTCGTCGTCGTGTCGCCCTGGACGAGCACCGCGCTCGGCGAACGTTCGGTGAAGAGCCGGTCGAGTTCCTCGATCAGCTGGCTGGTCAGCTCGGCCTGCCCGCCCGTGACGCGGTTCAGCTTGAGCCGGACGTCGGCGGCGAAGCCGAACGACTCCAGTGCCTGGTCGACCATCTCCGGGTGTTGCCCGGAATTCACCAGCACCGGCCGGATGCGCCCGCCGACGAACATCGCGGCAGCGACCGGCGCCATCTTCACTGCTTCCGGGCGAGTTCCCGCAACCAGGAAAACCTCGGGAACCGCGCCCCGATCGAACTGCCTAGGGCCGGGCACCAGGGCACTTAGTCCCATCTTTTACCTCTTTGGACTCTTCAGGCACGCGCGGCGAACGTGCGCCATCACAGGTAGCGACTAGATGGTCGCTCACAATCAATTGGTACCCGCTCCGCACAGGTACCGCCATATCGGTGATTAGCTTTACGAACTTCGTGTAACGGCGCTGCATTCGTCCCCGATATGGCCTGTTGACGCTCTGCTTCACCAGCCCTTACTCTCGCCTCGAACACCAGCTCCCGGCCTTGATGTCTGGTATCTCGCACCAGCCCAGCGCATCGTTACCAGGAGTCAGCAATGCCTCAACTTCACATCCGGTGCGCTGTCGTTGCCAGCGCAACCGCTTTTGTAGACAGGTTTGTGTCATGACCGACACGACACAATTCGCGACGTTCATGCTCGTCTTGCTCGTGTTTTGGCCCAGTTACAACCTGGTGCTCGCACTGTTCGTCTGGTGGCGGCCGAAACCGGGTGGACCAGAAGTTCCTTCCCGACATCCCCTGCAGTACTGGATCATCATTCCGGCGTTGAACGAGGAACGCGTTGTAGCTAACACAGTGCGTTCCGCGCTCGCGTTGGACGGCGCCCGCACACCGGTCCAGGTCGTCGTCGTGGACGACGGCTCGGACGACCGCACGCCGCACGTGCTGGCCGAGATCGACGACCACCGGCTGCACGTGCTGCGCCGCGACCCGCCGGAGGCCCGCAAGGGCAAAGGTGAGGCGCTGAACCACGCGTTCCGCTACATCCGGGGCCTCGCCGAGGAGGCCGGCACCGTGCACCGCACGATCGTCGGCGTGATCGACGGCGACGGCCGCGGCGAGCCCGGCATGCTGTCCGAGATCAGCGCGTACTTCGCACAACGCGGCGTCGGTGCCGTGCAGTGCCGTGTGCGCATCCACAACCGCACCAACCTGCTGGCGTTCCTGCAGGATCTGGAATTCAGCTGCGTTGTGGACGCCTCACAGTCGTTGCGCGACGTCCTCGGCACGGTCGGGCTCGGCGGCAACGGCCAGTTCGTGCGGCTCAAGTCCTTGATGGACCTCGGCGACGCGCCCTGGTCCGCCTGCCTGGTCGAGGACCTGGAGCTGGGCCTGCGCGTGCACCTGACCGGCCAGCGCATCCGCTACGCCACGCACGCGACGATCACCCAGCAGGGCCTGACCGACGTGCAACGGCTGCTGCGCCAGCGCACCCGCTGGGGCCAGGGCAACCTGCAGTGTCTCGGGTACGTGCCGAAGCTGATCAGGGCGAAGCACGTGGGATCCGTCGCGCTGCTCGAGTTCCTGCAGTACCTGCTGACGCCGTGGCTGGTCGCGCCGATGACGTTGCTCATCACCGCGTTGGTGGGCATAAACTTCTACGCGCAGTTCAGTGGCCACAACATCGGCGCGTTCACCGCGAACGGCTCGAACGCCTTGCTGGCGCTGGGAATCTGGCTCGTGGCGTTGGTGCTGCCAGGCTTGATCTGGGGTGTGGTGCATCGGCTCAAGCACGGTGACGAGCCGCTGTGGCGGTGCCTCGCGGTCGGCCTGGCCTACCCGCTCTTCCTGATCCTGGGCTCGATCTCGACGTTGCGCGCGCTCTACCGGCACTTCGCCGGGCGCAACTCGTGGGCGAAGACGGAACGGCTGGCGGAGAAGGAAGTTCCGGCGGTCAGCGCGAAGCCGGTGCCGAAGATCGCATAGCCACAAGGTTTCTAGAACGTGCCGGGGTGGGTGCGTCTGCGTCGAGCCGCGTAGACGCCCGCCTCGGTGCGGCGGTCGAAGCCGAGCTTGTGCAGCAACGACGACACGTAGTTCTTCACGGTCTTCTCGGCGAGGAAGAGCCGGTTCGCGATCTGGCGGTTCGTCATGCCCTCGGCGATGAGGTCGAGGATGCGGCGTTCCTGCGGGCTCAGCGCGGCATAGCGCGGGTCCTCCTCCGGCCCGCCCCTGAGCCGTTGCAACACGGTGGCCGTGACCCCGGCGTGCAGCAACGAGCCGCCCGAGGCGAGCGTGCGGACCGCGGCGACCAGATCGTTGCCGGAGACCTCTTTCAGCATGTAGCCGGACGCGCCGGCCATGATCGCGCCGAACAACGCCTCGTCGTCCGAATAGGACGTGAGCATCAGGCACGCGGGCGACGGTTGCACGAGACTCCGGATCTCCCGGCACACCGTGACCCCGTCGCCGTCGGGCAACCGGACGTCGATGATCGCCACGTCGGGTCTGAGCCGTGGTGCCTGCGCCACCGCGGACGTCGCGCTGTCCGCCTGCCCCACGACTCTGATGTCGTCCGCCTGCGCCAGGAGTTGCACCAGCCCGCGCCGCACGATCTCGTGGTCGTCCACCAAGAGCACCGCTATCGCCATCTCGCCTCCTGCAGTACCAGCGGGACGAACCAGGTGATGCCCACACCCGCGCCGGGGGTCGAGTCCACCGCGCACTCGCCGTGATGACGCCGCGCACGAGCCGCCATGTTCGCGAGTCCACCCGCATGATGGGGCGCGCCGCCGGAATCGTCAGCCAACGGCAAGCCTCTGCCGTCGTCCTTGACCGTGAGCTCCAACCGGGTCATCGTCCGATTCACGCTCACCGCTACAGCGACGTGCTTCGCTCTGGCGTGGCGCACGACGTTCGTGAGCGCCTCTCGGAGCGTGGCCAGCAGATCGGGCCTGAGCTGGTCCGGCACCACCGTGTCCAGCGGCCCCTCCAGCGACACGTCCGGCTCGAACCCCAGCAGCCGGGCGGACTCGTGCACCGCGTTGAGGATCTGCCCGCGCAGACTCGTGCCGCCGGACGGTGGTTCCTGCAGGGAGAAGATGGTTCTGCGGATCTCGCGGATCGTGTGGTCGACCTCCTCCACGAACCCGCTGATCCGTTCGGTGAGTTGGGGCCGCGCGCTCATCCCGGTCAGCCCCTGCAACCCGAGCCCGAGCCCGAACAGCCGCTGGATGACCAGGTCGTGCAGGTCCCGCGCGATGCGGTCGCGGTCCTCCAGCACCGCGATCCGCTCGGTGTCGCCCTGGGCCCTGGTGAACTCGAGCACGAGCGCGGCCTGCCTGGCGAAGGCCTCGATGAGCTCCGGATCGTCGAAGCTCGGTTCGTCCTTGGGCCGCGCCACGATCAGCACGCCGATCGTCCGGCCCCCCACCGTCAGCGGCACGACGGCGCACGGTCCCGGCACCGTCGGCACGGTGCCCTCCTCGTGGCACTCGGCCTCGCCCGACTCGTAGACCCGGTAGCTGACCGTGCCTTCTCTGGGCACACGCATGCCCTCGGCGTCGTAGGTGCCGCCGTCGGTCACCTCGATGACGAGGTCGCCGTTGTGGTCCGGGAGCACTACTGCCGCGAAGTCGGCATCGGCCGTTCGTCTGGCCGTCTTCGCGACGAGGTACAGCGCGTCACGGCCGTTCGTGCCCATCAGGACGTTGGTGGTCACCTCGGCGGCGGCGCGCAGCCAGACCTCACGCTTGCGCGTCTGTTCATACCGGTCGAGGTGGCCGAGCGCCGAGCCCGCGGCGGTGGCCAGCGCGGTGAGGATGTCCCGGTCCTGGTCGGTGAACTGCGGTTTGCCGGCCAGGAAGAGGTTGCCGAAGGTCTCGCCGTGGATCTTGACGGGCGCACCGAGGAAGTCGGCTACTCCGATCGAGCGCGGGTCACCGGCCGTGATGCGGGTCTGACCGTCGCTCTGGCTGAACTCGAGAAGTTCCTTGTGGCCGTTGATCACGGCCAGTGCGCCGTAGGGGGCGTCGATCAGGTCGCAGGCGGACTCGACGACGTGGCGCAGCAGTTCGGGGAGGGTGTCGTCTTCGGCGAACGACAGCACCACATCCAGCACGCGCTGTTCTGTGCTCACGTTGCCGCCCACGGCTTCACCCCTCGGGGGGATAGAAGTGACACCGCACGAACGACTGAGGGTAACTCCCCAGAGTAGTCAAGGGGGAGACCATCACTGCAAACAGTGAAATCAGTAGCTACTCAGAGTATGTGCTTACTACACGCGGGGAGCTTTCGTGCGCTCTGAGCGCACGAGAGGCCCCCGCGTGGCTCAGTGCAGGCCGACGCTGAACCCCTCGTCGATCACCCCGCGGTAGATCTGCGGCGCGAACGCCCGCAGCCCTTGGTCGATCGGCGCGATGAAGCCCGCCGAGTCGCCGAGGGGGAGGCGGTAGCCGTTCTGGACTCGGTGGAACTCCCACAGGGGTTCCATGGTCGGGTGTGCCGGGCGGAACTGGTGAGGGTCGCGCGGATGCAGGTCGACGCGGACCAGAGTGCGCCTGACCAGGGCGTCCGCGAGCTGGACCGCGCGTTCCTGGGTGCGCGAGACCGAGATGGCGCCGAGCTCCTGCCAGCCGACGGCCCACGGCATGCCCTGCGGGTCGTCCAGGCGGATGCCCCGCTGTTCGATGATCAGCTTGCGGGGGCGGGAGATGGTCTTCCACTTCACCACGGCCATCACGCCGATGCCGGTGAACGCGATGCCGATGACCGCCGCGATGCCGCCGCCGACCGGTTCGCCGTCCATGAACGCGGTCACCGCGCCGACCAGGGCGAGGATGCCCAGCACCCCGGCGACCGAGCCGCCGATCAGCACCTTGCGGGTGTCGCTCTTGCCGAGGTCGATGACAACGGGTGGAGGTGCTCCCCAAGCGGTCATGGCCGCAGATTACCGCTGATCAACAGCTCCGCCGCGGCGAACGGATCCAGTTCACCCTCGACCACGCGTTTGGCCAGCTGGTCCACGGGACCGAAGCGGGTGCGCACCCGTTCGACGGCGATCGCCTCGATCTCGGCGCCGGCGCGACGCAGCCGCCGTTCCCGCAGTTCGCCGTGGTCGGCCATCCAGGACCGGTGTTCGGCGATGGCCTCGACCACGAGGTTCAGGCCTTCCATCCGGGCGGCGACGGTTTTGACGACCGGCGCGCGCCACAGCGGGCCCTCGCGGTCGCGGCGGCCCAGGGAGATCATGTACTTGAGGTCGCGCGCGGTCTGGTCGGCGCCGTCGCGGTCGGCCTTGTTGACCACGAAGACGTCCGCGATCTCCAGGATGCCCGCCTTCGCGGCCTGGATGCCGTCGCCCATGCCCGGCGCGAGCAGCACCAGGGTCGTGTCGGCCAGCGCCACGATCTCGACCTCGGACTGACCTACGCCGACCGTTTCCACGAGGATCACGTCGAAACCGGCGGCGTCGAGCACGCGCAACGCCTGCGGAGTCGCCCAGGACAGGCCGCCGAGGTGGCCGCGGGTGGCCATCGAGCGGATGAAGACGCCGGGATCGGTCGCGTGGTCGCCCATGCGCACGCGGTCACCGAGCAGTGCACCGCCGGAGAACGGGCTGGAGGGGTCGACGGCGATCACGGCCACCCGCTTGCCCTCGGCGCGGAAGGCCCGCACCAGAGCGTTGGTGGATGTCGACTTGCCGACACCGGGCGCACCGGTCAGACCGATGACCTGGGCGTGGCCCGTGTGGGGAGCGAGGGCCGCGGCCACCTCGGGCAGTGCGGAACTCCCCTGCTCCACCAGGGAGATCAGCCTGGCGACCGCGCGCGGCTCGCCGTCACGCGCGCGGTCGACCAGTCCTGCTACGTCAACAGCCTTCGCCACAAACGAAGACCCTAGGCCTTCGCGGGCACGCGGATGATCAGAGCGTCGCCCTGACCACCACCACCGCACAGCGCCGCGGCACCCACGCCGCCGCCACGCCGCTGCAGCTCGAGTGCGAGGTGCAGGGCGATGCGGGCGCCGGACATGCCGATCGGGTGGCCCAGCGCGATGGCGCCGCCGTTGACGTTGACCTTGTCCTCGGACACGCCGAGCTGACGGGCCGACACGATGCCGACCGCCGCGAACGCCTCGTTGATCTCGACCAGGTCGAGGTCTGCGGGCCCGATGCCCTCCTTGGCGCAGGCGGCCTTGATCGCGTTGGACGGCTGCTCGTGCAGCGAGGCGTCCGGACCGGCGACGACGCCGTGCGCGCCGATCTCCGCGATCCACTCCAGGCCCAGTTCCTCGGCCTTGGCCTTGCTCATCACGACCACGGCCGCGGCACCGTCGGAGATCTGCGACGCCGAACCCGCGGTGATGGTGCCGTCCGCGGCGAACGCCGGACGCAGCTTGCCGAGCGAGTCGGCGGTGGTGTCCGCGCGCACGCCCTCGTCCGTGCTGAACAGGATCGGGTCGCCCTTGCGCTGCGGGATCGCGACCGGCGCGATCTCCTGCTCGAAGACACCGTTCTCGGCGGCCTTCGCGGCGAGCTGGTGCGAACGCGCGGAGAACGCGTCCTGCTCCTCACGCGTGACGTTGTAACGGGCGTTGTACTTCTCCGTGGAGACGCCCATCGCGACCTGGTCGAACGCGCAGAACAGACCGTCGTTCGCCATGTGGTCCTGCAGCTGCACGTCGCCGTACTTGAACCCGCTGCGCGACTTGGGCAGCAGGTGCGGCGCCTGGGTCATCGACTCCTGGCCACCGGCCACGACGACGTCGAACTCACCCGCGCGGATCAGCTGGTCGGCCAGCGCGATCGCGTCGATGCCGGACAGGCACACCTTGTTGATGGTCAGCGCGGGAACGCTCATCGGAATGCCCGCGGCCACCGCGGCCTGGCGGGCGGGAATCTGGCCCGCGCCTGCGGTGAGCACCTGACCCATGATCACGTACTGCACCTGCTCGGGAGCGACGCCCGCACGTTCCAGTGCCGCCTTGATCGCGACGCCACCCAGCTGGGCGCCCGAGAAGTCCTTGAGCGATCCCAGCAGTCGGCCCATCGGGGTACGCGCCCCGGCGACGATCACGGAACCGGACACAACTGCCTCCATTGGAAGAGCGAACGGTCGTTAACTAGGCACCATACCTGGGGCTACTGCGCGGTAATCGTGTGAGACCCCGCACACGGACCACTGCACCGATCAGGTAGCTACGCTTTCCTTCCATGAACGCAGACCTCGCTCGATTCGTGACCGCGATCGACCACGTGGGCATCGCCGTGCCCGACCTCGACGTCGCCATCGCGTTCTACCGCGACAACTTCGGCCTCGAGGTCGCCCACGAAGAGGTGAACGAGGAACAGGGCGTGCGCGAGGCGATGCTGCACGCGCCCGGCGACCACGACGGCACCGCCATCCAGCTGCTGGCCCCGTTGAACGAGGACTCGACGATCGCCAAGTTCATCGGCCGCTCCGGTCCCGGCCTGCAGCAGCTCGCCTACCGGGTGTCCGATGTGGACGTCGCCGCGCAGGCGCTGCGGGACAAGGGCCTGCGCCTGCTCTACGCCGAGGCCCGCCGCGGCACGTCGAACAGCCGGGTCAACTTCGTGCACCCCAAGGACGCCGGCGGCGTGCTCATTGAGCTGGTCGAACCTGCGGCGGCGAAGCATTAGCCTGCTGCAGCGCACTGGCCACGAAGCTCAGCTCACGATCGATCGGATCCTCCTCGTCGCTGTGCCGCGCCACCGAGTGCCGGTAGCTCACGGCCAGCGCGAGGAGGGCCGCGGCCGCCTCGACGTCCTTGATCGCCACCGCCGCGCCTCCCGCGGCGAGGATGACCTGTTTGATCTGCGCCGCAACGTTGTCGTAGCGCGCCTGCATCGCGTCGCGGACCGCTGAATGCGTATCCGCTTCACGCCACAACAGGTGCGACAGCAGCGGCGAGGCGTTCAAGCGCGCGTCGAGTGCCGCGACGAGCCTTCTCAGCGACTCCGCGATGTCTCCCGCGACGACGACCCTGCGGTGGTCAACCGTGCTGTCCGGGAGCCGTGCGACCAGTGCGGCCAGCAGGTCCCGTTTGCGGTTGAAGTAGTAGTGCACCAGGCCTTTGGGCACGCCGGCGCGTTCGGCGATGCGCGAGGTCGGGGTGGCGTCGAAGCCGGAGTCGGCGAACAGCTCCTCCGCCGCGGCCAGGATGCGTTCCTTGGCCGAATCCTCCACGCGTTCCTCCACGAGTGTGTGGGCCCAAGAACTCCTCCTGGGCCCACAGGTTTTCCGACTGATCAGTGCGGCTGGGCCGCTGCCGAGTGTGCGGCATTCGCGGCGGGCATTGCCAGCGCCCCCGCGGCCACGGTGAGCACACCACCGACCCAGGACGCCCACGAGGCGGCCATCATGTCGGTGTAGCTCATCACCCACGGCGAGATGAACAGCAGTGCGCCGAGCACCATCTGCACGTACTCCCCGTAGATCATCGCGGGCATGGCGAGGTCGACGAGTCCGTCGATCGCGATGAGCGCGCCGAGCACGATCATCGTCCACATGGCCGCGTTCGAGGTGTCCACGACGAGCGGAGACAGCAGCACCAGCACGCCGATAGCCACCTCGGCCCAGTCCTGCCACCTGGTCCACGCCTTGGTCATCTCCACCACCTCCTCCTTCTCGGACCCTTCCATCGTCCCCCTTGGTTGGCCGCCCGGTCAACTCTTCTAAGTGGAATCCCTCACAAGCAGGATTCTGAATCGGTTACTCCTGAGTAACCTCCGGCAACCTGCGACTATCCCTTACTCGGGAAGGAATGCCGCCGTGCAGAAGATCCTTGACGCGATCCTGGCCGACGAGCTGGACGCGATCGGTTCCTTGGACGTTCCGGAGAGCTATCGGGGCGTGACCGTGCACGCGGACGAGGCCGACATGTTCTCAGGCCTTGAGACGCGGGACAAAGACCCGCGCAAGTCGCTGCACGTCGACGAGGTCGCCACGCCGGAGCTCGGTCCGGGTGAGGCGCTCGTGGCCGTCATGGCCTCCGCGATCAACTACAACACCGTGTGGACCTCGATCTTCGAGCCGGTGTCCACGTTCGGCTTCCTCAAGAAGCTGGGCGGCCGCCACAACCTGCCGTACCACGTCGTGGGATCGGACCTGGCCGGCGTCGTCGTGCGCACCGGCCCCGGCGTCACGGCGTGGAAGCCGGGCGACCGCGTCGTGGCGCACTGTCTGGACGTGCCGCTGGAGGCGCCGGACGGGCACAACGACACGATGCTCGACCCGCAGCAGCGGATCTGGGGCTTCGAGACGAACTTCGGTGGCCTCGCCGATCTCGCACTGGTGAAGTCGAACCAGCTGATGCCGATGCCCAAGCACCTCACGTGGGAGGAAGCGGCGTCGCCGGGCCTGGTGAACTCCACCGCGTACCGGCAGCTGGTGTCCACCAACGGCGCCAACATGAAGCAGGGCGACACGGTCCTGATCTGGGGCGCGTCCGGCGGTCTGGGCTCGTACGCCACGCAGTTCGCGCTGAACGGTGGCGCGACGCCGATCTGCGTCGTCTCCTCGCCGGAGAAGGCGGAGATCGTTCGTTCCATGGGTGCCGAACTGATCATCGACCGCTCGGCGGAGGGCTACAAGTTCTGGAAGGACGAGCACGAGCAGGACCCGCGCGAGTGGAAGCGGTTCGGCGCTCGCATTCGTGAGCTGACCGGCGGTGAGGACCCGGACATCGTGTTCGAGCACCCCGGCCGTGAGACGTTCGGCGCTTCGGTGTTCGTGGCGCGCAAGGGCGGCAAGATCGTGACGTGCGCGTCGACCTCCGGGTACATGCACCAGTACGACAACCGCTACCTGTGGATGAACCTGAAGAGCATCATCTCCTCGCACTTCGCGAACTACCGCGAGGCGTGGGAGGCGAACCGCTTGGTCGCCAAGGGAAAGATCCACCCGACGGTGTCCAAGGTGTACTCAATGGACGAAACGGGCCAGGCCGCGCACGACGTGCACCGCAACGCGCACCAGGGCAAGGTCGGCGTGCTCTGCCTTGCGCCCGAAGAGGGTCTTGGTGTGTTGGATCACGAACTGCGCGCGCAGCACCTCACGGCTATCAATCGATTCCGGGGTGTGTGACCTTCCGGGGTTACCCGAACGGGTAGCGTGAGGGGCATGGGCCCCCTCGCCGACGACCGTGACCTCGTCCCTCTGGGATCCGGCTTCGACATCGTCAAGCGCGGGTACGACCGCGCTCAGGTCGAGGATCATCTCGAACGCCTCGACTCGGACCTGCGGCTGCTCGCCGCGGACCGCGATGCCGCCGTCTCCCAGACGTCTGATCTGGCGCGCCAGCTGGAAGCCGCCCGCTCGGAGATGTCCGAGCTGCGCAACCAGGTCGAGCGCCTGTCACTGCCGCCGACGACGCTGGAGGGGCTCTCCGAGCGCCTCCAGCGCATGCTGCGGCTGGCCCAGGACGAGGCCAACGAGATCAAGGCCCGCGCCGAAGCGGAAGGCGGGCACATCCGCGCCAAGGCGGAAGCCGACGCGGCGGTGCTGCGCCAGCGCTACGAAACGCTGATCGCCGAACTGGACGAGCGCCGCGCCGCCATGGAGGCCGAGCACAAGGGCGTCCTGGAAACGGCCCGCAACGAGGCCGAGAAGATCGTCTCCGAGGCGGAGTCCGCCGCCCGCAAGATCGCCGACGAGTCCGAGCAGCGCCGCGTGACCGTCGAAGAGGACTTCGAGATCGCGATGGCCGCCCGCCGCTCCGAGGCCATGGCCACCCTCGCCCAGCAGGAGGCGACCTCCAAGGCCGAGGCCGACCGCAGGGTCCGCGAAGCCGCCGAGGAGGCCGCCCGCGTCCGCGCCGCGATCGCCCAGGAACAGTCCACCTCGAAGGCCGACGCCGAACGCCGCGTCCGCGAGGCCACCGAAGAGGCCAACCGCCGCCGCCACGACTCGATCACCGAGGCCACGGCCCGCATCCAGGAAGCCACCGAGGAGTCGAACCGCCGCGTCCGCGAGGCCACCGAGGAAGCCAACCGCCGCACCACCGCCGCCACGCAGCGCGTCGACCAGCTCCGCAACCTCCGCAACCGCCTCTCGCACCAGCTGCACAACGTGCGGACGGCGCTGCAGGAGGTCGTGCCGCTGCTCGACCCGGTGGAGGCGGAGAAGGAGTCGGCCGTGGGCCCGGCGGAGGACGCCGCGCAGGTGCCTGCTCAGCCCGCACAGCCCGCTCCCCAGGCTCAGTCTCAGTCTCAGGCGCCCCACGCCCCTGCGGCTCCGGCTGGTCCCGCACAGGCGGGCCCGGCTCCGGCTGCCCCAGCCCAGGCGGGCCAGGCACCGGCGGGCCAGGCTCCTGCCGCGCCGGCACAGTCCGCGGCTCCCACTCAGGTGACGCCGACGCCGAACAAGCCCGCCCAGACTCCGCAGGTCGACGGGCCGACCGCGAAGCTGACGCGCCCAAAGCCAGCCAAGAAGTACTGACGGCGCAAGCTCACGCAGACGTCCCCCGCCCAGGGCAAGGCCCCGGCAAAGTCGTTTCTGCTGGTGGGCGTCTGCAAGTACTACCAACTCTTGATCAAATCGCCGCCAACTACACCCAACATGTTCGTCAGTTGGGCCGGGCGCGGTGTGGCGGCTGGATCGACGAGGCCAGTTGGTAGTAGCAAAGTGCTTGTTGATGTTGGGTTGGTGGTACTTGCACACGCCATCGCCAGCCAGGCGGATGGCCTGACGGGACTTTGCCGGGGCCCTGCCCACTCAGGGGGACCCCTGATTTTCAATTATCCCAGGCCACCCGACAATTTCGGGTCCGTGCAGGTCAGCACATGACCTCGAAGATCGCCGGCATCGGCATCGTGCGGCAGAACTCCCAGTCCGCGTGCTGCCCCGCCGCGATCAACGCGCGCGACGCGAACGTCCCGTGCGAGCCGACCAGCACGGTCGCGTCGGGGTGCTCGTCAGCGATGCGCGCCAACGCTTTCCCCGCCCGCACGGTCAGCGCGTCGAGGCTCTCACCGCCTCCGTGCGCGAAGTCCGGATGAGCCCAGCTGTGCGTGTACGCCGTCTCCCAGTCCTCACTCGGCAGCAGCCCCGACTCCCACTCCCGCAGCTCCGGCCACGAAATCACCGTCAGCCCCAACGCGGCAGCGGTAGGCGCGACGGTCTGCACGGCACGCAACTGCGGACTCGACAGCACCGCCACCGGCGCGAACCTGACCAGTCGCGACACCAGCGACTCCGCTGCCGCCAACCCGTCTGCGGTCAACGGCCGTTGGTCGTCATCGGGCACACCGAGCCGTGGGCGGACGGACTCCGCGTGGCGCACTAATACGATTCGAGTAGGCACAACACTCATCATGGGGGAAAGATGTTCGTGAGGTCGTTGGGTAACGACGCCGAGCTGCGTCCGCTGGAGCCGTGGCAGGCCGAGGAGTTCTTCGCGCACATGGAGCGCGGCCGGGACTTCATCGGCACGCACATCGCGTTCGCGGACAAGGCGAAGGATCTCGACAGCGCGCGGGACCTGCTGCAGAGCTACGCCGACAACACGGCCAACGACACCGCGCGCCTCTGCGGGATCTGGCTCGGCGACAAGCTGGTCGGCGGCGTGATGCTGCGCGAGATGAACGTCCCGCACGGCCGTGTCGAGGTCGGCTGCTGGCTGGAACCGGCCGCGACCGGAAAGGGCCTGATCACGCGGGCCGCCACGCTGCTCATCGACTGGGCGATTCGCGAGCGCGGCGTGCATCGGGTTGAGTGGCTGGTGTCGACGAAGAACGCGCCCAGCATCGCGGTCGCGCGTCGGCTCGGGATGTCCAAGGACGGGGTGCTGCGCTCGTACTACCCGCACCGCGGGGTTCGGCAGGACCTCGAGGTGTGGTCGGTGCTGGCGCCGGAGTGGGAGAACCGATGAACGATCTGGTGCTGCTGCACGCTTTTCCGCTCGACGCGCGGATGTGGGACGTGCCGGACGCGTTCACGCCGTCGTTGCGCGGCAGCGGGGAGCCGGACCTCGGCACGGTCGCGACGCGGGTGCTCGCCGAACTCGACGCGCGTGGCCTCGACAAGGTGCTTCTGGGCGGGTGTTCGATGGGCGGCTACGTCGCGATGGCGTTGCTCAGGCGTGCGCCGGAACGCGTGAAGGGCCTGGTTTTCGTCGACACCAAGCACACCGCGGACGCACCGGAGGCCATCGAGACGCGGCTCGCGATGGCCGAACGGGTGGAGCGCGAGGGCGTCGGCGACTGGCTCCCGGACGCGCTGCTGCCGAACCTGCTCGGCCCGAACGCCTCCGACACGGCGCGAGCGTTGGTGCGCACCATGATCCTGGAGCAACAGGCCGAGGACGTCGCCTGGTGGCAACGCGCGATGGCGAAGCGGCCCGACTCCACGGACGTGCTGGAGACGTTGGACGTGCCGTCGCTCGTGCTCGTGGGCGAACACGACAAGCTCACGCCTCCGGACGTGGCCGCGAAGCTCGCGGTGACGTTGCGGCACGCGACGAGCGAACGTGTCGAGGACTCCGGACACCTGTTGCCCGTCGAGCAGCCGGCGGAGTTCCTGGCCCGGCTCGAACGGTGGCGCGAGCAGGTCGGGCTTTAGCTCACCAGCGGCGCGCGGTTGGGCCGCGGCGGCCGCGCGAGTCCCAGCAGGCCTGGTGCCAGTGGCGGCGTTCCTCGACCGAACCGGTGTCCTCGGCGGGCCACGCCACGACGTGCGGCGTGCCGGGCCGGATCTCGTGGTCGCAGCCCGGGCAGCGGTAGGTCTTCTGCGCCTGCGCGCCCGAGATGGCGCGGACCAGGTAGTCGCCGTCCGGGCCCGACTCGGCACGCGCCCAGCCGACGCCGCCACCGACGGGCCGGGGGTCTTCTGGCTTGGGACTGTTACGACGTGGCACGGCGATACGGTAATCGCTCGTAGAATCGAGCCGTGCCGACCTACGAGTTCCGTTGCCGAACCTGTGACGACACCTTCGAGCTGCAGCGCCCGATGAGCGAGTCGTCCTCGCCGGCGAACTGCCCCGAGGGCCACCCCGACACGGTGAAGCTGCTGTCCATGGCCGGTATCGGCGGCACGCAGCAGCAGTCACAAGGCGGCGGCGGTTGCTGTGGTGGCGGGTGCTGCGGCTAGCCGCCGGGTGCGCAGGAAGTACAGCACGCTACCGACGAGCAGCGCGGTGCCCAACGGAATGTGCAGCACCGTGAGGTGGAAGACGCCCAGGTACACCTGAGCGGTGATCAGCGCCAGGAAGCCGGCCGCGAACCAGACCGGCTCGGGTGATCCGCCACCCGGCCGCCACGTGAGGACCGCGATCACGAGGTGGGCGACCGTCACGATCCACAGCGTGTACGAGCCGGCGCTGTGCAGGACGTGCCCGAACGGGAGCTTCAGCAGCAGCCCCGCGGTGATCGACTGAACGAAGATGAGCGCGGCCTGCAGAGCGACGGTGGCGTGCAGAAGTTTGACCATGACTGTCCGACGACACAGCGACCCGGAATGTGAGGCGGCGACCATGGCCGATCCCGGGCTGCAGGTGATCGTGGGCGAACGGCGGCAGCTGCTGAACCTGGCGTACCGCCTGCTGGGGTCGTTGGCCGACGCCGAGGACGTGCTCCAGGAGACCTACGCGCGGTGGTACGCCTTGTCGCCGGGGCAGCGCGAGGCCGTCGAGTCCCCCGGCGGCTGGCTGACGAAGGTCGCCGGCCGCATCTGTCTGGACCTGCTGGGCTCGGCCAGGGTGCGGCGCGAACGCTACGTCGGCGAGTGGGTCCCCGAACCGCTGCCGGACCGCCGCGAGTGGGGCGGCGCGGCCGATCCGGCGGACCGGGTCACCCTCGACGAGTCGATCACGATGGCGTTCCTGGTCGTGCTGGAACAGATGACCCCGGCGGAGCGGGTGAGCTTCGTGCTGCACGAGGTCTTCCGCTACCCGTTCGCGGAGGTGGCGGACATCGTCGGCCGCAGCCCGGCCGCGTGCCGGCAACTGGCCACGTCCGCGCGGCGGCGCATCCGCGCGGCGCAGTTGGACGAGACCCCGGCCGCGCGGCAGGCGGACGTGGTGCGGAACTTCAAACAGGCCTGGGAAACCAAGAACATCGCGGCGCTGGTCGCCCTGCTGGACCCGGCGGCCACCATGATCGCCGACGGCGGCGGCCTGGCCGGCGCGGCGCTGAAGCCTGTGGAAGGCGCCGGCCGCATCGCCCGCTACATCGTCGGTATCGCGGAGATGGCGCCGGATCTGACCGTTCTCGACCGGACGGTCAACGGCAGGCCCGGCTTGGTGGCGACGCAGGGCGGTGTCACGGCGACGGTCGCGGCGTTCGAGGTGACGGACGACCGGATCACCAGGATCTGGGCGGTGCGGAACCCGGAGAAACTGACGCTCTGGCGAACCGCGGGGCAGTCCTAGGACGTCTCGCGGTCGATCAGCACCTCGGCGACCTTGCGGCCCTGGTCGCAGACGGTGCCGAACTTGCCGGACGAGTCGATGACGATGATGCCGAGCCCGCCGCCGTCGTAGGGCACGACGAGCACACAGGTCGGTTCGATGCCCTCTTCGCTGGAGCGATCGAGGTAGCTGACCTTGTGGCCCTTGACGTCCCAGTCACCGGTGGTGCGCTCGATCGTGATCTGCCGGCCCTCGCGGAACCGCAGGGAGACGCCGACCTCGACGTTCTCGATCTTCGTCGTCCACCGGCACGACTGGTCGAACGTCGAGTCGTAGTTGATCTGGGTGGGCGGCGTCTCGGCCTTCGCGCCGGGGTAAGGCAGGTCGGTCCACTTGAGCTTCGCGCACACGCCCTGCACCTCGCCGTCGATCGGCGCGGTCGAGGGGTCCGGCTCCCCGGAGGTGCTCGGATCCGTCGAGCTCTCCTTGTCGAACGGCGACTCGGCGTCGAGCGGCGCCTGCGCGGCCGGACTGCCCTCGATGGTCGTCCGGACACAGCCGGAAGCGAGCACGAGGACAGCCAACAGGAGCACCAGTCGACGCATGGCACCACCATGCCAGACGCGACATGGTGCCCCTGTTAGCGGCTCACGAGTAGTCCCAGAACCCCTTGCCCGTCTTGCGGCCGAGGCGACCGGCCGTGACCAGGTGCTCCAGCAGCGGCGCCGGCGCGAAACCGGGCTCGCGGAACTCGTTGTAGAGCGTGCGCTGGATCGCCAGTGACACGTCCAGACCCACGACGTCCAGCAGCGCGAACGGTCCCATCGGCAGACCACAGCCGACCTTCATCGCGTTGTCGATGTCGTCGGCCTCTGCGTAGTGCGCCTCCAGCATCTTCACCGCGTCGTTGAGGTACGGGAAGAGCAGCGCGTTCACGATGAAGCCGGCCACGTCGCCGCAGTGCACCGGGTGCTTGCCGAGGTCGAGGCAGATCTTGCGGGCCGTCGCGACCACGTCGGCGCCCGTGGAGATCGTCTCGACGATCTCCACCAGCTTCATGACCTGGGCGGGGTTGAAGAAGTGCAGGCCGACGACGTCCGCCGGCCGGCTCGTGGCCGCCGCGACCTCGATGACCGGCAGCGAGGACGTGGTCGTCGCGAGCACCGCGCCGGGCTTGCACACCTCGTCGAGCGCCGCGAAGACCTCCTTCTTGATCCCGATCTCCTCGGCGACGGCCTCCACGATCAGGTCGCAGTCCGCCAGTTCGACGAACTCCACCGCCGGCGTGATCCTGGCCAGGGCGGCGTCTCGATCCTGTTCGGCGAGCTTGCCCTTGCTCACCGCGCGATCCAGCGACTTGCGCACCGCCCCGATCGCCGTCTCGGCCTTCTCCAGGCTGCGGGCGCGCAGCACCACGTCGTACCCGCGCTTCGCGAACACCTCCGCGATGCCGGTCGCCATGGTCCCGGTGCCGATGACGCCGACCCGCTGAACCTCACGAGCCTGCGTGTTGCCGTCCACTTCGGACGGTGTCTGCGCGTCCTTGACGACGACCGGCGAGTCCGGCGCGTCGTAGGTGTAGAAGCCGCGCCCGGTCTTCCGTCCCAGCAGGTTCGCCGTGATCATCTGCTTGAGCAACGGCGCCGGCGCGTGCAGCCGGTTGCGCGACTGGTGATACATCGTGTCGAGGATTTCGTACGCGGTGTCGAGACCGATGAGGTCCAACAGCGCCAACGGACCCATCGGATAGCCGCAGCCGTACCGCATAGCGGCGTCGAGGTCCTCGCGCGTGGCGTACCGCGACTCCAGCATCTTCACCGCGTGGTTGAGATACGGGAACAACAGCGCGTTCGCGATGAACCCCGCCCGGTCGCCGATCACGACCGGCGACTTGCCCAGCCGTTCGGCGAACGCGACCACGTCGGTGATCACGTCCGGCTCCGTGACGACCGTGCGCACGACCTCGACGAGTTTGAGGACCTGCGTCGGGTTGAAGAAGTGCAGGCCGACGACCTTGCCGGGCCTGCGGGTGACCACGCCGATCTCGGTGATCGACAAGCTCGAGGTGTTCGACGCGATGATCGCCTCGGGCCTGAGAACCTGGTCGAGCTCCCTGAAAACCCTGGTCTTGAGCTCGATGCTCTCCGGCACCGCCTCGATGACCAGGTCGCAGTCCGCGAGGCTGTTCAGGTCGAGGCTGGTGGCGACCCTGGCGTGCAGCGCCACCTTCTCGTCCTCGGTCAGCTTCTCGCGCTGGACGGCCCGCTTCGTCGAGTGCTCCAGGTGCCCGAGCCCGCGCTCGACCCCGGCCGCGTCGACTTCCACCACCTTCACCGCGAGCCCGGTGCGCGCGAGTACCTCCACGATGCCCGCGCCCATGGTTCCGAAACCGACGACTCCGACGGTGTTGATTTCGCGCGCCACTGCAGACCTCCCTGCGGGGTAAAGCGTGGGCTACCAAGGAGTAACTTGCGGGCGACTATGCCACTCCCAGCACAAACGGGCGCCGTGAGCTTCGCCATCGGGATCGAAACAGTTATCGGTCTAGCAAACGCCTACCTCCGGAGTTTCGCCTGATGAACCCGGACGGGCCAACTTCGGGTTGCCCCATCCGGGTTCGTCGGGCGGCCTGTACTACCCCTGCCGCCAGAGCTGGTTGTTGTTGCCGATCCCGCACTGCCAGACGCCGATCGCCGCTCCGTTGTCTCCCGAGCCGCCCAACAGGTCGAGGCAGAGGTTGCTGCCGTTGACGCGGGCCGCGCTGACGAGCCTGACGGAACCAGGAGCCTCGGGCGCCACGCTCAGCTGCCAGCGCTCGAACACGTCATTCCCGCAGACGTGCACCTTGGCGCCCTGGCCGTTCACCGCACGGGCGAAGTCCATGCACAGCCCGTTGTTGATGTTGCGGAGGTGGAAGAAATTGCCGCCGATCGGTTCCGCCAGCCAGTTCTGGTTGAAATCGGTGTTGTTGGCCAGGCAGTCGTTCTGCACCAGAGGGGAATTGTCCTCCAGCTGACGTCCGAAAACCTCGACGCACTTGCCGGTCCCCCGGTTGATCAGAGTGAAGGCGGCGCCGACCCCGTTCGCGGCCGTGTCCCCTGCTGCCACGGCGGTGCCGCCGCTGATCAGCCCGCTCACCAGCACGGCCGCGGCGACCGCGAGCAAGGCCGCCAGTCTCTGCTTCACCATGTTTCCTCCTTGGCTGGTTCTCATCGCAACCGCAATGGATGCGACAGCCAAGGTCGCAGGGTTCGTCGATAAAACGTCGACAAGTCATCGACACTCGCGGCCCCTGTGGCAGCAGCCGTCAAAAGGTGAAATTGGTGCAAATAGCGGAAGACTCGCTGACACACCTCCGTGCCACTTGGCGCCGAGGAGCACCTGCACGGCCTGGTCGGGTAACGGACACAGCTTCTGGCAACCCGCTCAGTCGTCGAACCCCCTCTCCGCCAGCTCCTCGATCCGCCGCACGGCCTCGCCGGCGTCCTTCCCCGTCGCCACAACGGTGATCGTCTTCCCGCCCGGCGCACTCAGCCCCATCAACGCCAGCACGCTCGCCGCGTTCGCTTCCTCGTCGCCGTACCGGACGACGACGTCGGCGTCGAGCTCGGCCACGGTCCGAGCCAGCAGCGCGGCCGGACGTGCGTGCAGGCCAACCTCGTTGGTCAGCAACACTTCCGCCGACACCGCGTCCGGCACGAGGTGCAACGCGGGCCTGCCCGGCGCGGCCACCGGCGTCTCGCCAGAGGCCCCCTCGGCGGCGGCCGCGACCTCGGCCAACGACGAACCCCCTTGCGCCGCAACGGCAGCGGCCACAGCGCCCTCGACGAGCGGCGCGTCGACCACCGAGTAGCGAGCCGGATCGTCCGCCGACTCGACTGCCATCTCCGCGGTCATCTTGGCGCTGCCCAAGTCGTACAGCACCACCACGCCCGCGCCGGAGTCGGCGTCCGCGAGGGCCTCGACGACGGAGCCGTAGTCGGTGCCGAGGCCTCCCTCCTCCGTGCCGCCCACGGGCAGCACGGAAACGTCGGGCGCCATCTGGCCGGCCAGTTCGGCGACACCGTTCGCGAGCATGTCGCTGTGCGAGACCACAACCAGCCCAACCCTGCCGGTCTCCGACGCCGCCGTCATGCCGCTCCTCCTGCCACGCCGTCACCCGGCACGCCACGATCTGGCCAAGCCACAGGGCGTCTGATGCCCACGGTCATGGCGCTCCCCCGCCCTCGCAAGCCTTGCCGCGGCCTGGCCCGCCCAAGCAGTCCGTCGCTCGCCGTCATGCCGCTCCCCTCACCCAGCACGCCACGACCGCGCCCAGCCGCAAGGCGTCCGATGGCGGCCGTCATGCCTTGGCCGCCGCGTCCGCGAAGGCGCGCAACAGCAGCGCGGTGGAGCGGGCTCCTGGGTCCAGGTGCCCGGCGCTGCGCTCGCCCAGGTACGACGCGCGGCCCTTGCGCGCCACCATCGGCACCGTCGACTCGGCGCCTTCCGCGGCTGCGTCGGCAGCCGCGGACAGCACCGCGGCCACCGAGCCGTTCACCGAGGCGGCGGCGGCCACGGCGGGGGTCAGGGCGTCGACCATCGTCTTGTCGCCCACCACGGCCTTGCCGCGCGCCACCACGCCGTCCAGCGCGGCCTGCAGGGCGCGGGCCACCAGTTCACAGTCGAGTTCGGCAGTGTCGCCCAGTGCGGCGGACGCGCGCAGGAAGGCGGTGCCGTACAAGGGACCGGCCGCGCCGCCCACGGTCGAGATGAGTGTGGTGGCGACCAGTTTCAGCGCTTTGCCCGGGGTGGTCAGCTCCTCGGCGTCCAAACGGGACAGCACGGCGGTGAAACCGCGCCGCATGTTCTCGCCGTGGTCGGCGTCGCCGATCGCCTGGTCGAGGCGCACCAGTTCGTCGCGGTGCTCCTGGATCACGGCGGCGGCGGCCCGCAGCGCTGCCACCACATCAGAGGTCGTGCAGCCCACGTCAGACTCCCCACCGCAGTGCGGCCGTGTGCACCGGCGCGTCCCACAAAGAGATCATCTCGTCGTCCAGGCGAAGCAGCGTGAGGCTCATGCCCTGCATCTCCAGGCTGGTGATGTACGGGCCGACCAGTCTGCGTTCCACCGTGATCCCCCGGTCGGCCAACAGCTGTTCCGCGATGCCGTGCGCCAGGTACAGCTCGATCAACGGAGTGCCGCCCATCGAGTTCGTGAACAGCAGCACCCGGTCGCCGGACGAGAACGGCAGGTCTTCCAGGATCGGGTCGAGCAAAGAAGCAACCATCTCGGACGCGGAACTCACCGGCACGCGCTGGCGGCCGGGCTCGCCGTGGATGCCGATGCCGATCTCCATCTCGTCGTCGGCCAGGTCGAACGACGGCGAGCCCACGTGCGGGACCGTGCACGAGGTCAGCGCCAGACCCATCGACCGCACCGACGCGATCACGCGTAACGCCAACGCTTCGCAGGCAGCCAGATCGTCGCCGCGCTCCGCCGCCGCGCCCACGATCTTCTCCAGCAGCACCGTGCCACCGACGCCACGACGCCCGGCGGTGTACAGCGAGTCCTTCACCGCCACGTCGTCGTCGATCACGACGCTGCGCACCTCGGACTCCGCCATCTCGCCGGCGGTCTCGAAGTTCAGCACGTCGCCGGTGTAGTTCTTCACGATCAGCAGCGCCCCCGCACCGCCGTCGCACCGGGAGACCGCGTCGAGCACCTGGTCCGGCGTCGGCGACGTGAACACCGCGCCCGGACAGGCCGCGTCGAGCATGCCGCGCCCGACGAACCCGCCGTGCAACGGTTCGTGGCCCGCCCCACCGCCCGAGATGATCGCGACCTTCCCCCGCACCGGAGCGTCCGCACGCACGACCACGGCGGGGTCGTAGTGCACGGAAAGCAGATCAGCGTGGGCAGCCTGCATGCCCCGCAGCGCGTCCTGCACCACGGTTTCCGGATCGTTGATGATCTTCTTCATCGAACTGCCCTCCCGATCGGCGGTGACCGTGTTCCTTCTTACTCCGGGGGTCTGACACTCGGAACGGGCAAACGACCCCGGTACCGTTAGCCTGCCCTAACAACCGCAGGTCAACATCACGTTCCGTAGTGGAGGAACAACGTCGTGTCGAAGAGCGCAGCGCTGCTCGTGGCAGTCGCCCTGACCCTGACCGCGTGTTCCAGCGCGCCGGACAAACCGACCGTCGCCCAAGGCGGGCAGGACTTCGGCAAGGCGTACGAGCTGAGCAACGGGTTCGGCACGACGCAGAAGCCCGGCGAGTTCCCGCGCACCATCAAGCACGCGATGGGTGAGACCAAGCTCGAGAAGAAACCCGAACGGGTGATCGTGCTCGACACCGGCGAGCTCGACAACGTCGTCGCCCTCGGCATCAAGCCGGTCGGCATCGCCTACACCGACGGCTCGCCGACCATGCCCTCCTACATCGGGGAGAAGGGCGGCACGCCGGAGAACGTCGGCACGACCAACAACCTCAACCTCGAAGCGATCACCAAGCTGAACCCGGACCTGATCCTGGGCTCGCAGCTGCGCGCGGAAGCCCTCTACCCGAAGCTCGCGGCGATCGCCCCCACCGTCTTCTCCGTGCGCCCCGGTTACGTGTGGAAGGAGAACTTCCTCCTCAACGCCGCCGCGCTCGACCGCCAGGCCGACGCCGCGAAGATGCTCGAGGACTACACGAACAAGGCCACCGAGACCGGCACCGCCATCGAGAAGAAGCTCGGCGTGCGCCCGACCGTGACGGCACTGCGCTTCATGCCGGGCCGCATCCGCTTGTACGCCAAGAAGTCCTTCATCGGCACGATCCTGATCGACGCCAAGATCCCGCAGCCGTCCCCGTCCCAGGTCGACGACCTGGCCGCCGAGGTGAGCGCGGAACAGATCGGCAAGGCCGACGGCGACTTCGTCCTCTACTCCACCTACGGCGACCCGGCGAAGACCGCGACGGCCTCGGTCCTCGGCGGTCCGTTGTGGAGCGGCCTGAACGCCGTCAAGGCCGGCAAGGCCAAGCCGGTGCTCGACGAGACCTACTTCCTCGGCCTCGGCGTGCTCGCCGCGAACGTGGTCCTGGACGACCTCAAGAAGCAGGTCGGCGCGTGAGCACCCGCGACCGCGCGGGTGCTCAGCGTCCGAAGAGCATCCGCGCGAGCCGCAGCATCTGCTTGCCCGCCATCGACGACCTGTCGAACGTCGCCATGTTGATCAGCGACGCGAACTTCAGCTTCGTCACGGCCTTGGCGTAGACGAACTCGCGCAGCCCGTCCTCGCCGTGGATGCGCCCGAACCCGGAGTCGCCGACACCACCGAACGGCAGCCCGGGGATCGCCGCGTAGGTCAGCACGGAGTTGATCGACACCATGCCGACCCGGAGCTCGGCGGCCAGTTCCTCACCGCGTGCCTTCGAGAACACGGCGGCACCCAGCCCGTACTTCGACTGGTTCGCCAGCCGCACGCCCTCCAGCGCGTTCGGCACCCGCTTGATCACCACGGTCGGCCCGAAGGTCTCCTCGGTGACCGCCAGCGAGTCCTCCGGCACGTCCGTCAGCACGACCGGCTCGACGTACGGCGGCCTGATCGACTCCGCTCCGCCCACCAGCGCCTTGCCGCCGCGGTCCAGCGCGTCCTGCACGTGCTCGCGGATGATCTCCACCTGCGCCGGCATCGTGATCGGCCCGAGGTTCGCGGTCGACTCACCGCCCGGCTTGAGCTTCTTCGCCCGCTTCACCACGATCTCGATGAACTCGTCGGCGACGTCCTCGGCCACGTAGATCCGCTCCACGCCCGCGCACGTCTGGCCGGCGTTCGACACCGCGCCCCAGATCGCGCCCTCGGCGGCGGCGGTCAGGTCGGCGTCCGAGTCGACGATCAGCGCGTCCTTGCCGCCGCACTCGACCAGCACCGGCGTCAGCGAGGCAGCGGCCGCGGCCATGACCTTCTTGCCGGTCCGGGTGGAGCCGGTGAACGCGATCTTGTCGACCCCCGCGGCGCACAGCGCGGCACCCGTCTCGCCGAAGCCCGTGACGACCTGGAACACCGGGTACTCCGGCACGGCCTCGGCGAACGTCGACGCGAGGAACGTGCCCACACCCGGCGTGAACTCGGACGGCTTGAACACCACGGCGTTACCCGCGGCCAGCGCGTACGAGATCGAACCCATCGGCGTGTGCGCGGGGTAGTTCCACGGCCCGATGACGCCGATGACGCCCAACGGCCGGTACTCGAGCGTCGCGCCGTGGTTGATCATCAGCATGCCCGAGGAGACCCGCCGCTTGCCCAGCACGCGCCCGGCGTGCCGGGAAGCCCAGTGCAGGTGGTCCATGACGAGCGTGATCTCCACGCGGGAGTCGTCGGCGGGTTTGCCGGTCTCCGCGCTGATCAGCGTGATGAACTCGTCGGCGCGCTTCGACAGGACTCTGCGCCACGCGTCGAGTTTCGTCTTGCGGCCTTCGAAGCCGAGTCCGGCCCACCACGCGGCGGCCTCGCGCGCCGAGGACACCGCGTCCTCGACCTCGGCCGCGGTGTGGATCGGGTGGTGCGCGACGACTTCGCCCGTACGTGGGTCCAGTGATGCGAACCGCCGCTGCTCGCCATCGGCCGACAGCGCGCTGTCCGAAGCGGTCTGCGTCATGGGGCCCTCCAGGTACTCGCCAGTAACCTCGACACTAACCCGTACTCGAAGAACTTTCAGCCCCCGCCTGGCCTCGTCACGCCGCGGGAAGGGCGGGCAGTACCGCCTTGGCGAACGTCTGGGCCGCCGCACAGCGGTCCAGCTCCTTCTCCTTCGAGGCTCCCACCTGGAACTCCACGATCTCACCGGCGTCGCTCGCGTCCTTCGTGCGCACGACGACCAGCTCGCAGGTCGGGTACGGACCGTCCTTGAGCGCCTGGTAGCCCTTGACCCCGTTGCCGAGGTCCGTCTCGACGGACTTGCTGTCGAACTTACCGTCCTTCGGGATGCGCGCCGTCTTGAACTCGATCTGCATCTGCGCGTTCTGCCCGGACCACGAGCACTGGTGCAGGCCGAACGCCAGCTGCCGCGGCGACGCACCCAGCACCGGCGCGAGCGTCGACTTCTCCACGATCGTGCACGGGTCGACCACCACCGGCGAGCCCTTGGGCGGGTTGTACTTCTGCGGGTTGCCCTTGAGCTTGCGCACCGCGCCCTCGAGCACCTTGCGCGCCGGTTCGCACGCCTCGCCGCCGTCGTTGCCGGTGCTCACCGAGACCCGCGCGGCCTGCGCCGGGTTCTCCTGCGTCAACGCCGTGATGGCGCACGAGGTCGTCAGCTTCTGTTCGCCGCTCTTCAGCCCGGCGAGCTGCTTGGTGGCGTTCTTCACCTCGCTGGAGGTCAGCGAGTAGCCGATGTCCAGCGTGATGTTGAGCGTCTTGCCCGCCTTGTCCTTCATGTAGTTCGCGCAACGCGTGTAGCTGCTGCTGGAGTACTTCGACGGCGTGCCGACCGTCTGCAGCACGTCCTTCTCGATCAACGCGCACGGGTTGACCAGCCGCAGCCGTTCCGCGGAGAACGCCGGCTCGACCGGCTTGTTCGGCTGCGCGGACGGCTTGGTCGACGGATCGGCCGAGGTCGCGTCCGCACCAGCCTGCACGGTGCGCCGCGGCGAGTGGGTCTTGGCAAGACCGGGACCGGTCGCGCAACCGGCCATCAGCAACGCGGCGGCGGCGACCACGGCGGTGGCACGAAAACGAGGCACGACGTGCACGGTAGCGACCTTCACGCGCCTTCGTGGGCGGTACCCCGAGTTACCCCGTGGCACATGTCACGCAGCGCTACGGGAACGATTCAGAAGATCAACGCGTCGTACTGGGTGAAGACCCCGACAGAAGGAGAGACGTGTTCAACCGAATTCGCCGCGCAGTCAACTGGCTCGACGCGTGGACGATCGAGGCCTTCAACCCCGTTTACCCTGGTCGTCCCCAGTCATAGCTCCTTGAGCGGCTGCTTGTCCGTGTCCGCGAACTGAGGCCGCAGCGTCGCCCACGCGGCGAAGACCGCCGAGAGCACCACCATGGCGACGCCGGCCCACAGGTTGATGTTGACCCCTTCGGCCTTCTTCAGGTCGTCGTCGGTGGTGAATCCGAGCCCGATGACGACGAGTACGACGCCGTACAGGCCGAAGAGGAAAGCGATGATCAGTCGCAGGTCGAACAACCTCATGGCGGCCTCCCTCAGCCGAAGATGAAGTAGAGAACGGTCGTCAGCGCCAGCACTCCGCCACCGAGCAGGGCGGGCGAGCGGTACCAGCCCGCGTCCTCGCCGGTGGTGGAGTGCGACCTGTCCTTCTTGGGCGTCAGGCTGTAGACCAGCCCGACGAGCTCGCTGTCCGGCTTCGGCCGCGTGACCAGGCTGACCGCGACGGACACGACCACGTCCACCGCGAACGCCAGTCCCGCACCGAGGAAGCTCGCGCCCTGCCCAGGCAGCTCCAGCCACTTGATGCCGAACGACGGCTCCGAGATCGCGTAGATGAACATCGCGGTGAACGTGCCCGCGAGCAGACCCACCCAACCGGCCGTGGGCGTCATCCGCTTCCAGAACATGCCGACGATGAACGTCGCGAACAGCGGTGCGTTGAAGAACGAGAACAACGCCTGGATGTAGTCCATGATGTTGGACCCGCCGAGCGCCGCCGCGATGAACGCCGTGCCGATCGCGAGCACGCACGCGCCGACCGTGGCCAGACGTCCCACCCGCAGGTAGTACTCGTCCGGCCGGTCCTTCTTGATGTAGTCCTGCCACAGGTCGTACGTGAAGACGGTGTTGAACGAGCTGACGTTCGCCGCGACACCGGCCATGAAGCTGGCCAGCAGACCGGTGATCGCGATGCCGAGGATGCCGTTGGGCAGCAGATCGCGCATCAGCAGCGGCAGCACGTTGTTGTAGACCACGCCACTGCTCGTGTCGCCCGCCTTGAGCTGTGCCATCTCCGGCACGATCACCGCAGCGATGATGCCGGGGATGATGATGATCGCCGGGATCAACGCCTTCGGGTACGAGCCGATGATCGGCGTACGTTTGGCCGCCGACATCGACTTCGCCGACATCGCGCGCTGCACCTCGGCGAAGTTCGTCGTCCAGTAACCGAACGACAGGACGAAGCCCAGACCGAACACCAACCCGATGACACTCCACACCGGGTTCTCGATTCCGGTGAGTTCTGTGGCGGGCCACGCCGAGAGCTGTTCCTGGTCCGTCACCTTCTCGACGAGCCCCTGCCAGCCGCCGACCTTGATCAGGCCGACGATCGTGAGCGGCGCCAGCGCGGCCACGATGACGAAGAACTGCAACACCTCGTTGTAGATGGCCGCACTCAGACCACCAAGCGTCGTGTACGCGAGCACCACCAACGCGGCGACCACGATGGACACCGGCAACGGCCACCCGAGCAGCGCGTCGATGATCACCGCGAGCGCGAACAGGTTGATGCCCGCGATCAGGATCTGCGCGACGGCGAAGCTGATGGCGTTGACCAGGTGAGCCGGCTTGCCGAACCGGCGGCGCATGAACTCGGGAACGCTGCGCACCTTGGAGCCGTAGTAGAACGGCATCATCACCAGACCGAGGAACACCATCGCGGGGATGGCGCCGATCCAGTAGTAGTGCACGGTCGCCATGCCGTACTGCGCGCCGTTCGCCGTCATGCCCATCAACTCGAGCGCGCCGAGGTTCGCCGAGATGAACGCGAGCCCGGTGACCCACGCCGGCAACGATCGGCCGGACAGCAGGAAGTCGAGACTGGACGAGACGGATCGTCGCGCCATCACGCCGATGCCGAGCACGACGACGAAGTAGATGACGAGCAACGCGTAGTCGATCGGCCCCGCGTCAAGCCGCAGATCCGCCTCGGCCAACACCGACACCGACACGGCCCACCTCCCGGACTTCAACAAAGTCGAACACGAACGACCGGGAGTGGACGTTACTCCAGGTGCGTCGGTTCTTACCCCGTGTGCATGATCACCAAACCACGACCTGGATTCGAGTGCTCGCTGAAGCAGGACACGAGGGTCGCGCGTGGTCGGATCCCGAACACTTGGACGGAAACGAAACCGTCCTGGCCCTAGATAGAGACGGTGCCAGGCGAGACAATCCATAGTTCCCGGAGGCTGGCCAACGAGGGGGGACGGCTCGTGGGACTGATAGCGGGGGCTAGAGAAGCACAACTGCGAATACAGCAGGAGCTGATCGATGCACTGGAGCTGTGCCAGGTACTACGCAGCCAGGACGGCAGACAGCTGCTGACGGAAGTCCTCAGCGACGCACTGGAATCGCCGGTCTCCTTGCACGGCGACTCCCAGCCACGCCAGCAACTGGTGCACGTCCTGCTCGACTGCTGCCGGCAGACCGGTGGCCTGCAGGGGCTGGTGGACTCTGTCCGATTACTTGAGCCGCGGGCACCCTCACTCGACGAGTTGGCACTGCTGTGCGACGAGTGGCACGCGGTTCGCGCGTTGCCGACCAACGAGTGGGCAAGCCTGCGCGAAACGTTGCTGACGCTGTGCCTCGCCGACGACGAAGCGACCGAGGTGGCGCTCCTGCGCAAGCTGGTCGGCATCGCCACCGGGTATCGCGTGCTCGAACTGCCCCGGTCGCATCGGACCATCTGGGCGGCGTTCCTGCACCTGGCGGGCGCCAACGCCGCAGCCGGCTCACTGCCACCGGCCATGAGCTTCCTGGAGTGCGTCGCGGAGCAGATCGACAACGACATGATCGCGACCGATCTCCGCCGCCGCGTCACCGCGTGGGCCGAGCAGTTCGAGCTCACCGACCGGCTCGCGCACACCAAGGAACGCCCCGTGCGGCGCCCCGAGGCCAACGAGCCCAACTCGATCCACCTGCTGATCCAGTTCGATCCGGCGCCGGCCGATCCCGAACGCTTCCTGCTGTCCCACTGGCGGCAGTGGGATGGCGAGCACTGGGGCGCCCAGCACCAGGGCGACGCGCCCGTGCCACGCGCCGCCCTGGAGAACGAAGTCGACCTGGTCGTGCGCGACGTGGAGATCGAACTGGGTGCGCACAAAACCCCACCCGAAGGTGCCATCAATCTGGAGATGGTGCTTCCTTGGGAGATGCTGAACACCCCGGTGGAGTTTTGGAAGAAGTCCTCGATGTCGCACGACACCGTGCCACTCGCCGTTGACCATCCGGTGGTGCTGCGCAGCCTGGAGCGAATGCGCTACCGGCGCAACCACCTGGCGTGGAAACAACGTTGGAAATCCCTCAAGACCCAGTCCGCCGCCAATCGGCTCTACCAGAGCGTTCCGAGCGGTGACGACTACTTCACCATGCTCGCCACCCATCTCGCAGATCCCCAGGTGGTGGGCTTCGTACTCAGCGAACCCCCCATGGAGCGCGACGGAACCGCGTGGCGCGAAGCCAGCATGGCTTTCCACGCGGGCATTCCCGCCATCCTCTGGGATCGGCAGGACTGCGCGTCCAAGCTCTTTCGCGAGGCACTGGAAAGAATGCTCGAGGACGGATCGGTCACGGATCTTCCGCAGCGCATCGCGGAACTGCGTCGCGACGCGCTGCGCCAGCACGCCAGCAAGGACGTCGCACACGCAGGCAGAAGCATGGCGATCCTCTGGGAGAACCCTGATCGCCTGCCGGACTCGGGACTCTGGTTCGACGCGGAGAAAGGAACCGGCTGATGTTGGGAGACAGCCGAAACGGGGATCAGGACGGCTTACCCGCACCCCATCCGTCGCCTTCACCCGATTGGTGGATATACCGGGGAACGGGCCAGGTCATGCCTACCGCCGAGCGGGATGCGAAATGGCCGACGCCACCGCCGTGGCGAAGTTTCCGGGGCTCGCCCGACCTGGTCGCTCCGGAGCTCGACGAGCACGAAGCACGGCGACGCCTGGGTCGCGCGGACATCGCCCGCAGCACCGACCAGGCGGTTCTCGAACGGGTGAACGCGGCGATCGCCCTCGCGCGGCCCGTCCTGATCACGGGCAAACCCGGCTCCGGCAAGTCCAGCCTGGCTCACGCCGTCGCACGGGAACTCTCGCTCGGACGAGTGCTTCGCTGGCCGATCACGAGTCGCACCACGCTGAAATCGGGACTGTGGGATTATGACTCGTTCGGCCGAGCCCAGGCGATCGGCCTGAACGAAAACAGCTCGATCGGCAACTTCGTCCACCTCGGACCACTCGGAACCGCACTGCTCCCTCATCGGTTACCTCGCGTTCTGCTCATCGACGAAATAGACAAGAGCGACGTGGACCTGCCGAACGACCTCCTCAACGTGTTCGAGGAAGGCGAGTTCTCGATTCCCGAACTCATCCGCGTGCGAGACCGCGAAGCAGAAGTGGTCGTCCACACCGCCGACACCGGACGAACAGCTCCGATCACCGACGGAACCGTTCAGTGCCACGCGTTCCCCCTGGTCTTCATCACCAGCAACGGCGAACGCGACTTCCCTCCGGCATTTTTGCGCCGATGCATCACGCTCGATAATCCCGACCCCAGCCCGAGGCGCCTTTCAGAAATGGTGCTCGCACACTTTCCGAACAGCGACCCCGAGCTGACCGAGCAGTTGATCAGGATATTCTCCGACCGCAGCAAGAAAAATGACGGTCTGGCCGCCGATCAATTGCTGAACGCAATCCACCTGGTTCGTCCGGCGCTCAGAGGCCAGGTGGACAAGGAGGCCTGGGACAACCTGCTCAACTCCATCTGGCACCGACTCTCGGGGTCGTGATCCGCCATGAATCGACCGCCGGTACGCTGCGCCCGTGGCTGGGCGCCCACAGTAGTCCGGGACCGCCTGTGGACGAGTTAGGAAACAATGCGGTTCCAGATATCGCCCCCGTCTCCGCCGGGGACATCACGGCCAGAGACGTCGCCGACGCCATCTGGCTGGTGCGCGCACAAGGACTCGACGATCAGCGTGCCTTCAGAACGGAATCCGGTGACGCGGCGAGCAGGGAACCCCCTGGCGCGCGGCAGCCGGAAGGTCTCCCCTCACCCGCGCAGGACTCCTTTCGGCGAGCCGAGTTCGAGCCGAGTGCCGGCACTGACCCGGCGATCGAGTCAGCGACCAGGATCGCGAGTCGCGGAGTTGTCACGTTCAGCGCAGCGGAATCGCCTGCGCGCCTGGACCGCGCCATTCCGCGCGCCCTCAGACCGTTGAAACAGGTCGTTCCGTCCGCCGCCGGCAAGGAGTTGGACGAGGACGCCACCGCGGCACGCGCGGTCGTCGACCCCAGGTGGCTGCCCGTCTACTCCTCGGCGGACGAGCCGCGCTGGGACGTGCTGCTCATCGTCGACAACAGCGAGTCGATGCGACTTTGGCGGGCCACCGCACGGGAGTTCGCCGAGACTCTCAGGCGGCAGAACGCCTTCCGCAACGTGCACGTGCGACTCCTCGTCGCCCGCGACGGCCTGCCCGCACTGCGCGGGCCGGGTAACCAAGCGCAGGCCAGGAGCATCGCCGAGGCCATCGACCCCACCCTGCGCCGCATCGTGCTGGTGCTCACCGACGGCATCGCCGACCTCTGGCGAACCGCCGCGATGATGTCCGCCCTGCGGCGCTGGGGATCCGTGCACCCGCTGGCTCTGGTGCAGGTGCTGCCGTGGTTCATGTGGCACCGCGTTGGACTCGAGGTGCACCGGGTGCGGCTGCGGTCCCGTGCGACCGGCGTCCCGAGCACCCGCCTCGACTGGGAACCGCAGGTGGCGGCACCTGGCGTGTTCGACGGCCTCGAGGACGCGATGCCCGTCCCCGTCGTGGAACTCGACTCCGCCGGACTGGGCGCCTGGGTGGGCCTGGCCGCGGGTGGCCGAGCGGACTGGACCGACCTCGGCGCGCTCCTCGTGCCGGCGGAACCGGCCGACCTCCCACCGAGGTACGACCGATCTGCCCCACCGGCGCGGCTGGTCGCGGACTTCAGGGCGGCCGCCAGTCCCGCCACGACGGAGCTCGCGACGTTGCTCGCCGCGGCACCGCTCGCACTGGGGCTGATGACGCAGATCAGGGACAAACTGCTTCCCTCCTCTCAGCTCGCTCACCTGTCCGAGTTCCTGGGCAGCTCGCTCGTGACACCGAGAACCGAAGAATCCTTCGATGGCGTGAATTTCGAGTTCAGCCTCGGGGTTCGCGAAGAACTGCTCGCGTGTGGCCGGCGGGTCAACACGGCGAGAGTGCGCGAGATCGCCCACGCCTACCACGGCGAACGCTTCGAGAACATCCGGCAACTCGGCCGACCAGGACTTGACGAGGAAGAGAGTCCAGTCGTGCAGGCGCACGACGTGACGCCCTCCACCGAGTCCTACTTCGCGACCGACCTCGTGGCACAGGAAGCGTTGTCCGGCATGCACATGAGCGGCGCCCGCGCCTCCCGAAATGCGCTCCGGATTCCTGCGCGGACCAGGGACCCCGTCGGCCATGCTGAACGCGGGGCCACCGAACACAGACCATCGCCAACTGGAGCGACCAACAGAAACGCAGGAGGGCACGGGGTGACCACGACCGCCGATTCCAAGAGGGAGGCCGGGAAGTCCACCACCAGGTCGCCTGCGATATTCGGCGGCGTACCGCCTCGAAACTCCAACTTCACGGGCCGCGAAGATTTGCTGACACAGCTCGACGAACGCCTTGAACCCGGTGCGACCGCGGCCGTGCTCCCGGAAGCGCTGCACGGGCTCGGCGGTGTCGGAAAGTCCGCGTTGGCGATCGAGTACGCATATCGATACCGGGCGAAGTTCGACATGATCTGGTGGATTCCGGCGGAACGCACCGTTCAGATCGTCAACTCACTGGTGGAACTCGGCGAGCGCCTGGAACTCGGTGTCGGCACGGCCGCCAACGTCGCGGTCCAGCCCGTACTGGACGCGCTCAAGGGCGGCGGAAACCGCAAGATCCCGCCGAACTGGCTGCTCATCTTCGACAACGCGGACAATCCCGAAAAGGTGAGCGAGTACCTTCCGACCGGCGGACCCGGCCGCATTCTCGTCACCTCTCGCAATTCGCAGTGGTTGAGCATCGCACGCCCTCTCGAGGTCAAGGTGTTCGAACGCGAAGAAAGCGTGCAGCTGCTGAAACGTCGCGGACCGGACATCACCGACAAGGACGCGAGCCGCCTCGCCGAAGCTCTGGGAGACCTCCCACTTGCGGTTGCCCAGGCCGCGGCCTGGCGCGCGGAGACCGGTATGCCGGCGAACGAGTACCTCGAGCTCCTCAAGGAAAAACAGCTGGAGATGCTCGACGCGCCGACGACTCTGGACTACCCCACTTCGGTGGCCGCTGCGTGGAACGTGTCGCTGGCGGGACTACAGGAAAGAAATCCCGCGGCGCTGAGCATCCTGCAGACCTGTGCCTTCTTCGCTCCCGAGCCGGTGCCGAGGACGATGTTCACCAATGCCCGGCACATCGATGTGACCCCCGACCTGAAACGGGCTCTTCGGGACCGTCTTCGGTTCAACGAGGTGATCCGGGACATCAACCGGTTCGCGCTCGCACGTGTCGACCACCGCTCGAACTCGATTGAAATGCACCGCCTGGTTCAGATGGTGCTCATCAATCAGATGTCCGAAAACGAACGCGAAACGATGAGGCACGCAGCTCACTTGATTCTCGCCGCCAACGACCCGAACGCACCGGACGACTCCGACTTCTGGTCGAAGTACGCCGAGCTGCACACCCACGTGATCAAGTCCAACGCGATCGAGTCCGAGGACCAGTCGGTCCGCGATCTCGCCTACAACCTCGTGCGATTCCTCTACTTCTGGGGTGAGCACGAGCGCAGCGCCGAACTGTCCCGCCAGATCTACGACATCTGGGTGGTACGGCTGGGTCCCGACGACCTGGAGACGCTGAAGGTCGGCAGGTGGCTCGGCTTCATGCTGTGGATGCTCGGCCATTACTCCCAAGCGGCCGAGCTCAACGCGGGAATCCTGGAGGCCTGCCAGCGCACGCTGGGAGACAACCACGAGGACACGGTCGAGGCGGTCGGCGCGGTCGCTGCGGACAACCGGGCACGGGGTGACTTCGCCACCGCACTGGAACTGTCCA
This sequence comes from Lentzea kentuckyensis, assembly GCF_002150765.1. Taxonomy (GTDB): domain Bacteria; phylum Actinomycetota; class Actinomycetes; order Mycobacteriales; family Pseudonocardiaceae; genus Lentzea; species Lentzea kentuckyensis. The sequence goes on from NZ_MUYM01000031.1 coordinate 79,898, forward strand.
GGGTCAACTACGAGCGATGCGTCCGCGCATTCGGCGACGAGGACCCGGTGACGCTGAACGCGGCGCACAACCTCGGCGTGAGTCTCCGGCTCGCCGGAAAGTTCGCGGAGGCACAGCAGCTCGACGAGGACACCTGGGACCGGAAGGTCCAGATGTTCGGCCGGGACCACGCGCTGACCCTGATCACCGAGATCGGTCTGACGATCGACATGCGGGAGATGGGCGACTACCGAGGTGCCGCGGTGCGGCACGAGGACATCGTCGCCACCTACCGCCGGCTGTACGAGGACGTCAACCCCGCGCTGCTGCGTGCTGTTCGCCAGCTGAGCGCGATGCGTCGCAAGGCAGGCGATCACGATCGTGCGCTGCTCGCGTCGGAGGAGGCAGTGAACGGCCTGACGACAAGGTACGGCGACAACCACGCGGACACGCTGGCCGCCGCACTGGGCAAGTCGATCGACCTCAGGCATCTCGGCAAGATCAGCATCGCCATGCAGGTGGGCACCGAGACGCTGAAGCGCTATCAGCGATCGCTCGGTCCCGATCACCCGCACACGCTGTCGGCCGCGGTCAACGTCGCGGTGCTGCACCGCCTGCTCGGCAACCACGCCGCGGCGCAGGAGCTCAACCAGGAAACGCTCGCGACGTTCCGGGCGCGGCTCGGTGACGAGCACCCGTCCACCCTGGTGACCGCGATCAACCTCGCGAGCGACCTGTACGCGCTCGGGGAGTTCCAGGCGGCGCACGACCTGGACGCGACCACGGCGAGTCAGACGATCGCGGCGCTGGGTGCTGACCACCCGACCACGCTGACGTGTCAGGCGAACCTGGCTCAGGACCTGCGGGCGATCGGGCGCGTCGAAGAGGGCGACCGGCTGCGGGCGAATGCTCTGCAGGCGTTGCGCGCCCGGCTGGGTGACCACCCCGCCGTGACCCAGCTCGAGGATCTCGCCACCAGGGCCAACTGCGACATCGACCCGATGCCGCTCTAGCCCGTTCGTTCGGCGAACCAGCCGGCGAGCGCCTCCGGATCGGGGGCCTCGCCGGTTGCCAGGGTCACTGCCGTGTGCGCGGCGCTGACCAGTTCCGGCAGCTCGACGAGAACGCGCGAGGCAGGTCCCGGATCGAGTTCGTCGAGAGCCAGAGCCAAGCCCGCCCATGCGCCAGGACGGTCACACGGCCTGCTGAGCTCCGCGAGATAGAGGTCGCGAGCTTCCTCCAGGGCACCGGTGACGAAGGCGAAGTCGCCCTCCCCCGCTCCGTCGGCGACCTGTGCCGTCGAACCGAGAAGGTCCCTGGCCGCCTTCAGGTCCGCCGGATCGGCGAGCAGGACTCGCGCGAGCACCGCCTTGACGTCGAGCCGGTGGTGGCGCACCGGCCTTTCGGTGGTCGGCGCGGCGCTTCCGGGCGCCCAGGCGGCGACGGCATCTCGCACCAGTTCGGCGTCCGGGCGCACGTGGCCGACCCGCCACCCGATCCGGTGGTCGGCGGCCGCACGCTCCGCCGCGCGCAGGAGGTGCTCGGGCACAGCGTCCGATCCGTGGGGCGTGAACCTGGATTCGACGCCTGCGACGAATCGGCGGCCTGCCTCGGTGAGCGAGCGCCGGCACTTCAGCTCACCGATCGCGGTTCCGGTCTGCTCACGCAGCAATGCGAACTCGAACTCGGCGAGGTCGCGTTCCCTTTCTCGCAAGCGATGCCGTTCCTGTTCCCAGAACTCCATCACCGCGATGAACGCGTAAACGCCCTGGTAGAGCCCGCCAGTGGGCCTCGGGTCATCTCTCCACGGCGAATAGGCGTCGAGCGTCGAGTCGTCGTCGAAGAGAGGCTCGAGGTGGCCGATCGCGTTCAGTTTGCTGTGCTGGAACTCGTGGACGAGGGTGACCGCGAGTTGGGCGGCGTCGTACGGTGCCGAGACGATCGCACCGCCGAAACCGTCGCCCACCGAGGCGCTGTGGGGCCTGAAGCGGAACGTCGCCGGACGAGGAACGATCGAGGTCAGGCCCAGTGCCAGTTCCCTCGCCCAGGGCTCGTGACCACGGGTCAGCAGCTGCCACGCGTCGCCGAGCAGCCCGAGCCACCGCGCCGACTCGTCGGCGGCCAGCGGCTGGGGTGGTTGCAGGCCTGTGAGTCCGCGGTGCGGACCGGCGTCGTCGAGGCGCAGTTCCAGATCGGCGCCGCGGAAATAGTGGAAAGCGTGCCAGCCGGTCTTGTTCGGGGCCACCGCGACAGTCGCACCGGCACTTTCGACGCGGGGCCCATTCGCATCCGAAACAATTTCGGCCGTCCCCCATCCAGCGCAGCCGTCGAGATGCGCGGATCCGAGGGTCGGCAACACCACATTTCCATCCCACGCGGGAATGGTGAGACGAAAGGGTATGGCAGCTCTGATCGCCGCGGCGCCGGCGAACGCGTCAAGTTGTCCGAGCTGGAACCAAAGCGGCGCGGGATCATTTTCGACGGTGCCGCGCAGCCGCCGCAGCGCGTGCGCCGTCCAGAGGCCGAGCTGCGGGTCCGCGAGCATTGCCGCGATCTCGGCGGGCGCCTCGCGCTGAGCCAGGGTCAGCACGTTCCAGGCCTCGTCGACCGGCGCCAGCGGCCCGCGAGCGGCCGGTTGTTCCCGCGCCAACCGGAGCACCAGTCGCAACGCCAGCATCCGCCTGCTGCGTTCAGCCAGGCCGAGTTCGTGCACCGCGGAGCCGGCGGACGTGTGTGAGGCCAGTGCGTCCAGTTGCTCCGGGGTCATCCGGTGGTGACGAAAGGACCGCGTGCCCATCGCTACGAGTTGTGCCCTCCGATGCTGCTGCTCGGATGGTCGATCTGCCGCAGGAATCGGCTCTCCGATGAAGTCAGCTCCGGCCCGTCCACAGAATCGAGTGCGTCAAAAGGAATGCCGTTCAGATCGACCAGGTCTGCGTCGATTCGTTTTGCGAACTCGTCCACCTGTGGGCCTCCCGAGTCGTGATGCTCCGCGGTAACGACCTCATCACTGTGTCGCATACCGAGTGTAATGCCGTCGTTACGCCTCGATGAGGTGCGGACGGACCTTTTCCCGCTGCGCTGAAGGTGCTACTGATCGCCTTCGAGCTCGAGGCGGTCCTGCGTCGCTTCCAGCTTGGTCACGGCATCGAAACCTCCTGCGAAGAATCGGATCGCCTCGACCAGCTGTTGCCACGCGTCGCCGTGTCTCAGGCACGTGCGAACGATGCTGACCAGGTCGGTCTTCGCCGTCAGGTGCCGCGGGATCGAGGACCAGATGTCCGAATCGAGCTCCCGCAGGACCTGATCGCGTCCTTCTTTTGTCTCCAGGACAGGAATCTCCAGGAGAACGTCGACGATCTCGCTGAGCTCTCTGAGAGTCGGTTCGCGCCGCGGGGTCTGCCGCCGCTGGACGTGCGTCCGCGCGGGCACTTCGCCGAACAGGCGGATCCACGCCTTGGTGTGGGTTTCCTTGACGTCGACCGGGATCGCCCGGAACGCCGCCGGATGCGCGGCAGGCTCATGCGTCACAACGGACTGGAAGAACCAGTCGGACACGATGAGCACGAAACCGGCCGTCGACTCCGCCAGGGCGCGTTTCGCCTCCCGCGCCTCCAGGATGCGGAAGGTGAAGTTCACCGCGTCGGCGACAACGCCGTACTTGTCGTCGCGAACCTCACCGGCGTGCAGCGCGATCCGCAGGCGCATGCGGGCCTCGATGGAGTGCAGCGCGTTGTAGCGACGCAGCTCAGCTTCGATCTTCGGGGGCATGCGGTCGACGAGCGCGGCTTTGGGAACGTCGGCCGAGAGCAGCACCAGGGCGCCGTCGCCGCGGTCCTCGATCTTGATGGACGCCAGCGGCACACCGCTGTCGGCGAAAGCCGTCTCGAGCAGGCCGTACATCCCCTCGCGAACGACCAGCCGGTGCTGGTCGGTTCGCGACCTGTCACCGAAGCTCTCCACGTCGACAAGGAGGATGGTGCGTGGTGCTGGACTACG